>CAYQZX010000020.1:0-3179 GCA_964422165.1 uncultured Eubacteriales bacterium | reverse complement strand
AAGGCATGACTTACCGCTCCTTGAAATAAATTCTTTTGCTTGAGAATTAAATGAGCGCTTAATTATAGTATTTAGTGGAGGCAAAAAAGAAGCGTCAGCATAAACAAGAAATCAATTTAAAGAAAATAACCGGCAATTGATAGCTCAATAGTTTGACGGGCGGTTGCTGGCTGAGTATGATGGATATGGGATATGTTTAAGGGAATACATATACATAGGGGCGAAGATGGTGGCTGAGTACCAGCCTCAGACTGACAAGTATTATTACTACACCACCGACCAGATTGGCTCTACGCGCCTTGTGACCGATGATATGGGGAACATGGTTTATGCTGCGGCCCATGACCCCTATGGCGGAGTGCAGAAGATCTGGGTTAACACCTTCAGTCCCAAGCTAAAGTTTTCGGGTAAGAAGCAGGGTGCAAATTGGCATGCTCAATGTCAAATTAAAGTGTTTAATATTTACTCGTTTTGACTGAAGCTTTAAGAAAAAAAGTCGGCAAAAATCGGGTTACACTTAAAGGTGCTCCTTTTTGTTTCGTTGATATTCGATTTTAACCTCAGAAAAATTTCACTGACAATATTTATAAATAAGCGTAGTATGTCGACAAAGAGTCGACATACAATGTATTAACTGGGCTTTTTGACCTGAGAAATTTCACCCGAATTGAGATATTAACTACCTGATCTAAATTGCCACCAGAGCACAAAAAATCTGGAATTCTCAGAAAAAGTAGTAGGCGGCAAGAAGCAGGCGCAGGTTGGTCACTGTGCGCTCGGGGCTGACCCGGGCTCTTAGGTCCCGGGGGCCATAGGCCGCAGAAGTCAGTTCAATTTCCTGAGCCAGGCGGACTTTGCCGGCGTTAAAGATAAGGCGCGGGGCAAGCCGGAATAGGTGGTCAATTGAATCACCTCGGCTCCAGACTGGGCCAATAATTTCTTTTCTGGCTCCATAATTTTTACAGTAGCCAGCAAAGAGCCCGGCCTGCCACTGGCTGCCGTTGGTCTGTAACTCAACCCAGGCTGAGCCGGTGTTAACTGGAGCATACTGCCACCTGAGGGCCGGCAGGTCTCCGATTTCGCTAACCCCGTAGCCACCGAGCATGGTCAGATGGTGGAGATTCCCGCCGTAGACGGCCTGGGCTTTTATGGTTAAGGCACTGGTCTTAAGACGTCCAAAAACATAACCTGCGGCCGATGTCACAGATTCGTTGGCCTGATAACCGGTTGAAGTGGCCAGGCGGGGAACAATTTTCAGCAGGTTTGCACCGGCTCCGGCCAGGAAACTTTTGCCTGAATAGGCAGCCTTAAAATCCAGTTCCGGAAAGGCGGCGTTGCGAAAGTAAACCGTACTCACCCCATCCGGCCCGGTAGAAGCAAAATCGCGCTGCGCCAGGGCGGTTAGAGAAAACGAAACTTTCTTTTCAGTCCAGGTGAAGCGTATCTGCGGGGCCCGGGAAAATGGTTCAAAGGGGGCGCCGGTGTTGAAGGAAACCACTTCCGGGAAGCTTTCGGTGATGAACATCGGGTGCCAGAACTGGCCGAACATCAACTCGGCTTTCTGCCAATTGAGCTTCAGGTAAGCATGCCGCAGGCGGAAGCCGTTTATGTCCGGGTCAGAATGGCCGAAAAATTCACCCTCAACATAACCCGTAGGTCTGGCACCCAGAGCCTTCGGTCCCTTAATTTTAAGGGCCAATCTGGTCTGGATGGAAAGGATATGAAAAGTATCCCTGGCGTTAAGGTCACGGCCCTCGGGGTCGAGCAATTGGTCTTTGGGGTAGAGCAGGAAATGTCCCTCGCGGATGCTCACAGTCTGCCTGGTATCATAAAGAACGTCAGTTTTGATGAAGCCACTGAAATTCAGGCTGACTTTCTCATCTTCTTTACTCTGGTTACCCTGGGCCGGCAGGCTGTGAGCTGTCACCAAAAGAACATACCACCAGCCAACCAGAATGGCTGCCAATCTTAATGACCTTGCAATTATTTTCCTCACCATAATGTTTGTATTTATAGCAAATTGCGAGCGGTTAGTCTATTCACCGCAGCCGACAAGACAGAGAAGTAAAAGGCAAATTTGTTGCATTAGTATTACCCCAACCCGTTCCTCAAAAAATCTCTTTTGTCAGGTCCAAAACCACAGGCTTTTAAAAATCATCGTTCTCGATGGGCGTATCAGCAAGCCAGCAAGTATTCCTCAATTCTGACGGCATTTTTAATTTTTTCTAAATCCAGGGCATATGACTTCAATTTACTTTTCCTTATTTTTAATTAACATTCTCTGTGTATACCTGACCTGTCCTTTTGGGAATTAAAGCCGGCCATTGAGCTCTGTGATGATTGGTATTAATGCCTGGAGCGTGGCTGTGTAATCTGGCGCGAAGCCATCTGATGGAATGCCCGGCGTTCCTTAGAGGGTCTTCTGGATTTCCACCAGCGTGGACTGCGGGTCCTGACGAATTTCAAAATCCCGTTTCTTAAAAACGGCAATCATCCGCGGATTGTCGGTGGTGGTGTAGGCGATGATTTTTTTCACACCCCAGGCCCGGGCAATTTCTGTGCAGTAATCGGTGAGCAGCCCGCCCAGCCCTTTGTTCTGCCAGTCGTCCTGAACCAGCACCGCATACTCGGCCACGGTCCTGGTCGGGTCAGCGGTCAAACGTCCGATGCCCAAAATCCGGCGTTTGTTTCCATCCTGAAGCTCGGCCACGATGGCCATTTCCCGGTCGTAATCTATGTAGCAGTACCTTGAAGCCACCTCATGCGACTGCCAGAAGAAGAAATAGCGGAAGCGGGAGTAAATGGTTTCTTTCGAGCAGCTGCCGAGAAGTTCAAACCACAGGGGTTCATCTTCGGGCCGAATGGGCCTCAGGGTGATTTCTGTTCCATCGCGCATTCTGGTTTTTCTGATGAACTCCTCTGGGTAAGGCCTCAGCACCAGGTGCTCATAACGTTTAACTTTTTCTGGAGAAACACTCAGGTCTACTACAATTCTGGCATCAAGAGCAATAACCTCTTCCGGGCTGACCAGAAGAGGATTAATGTCAATTTCTTTAATTTCCGGGTAATCGGCCACCAGGTAGGAAAATCGGATGATGATTTCAATCAGCCTGTCAATGTTGACCGGCGGTTTCCCGCGGTAGCCTTTAAGCAGCGGCCAGCTCTTAAGCTGCTCCAGG
>CAYQZX010000019.1:0-7558 GCA_964422165.1 uncultured Eubacteriales bacterium | reverse complement strand
AAAGCTCTGAGCCCTGAAGTTCAGAATGAAATCCTGAAAACCCGGGCCGGCCTCGGCGGAGAAAAAATTCCAGCTCCCCAGGCCAGTCTGATGGCTGCTGTGGCCAGAGGAATTTTTGAGCGGAAAACCGAGTGGATCCTGATTCTGGCCGGGATGTTTATGGGCTTTGCCCTTATTCTGATGCAGGTGCGAAGCCCGATGCTCATAGCCGTCGGAATGTACCTGCCGATTGACACCTCTTTTGCCATCTTTCTGGGCGGGGTCTTCAAAGGAATTCTGGAAAAGGCAATGGAAAAGAGAAAGCTGGAACCGGCCGCAAAAGAACGGGCCAGCAACCAGGGCACACTGCTGGCTTCGGGCCTGATTGCTGGAGAAGCCATCATCGGGATTTTCTTTGCCACTCTGGCCTTCGCGGAGGTGAAAATTCTTCATGTCTTTTCCAGTCCTTCTTACCTGCTCAGCTTAGTCGGCATATCAGCCCTGGGAATTTTCCTGGTATGGCGTTCCCTTAAATTATCAGATAAATAAGAAAAAGTTGGGTTGTCTTGAGTTTATAAGACCCTTAAAAAGAGACTGGTAAAGAAAAAGAGAGGGAAGAGGATGTTCTTGTTTAATTTCCTGCAAACCCAGGCAACCTGGTTTTGTTGGAAGCTATGAATGGATAAATCTTATTGTTACCATAAATCTGATGATGGTAGGCCTGTTTAAACTACAAGAACTAAACTGACAGTTGACAGCTAAGCAGGGATATATAATTATAGGCACCTAATTTTTAGAGCAGATTAATAAAGCCACTCAGAAAAAGCAAATGCTTATTTAGCGTTATTTCTAACTTTCGTTATTTCTAATTCCACTTCCTGCTGAGCTGGAAGAGAGATCCAGCGACTATTGTTTTTATCGGTTTTCTGAATGGAAATTTTCCCTTTTTTCACGGAGAAGCTCTTTATTTCGGCGGGTGTTTCCAGTGTAATTGTCTGATTCTTGGCTGAAACAAGGTTTACAAGAATCCGGTCTTCATTCCAGTTCAGGCGTTTGATTTGTATCTGCCCCCGGCATAGTACCCCTTCTATTGACCCTGATGGCCAGGCAGCCGGAAGAGCTGGCAATATTCTTATCTTTCCTGGTTCGGAGTCTACCAGCATCTTGATAATTACTGCCGGCATTCCTCCACTTATATCCATATTGAAGAGAGACTTGTGATTATGCATGGAAGCCAGATTATTAAGCCAGTATCGGTTAACAAGATGAGTCAGACACTGGTAAGCCAGCTCGCCCTCGCCAAGTGAGGCCGCAGCCAGCCCCAGTTGCACCAGGCCAAAGGACATAAAGCCACTGCCCTTCTTCCAGTGTTGTTCCAGCTTGATCTCAATAATCCGCTTGAAAGCATCCCTAAGTTTTGGATTTTGGGCAATTTCTTCCGGTAATCCGTCGTACAGGGCATAAAGCTGAGATGAATGCCTGTGATTAAGCTCTTCTTCCAGTTTAGGTGTTAACCATTCTTTAACCACGCCTAATTTCTCATCAATCATATAGTCCGGCATTTTCTCAAGCATCCGCCGCCAGACAGGAATCCTGTCTCGATTAACTCCCAATTCCTGCGAAGCCGCGATAATGTTATTCAAAAGCTCCTTGGCCGCAGCCACATCCATAGTGGCATTGAAGGAAGCCTGTACTTTAGTATTGGCAGGGAAGTTTTCCGGAGATTGGGTCGGAGAGAAAATGTATTTTCCATCAGGTCCCTCATACAAATAGTCTTCAAAGAATATGGCAACTTTCTCCATAAATGGAAGTGCGTGATTGGCCAGAAAGTTTCGGTCGCCTGTATATAAATAATAATCATAGAAAAAATGAGCTGCCCAGGCAGCCCCCGCCACCCAGAAGCCGCCCGCAAAATTAGCATTCAGGGCATTATTGAATCCGTGAGTTGTTGAGCGTGAAGGCAATACAATACCTCTTGCTCCAAACATATGTTTGGCATTTATTTCCATATAGGGAACAATCGATTCCATGTATGAAGTATAAGCCAGCATGAGCTCTGGAGTATTGCCCATTAAAAGGCTGGCAATAGCCGAAGGCACATTACCATTGTGGGTGAAATCGCTGGCCCAGGGGGGATTGTAGGTTCCTGCCCATTTGCCCTGTAAAGTTGGAGGTAACTCGCCAATGCTGCAAATGATATTATACCTTCCCGCATCAAATTCTTTCTCAATCAGTGCCTTATTTAAATTCTCATTGGTAGACCTGGCCAGCAGCTCTTCTGTTGTCAAATTGTGATCCTGTCCTCCACCTAAATCCAGTCGCACCCGGTTAAAAAGTTCCCCGTGAATTCTGGCATGACGTTTTAGAAGAGTGTCGTAGTTTGCCGGTAGTCCAGACATGTAGTTTTTCATATCGTTAATCTTCGATTGCTGGGGATCATAGATTACCTCAAGATCAATAAAAACCAGGACCTGATCAGCTCCAGTAACAACCAGAGTATCACCCTCGGCCTTAATCATTCCGTTTTCCGGTATTACATACGCCACCCCTTCCAGCCGGTGAATACTTCCAGGATATGCTTTGGTAAAACTGTTTTCCCAGGTCAGAGTATTTTTATCAGCACTAACTTTAATATCAGCAACATGACTTTCAAATCTTTTAGCCGAAGATTCTAACTGGCGAGGGTCAAGTTTTTTACTTGGTTCTCGTGGCTTGAGTTTCAGCTTACAGTTAATTGCACCCTTCCCCGGACCGGCTATTAATAAAACGGCCAGACCATCTGCCCTGGATACAAAGAGCCGCCGTTGAAAATCCCCGGTGTAATCCGTCCAATAGACTGAAGCCTCTCCAGTTTGAAAATCAACCGAGCGCCTGTAATTTTTGATTTCGTTAGCTTCCCCCATTTGTATATTAAGATCAAAAGCCGGAACAAATGGGTCCGGATACATAAATCCAGATTGCCCAGAAAGATCAAAGGCTAATTGCTGTGCCTGTCGATATAGCCCCCGGTCTATCAGTCGTCGAATCTCAAACAAACGAATACCGGTATCAGGAGGTGGCATATAAGGAGGGCCCTGCGGTAGAAACAGACGCTCATGAGTAAAAATTATCGTCTCATTCAAAGGTCGGCTCAAAACATTTGCCCCTATAGTCCCATTCCCGGTTATAAGCCCCTGCTCCCAGGTTTCAGCTGGCTCTGAACTTATAAAACCCCTCTCCGGAACTTTATATTTCTCTGATGCTGGCGACATAACGTCAGGACTTCTAAATGTCTTAGGAATTAAGTCGGCTATCAAATCCCTGGCGACTGAAATGGAAATGAAAAAGATAAATAATATGAAAATAAAAACTCCCCAATTTCTTTGTTTCATTTAATTTTCCTCCTTATCTTGATAAATAATATTTGATCTAAATCTATCAATTCATAAACTCTAACTTTATAAACACTTCCGCGGGATAAATTTTTATTATCGATTTGAGAAAATACGGAAAAAAGCCTTTCTCCTGAGTTAAGAAAAGAGAACTCAACATCCAGATTTTAAGATACAAAAAACTCATCTTGATTAATTTCTTTCAGTAAGTAAGTTAGTTATAATAATTAATAAAGTCAAGAATTATTTTTAGCAGTAGGGACAGTTTATACTGAGGAAAAAATATCCTGTAGGAAAGCCCCTTCTCTGACAACTGGCACCAGCCATTTTATATATTTATTTGTCCAAAAAAATTTCCCCTAATTGCCTTAAAATCTCACTAAACGCTCTATTCTTAGGGGCGCGGTTTATCAAGCTGGAGAGGTTATTCCATCTGAACTCTGCCGAGGTATAATTCCTTAGCCTTTTTCCGGGCTATCTTACCTATTATAAACTTCTCATAAAGACCTTCATAGAAACCTCAGGATTTGGTAGCCAGTGGATTTAGCAAAATAAATTTGATAATGTCTTTTTTTTGAAATAAACTAAAATTAAATCTTAGATAAAATAGAAAACTTAAAATTAATTGGAGAAAAAAATGAACAAAATTGACCAGGCCATAATCAATGCCCTAAAAGTTAACATGGGATACAAAGAGGGAGAAAATGTAGCTATAGTTATGCAGGAGTGGAATCCGAAATTTGAAGAAAAATTCCGGAAGAAGTTTGAAGATTCGACTGCCCTGTGCCACAGAATGTACGAGGTTTTTAAGAAGGCCGGGGTGGAAGTCGAACTTCTGAGTTATGTACCTGAAGAGCCACGAAGTGGCATGGATGCCACACCTGAACTTTACGAAAAAATTGGCTTTAAAGAAATCATTTTCCTGCCAACGGTCTTTTCCCTGACTCACACCAGATTCCGGAAAACTCAGACCGATAAAGGTTCCCGCGTGGCCAGCATGCCGGGTTTCACCCTGGAAATGTTTGAAGAAGGCGGACCGATGGACGTGGACTACAACCTGCTTCACCAGGAAACCGTGGCTGTGGCGGAAAAGCTCAGACAGAGCCGTTACGTAAGAGTGGTAGCCGAAGACACGGATATAACTGTTGAAATTGACCCGAATCTGGTCCATGTTTCCAGCGGACTGCTGACCGAACCCGGAAAATTTGGCAACCTGCCCGGAGCTGAAGCCTACGTAGTGCCTGTTCACGAAGGGAACACCAGTGGCTTCTTCACCGTGCCGGCTGGCTGGGGCGGCTCAGGCCCGCTTAAGTTTAGGCTCAAGTTTTTAATAGAAAAAGGAAGATTTGTGGAGGTAAAAGGCGAAACCGAGGAAGCTCAGCAGTATGCTGAAAAGGAAATTAAGCCCCTTATTTTCGGGGGGAAGGACTTTGATATTGTGGCCGAACTGGGAATTGGAACAAACCCCAACATCACGGGCGAGTACGTGGCGAAAAAAGGCTGGAACACCCTGGTAGCGGAAAAAATTTTCGGCTCTGCCCACTTTGCCAACGGCAACAGCAAAGGTATGGGCGGGCAGAACGACGTTCCCGTGCACATTGACTGGGTCGTGCCCGGCGTGAAACTAACCTTTAAGGCTTAAGTAAAAAAAGATAACAAACTTTTTAATTTCCATCATTTGAATTGAACCTAACTTGAAAGGGACCATCGCAAACTAATTTCCGTCACCAATACCCCATTTAAACCCAAGCTCTTCAACCTGATTAAGAACCTTATCTACTTTCAATTTTTCCCTTCTGGCAGTAATTTCTTGGTACAAATATTTAGCCTGGCAGTTAGATAGCCTTCCAGCAGCTAAAAATTAGTTTTCCTCCGACCTGGAGCCGGGCAGCCAGACTATTTCAAAAACGATTTTTTTGTTCGGGTGCTATATCTTCGGAGGATAATCTTTCATTAATTTTCCGATATCAAACACCAGGCGACAGGCTGGCTCAGGGTGCGTTTCAAACATTTTTGCTCCCCTCTTAACTTAGCTTATCCTTTTAATTTTATTGTCAAAAATTAATAAGCCGACTGTAACCGTTTTCTCAATTATTCAAAAAATTCGGCCTCCAAGATACCCGAATTCTTACAAGGTTCACCAGTCTAAAATTTTTCACCCGGAGTCTAAACCATAATAGACTGTAATCGAAAAAGCAGCCATCTCTATTTTCTTCTTTGCCAACCCGATAATTATTGTTGAAAAGAATAAATTAAGGTGGCGTTCGTTATAAGAAATTCTGGTGATAAAAAAGGGAAGAGCAGAAATGCCCTTCCCTTAGTCCGAACGTTTCTTAAGACTTATTAAAAACAAACCCCAACCATGAACAGCCAGGTCCTGGTTTTTACCGACTCCGGTCCATTTTCCACTACTTTTATAACGTTGGAGAGTCCCAGATCATAGCGAGCATCGAGAGTAATTTTGACTAACCCAAGGCTCTGAATCAGACCAGCCCCAAAAGCCAGGCCATACTCAGTACTGGTCAGATCGTCTTTGATATCTTCTCTTTCAGTGGGATAGCCTTCCGCTTTTATCAGGTTCTCCGCTTTGGTGATAAAACCAACAAACGGGCCAGCATAAAAGGAGGGGATAGTCGGACCGCCCGAAATAAGCTTGTACTTCAACAACAGCGGGACCTCAATTGTTTCAACCCGGGTTTCAAATTTTCCCGAAAATCCATTAATCCCAAAATCAAACTGCGTCCCTTTTTGGACATAAAGCACTTCAGGCTGAAGCGAAAATCCGCCGAGAAGCCCCAGCTCGAGAGAAACACCTCCCACCAGACCACGCTTCGTCTCCCAGCTGAAGCCCTCAAAAGTCTCAGGTACTGATTTGATATTGGCCAGAGCCAAGCCACCTTTCACCCCGAATTTCAGTCCAGCCTCAGCCTGAAAAACCATCAGTCCCAGCAGTAAGGCTGCAGATAAAAACACTCCAAGACCACTACGCTTTCTTCTCATTCTGATTTTTCCTCCTTTGTTTTAAAAATTAAATTATTTTTTAACCCAAATTCATTAAGAATTCTTTAGAAAATCTTAAGAAAATGGTGAAAAAAACACAACATAATTTTTTAGAACTACAAGATGGGCTCAGGGCTTATTTTATAATTAGCACCGTATGTTTGGAAAAAAAGTTGTACGGCAAAAGTTTCCTGCTCTAAAAAATATAATGGAAACGGTTCATCCCTCACCAGTCCAGGGCCGAAGGATGGCTTACAATAAAAGAGGGAAGGCTCAACGACCTTCCCTCTCTTCTAACTTTTTTAACTTGAGCTGAGACGCCCTCAGAAAGAAAGCCCGACCATAAACAGCCAGGTTCTGGTCTTAATGGATTCGGGTCCCTCAACTTCTTTGATGATGTTAGAAAGACCCAGGTCATACCTGGCATCCAGAGTAAGCTTCAATACACCCAGATTCTGAGTCAGACCCAGGCCAAAAACCAGACCGTATTCGGTGCTTTTCAAATCATCCTTAATATCTTCTCTTTCCTCATAACCATTTGCTTTAATAACAAATTCGCCCTTAGTATTAAATCCAACAAACGGGCCAACGTAGACCGAAGGAACAGTTGGGCCACCGGTAATCAGGTTGTACTTAAAAAGCAATGGTATTTCTATATAATTAATGTTGGTCTTAATAGTCCCTGTAACACCTTCCTCCGAAAAAGATATCTTTGCCCCCTTCTGGACATAAAGCAATTCTGGTTGGAGGTAAAAACCCTTAGGTAGGCCGAGTTCCATGGAAATGCCACCAGCCAGTCCCGTCTTGTTTTCCCACTTATACCCTGAAAAGGTATCGGGAACCGCTTTAATGTCGGCCAGCGTAATTCCTCCCTTCACTCCAAATTTTACCCCGGCTACGGAGGGAGTGGTCGTCATGACCAAGAAGAGCACTAAAACGGCAATTACAGTAACATTTTTGACAAGATTCTTCATCCTTTCCTCCTTGGATTAAATTTGACCTCTGAACGCAACAAGATTATGAGGTCATCTTTATTATACATGTAAACAAGGGATATTGCAAGGATTCGAATTGCCTCACTTAAAATCTATACGAAATTGATTCGTTGCCTCACGAGAAAATCTACACGAAATTATATTGCCCTCTGGCTGGTAAAGCCCTTAAATATTGGGGTGATATTAGTCAGGAGGCAAGGACATGGGGTTAGA
>CAYQZX010000018.1:0-2644 GCA_964422165.1 uncultured Eubacteriales bacterium | reverse complement strand
CCAAACAGTCTCGTCGATGTGAGCTCTTGGAGACTATTAGCCTGTTATCCCCGGCGTACCTTTTATCCGTTGAGCGATGGCCCTTCCATACGGGACCACCGGATCACTAAGCCCTGCTTTCGCACCTGCTCGACCCGTCGGCATGTTCTTGTCTGATTATTCTTCCCTTTTCTAATTCTATTATTCTATCTATCCCTGATATGTCCCACTTCTTGTGCGAGATTATCAGGGAAGTCTTATATTTAAAAAATAATCATTGATCAGCCTTCTAATCCTTTCCTCTGATTCCCTATCCAGATGGACTGTGGCCTCATCAAAAATAAGAACATCAGCTTCCCTCAGTATAGCCCTGGCTATGGCTATCTTCTGTTTCTCCCCGCCTGAAAGTTTTTTCCCTGTCTCCCCGACTATGGTGTCATACCCACCATCAAGCTTCTCTATAAACTCGGCTGCACCAGAAAGCTCGGCTGCTCGTCTTACCTCAGCCTCTGTTGCCTCAGGCCGACTGTAAAGGATGTTATTCCAGATAGTATCATTAAACAGAAACACATTCTGAGAAACTAAGCTTATCCTCTCCCGAAGCGATGGGAGCGATAGCTCTTTAATGTTATACTCATCAATCATTATCTGACCTTGCTGGGGATGATACAGTCCCAGGATCAGCTTCATCAGGGTGCTTTTGCCAGAACCATTCGGACCTATTATAAGAACTTTTTCACCTGCGGCTATTCTGAGATTCAGCCCCTCAAACACCGGTTTTGACCCATCATAGCTGAAGTAAACATCCTTAAACACTATCTCGCCCTGAAGCTTATCAACCCTCTTTCCGCCATATTTATCCTCTTCACCGAAAGCTTCTATTAGCTCTCGGTAGCGGTCAAGAGCTGTGAAGGCGGGCTGGAAGAGCAACCCCGCTGAGGCCAGCATCTGCGTTGGCCCATACAATCGGGCTAAATACCCAGAAAAGGCTATGTAGCTCCCCAACGTAAACCCGCCCCGGATTATATCCCATCCACTGTACCATAATATGACATATCCACCCAAAGCCCCTATCAATCCCAGAAGCTCTGAAGACAACGTGGCCTTGACTGTGCGCCAGATATTCACCTGCTTCAACTCATCCAGAAGGCTGTGTAGCCGGCTTGTTTCCCGCTCCTCTGAGTTAAATACCTTCACCACCTCCACCCCGCTTAGTGTCTCTTGCACCCGGCTTGAGACTACCGCACCCTTCTCCATCACCTCCCGGCTCAATTTCCTGAGAGTCCCAGAATAATTTTTGGTAGCCATGTATAATAACGGCAGGATTCCAAGGGCAATAAGGGTTAGCTTCCAATTCAAGGCAAACAAGATCACCAAAGAGAATAAAAACTCCAGCACGCTCAGAGCCAACCTCACTGTGGTATTGGAGAAAAACAGGCTCAGTCCTTCCACCTCATTGACCCGGGACAAAATATACCCCGACTGGTGTCGGTCAAAGAAGGAAAGGGGCAGGCGTAAAAGCCTTTGGAAAAGGTCTTTTTTTATCCTGGTTAGCACCTCCTGGTTGAACACCCCAAAATAATAATTGGATAAATATGAAAATCTCAACCTGGCTACCTGAATTCCCACCAGAGCTAATATGATAAGGTTCAACAGCTTAACATCTTTAGCTGGCAATACACTATCTACTAACACCTTGAGCAGATATGGTGTAGGAAGTGAAAAAAGAGATAAAACAATTATATATAAAGAACCCATTAGAAGCTGGGCCTTATGGCCTAGTGTGTAATGCAAAAACAAATCACGCTCTATCTTTTTCATTTAAATTATTGAGTCTTTTTAGTTTTTAAGCTTTGTAATTATAATTTGACACATCTGGGCCAATCTAATACAAAAAATAGAAACATCATTCTTCTCACATAGCGTGGAAAAGTTCAACAATAGAAGGTTCAGGGTTATCCTCATAAATCAAACTCTGCTTCGGATAGAATATGAACTTATGGTAGAGCCATAGGGCTGCGGCCATCAGAATAAAGATGGCATAAAAAACCACAAAGCGCCTGGTACTGGCCAGAATTTCTGGCTCCAGCCAGCGCGGGATGAAGATGTAAGCCAGAAATGAAAACAGATAAATAACCCACAAAATATGAAGCTGGCTTTTACCCGGAAGGTAAGAACAGGCAAAAGGAAATTTTCTGTGCTGGAAGAAAAGTAGTTCCATCAACAATACAGCAAAGGCCAGGTCATAAAGGCAATGAAACCCGGCAGCCTTGAAGTTCCAGATTGTGCTATAAAAAGCGAATAACACCCCATAAAGAGGAAGAAGAAAAAATAAAAAAATACTTTTCCTTAGGGCTGAAAAATAGTGCCATCTTTCAGGGTTTTCTGTGAGCCGAAAAGCCCAGTTAGCTTCAAAGTTCACCGGAATGTTGACCGCATCCCTCACCCCGACCAGCATAAAAAAGCTTAAAACCAGAGGCAGCGACAGCATGTTTCCAGACTGATATTTCCAGAAATACTTTCCCGTTGAAGCCAGCATAATCAGGGTAAAAGCCACCCCAACCCCCAGGTAAGACATAACCCGATTGCGATGCAGTCGGCTGCGACGAAACACGCTGTGGTAAAACCAGAAAGCTGCTTTTTCGCTCGGGTTTCTCAGCCAGAT
>CAYQZX010000017.1:0-4363 GCA_964422165.1 uncultured Eubacteriales bacterium | reverse complement strand
CCTTTGAGCCTTCTAAAGGTATAAAAGGAATTGCTTTTACCGGACGGTATGCTACTTACACTGACGCCGACACCTGGTATCCTTCCTGGGCCGAGGACGAGAATATGTACAGCGGCTGGACCGACGGAGAAATCGGAAAGGAAAGCTGTCATTCTTCTGGCGGGGTTAAGGCTCGCACAGGCAACGCGAAAATAATTGGTAATGACCCTCTGAACCTGGTCATCCAGTCTCTAGGCACGCAGCCAGCCTCGGCTCTGCCTTACGGCGGCCGTTACCCCAGTGCCAACTTGGTCTATAACGGAATCTGGTATTACGGGACTTATGGCATAGACTTTGACTTTACTAAACCGGAATACCGAGAGGAATACAGCTGGGCTATCTGTGGTCCCGTTCCAGGCTTCAGAATTTCTTTTGACTACGGGAAAACCTGGATTCCCAGCCCGCTATCGCCCGAGAATCCGCTTTTTCCAGAATCAGGAAAAAACGGCCATCAGGTAAAGATGGGCACTCCCCACTTTGTTGATTTTGGCCGCAATCTGGAATACTCCCCGGATGGGAAAGCCTACCTCGTTGGGCACGGAGCGCTGGATAACGACCCGACTCCCCGGGTAGCCGGCAATAGCTGGATTGCCGGGGATGCTGTTTACCTTGCCCGGGTAAAACCTTCTCCTGAAAACATTAATAGTGTAAAAGCCTACGAGTTTTTTGCTGGATTCAACTCTGAAAGAATGCCCGTCTGGTCCAAAAATTTCTCTGATATAAAGCCTTTGTTGGTCTGGGATGATCACATGGGCTGCACAACTATTACCTATAATGCTCCTTTTCGCAAATATTTGATGTGCATTACTGATGGCTGGCCAGGCGTTAAGAACATGAACTCTTACCTACTTGAAGCCGACGAGCTAACCGGACCCTATAGATTAATTACCTACATGAGAGATTTCGGGCCTCAGGGCTATTTTCTCAATTTCCCCTCAAAATTTATCCAGGCTGACGGCCGAACAGCCTGGCTTTCCTATTCAGCCAATTTTCATAAGGACTATTTTGCTAACCGGGCCATCGCCAATCCCCTTGGCAGCCGTTATGCCTGGTGCCTGCAAGAAATTAAGCTACTGGATGTACAAACCTTAAATTCATTCCTTAACCTGAAACAGAATGACCCCCTTAAAAGTGAAAACAATATTGCTCTCCGGGCTCGCGTTAGCGTTTCTTCAGTTCAAGAAAAAAGCAAACCCATGACTGAGGTTCCGCAATTTTTCGGTGAAGGGGCCGTGGACGGGGTCATTGAATATCGAGAGGAAATCAATCAGCACGAATGGGTCAGCCAAGAAAAGTCAACAGCCGTGATTCGTCTGAGCTGGGATCAGCCTGAAACTGTCAGCCGCGTCTGGCTTTTTGACCTGCCCAACTTAAAAGACCAGGTTTTATCAGGGCTACTGGTGTTCAGTGATGGAACTTCCCTGAGAGTGGGCGAATTACCAAATGATGCCAGGTCAGCCAGAGAAATTTCCTTTCGGCCAAAAAAGATTACCTGGCTGGCCTTCATCATAGATTCTGTCTCCAAGGAGACCAGACACGCCGGCCTGGCTGAAATCGCTGTTTTTAAATGATGGCGAAACTGTCATTCATTGAAAATTTAAAATTCATGGATAAAGTCTTAGCGAACTGCGACGAATTTTCAACTTAAAGTACTATCTATATTTCTTATTTGTTTTATTTGTCTATTTATTAGCCGGCTCTTGCCGAACAACAATCGGCACATAGCCAACCTCCAGACCTGGTGGTGGAGTCACAATTAAAGCCGGGTCAATTTTTACCAGTTGACCGTAAGAGGGTGGCGCCATGTAATCACGACCAATCGGCCAGGCGGCATGGATTTTTTTTATCAGACATTGCAGCTTCTCTTTTTTCTCGGCTGACCAGTGGTATTGCTGGAAAGCTGGTTGGTCAATGAACCTATACCAGTAATATGTTACAATTGAACCATCGGCTAGCCTGACTTTATACGGCCCAGCTTTAGGACCGGGGTTTGTCCACGCCCCTTTAGAGGGAGAAGTATAAGGATTGCCTGGCTTGGCCAGCTTGAACTTCTGCTGAATCAGTCCGGTTTCAGAAGGAACTTTCGCCTTCGGGATAGCCAGATACTTTTTCCCATCATAAGCATAATACTGAGGAAAAATTCCCATCTTCCCTTTGATGTTTGATTTCCACTGAAGTCCCCAGCGGTTTCCTTCAAAAATGCGAGTTTCAAAAAATCCACTTTCGCCTTCCACTCCAGTGATTTCTTTTCCGACCACGTCATACCGAGTCCGTCTGGCCAGAAGTGCCGGTTTTATAGCTCCTCTGTCCTCGAACCGGCCAGAGCAATAAACACCTTTATCCCGCCAGGCTTTGAAGCCTTCATACAGAGCCGCCTTGGAATAATAAGTAACATCCTCAACCATTATGGTCCTTCCCTGTTCATCAACCGGAAACTGCAGTTTAGGCAATTTGGCGTATATTGTCCCGGCTGAATCTTTTGCTTCAAATCTCGGCACGGTATTAATCTCAATAGCCCCACCACCAGCAATTCCCGGCCGATTATCAAGTCCCCGCCCATAGAGAAAAGGATAATTAAATATTTTGGCAATCTTACTCCAGGTTTCCGGAATAAAAAAGGCTACCGGTCCCTTAAAATTGGCCACACTTAAAAAACAGGTCCAGCTCTGGTCGCCTGTCGGAAGCTCGCCTCCCTCTGGGTCTGTAAAAGGCAGGGCCATCCAGGTATAACCAATGAATTCTCCATTGGGATAGCCTTCAAAGGTAATGCCATCTGGAGGAATCAGCAAACGATTGCTGAGCTGAGCTATGCCAAGTCTATTATCTGGCAGAGCTTCATCGCTATAAAAAAATGACCAGCCTGGTGAGCCAACCTCATAATCATAACACTGTGGCGTGCCGTTCATACTGAACTTGGGCGGCCCATAGCGAAAATGATTACCAGCCCAATAGCCCACTCCGCCCTCAATAGTTTGAAAAACGGAACTCCAGGTGGGACCTCGTTCTTTCCATTTTCGGGCAAGCGTACCTTCCGGACAGAGAGGCTTATCTTTGTTATCAGAATTATCCGGAATAATCCACGTGCTGGGTAAACCTATCTGGAAGCCGGCCAGGGGCTCATCAATCAAGGGCCAGACAGCTACATAAAACCCGATTCCGGCTCCATATTCTTTCGGAATTGGTTCATGATCAAAGCTGATGTAGCCATGCAGTCCGTTACTCTTCTGGGCAACGGTATTAGATATCGCCTTTTCTTCAGTCCGCATAAAAAAAGTTGATAAGATTATCAAAAAGAGCAGGCTGCCGAGAAAGGAGTAACGGGGAAATAAACGGGGAACTTGACTTCTAAAAGAGGGGCAGGACGTTGTTTTTTTCATTTTCGAGGAGGAGCGCTTCTTCCTTCCTGCTTATAACGTTCTAACAGCCTCTGAAGCCGGTCAACAATTTCAGGGTATTTTTCCCAAAGGTCCTTCTCTTCATAGGGGTCGTCCTTTAAGTTGTAGAGCTGGCCCGGGGACCCGGGTTTAGGAGGAAGCCCTTCGGGAGGCATCCAACCACCTGAAGTTTTGTTGTCCAGAACAAGTTTCCATTCCCCTTGCCGAATAGAAAAGGTGCCGTTTTCTGAATGAGAGACGATAGCCTCTCTGATTGGCTTTTTATATTTTTCTCCCAAAATAGCGGGAGAGATGTCATAGCTATCTGGTCCATATTCAGATGATAATTTAGCACCGGTAATAGAGGCAAAAGTAGCCATCATATCAACCAAAGAAATTGGCTCATCAGATACTCTGCCTGGTTTGACCCGCCTGGGCCAGCGGACGATAAAAGGAACTCTGTGCCCGCCCTCCCAAATGTGAGTCTTGTAGCCGCGTAAGGGTCCTGATGACTTATGACCTTTAATTCCGGGATGGGGGCCGTTATCGCTCGTAAAGATAAGGATAGTATCATTACTAATCCCTAAGGAGTCCAATGTTTTCATTATCTCCCCGAGACACCAATCGGCGAGAACGACCAGGTCTCCCCGAGGACCATCGCCGCTTTTTCCCTTAACAAAATCAGGAGGTGACCAGGGAGTATGAGGTGAGGATAAACAAAGCAGGATGAAAAAGGGCCGCGCTGGCCTCTCCTTTAAACTGCGATTTAGAAAAGAGATTGCCTCCCGAGTAAAAACAAGGTCCACTTCTTCAAGCTTAAAGTTAGGAGCCGCCCAGCCAGGTCGAGGGCTTCCCTCTTCACCCCGGGTCATATCATAGAATTCGGAGATCTGGCGATTAGGCATTTCTCTAACCCTGTTTCCCTCAATAAATGTGAACGGGCCATCTAT
>CAYQZX010000016.1:0-8350 GCA_964422165.1 uncultured Eubacteriales bacterium | reverse complement strand
CTAAGAGAAATCTATTACAATCAGCCGGACAGCCTTCCCTATCCGACAGAAAATCCCTTCTGAGGGCTTAAGTTTTTTTCGTTTACTCTGAAATTATTCTTTTAATTGAAACAAAAGGGAAAATCTATAATAAAATATTCTATTGTCATCATCCTTAAAAGCTAAGGATGAAACAGGATAACTTTATGATTGGAGAAAAAATGAGAAGAGCCGGAAAATCTTCAAAAATCTTAAAGGCTGGGACTCTTATTCTGATAATTGTTTTTTTAACCTTCAGTCTGGCCTGTTCCGGAAAACGAGAGGTAGCTGACCTTATTTTACTCAACGGAGACATCTTCACCATGGAGCCCGACTTACCGCAGGCTTCAGCTCTCGTAATAAAAGGCAACAAGATAATTGATGTTTGTCAGAAAGACCAGCAGGCCCTTAAATACCGTGGACCAAACACCAGAGTGATAGACCTTAAAAGAGCTTTCGTCACACCAGGAATAATAGACGCTCATGTCCACTTTAACCAGGCTGGAGCTTTAATCAACGATGCTAACCTGATGAAAGTCTCCGATGAACAAGGGCTCAGAAAAGAGATTGACCGGGTGGTAAGACTTCTGGAAAAAGGAGAATGGATTACCGGAGGCCTCTGGGGTGCCTATGAACAATGGGCCCTGGGGGAAGTCGGGTCGCCCTCGTCGCCTAAAAAGAAGGAACCCTGGCGGCCTCACCGTCGGATGATAGACGACCTGACTCCTGAGAACCCGGTGTTTGTATGCCGTTATGACTACCAGGAGTGGCTGGCCAATACTGCGGCCCTCAAGGCCGCCGGTCTGGACAGAAAATTGCTCAAAGGACTGGAGCTTGATGACAAAGGTCAGCCGACCGGCATCGTTTTTCGCGGGACACCGGCTTTTCAGGCCTTAACCCAGGCCAGAAAGCCAAAATCCGCTACTCGCCTCCTGAATGAAAACCGGGCCGCCCTCAAAGCCCTGAGAGAAGCTGGGATTGTCGAAATTCACGACATCTCTCCACCGGATCAGATAGAGCGCTTCGTGAAACTGCAGGAGAACGGAGAGCTCACCTGTCGGGTCTGGTTAAGACCGGACCTTTCTCTCGGAGCCAGGCTTAAAGAGCAGGGCCTGACCATGGGACTTCACCCCAAAACTAAACAGAGGGATAGCTGGCTGCGGTATGGAGCCCTGAAAGGGTACATTGACGGCATTATGGGGACTCATGGCGCTTTGTTCTTCGAGCCCTACAACGACCAGCCAGGCAATTACGGCCACTGGCGCCATCATACTTCCGACGACCCGGAACTCAAGGTTGGGAACATGGAAAAGATGTACCGGCTGATTAAAACCGGTCTGGAAGCCGGTTTCGTTCCCAACGTCCATGCCATCGGCGACCGGGGAGTGGCAGAGATGCTGGACCTCTATGAACGACTTAAGAGTGAAGGAGTGGACCTTACCGGATTTCGGGTAATCCACGCCCAGGTCATAAGACCTCAGGATTTTCCAAGATTTAAAGCTCTAAACGTTATTGCCGAAGTTAATCCCTACCACATCTCAGACGACATGCGCTGGATGGAAGAAAGGATTGGCCACGAAAGATGCCGGGGAGCCTACGCTTTCAGGTCGCTTCTGGAAAACGGAGCCATTCTCAGCTTCGGGTCAGACTGGCCCGGGACCAGCGCCGCTGAATACCATATGCATCCGAAATACCTGATTTATGCTGCTGTCACCAGAAAGACACTGACCGGGCAACCAGAAGGCGGCTGGTTTCCTGAACAGAGAATTTCAGTTGAAGACTGTCTTAAAGCCTACACCATAAACAATGCCTATGCAGCTTTTGAAGCTGACATCCGGGGCTCGCTCAAGAAAGGAAAGCTGGCTGACATTACCGTTTTCGACCGGAATCTGATGACCATTCCTCCAGAGGAAATCTTAAAAACCGAAGTTGTTATGACCATAGTGGACGGTAAGGTTGTGTTTGAAAAGAGATAAGAAGAGATAATTTTCGGTTTGCCCTTTCTCCGAAAATTACCGCTGTGTTTAAAAAATTAGCCCTGTCAGATGAATTTATTTTAGCTGAAGGTTATCTCCTTCAGATAACCCCAGTCTATAACCTGCCCTGATGACTAAGGAAAAATCGAATGGCTTTCCCTAAGCCGGGTATAGGGTCATCTGAGGAAGCTAACTGAAGCCACCAACTTTGGTTAAGGTCTTATTGACAGGGTAATCTTAAAAACCCCGCGGTCGCCGGCAGCATAGAAACGTTCAACTGGATCCCAGCGCCTCTCCCAGTTGGAATTATAAATCAGGTAGATAAAATTGCCCGGCTTTATTTCCCAGCGGAAGCGAGCACTCCAGCCGAGAAGTCCAGAAACTGTGTCATACTGAATATAATTCATAAAACCCAGGTCCGGCGAGAAGTAAAAATCCAGCTTCAGCTGGTAAACATTTTCTTTGATTTTTCCCTGGGGCAGGGTCCCGCGGACCAGATTGGTGTTGAAAGACAGGTCCAGATTTCCCCGGAAGCGGTAGGTCAGACCGGCATTGAAATCGCCGTAATGACCGGAATAGAAGCCCCCAACCGTGTAATTCAGGTCAAAGGATAAGGGTCGGTAGGTAGCGGTATTAAAGCTCAGCCTCAGGTTGGTAAAATCATAAGGCCCGGCTGGCAGAACCACTCCTCTGGTTACTTCAAAATCATAGGGCAGAACGTCATGATTGAACACCACACTGGCACTGAACCTTTCCCCGCTTTCAGTCCTGAAGCTAAGGGGCTGAAAGGTCAGGCGACTGGTTTCCAGGCTGCCATCCAGTTTCCAGTAAAAATCCCCGCTGACTTCAAAGAAAAACTGGCGCACTGTCCGGTCAAGCCAGCCCCGGCTTGGCCGCGGGTTGTAAGACATTTTCAAATAAAAAGTCTGGATGCCCCGCCGCATCAGATAGCCGAGCCCGGGGTCCAGGGCGTCTCCGTAATAAGCATAAGTTGATTCCACGTTGATGAGGTCGTTTGGATAGTTAGCCCGCAAACCAAAACCCTGATGTTTACCCTCCAGTTCATTCCAGTTATAGACAGCCCAGGCCGCCAGCCAGATATTTCTATTGCCGGCAAAGCGAGAGCTGGAATAATTCAGGTCAAAACCTACCAGCGTGTTTCGGTCGCCAGCAGGACTACCACTGGTAAAAATCACTCCAATTTTGCTTTCAGAAAGAAAATCGTAAGTTACCCTTCCAGCCAGGAGATTATTTTTCGGCAGAGGACCAAAGTCATCGGTCATCATATCCATCATCGCGAGATTGAATTTGCCCACTTTGCCGTAAAACTTGGCTCCAAAGTTGATAGGCACCTGCTGCCCCTGATAAATGCCGATTCGCCGGCTGAAGAAGGGAAAGAAGCTGATGCTGGAACTGAAGTTAAAAGTCTCAGAACCCTCCAGAAAAAACATTCTTTTTTCTGGAAAAAATAGCGGGAAGCGGGTCAGGTTGAGACGGCGTTCGTCCACCTCGGTTTCGGCAAAATCAGTGTTGTAGGTCAGAGCCGCCACCAGGTTTGGGGTAATGTTTTTGTAAACATCCAGTCCACTCTGGGCTTTCCAGGCGTATCGATTCTCAGCCAGCCGGTCATTCTGGGCAGCCACCAGCCCATAAGGTCTGACGGTTATTCCCAACCCCTGCTTGATACCAGATATTCCTTCCAGCTCAGCGGCCATCATCGGGTTATTAAAATTGGCATCGCGGGAAATTCCAGAAAGTCTGATGGTTTCCTGTTTTCTGGGGATGTATCTTTCGACATTAAGACCCCAGGCCGGCAGGCCCTTTTTGAAAGAAATGGACTTGAAGGGGATTTTAATTTCAGCTGACCAGCCGTCGGAAAGAATACGAGCTTTCCCTTCCCAGATGCCATCCCAGTTGAGGCTGGCATTGCCCCCAGAGACCAGGCCTTCACTCCGGGCCCCTCTGGCATTGATGTAAAAGACATAAGCATTCCTCTTATCCAGAAAGGGGTCAATCAACACCCTGACCACATCATCACTGGTGCTTGATGTCTGACGTCCCATTCCCCACCAGCCACCATAACTGCGGCCTGTCTGGTCGTGAGCCAGGGAGTTAGCAGCTATTCGCTTCGGTTCGCTGTCATAACAGTAAATGCCCAGGTAGAGGTTGTTCTCATCATAGAGGACCCTCAGTTCAGTTTTTTCAGTTGGTTCGGACCCGGGCACCGGCTCCACCATCAGGAAACTGGAGAAAGGCACAGCCTGAGCCCAGACCGAGTCGGATAGGTCACCGTCGAGATGCGGCGGTTTATCCACCCGAACCGCCTGCAGCTTGACCACTGAATTCTGCCCGGCAGCCTGAAGTCCAAAACCTGGAAGAAGAAATAGTGTGATCAGAGCAAGAAGACTATTAATTTTTTTATTTTTCATGGTCTATTCCGAAACATAAAAATCGCCGCATATTTTACGACTTAATATCTTGGCCAGGGAGCCAGGCTGACTATTGCCTGATGACTTCCTGAGAAATAAAAATAAAAAACTACGCTTAATAGCCGATAAGATGATAATAATAGCCTTTTTACAGCTTTTAGTAAACAGCTTTTCCTTTTCAGTCTTAAAATAAGCGTGTCCTGGGAAGAATGATTATGGATAAAAATATAGATTGCTTAATTGGAATAATTTTCCCTTTCCAACTCACTTTATACCAGCCCTTATCAAGGAGCAGAACCTTATCGCAATCCCTTCTTATTCAGAGGTCTTGTTTCTATAGCAAGGGCCGCATGCGGATGGCTAATTTCCATATTTTTTGATTATATTAATGGCCAGAAAAATTAGAATAAAAACCAGAATAAACAAGAGTCCGAACAACTCTTTCATGGCTAGACCTCCTGTTTTTTGTTAGTCGCAATCCCTTCTCATTTAGAGGTCCCATTCCTACCGGGAAGCGTATCCCGAACTTCTGAAAGAGTTATGTCGCAATCCCTTCTCATTTAGAGGTCCCATTCCTACTCTATAGCTCGCCCGTAACGGGCGACGTGGTCATGTCGCAATCCCTTCTAATTTAGAGGTCCCATTCCTACTAATGATAGACTTTTCATTACCAGATTACTTGAAGGTCGCAATCCCTTCTCATTTAGAGGTCCCATTCCTACAAAAATATAGGGGGTAAAAATGGAAAAAGTAAAATTTGAGTCGCAATCCCTTCTCATTTAGAGGTCCCATTCCTACTAAAGATGTTTGAAAAAATTTTTCAATGTAAAGAAGTCGCAATCCCTTCTCATTTAGAGGTCCCATTCCTACCTGGTGCAGGCTCTGCGGGAAGCTTTCCCAGAGGAATTGTCGCAATCCCTTCTCATTTAGAGGTCCCATTCCTACCGTGAGCTTTTGTAACTCTTTTATTATCTACATAATACAAGCCCCTTTGGCAAGATTTTTTATGCCTCACAGAGTTAACGAAGAAACATTTCCGAAACGTTTCTTTTATCCCGATTTTTCCAGCCTTATCTAGCAATAAAAATACTGATTTTTTAACAGCTGCCATCCTATTTATAAAAATAGCTAAACACTAACCTACTTCTTCTTCTCTCTATATTATGGACCATTTTCCTCTCAGTCAAGATAAATCCATACCCCTCCCGGCACCTTTTCTCCCTGCCCCATAGCTATCGCCTCAAAATCAACTAATATAGGATAAATTCTGACATCATCTTTTTTCTCTTCAATCAATTCCGCTAATCCTCGCTTTACTTTTTTAATATCCTCTTCTGAAAGTAGACAATAGAACACGGACTTTTGCAAATGAATACCCCGCCCTTTAAGATACCTGTGAACTCGGTTCAAACGTCTATCATCTTTAATATCATAGGCAATTAAATAAACACTTTTCATGACTGAAGTTCCCTTACTAAATTAAAGAAATCATCAATAATTTTATTGATTTGTCCATCTAAAGCATCTCTTTTATTTTCAAACCTGTGGACAATGTTCTTATGCCCATCTTTTGTTAACTTGACCAGATTGTTTTCTTTTTGAAAGAAAGTCTGATAATCTTTTTGTTTGAAAAACATTATAGCCTGTTCGTCAGCCTTCGCCTCTAGAAGATAGCTCATATCCATGACAAAGCCAAAATTTGCTCTCCTGAAATAGGCCCCAATGTGTAAATCCAACTTGGCTTTGATTAAATTTTCAATAATAAGCCCTCTCAAAAGATAACTAACCGTATCTTTGACAGCAAACCAAAAATTTAAATCCTGGGGCATAAGCTTGCGCAACAATAATTTATAATCTCCGTCACCAATTTCATTCCTTATCTTTTCTCCAGGAAGAAACCTTTTTATTACTCTTATCTGCATAAGGCTCCTATATGTTTCTACCCATTCCATATACCGCCTAATATTATTTTTATCCTCTAATATAACTCTCTGCTCTTTATAATATTTCGGTAACTTATGATTGTAGGGTAATAAAGCTGTTCTATCTTTACCAGAGTTAGTGGCTATAATCAGCGGAATATTATGCTCAGCAAAAGCTAAAATAGCCGCGCTGCTAATTTTTATATCTCCAACTAAAAATACACGGCTTATTAGCCTTAATGGAATTCTCTGACCAGCTTTCATAGGTCTTTCTATCCAGATGGAAGGACCATCTATAGTGGCAGTAATTCGATCATTCTCAAAAAGATAAAGGGTCTTACCCATTCAATATCCTCCTGGATAAAATTTGTACTCTTTCTTTCCAGATTGGCCGATTTTCTCGGGCCCATTCTTCGTATTTCTCAAAATATTTTTTTCTGCTCTTTTTTTTTAAATAGCAGCCTAAATAGCAGCCCGATTGGTTATTATTGCCAATTTGAGTAAAATCGCTCTCTCTAAGTAACTTTTTATAAATCAAGTTAAAAACAAATCGGTCTACATCTGGTCTAAAAGGCTCCACTAAGTCGCAAGCCAGCGACTCGCGGCCATAATCAAATGAATGATAAAAACCAATAGTAGGGTCCAGACCGATAATTTCTATCTCCCTGACCAGCTCAAAATGCAGTAAGGTATAGCTAAGAGATAACAGAGAATTTACTGGATCTGTTGGGGGACGTCTAACCCGGCTTTTGAAATTTAATGAAGGCGGGAAAACCAGAGTCAGGGCTCTAAAATAGCAATTAGCGGCGCTACCCTCCAATCCCCTAATAGAATCCAGGCTGTCCAGCCGGAGAACTTCTTCTAAAATAGCTTGTATAGATTTTACAGAATTTGATAATTCGTATTTGAATTCAGGCCTAAGGTCTTTTAAGTAAGAAAGAAGCGCAATCTGCTGTCTGAGCTTGGCTTCAACCAATTCCCTCGAAAGAATGAGACAAAAGGGGCTGAGGCTCTTTTCATATTGTTTGAGCCTTAAAAGACCGTTACGGTGAAGCCTGCCATGCAGCATACCTCTAAATGCCAGTCGCCTACCAGAAAGAAAAATGACCGAGACATTGTTTAAGCAAAGCTTATGCAGCACCGAGGTCTCAAGGTAGAGATTCCCAATAATTATCACTCTTTCCAAAGGCTGAATAGGCGCTGAGCCCTCTCTTTTACCATTAAGATAAAAAACTAATGAATTTCCTTCAACCTTAATTTCTAAATCTTTGCGATCAATATAAAGGCTACCCATAGATAAAGGCTCTCCATTAATCTATGTAAAAATAGGAAGGGTCCCGCGGCAAAAGCGCGATACCCAGAGGTATTATGCGGCCACGTCTGTCTACTTGAAAGATATGGACCCGGTCTTCGTCCTCATCAATCAGGGTTTTTAGCTCATCAGCAATATGGGCTAATTCGCTGTCGGTTAAAAAACATTCATAAACAGATTTTTGCCCCCCAGTGCTGTAACCTTTAAGAAATATTCTAACCCTATTAAGCCTTTTATCTTCAGTAATATCATAAGCAATAATAAATAGCTTGCGACCTGCCATTATCCTTCTGCCTTAATTTAACTTCTGATTAAATAATGTGGTACAAAAAGCAAGATTTCAATAAAAGAAACGTTTCGGAAATGTTTCTATTTTATGTGAGGCATTAGTCTCAATCTAAGCGGACTTTTCCGAGAAAGGGTCGCAATCCCTTCTTATTGAGAGGTCCTATTCCTACTGTTTGAGCAAATTAATCAATGTAAAGAAAAGCTTGTCGCAATCCCTTCTTATTCAGAGGTCCTATTCCTACAATTCTGGCACGATAAAGTTCAGAAGATACAATGCTCGTCGCAATCCCTTCTTATTCAGAGGTCCTATTCCTACTTTATAGAGAATGAAAAGACATATATATTTGAAGTCGCAATCCCTTCTTATTCAGAGGTCCTATTCCTACAGGGCGGGCGGGCTAAGGG
>CAYQZX010000015.1:0-3097 GCA_964422165.1 uncultured Eubacteriales bacterium | reverse complement strand
GGTGCTGAGGTGGGAGTACAGGCCGGGCTCGTTGCTGTACCTGGTATGGACGCAGAACCGGTCTGATTTCAGCTACCCCGGGCAGCTGTCGCTCTGGCGGGACCTAGGCAACCTGTTTACCGCTCCCGGCGACAACATCTTCCTGATAAAGTTCACCTACCGCTTCGAGCTCTAAAAAATGGGGACACCATCTATATTTCCATTTTTTGCTCTCTGGCTTCTGGATTACTTAGCGCGACATAAATATTGGACCTAGGAATATTTGACCTGTTTTGGGGTGATAAGCGTAGAGAACGCGGGGAATGGTTTAGGCCTGGCCGCCAATGATTAAGCATGTCGTTAGTCGGGGTCGGGCTGCTGGAAAAGGGTTGTTGAAGAAGAAAAGGAAATTGAGAGACGCGCAGGAGAAATCAGCCAAAGAATAGAAATATAGATTGTGAAAGCTGGCCATTCACTGGAATAAATACTTTGCCAACAACAGGGGCGAATATTTGTCTGAATTAACTCTTTGTAAAATAAAAAATATTTCTTTTTGGCTTTTGACTTGGGGCGCAGATATTTGTGGCTATTTTTAAGGGGACGAAAATAGGAAATTAAGAAGGTGTCCCCATTTTTGCCATTTATTTAAGATTTTCTTGGTCGGCCCCGCGGTCTGAAGTTTATTTTTATCCCTAGAATGGATTCCAATCTGATGATAAATTGGTCATCGCCCAGTGGCTTCCCAGAGCAGGCGTTTTCCCGGAAAGGCTGGATTTCGTTTTCGCTTTCGCAGCTCCCCAGAAAGCTTCTCCAATCTTCAATCTGAAAGGCCGGGGGCAACGGACTTAATAATTCATCAGTTAATCCGAAAATATGGGCTCGGGCGCTTGACCAGGGGTAATCTTCTGCTCTAGATACAATACCGGCGCGAACTGGGTTTCTTTCTACATACCTAATGCAGTTATACAGATAACATTCGTCTAGAGGATAGGAAATAAAACGACCCTGCCAGAGGTGTCCTTTCCAGTTGTTTCTGGCGTTTATCATCCAGGTGTATTTTTTGTGTGTTTCCCCTATGGCGCGGCGCAGATTTCCAGTTTCCTCAGGGACAACTATAAGATGTACATGGTTATCCATTAAGCAATATGACCATATTTTAACCTTTTCTTTTTGGCAATAATGCCCAAGGATTTTTTTGTAGAGAACTTTATCTTCATCGCTGAAAAAAACTAAGTGGTTTCGGTTTCCCCTTTGGATAACGTGATGCGAAATCTTGGGCGCTATTACTCTTGGTTTTCTTGGCATTGCATAGTATATGACGAAAGACGGGGAGGGTTTTTATCACAAAAAATATTATTTTTGAATTCTTTCTATTTGGGTCCAGCGAAGGTGATTTTAAGGAGAGTGTACTGTTTGTACGGGGGAAATAATCTTCCGGGGGGTAACTATAGCTGAGTTGAAGGAATTGAAATTTGGGGCTGGAGCTAGAGTGCGGTAGAGTAGAGATGAGCAAGAATGGGGTGGAGGCGAGGCAATAGGTGGGAAAAATGGAAATATAGAAGGTGTCCCCATTTTTATTTTTTTATATAATAAAAAGGAAAAGGAGGGCAAATGAAGACCCTAACGGGAAGTGTTATAAAAGACCAATCTTTTATCATGTTAGGCTTTGGCCTGCTGATGGGTGTTATTTTCCCGTTTTTCACCCTCTGGCTTCTGAATCTACCGGCGGCCAAGGTGCTTACCCCACTTTATTTTTCCATGTGCATCGTAGCCGGCCTTATCGTCGGGATATGCAATTATTTAATTTTCCGCAGCGTAGTGTATAAGTTTCTTTCCAACTTAGCCTCGCGCATGGCTCTTTTTCAGAAAAAACTGGAATTCCATCAGAATGCTCCTGACCTTGAGCAGAGCTGCCGGGCGGATGATTGTTTTGTAGATACCTCATCCACTGACATTCTGGGCCAGATTTCAGGCCAGTTCAACAGCTTAATTTCCTCGGTAGTGCATTTTGTGGAAACCGAGCGTACTACCGATCGATTTTTAGAGAGGTTAAAAAGGAGTCTGAAGCTGGAAGATGTAGCCGAAATAGTCCTGAGGACTTTCAGCGATTATTTCGGTGGTCAGGGCAGTTTTCTGATTGTCCTGGAGCGAGGGGAGTTTCGGCTGGTTCACAGCCAGGCGGTGGAAATTGACAAAGATAAAATAGAAGATAAATTCTGGCAAGAATTATTGAAGCGGGATAATCCTCTGGTAGTGGGAGAGATTGAAGGTGACCGGATCCATCTAAACATTGGTATCGGCAAAGTTGATCCGCGTTATATTGCTCTCATTCCCCTTAAGTACCAGAACCAAGAGATTGGAGTGTGCGGCCTGATTTCCCGGGAGCCTTTCCGTCAAGATTTCAACAGCCTGGAGTCCAGGAATTTTATTCTGCAGGCCACACCTTTCATTTATAACGCCATTATAATGAAGCGGCTGGAAGTTATGGCGGCCATAGATGAGCTGACTGGGGTCTTAAACCGGCGCTTTGGTCTCAGGCGGCTCAATGAGGAATTTGAGCGGGCTAAACGTTACCGCTTGCCTATTTCGGTAGCCATGGTGGATATTGACCATTTTAAAAAAATAAATGACACCTACGGGCATCAAGCCGGGGATTTTGTTTTAAAAACTCTGGCCAATCTTTTTACTCAAAACATCAGAGTTTCGGATCTGGTCATGAGATATGGCGGCGAAGAATTTCTGCTGGCTTTTAATGGAGCTTCAGCGGTGGACGCCTACCAGATAATGGAAAAATTGAGGGCTATGGCGGAGACCATGAAGCTACAGTACGGTGCTTTCGAACTGAAAATCACCTTCAGTTGCGGAATAGCCAGTTTTCCCTCGGAAAAAGTTGCTGACGTTAACAGCCTTATCCAGCAGGCTGATGCCGGCCTCTACAGGGCCAAAGAATCGGGACGCAACCGGATTGTCTTAAGTGCCTAAAATATGAAAAATGGGGACACCATCTATATTTCCATTTTTTGCTCTCTGGCTTCTGGATTACTTAGCGCGACATAAATATTGGACCTAGGAATATTTGACCTGTTTTGGGGTGATAAGCGTAGAGAACGCGGGGAAT
>CAYQZX010000014.1:0-35552 GCA_964422165.1 uncultured Eubacteriales bacterium | reverse complement strand
CCAAAACCAAATGAGTTTCTGGAGAAGCTAATAAAGGGGGAAAAGTGGTGGGGCATGAAAGAGGAAACGGAGGCTGATAAAAATTGGTAATGGAAAAAATGGCTTCGGAGAATAAAATGAAAACAGGAAAACCCACTTCCCCCATTTTCAAGTTGAAACCATTTGTATCTTTTCTGACGGTCTTCAGCTTTCTGCTGCTGGCTTTTTCCGGATTTATCCTCTACATCCGCCCTGAGGGCAGTCTGGCTCGCTGGGTGGGCTGGCGGGCGATTGGCCTGGATAAAAGCGGCTGGGAGTCAGTGCACATTATTTTCTGCGCTCTTTTTGTGCTGGCTGGCCTGACGCATCTGGTGCTTAATTTTAAAGCCATTATGCTCTATCTGACCAGCGGGATTGATAATTCGCGCCGGAATTTACCCGAGATGGCGCTGGCTGCAGTGCTGGTTTTGGCCCTGCTGCTTACAGCAGTATGGAAACAGCCGCCTTCTTCCTGGTTGATGAAAGGACGGGCTGCCTTTAAGAACAACCCCCGGGCGCTTAAAGTGGAAATGCCGGCACCTGATTTTGAAAAGCGCACGCTGCGGCAGGTAGCCGAGGAGCTCGGCAAATCTCCGGAAAGTGTGGTTGAAGAGCTCGAAGGAGGCGGACTTAAGGGCCTCAGCCTGGACATCACCCTGGAGAAGCTGGCCCGACAGAACAAGATGTCTCCCCAGGACGTTTACCTTCTTATACGCTGACCTCTCCGAAGCTTTAATCCTCACATAATGAAATAATTTTTTTCGACTAGCCCGATGTCTCTTTTAGCCTAGCTAAGCTTTTTGGATCGCTTTCTGGCTCATCTGTTTTAATGACTGGGTTTTTTGTATAATTGCCAGCATGAGTGCTGCGTTGATAATAGCCATCGGATTCCTGGCTGGAATTTTCGCCGGGCTTTTCGGGATAGGCGGCGGAATAGTCATCGTTCCAGCTCTGGTGCTTCTGGCTAAGTTCCCGCTGATAAACGCCACCGGGACCTCGCTGGCAGCTATTCTATTGCCGGTTGGGATACTTGGAGTAATAGCTTATTATCGGGCCCGGTTGATTGATGTTCGCGGCTCAATTCTCATTGCTTGCGGATTGGTGGCTTCGGTGGTGGTTGGGGCCTGGCTGGCACACACCCTTCCGGCCGGGGTCATGCGAAAACTTTATGCGATTTTCTGCCTTTATGTAAGCTGGACGTTTATCAAACCAATTGAAAAACTAAAAAGATTCCGGGGAGAAAGCTATTTGCCAGAAACCGAGCCGGAATCAAACAACCACCCACATCCTCATTTTCTGGCCCTCATTGCTACAGGCCTGGTAGCTGGGGTGATGGCTGGAATGTTCGGAATTGGTGGCGGAAATATTATTGTTCCAGTTCTGGTGCTTTTTTTTAAGTATCCTCCGAAGAGGGCTATTGCTACTTCGCTGGGTGCCCTGCTGGCTCCGGTCGGACTTCCGGGTGTAATTTATTATTACAAGGCTGGAACGCTTGACCTGAGGCTGGCTGCCTTGCTGGCAGTCGGGCTTCTGGCAGGTACAGTTTTTGGAGCCAAAATTAACATCAACATGCCAGCGTCACAGGTTAAACTGCTTTACGGAATCTTCCTGGTTTTTGTAGCCGCCCGCTTTCTTTTCTTCTAAAGCGGGAGATGTACTGCACCTTTTCCAATTTTCTCGGACAAAACTAAGGAAATTCTGATCAATGCTGCCCGGCCTGCAGGTTACCCAAGGGCGCGGAGGATGCGCCTTGAGGCTCGGCCATCCCCAAAAGGATTTCGCCCTCGCAGCCTGCGCCGGAATTCACTGCTTTCCACTTTTTTTAACAACCGCACAGCCAGCGCTTCAATCTTATCGGCTCTGGTTCCACCTATCCAGGCCACACCAGCTTCCACTGCTTCAGGCCTTTCGGTCTTCTCTCTCATCACCACCACCGGAACCCCCAGCGATGGAGCCTCTTCCTGTATTCCTCCCGAATCGGTCAGGATTAAACTGGCTCTACGCATCAGCTGCACAAAAGTAAAATAATTCACCGGCTCCACTAAATAAATCCTCTCTCTTCCGGCCAGATATCTTAACACCACTCTTCTGACGTTGGGATTAAGATGCACCGGAAAAACCACTTCCACCTCTTTCACTTTATCCACTATCCGCAGAATTGCCCGACAGATTTCTTCCATTCCTTTTCCAAAACTCTCTCTCCGGTGGGCGGTCACCAGAATGAGTTTTTTCCTTCCCTGACTTCTGCTTCCTTCACTAAATAAAGCTTCTTTTAGCTTTTTTATTTTTTCACCTTCCTGTTCTTGATGGTCATTTCTTTTGCCTGAATCACCTGAACCAGAAGTTTTTTCTGTGCGGCTGCCATCTTCAACTTCAATCTTTCCGTCTTTCCTTCTTCCTGTTTTCAGAGCGGACTTTATTTTATCTTTATGAAAATTCTGGCCGTCTATGTCCTCTTTAATCAGTCTTAAATTTTTTAACCACCCTTTTCCCTTTGCTTTTCTCAAAATCATCTTCAAAGCATCCACCACCGTATTTCCGGTAACCAGAATTCGTTCCCCGCAGATACCTTCGCGGAGCAAATTTTCTCTGGCCTGCCTGGTAGGGGCAAAATGCAGGTCAGCAAGATGGGTTATCAATCGCCTGTTTATCTCTTCAGGAAAGGGGTTGAACCTATCTTCTGTCCTGAGACCAGCTTCCACGTGTCCGACCTTAACCCGGGAGTAAAAAGCAGCCAGGGCTGCTGCCAGCGCTGAGGTGGTATCGCCCTGAACCAGAACCCAGTCCGGTTTCTCCACACTTAAAATCTTTTTCATTCCCAGCAACACTTTGCTGGCAACTTCAGCCAGGTGCTGGTTGGGCTCCATCACCTGCAGGTCATAATCTGGCTTCAGGCCAAACACTTTAAGAAAAGGTTCCACCATTTCCCGGTGCTGGCCCGTTAGGCAGACCAGAGTTTCAAAGGTCCGGCCCGTTTTTAACTTTTTATTTTTTCTCTTTTGCGCTTTTTCTTTCTCGCTGTAGGTTCTCAGAGCATGGATGACCGGCGCCAGCTTGATAACTTCTGGTCTGGTGCCCATAACCACCAGGACTTTAATTTTTTTGCTTTTAGCTGCCTTCATTTTCGGTCTGCCTCTATATTCTCGCTAATTCTTGCCTTAATTAAAACTTAAAACCTTTTAAATTTTGTCCTGACAATTTTCTGGTTTTTTATTTTCTCAGCCGGCAATATTTCCTGACTGTTTTTAGGGATAAATTTTGACGGAAAAGATTAAATAAGAAAAAAATATTCATGCCACATCTTGATTAATTTTACTAAAAATGCTTTTGGTTTACACTACAAAAATTCCCAGAATTCTGTAAATTCTCCAGAAATTCTGTAAGTTCCGCTCGATTTCGTAAATTCAATGAAAACTTGTGGTGCAGAAATTCTTTTTTTCTCTCCAGATAGACATCCACGGATGCGTTTGTCGCAGTTTGAAAACTTTAAACCATTTCCTCAGCAAATTTACCCGCAGCCTTTACCCAGGCCATTTACCTTCTGAAAGTTTCTCTATTCCAAGCCGGCTCCCGTTCTCGCTCCTGTCCTTCCCACCTCAATCGCTCAGCTCCATTCTGGCTAGCACTACTTCCTGGCTGCGACCGCCTTTATTTTTGACCGCCTTCCCTAATTTTGTTAAAATGATTCCAACTCCAGGGCGTTTCGTGATAAAAGGCGCAGTTAGGTTTATGCAGTTTACCCCGTGGTTAATTGGCAGACATGAGGGCAAAATACCGGGAGGACGACGGTTTTCATCCTGAAGGTCTGGTATTAATTATATGAGGGAAAGGAAGCAAAATTAGCATGGTCAGTCCTGATTATGGTGTGGTTTTAAATTTCATTTATAAAGCCTGGATTTTTTTCAGGTAAGTTTTTATAGTCCTGGTGGTAGCCTTTACCATAGGGGGCTTAAACGACTTTTTTATCGACCTCTACTACTGGGGCCGCCAGCTCTACCGCCGAATTTTTAAGAGAAATCTGATTAAACCGCTGACTCTGGACCAGCTTCTAAAGGTAGAGGAAAAACCCCTGGCCATGCTCATCCCGGCCTGGCAGGAAGCCGGGGTTATTAAAAAGATGCTTCTCAATACCCTGAACACCATTGATTACCGCAACTACTTCATTTTTGTCGGTGTTTACCCCAACGACCCGGACACTCAGGCCGAGGTGGACCAGGTAAGTGAGGCTTATCCCCAGGTTATCAAGATTGTCAATTCTAAGCCCGGTCCCACTACCAAGGCCGACAACCTCAACGAGATCTACCGGGGCCTGTGTCATTTTGAAGAACAGACCGGATTGAAGTTTGAGCTGGTAGTTTTAAGTGATGCCGAGGACATTCATCATCCTCTTTCCTTCAAGCTTTTTAATTATTTAATGCCCCGATTTGAAATGATTCAGATTCCCATCATTCCCCTGGAAATGCCCTGGCACAGCTTTGTCGGCGGAGTGTATATGGATGAATTCGCCGAAATGCATCTTAAGGAATTAATAGTCCGGGAGAAAATAGCTCGCATCTTGCCTTCGGCCGGTACCAGTACCGCTTTCTGGAGAGATTCTCTCCGCCGGTTGGAGGTAGCCGGTAACGGTCAGGTTTTTAACCCGGCCACTCTGACTGAAGATTACGAAATCGGAATCCGCCTGGGTAAACTGGGTTTGCCTCAGATAATGTTGATTCAGTGGGTGGAAAGGGTGATAACCACAAAAGGCAAAGCCCGGCCGAAAAAAGTTAAGGAACTGGTAGCCACCCGCGCCTTTTTCCTGACCGAGTTTCGCAAAGCCATGCGTCAGCGAGCGCGCTGGGTGTACGGCATCGCCTGGCAGGGGCTTAAAAATATTGGCTGGGACCGCAACCTGAAAATAAGCTACACCCTGCTGCGCGATCGACTGGCCTTTTTCACCAACTTTCTCTACATGTTTGGCTATCTGCTTTTATTTTACCTTTTGACGGTGTTTGCGGTCCGAATATTTCGACCGGATTTTGTGGTGCCGCCGCTGGTCCGATCCGAGGAGGTCTGGTGGAAGCTGGCTCTCGTAGTGCTTTTCTTTCTGGTCTGGCGCATTTTGATGCGCTTTGTTTTTGTTAGTAAGGTTTATGGTTTGGCTCAAGCGGCTTTGACCCCGATAAGGATAGTGGTCGGCAACGTGCTGAATTTTGCTTCCTCCATGCTGGCTCTTCTCTGGCTTATCAGGGCGGTTTCAACCAGAAGAGAGCAAACCTGGATTAAGACCGAACATGAGTTTCCGGAGGAAAAGCTGGAAATTTTCCGCCGCAAACTCGGCGACCTGCTGCTGTGCCGGCATCAGATTACGGCCAAACAGCTGGAGGAGGCCGTCCGGATTCAGAAAAAGACCCGCAAGCGCCTCGGCCAGATTCTGCTGGAACTGGGCTACATAACTGAAGAAGAGCTGGCCAGTGCCCTGGCCTATCAACGGCAGTGGCGTTATGTGGAAGTCGACCCGTTTGAGGTGGACCCGGCGTTGCTGAGAATAATCCCGAAGTGGCTGGCTGAACGATACCGGATTTTCCCGCTTAAATATGAAAATGGGGTGTTGCATCTGGCCATTGACCGGATTGACCTGGGTCTTCTGAAGTCGAGTCTTTCGGAACTTATGAAGGTGGAAGTCAGGTTCAGTCTGACCACCAGTTACGACATTGATTATGCCATCTCCAAAGCCTACTCGGAAGAGTATGTAAGGGTGGTGCGGGGCAAAAGGCTTGGCGAATTGCTGGTGAAGGATGGAGTTATAACTGAGGAAAAGTTGAAAGCTGCTCTCAGACGCCAGAAGCGAACTGGAGAAAACCTCGGGCAGATTTTGGTGGCTGAAGGGTGGGTGGATGAGGTAATAATCGCTCGTTATCTGGACCGCCAGCGGAAAGAAGAGGAAGAGTCGTGGAATCAGGATAGCAGAAAAGAGCAAAACAGTGGTCACAGGGAAAATGGAAAAGGCGGTCAGAATAGTCAGATAGGAAATCACTTAAATAATGGGAATAACCGTCATAATAGATGGTAAAAAAAGGTTAAACGGATAGAAAAAGGAAGAGAAAATTAGGTGGCTCAACCGGTCTGGCAAATCGTTAAAAGGTGCGGATAAAAAGGGAGAACAGAGGGGTTATAGGAAAAGAGGGGAGCCCGAGGATTTAAGGGAGTAAAACAGAAGAATAGCAAAAGCAAAAGTAAAGTAAATGTTTGAGGAGAATTTAGAGAGAAAGATAAGCGAAAGAAAGAGTAGAGGCGAGAATAGAAAAGTATAGAATAGAAGCGAAAAGAAAGATGAATGAAGAGAAGACAGCAGAAAAATAGAGGAAAAAAGACCAAAGATTTGAGGCGGCAGAAATTTTGAGCAGGCAGGAGAAAGGCGATGGCCAAGAGAATTATTTCAAGAATTAGTCTGGCGGCAGGGCTGTCAGTGGTCTGGTTGCTGACCTTAGGGGTGGGGCAGGCCGGGGCCCAGGTGGCTCCGCAATTCGGGCTGGAATTTTACGGTGGTTCCAACAAGCTTCTGATTATGAGCCCCTGGGTGGGGGTCAGGTTCGGGTTGAGCAGTCAGGCTTCCCTGATTTTTCGGTACCACTACCATAATTTCCAGTATGATTACTACCAGGGTGGTGGGCAGCCGCAGCGGATGAAAGCCCACGTGGCCAGGTTTTCCGGGACCACCTATTTTAGCGGAGAGAAGCTATCTGGTTATGTGAATTTTTCAGGATTAGTGGGGTCGGACCGTTACCGGGGATTAATTGTGGACAGCGGGCTGGAGTGGAAATTTCATCCCCAGATTGCCGGCATCTGGTCGGTTTATACCATCAGAGAGAAGTCGGTACTCTGGCATCCGGGCGAGGATGTAAGATGGATTAATACTTATTCGATGAGATTCGGACTGAAGTTCTGGCTGGTCAGAGGGCTGGCTTTCAATCCCAATTTGTATCTGATAAAGAATTCTGAAGAGGTGGAGGGTTCGGCTTTCTCAATGGGTGTAATTTACAGCCCGAACTGGTGGCTGGCCATTACTGCCTACTATTTTCGCTACGGCGAAACCGCCTTTTACATTTTTAAGGGAAATTACTTCAGCCTGGGGCTGAATTTCTATTTTTAAAACGGGACGGGAAATCCTCTTTCATGGGGGAGCGGATTGCCTTCCCAGGTAATCAGAAGAGCTGAAAAGGGATGCTCCAGTAGGTACCGGCCGTTGTGTGGTTTTAAATTGTGCCTTAGAAAATCCGTCAGAAGTGCAGTCTTATCTGCCTCATAAATGCCGAAGTAATCCCTGAAATGAGCCAGGGCTTCATCCGGCGAAGAAAATGATTCCCGGAAGAGAAGTTCTACTTCCTCCGCCTGGATGGCGGACTCTTGAGTCCTTGTCTTTTCGTGAGCCGGAGTTTCAGTGGTTTTAGCCTTTATGGAATATTGCTGCATTTCCCGGGAAAGTTCCTGAACCACTTCCAAAAGAAGTTCGGCTCCGGGTTTTGGTACATAATCAAAGCCGTAAAGTTCTGGATAAAGACCGGTTAGCTGCTCTGTCCAGGGGGTTCGGCTTCGGGGCCAGAGCAGGTATATTGGGCCACAGCAAACCTGCCTCATTTTAAGCAGACAGTGCCTGATATCAGACATCAGCAAAGATAATGAGGCTATGACTGCATCATAGGGAGGGCTGAGTTCGGAGGCCGGGTCCACCTCTTCCCAGAATTTAGTCAAGTAGCGGACAGGCGGGCAGGTTCTGGCTTCAGCCATTTTTCTTAATACTTTGACCATGGCCGCTGATGGTTCGACCGCCGTGACTTCGCAGCCAGCTTCAGAGAGAGGAATGGCTAATACCCCTGGACCGGCCCCTATGTCCAGTATCTTTTTTTCGGCGGCCGGCTTGATTCTGGCAAGAAGGAAGTCAATTCGCTCTTTTTGAAAACGTCTGGTGTCTTCGAAATAGCGCCAGGCAGCCTGTTCAGACTCCCAGGGGGAAATGACCTTTCGCCGCACCCGGGCCTGACATTCTTTCCAGGCCCGCATCTGTTCTTCCCATAGCTGATGTTTTGGGATATGTAATCCTGTTCCTTTTGGCTCTGGAATATCTTCTTGCTTTTTCAAGTTATTGATGATCATAATTTTAGAGGCCTGATCCTGAAAAGACAGGAGTGCACGTCCTTTTAAAGATTAAAGCGGAGGGATAGGCCTGCGCTTCTCCCGGCAGCTGGAAAGCCGAACCTTTCCTGGTATCGGGCATTAAAAAGATTATGGACAAAGCCTGATATTTCTGCCCTGAACTTTGTTAGCGGATAAGTGGCTTCTATATCAAAGCGCAGGTAGCCTTTTTGCTCCACCACTTCCAGCTGGTCATTCCAGAGAAGGTTTCGATTATAGAGTACCTTCTGCGGACCGACCGCCTGCAAAAAGCCTCCGAGCCTCAAGCCGCCGGGCGTTCTCCATCGCCATCCCAGATTTCCCTTTACCGCTGGCAGGCCAGGAATTCGATTGAAATCCCGGTCTTCGGGCCGGACAAAAAGCTCGAGCAAGGGGTCGTCTTCAGTCCGGGAGTTGATGACTGTCAGGTTGGCAAAAAGCGAATGGCTCCGGCTTAGCTGCCGTGCCACCTCCACTTCAGCTCCAGTCACTCTGGCCTTGCCGATGTTATAGGAAATGAAATTAATCAGGTCAAACTGGATGTAATTTTTTATGCTGTAATGATAAGCAGCAATTTCTACTCTGGTCCGGGCCTCAATTTCATACTTCCAGCCGGCCTGTAACATCAGACCGTCTTCAGCCCTGAAAGGTAGAAAACTGGTATCCACTCCGGCATCGTCAGCATCATAATGCCAGTAGAATTCAGGCGGGGTCGGGAAGCGAAGGGCTCTGGCCAGGCTCAGATAGACGAGGCTGGTCTGGGTTCTGGCTACATTTTCATAAGTGTGAAAGGTGAGCTTCAGGGAAGGCGACAGCCCACTCAGGGAGATGTTGGGTATGCCTTCTGCAATTCCCGATGGGCCCGAAACCCCCCGGTAGCTCATAAAACGCACCCCGGGAGTAAGGACCAGCTCCGGCCGGAAAACTGGCACATCAACCTGAACATAGGCATTTGCTAATTTTGAGGCCACATAATAGCCGTTTCTGAAAGGAGCCCGGAAATCATCAGGATAGTTAGTGTCGCCGTCGTCTTTAAGATGAGCGTAATCCAGACCGAAGAGAAGGACAGGCTGGAACTGAGAGGTTTCGGCAGATGTCTTTCCAGAGCTGAAAACCGGCAGCCGGTACTCAAGGCCACCACCCCAGGAGCGATCATCGTAAAACTTTTTGTGAAAGACCCGGTTAAGGGCGGTTCGGGTGTTGTAAGCTTCGCGGTTGCCGTAGTTTTTCCAGACGTTCAGGCGCACCAGTCCGAGCGAGCCACCCGGCCCCAGTTGCTGGTCGTAATTGAATCCCAGTAAAAGACGCTCCTTAGACCACCAGGCCCCTGGTTCTGGATAAGCCCCCATTCCGCCGTACATATATTCGCCATCAGAGGCCGGATATTTATTGTCAGCAGCCACCTCATAGTCGGGCGATTGAGGGTTGCGGCTCAGCCGGTTGAAGACCACAAAGCCTTTTTTTACCCGGGAGTAAGAAAGGTCAGTGCTCAGACGGCCCTCCCAGGGTAAATCATAGCCGAACCGGAACTCTAAGTTTTTCAGGTTGAAACTTCCATTGCGGAGGTAGCCATTGCTGTCCTGAAAAGAGGTGGATAGCGAGTAATCCGCAGCTCCTGGCTTCCAGGAATGGAAGGCATTGAATGAGGTAGTGCCAAAGCTTGCCACCCCGGACTTCAGGTCAAACGAAGGGTCTGAGCCTGGCCTTTTCGGAATAAGATTGATGATGCCACCAAGGGCGTTGCCGTAGCGGGCATCGGCGATGCCCTTAAGAACTTCAATCCGGGCGATGGAACTGAGGGGGACGGTAGTCCAGTCGATAAAGTAGCCACCGGCCACCCCGGAACTGTTCAGCAGCCGGCCATCCCGCAGCAGAAGCAGGCGGCGAGCTCCAAAACCCCGAATCCTGACCGAATCGTCATCCAGGGCTGTTCCAATGGCCTGGATGCGCTGGACGTCCACCCCTGGCTGGCGCTCCAGGGCTGTGTCAAGGGTGTTAGAGATGGTTAGTGGGAAAAGGTCAGTTTGAACGACGGTCATATTAGGCTGCTGGTTTTCCCGGACCCGGTCCACCACTTCTACGTAAACTGGCTCAAGCTGGAAAAGCTTCTGAGTTTTCTTTTCTTTTTCCTGACCCTGGTCCTGGTCGGTCTGTTTTTCGCCCGATTTTTCTTTCTGCTGGTTGTCAGAAACCCGGGCCCGGTCTTGAGGGGCAGACTGGCTGAGCTGTTCGAAGGATTCGACTTCGGTTTTTGTTGAGGAGCAAACGAGCGGAGAACCGCAGGCTGTATTCTCCGAGCTGGCATTCTGGGAGGTAAGTTCCGGGGTAGAAGCTACTGCCAGGCTAAATGAAAAGAACAGGATTGATACCACAGTTGAAATTATCAAGAAGCTGGAGTGGTTTTCTGAGCGGGAGCGGAGAATTGGGTGATATGAATGACCCGGAGCAGATTTTTTGTTTTGAGGAGAATTCATTATTACTTTCCCTTTATTTCCCGATTGGATGGGCCGGGTAGAGTTTTTTTTCTTTTCTGGCTTCATCTTGGCGGTGGCCTCCTTTTCTAAGTAAGTTTCAAAAAAGGGGATTTTTTTCACCTGCCTCTGTCTCTGACACTGGCTCGGCCTAATCTATCGCCTCAATAATTTCCTCCAAAGGCCCGGGCCGGTATTGATATGAAACTGGCCGGAACAAAATTGGTGTTATATTTTTTATATTCGTAACACTTTTAAATTAGCAGATAGTCGTTACTGTTGTCAACAGCAAAAAGAAAATGCAGTCTGAATTTGCTGATTCCTCTATCTGCCGAATAGTTTTGGTCAGACGGCTATGTGGATTATATATCAGAAAAAGATATAGCGACCGGTAGAAGGTTGACTACAGTTCTCTCAATAAGTCTCTGAGGGGCAGTTAACATAAAAATGTTATAATTTAAACGCTATGGCTTTAAAAAAGAGAGTGCTGGTCGGAATGAGCGGCGGGGTGGACTCCTCGGTGGCGGCGCTTTTGCTGAAGAGGGCCGGCTATGAGGTAATTGGCGTGACCATGAGGGTGACGCCGGCGGGCAAAGTGGCGCCGGTTTACGATAATTCTAATTCGATACGGACTGAACTTTCAGGAAAAACGGAAAAACAAGCAAACGAAGGTAAAAATTTGCTAACCGCTCAAAGTCAAAAAGAGCCTCTGGCGGGGGAAAAAATTTCGGATAAAAAAGTTAAAGCTGAGAACAGGGCTGATGAGAAGACCGGGGCTAAGGCTGGGACTAAGGCCGAGCAAACACTTCTAACTTCTGGGGTCCTAACCTCTTCTGGAGCCTCAAGCTCTGGCCTTGGCCAGGCAGACGGCAATTCTAAAACTTCCACCTCACCATCTTTTCCCTCAGCAGGGGCAGGCTATCGGCAGATTTCCCACGAAGGACGGAGGCTGGCCTGCTTTGGCGATGATGAAGAGGAAGAGATAAGAGAGGCAGAGGCCGTGGCCAGGCACATCGGGATTCCTTTTTACGTGGTGGACCTCAGCCGGGAATATGAGGAGCGCATCCTGAGTTATTTTAAAAATGAATATGCCCGCGGCCGCACGCCCAATCCTTGTGTCAAATGCAACGCTGAAATTAAGTTCGGTTTGCTGCTTGAGGCCTGCCGGAAGCTGGGTGTTGATTATGATTATTTTGCCACGGGCCATTACGCCCGGGCGAGATATGAGGAGGCTGCTGGTCGCTGGTGGCTGCTCAAGGGCCGAGATTTGAGTAAAGACCAGTCGTATTTTCTGTCGCTGCTGAGTCAGGAGCAGCTCAGTCGGGCACTTTTCCCGCTCGGGGAGTTGCTGAAGGACGAGGTGCGCGAAATAGCGCGGGAGGCAGGACTTCCGGTAAGCGACAAGGAAGAAAGCCAGGATTTTTATGCTGGAAATTACCGCGAGCTGCTCCGACCGGGCAAACCCGGGTACATCAAGGACTTGAGCGGTCGGGTGCTGGGGGAGCACGAGGGCATTGAGAATTTTACCATCGGGCAGCGCCGGGGGTTAGGAGTCAGCAGCACAGGGCGGCTTTATGTGGTGAAGATTGAGCCGGAAACTGGCACTGTGTATGTGGGCGAGGAAAAGGATTTGCTGACGAAGCGGTTCAGGGTGGAGGGAGTGAACTGGATTGCCCGAGTGCCAGTCGCGGGCGAAGAGATTGAGTCGACGGTCAAGGTGCGCTACAAATCACCGGAGCTGAATTGTCGAATTGTAACTGGTGCAGTGATGAAGGCGGGTGTAGGGGAGGCAGAAGTTGATGCTGCCGGTGGCGTTAATAGAGCTGGTTCAGCCAATAAGGGCAAGCGGGCCGGCAGGGCTAATGCGGTAGGTAGCTTTGTTGAGGCAAAAAAAAATACTGAAGGAGCTGAATCCGCGCCGGTTAAGGCTGTGGCTTTAGCTGAGGGGGTGAGTGAGGTTGAGGTGGTGCTCCTTTCGCCCTATAAAGCCATTACGCCGGGCCAGGTGGCGGTTTTTTATGATGGGGAGGTAGTGCTCGGCGCCGGCTTCATCTCCTAAAAAACGGGGGACACAATACTCAAACCCCAATTTTTTAATAAAATGTGTCCTGCGAAAATAAGTCTCATCAAAAAGGGTGCCATCAAAAAGGGTGCCACAATACTCAAACACCAAAAAATATTGTTGGCAATAAGATTTGCCTTACATAATAATTTGATACGATAACACTCAAACACAAAAAGATAAAATTGGCGGCGTAATAATCAACCCGAAACAAATAGGAGCAAAAATAAGTTTCAAAGAAATGCCTTCACAAAAAAGGCGTTCAAAAAAATTTGTGCCACCATACTCAAAACCAGAAAATATTGGCGAAAAATTAAGCTGGATACGCCCTAAATATTTTCTGGTAAAAAAAGGAAATATAGAATGTGTCCCTTTTTAAAAATAGGTGAATGAGTATTGTGTCCCCCGTTTTAGAGGCGGCGGCGGATGGAGGCGGCGTGGCCGAAAAGGCCTTCGGCTTCGGCAAGACATACGGCCGCTGGCCCTATCTCCTCAAGCCCTCTCTTTGAAACTTCCAGCACCGTCTGAAGCTTCAGAAAATCTTTGACACTCAATCCGCCTGTGTAGCGCGCTGCTCTGCCTGTCGGAAGAATATGGTTTAGCCCGGAAGAGTAATCGCCCAGAGCCTCCGGGCTCAGCTCGCCCACAAAAAGTGAGCCAAAATTTCTCAGCCGGCCAATAAGCCGCGCTGGCCTTTTAACCATTAAAATAAGGTGTTCCGGCGCTATTTCATTCGCCAGCTCAACCGCCTCTTCCAGCTCATCAACGATGATAATCAAGCCCTGTTCTGCAAGCGAGTGGGCCGCAATAGTTGCCGTTGGTAATTCCCTTAATTGTTTAGCCAGCTCTGCTCTGACAGCTTCTGCCAGCTTGAAGCTTTCGGTAATAAGCCAGGGACAAGCCAGAGGGTCATGTTCAGCCTGAGCGATTAAGTCTGCGGCCACAAGTTCCGCTTTAGCTTCGGCGTCAGCAATAATCAGAAGTTCGGTCGGTCCGGCGATAAAATCAACCCCGACCACACCATAAAGCTCCTTTTTCGCGGCCGTAACATAAACATTACCGGGCCCTACAATTTTATCCACCTGTTTTATGGATTGCGTTCCGCAGGCTAAGGCCGCCACAGCCTGAGCTCCACCCATAGAGTAAACTTCTTCAATTTTTAACCTCTCTGCCACATAAAGAATGGCCGGAGGCAAACGCCCATCTTTCCCTGGGGGTGAGCAGACTGCTATTTCTTTTACCCCGGCTACCCGCGCCGGCACCGCGGCCATAATCAGCGAGGAAATGAGAGGATAGCGGCCGCCTGGAATGTAGATGCCGATTCTGCTTATGGGAACTAATTTTTGGCTGGCGATAACTCCGGGCTTAATTTCTACTCTCAAACCGTTTAGTTTATTCAACACCGCCAGCTGTTTTTCTGAAAAACGATAAAGATTATCTACTACTGTCCGGATAGCTTTTTTTAGCTCTGGGTTTATCTGCCTGGCCGCCTGCTTGAGGTCATTTTTATCGGCCCTCAAACTGGTTAATTCCACCCGGTCAAAAAGCTTCGTGTACTCTATTACCGCTTCATCGCCTCTCCACCTTACCTCAGAAATTATCCGGCGGACCTTTTTTACTACGGCTGAACTAATTGTCCAGCCCGGACCTATATCGAAGTCTCTGGCTTTAACTATCCTTATCATGTTCACTTCTCCTTTTCTTTTTCTTTTAATTCATTAATGGATTTCAGGCCTGAGATGTTCTTTTATCCCAGGTCAAGCTGAAAACCGCTGCTGAGATTACTGACCCGGGCCAGTGGACTGAAATCCAGCCGGTCTTTATCTGTCTGCCTGTTGCGCCTTTATGGCATGCTCGAAACCGAAACTTCATCTTCATAGCTCACCTTCCAGGCTCTTTTTTTCTCCGTCTTCTCTGAAGCTCTCTTAATACATCCCGGAAGTTAACCCCTTCTCTGGCCAGAAGCACGGTGGTGAAATAAAGTAAATCAGCCGCTTCCCAGATTATTTCTTCTCTGCTCTTAGCTTCAATCAGTTCTGCGGCCTCTTCCTGAAGTTTTTCCCGGACTTTCCTGTCGGTAAGACGGGCAGTGTAAGATTCAGGGCGCGGGTTTTTGATTCTTTCGCTGACCACCTGATAAAGGTCTTCCAGCCTGAATTCTTCCCCACCAAAGCAGGAGTAATTTCCTTTATGGCAGGCGCCGCTTCCCTTCTGCCTGACAACGAAAAGCACCGTATCGCCATCGCAATCAGTCCTGAGGCGCAAGATTTCCTGTTCGTTTCCCGAGGTTTCGCCTTTGCTCCAGAGAGTTTTCCTGGACCGCGAAAAAAAGCAGGTTTTTCCAGTCTGAAAACTTTTTTGCAGAGATTCAGGCGAAACCCAGGCCAGCATTAAGACCCGACCCAGCTCATCAACCACTACAGCCGGTAGCAGCCCGGCGGCGCCCTTTTCCCAGTTAAGAGAGGCCGCGAAGGCCTCTTCCAGGCTCAGCTTTCCAGTGTAGATGGCCATGCCTAACTGGACATCAATGTTCATCTGGCTTAATGCCGAAATTTCGTCCAGCGAAGAAATGCCGCCCGCTGCTGTTATGGGTAGCCTAGTGGCTGCTCTTAATTTTTCAAAAAATCTCAGGTCTGTGCCCTGAAGCCGGCCTTCTTTTTCCACACAGGTCACCAGTAACTCCGAGGCGTACTCGCTGGCTTCATTCAGAACACTAAAAATGCTCACATCTGTTTTTTCGCGCCAGCCTTTAATCACCACTTTTTCTTGGTAGCAATCCAGAGCCAGGATGATTCTGTGCCGGCCGAAATTCTGACTCAGTTGAAGCAGAAAATCTTGATTAAGCCGGTTTCCCTTCCAGGCCGCCGAGCCGACAATTATTTTCTCAGCGCCCAATTCTAAAATTCTTCGCGCCTTTTCAATGTTTCTGATTCCGCCACCAACCCGGCATTCGGCCAACTTACAGATTTTTCCAATTAGCTCTTCATTTGAACCGGTTTCTAAAGCTTCATCCAGGTCAATCACGGCTAAAGGACCAAACTGGCTGAATTTTTGGGCCAGCTCCAGCGGCCGGTCAACTTCCAGCATTTTTTCCCTGCCCTGCCTGAGCTGGACAGATTTACCCTTACTGAGGTCAATTGAGGGAATAATCATCTCACCGGAACTCCTTTGCTTTTAAGATATCGTTTAATTTCAGGAATGGTCATCTGGCCATAATGAAGAGTTGAAGCCAGAAGTACTGCATCGGCACGGCCGGTGACGATGGCCTGATAAATTTGCTCTGGATTTCCGGCCCCGCCAGAAGCGATGACCGGAATTTTGACCCGCTCGCTTACAGCTTTAAGAAGCTCAAGGTCATAACCCTGTTGGGTTCCATCGCGGTCAATGGAATTGAGCAGGATTTCGCCGGCCCCGAGGGCTTCAGCCTGCACTGCCCATTCCACGGCCTCAAGGCCCGAATCCTGAGTTCCCCCTTTTATGAAGGCGTGCCAGCCGGAATCGGTTCGGGCAGCATCTATGGAAAGAACTATACACTGAGAGCCAAATACCCGGGAGGCTTCTTGAATCAGATGCGGGTTTTCTACGGCCGCAGTGCAAAGCGAAACTTTATCGGCGCCGGCCAGAAGAAGTTCCCGGATATCCTCAAGGCTCCTGAGTCCGCCGCCAGCCGTGAGGGGAATAAAAATTTTCTCTGAAATTTTCCTCACCACTTCAACCATTGTCTTGCGGCTTTTTACTGAAGCTCCAACGTCGAGAAAAGTAAGCTCATCAGCTCCGTCCTGAAAATATTTCCAGGCCAGTTCTACCGGGTCGCCGGCTACGGTCAAGTTTTTAAATTTAACACCCTTGACCACGTAGCCTTCATCTACGTCTAAACAAGGAATGATTCTTACGGTTAACATTTTGTCCCCCAGTTTTGCAGAAGTTTCAGGCCGGCCAAACCGCTTTTTTCCGGATGAAACTGGACGCCGTAGATTCGGCCGGATTTAATTACCGAAACAAACTGGCTGCCATAATCCGTAAGGCCGAGCACTGAACCGTCGGTTTTATAAACCGCATAGCTGTGGACAAAATAAAAATATTCTGCTGAAGGCAGGTCAGAAAAAAGCGGGTCTGGCTGAAGGACTTTAACCTGATTCCAGCCCATGTGAGGCACTTTGTTTGCTCTAATTTTCTGGCAGACGCCCTGAAAGAGCGAAAACCCGAGTTCCGCCGGTGTTTCTTCACTTTTTTGAAAGAGCAGTTGAAAACCAAGGCAGATGCCGAGAAGTGGCCGGTTAGCCTTTGTCCAGCCGTTAATTGTCTGGTAGAGATTTCTTTTTCTCAATTCACTGAGGGCAGCGCCAAAAGAACCAACGCCCGGGATGATTAATTTCTCCACGGTGCTGACTTCTTCCGGTGAAGTGATCAGGCGGGCAGGAAGCTTCAAATAGGTCAGAGCTTTTAAGACAGAGTTTAAATTTCCGGCTCCATAATCAATTACTCCAATCATCGGTCAAGCACTCCTTTCAGGCTGGGTAGCATTTTCGATATGGCTTCAGTTTCGCGTGGGTCAAGAGAGCAAGCCAGTCGCAGAGCCCGGCCGAGAGCCTTAAAAGTGGCCTCTGCTTTATGATGGTCGCTTCGTCCCTGCGGGATGCGGACTACGAAGTTGGCCATAAGACCGGTGGCCAGAGCCTGGAAAAAGTCCGGTAAAACATCAGTATCCAGGTCTCCGCAGAACCTTCTCCTGAAACGGGCCTGGTATTGAAGAACAGGGCGTCCGCTGAGGTCCACAGCGACGATGGCTAAAGCCTCATCCATGGGCATGATAAAAAATCCAGCCCGGTTTATCCCCCGGGCTTCACCTAAAGCCAGCTGGAAGGCTTTGCCCAGGACCAGGCCGCAATCTTCAACCAAATGGTGCTGGTCAACCTGAAGGTCTCCGGTGGCTGAGAGGGTCAGGTCGAATTTTCCGTGGAAGGCAAATGATTGGAGAAGATGGGTGAAAAAGCCTATAGGTGTACTGATCTGGTGCTGACCTGTGCCTTCAACAAGTAGTGAAGCGCTGATGGTCGTTTCGTTGGTTTTTCGGAAGAATTCAGCTTTTCTGGTCATAAAGCACCTCCTTTTCAATTTCCTCGAGCGCAGCCAGCAGCCGGTCATTATCCCGGGGCTGGCCGATGGTTACCCGGAATCTGTTTTTAAGTTCTGGAGAATTAAAAATTCGCACGAGAATTCCTCTGTCCAGAAGGCGGTGAAATATTTCCTCGGCAGTAAGAAAAGTTGATTCCACCAGCAGGAAGTTGGCTTTGGAAGGAAGGGGCCGAAGGGTTTTGAAAACTTGAAGGAGGTTAAAGAGCCTTTCTCTTTCCTTGATGGTTTGCTGGATTTCGTTTTGTAGATAATCTTTTTCTTCTAAAAGAACTTCGGCCGCTATTTGCTGGAATAGGCCGACGGAAAAAGGCAGGCGGGCAGCTTGAAGCGCCTGGATGGTGTCGGGTTGGCCGAGGGCGTAACCAAAGCGGCCGCCGGCCAGTCTGAAAGCTTTGGAAAAAGTGCGGAGAATGAGTAAGTTGTCATAGCTGGATAATAAGGGAACGGTGGTTTCTTTGGAGAATTCGGCGTAGGCTTCGTCGAGAACCACTAAGGAGCTGACCTGAGTAAGAATTTCCTCAACCTGCTGTCGGCTTAGAGTCTGACCGGTGGGGTTGTGGGGTGAGCCAAGAAAAATGACTCTGGCTTCCTGGCCAGCCGCCACGATGTTTTCAAGGTTGAAGCTGAGGTCCGGGGTTAGCGGGATTTCTATAACTTTGATGTCCATAAGGTCGGCGACTTTTTTGTAAACGGAAAAGCCGGGTCTGAGGGTGGCCAGAGTCTCGCCGCTGTTGCAGCAGGCGTAGGCTACGGTCTGAATAAGTTCGTTGGAACCATTGCCGAGGAGAATTCCCTCGGGTTTATGCCCGGTATAGCTGGCAAGTTTGGAGAGAAGGGAAAAGTTTTGGTCTGGGGGGTAAAAATGCCAGCTGGTGTTTTTAAGGCGATTGAGGATTTTTACTTTTAGCCAGTTGGGGACGGGGTGAGCGGATTCGTTTAGATTCAGGCGGATTAATTTATTGTTCGAGTCGGGGAATATATAATCGGTATTATTTTGAAGGGTTTTAAGTTTGGCCTTAATGCTCATTAGATAACCACCTTTCTGAATTCATATTCCAGGATGTCGGTGGCTCCGAGTTTTTTAAGTAGCGGGATAAGCCGGGAAGTTTCTTCTTTTAAGACGGCCACTTTCACCGCGTAGCCCAGGTCCTTGAAGAGCGGAGAGACAGTAGGAGCTCTCATACAGGGTAGTATCTGAACTATTTCTTCAAGTTTATCGGCCGGCACATTCATCTCCAGCATAACTCTCTGGCGAGCGTTGAGGACTGAGGTGATGAGCATTAAAATTTCTTCTATTTTTTCTTTTTTCCAGGGGTTGGTCAGGGAATCAGGGTTGGCAATCAGTCTGGTGGAGGAGGGGAAAATCTCATCAATTATTTTCAGGCCGTTTTCTTTTAGGGTTTGACCGGTGGCCGTGTTATCAATGATGAGGTCGGCATCTTCAGGGGGGAAGGCTTCGGTGGCACCGTAGGTGCGGAGGAAAAGATACTGAAAGCCTTCTTTTTCCAGGTATCTTCGGGAAATGTTTTCGTACTCAGAAGCGACAATGATTTTTCGGGATTTTAACTTTTCTTTGGTTAGGGAGGCGGGAGCGGCGGAGACTATTTTGACGCAGTCAAAGCCGAGGTCTAACAGTTCTTCCACTTTAGCTTCTGTTTCTATCACCCAGTCATAACCGGTGAAGCCGAGGTCGTGGGCTCCGATTTCCAGCAATTTGGGAATGTTCTGAGGCTTCATTAATTTGGCTTCAATTTGCGGGTCAGAGCAGACGGGGAAGTAAGAGCGTTCGTTTATTTCCTGAACAAGATTGGTTTCCTGGAGAAGTTTTGAAACAGAGGAAAAAATTCTGCCTTTGGGGATGAGGATTTTTAATTTGTTTTCTTTTTTATTTTCTCTGGAATTTTCATTGGCCATCTCTAACCTCCTTTGTGGTGTTTAATAAAGCGGAAGAAGAAAGAAACGGAAAACAGTTTAGTTGTCATCCCTGAGGTTCTGAGAAAGTGAGTAGAAAATGGCAGAAAACAAAAAAACGGAAGAATCCCTCAACTTCTCAGAAGGGATGATTTAAGGAGGTTAGGGTCAATGCAGGCAGGTTTTGGTGAGGCAGTACTTGAGATAGTATTTCGTAGCTATTCTCATAATGCGGATTTAATAGCAGATTTGTTGTGGTTTGTCAACATTTAAAACGGGGGACACAATACTCAAACCCCAATTTTTTAATAAAATGTGTACTGCGAAAATAAGTGCCATAATAATCAACCCCCAAAAAAGTGCTGCCAAAAAGAGTGCCACAATACTCAAACCCCAAAAAATATTAGCGGCATGATAAATTGTGGACGTCCTGAATATTCACAAGTTGAAAAAATAGGAAATATAGATTGTGTCCCCATTTTTTAAGAATGGGCCCAACCTAATGCTGGAGGGGGAGGTAAAGAATAGAGAAGCAGCCTGTGTCAATTCCCTTATGCAGGAGGACAGGAACATGCGTTCTTTAGCATTCTTTTCAGAAGGCTTGATATTTTGTTTTAATTTTTATAATAAATTATTGAAACGAGGATGAGTTCAAGGGTTCTTTCTCGGTTGGGTTTAGCGAAGCTAAAAATAATTTTTCCTGGGGAGGTGTGTGACGATGAAAATTAAGTGGGAAAACCTAATATTTCCGCCAGGGACTGTAAGGTTGACTACCATCGAAGCGCATGCGGCTGGTGAGCCTCTGCGCATTGTAACAGATGGGTTGCCCGAAATTCCCGGCACCACGATTCTCGAGCGACGCCGCTTTATGCGCGATAACCTGGATTATGTGCGGCAGGCTTTAATGTGGGAGCCACGCGGGCATTACAATATGTACGGCTGTGTGGTCACACCACCTATAAGCCCAGAAGCTGATTTTGGGGTGTTGTTTATGCACAACGAGGGCTATAGCACAATGTGCGGGCATGGGGTAATTGCGCTGGTTACCGTATTGGTAGAAAGTGGTGCAGTGAAGGTAGAGGGAGAACAGGCTAAGGTAAATCTTGACACGCCGGCTGGATTGGTGAGGGCCATAGCCCACCTGGAAGATGGGCATATCGTAAAGGTATCCTTCCTCAACGTGCCATCATTTTTATTCGCTCGGGATCTGGAGATTGAGGTGCCGGGATATGGTCGGGTGGTTTGCGACGTGGCCTGGGGTGGAGCATTTTATGCTGTGCTTCCTGCAGCCCGGGTCGGATTGCGAGTTGTACCGGAGCAAACGACAGCCCTGGTAGCAGCTGGTGAAGCTATAAAGAAGGCAGTGAATGAGGTTTTGCCCGTTAAACATCCTTTTGAAGAAGACCTAAGTTTTTTGTATGGCACTATACTGACAGATGAACCAGAAGAGGCAAATCATCACAGTCGGAATATCTGCATTTTTGCTAATGGCGAGGTTGATCGCTCACCGACTGGGACTGGAGTCTCTGCCCGACTGGCTATCCATCATGCCAAGGGCGAAATTAGGACGGGTGAGTCCATTGTGATTGAAAGTATTCTTGGCCGGCACAGCACTTTCAGCGGCAGGGTGGTGGCGGAAACCAGGGTCGGATCTTTCCCGGCTGTCATACCAGAGGTAAGCGGTAGTGCTTTTATTACCGGACGATGCGAGTTTGTGATTGATCCCCGCGACCCTCTAGGCCGGGGGTTTTTGGTAGAAAAGATTGGGCAGTAAAGGTGAAAATCTTTATGTGTAAAATCAGGTCATGATTGTTGCCTTATCGCCAGAAGATTAAGTTAAGACAGTGATTAGTTTTCACCAGGTGGGTTAGCCTGAACGGCGTAAAATAGGGATAAAAGCTAATAGTCTCGTCAGCGTTTTTTCTATCGATTTATTGGTAATGCTGGAAGCCATAGAAATATTAAAAAAGTTCTTTATAGCTCTATCTGAAGCCGGCACGAAAAGGGAGCTCCTGGCTTTTTAATTGTAGCAATATCAATAATTATAAAAATCTCAATGTGGTGATAACAGTAAGATGTTAATTCTAACCAGAAGGTAACAATAAAAGGATAAACTCAATCTTCAGGCTGTTCCTGATTTGATTTTCAGGGCGTCACTGGATATTGTTGGCCTGCCTTGAGAAAAATGGCGAATGCGCAGGAAATCATCAGATTTTTGCTTTCTGATTTTTCATCTAAATATGGGGAAAATAGGAAATATAGATTGTGTCCCCATTTTTATAAATCAAAATTGTAAGAGAACTTGAGTAGGAAGACGTTGTCGGGTTTGGTTTTGAAAAGAGAGGTTATATCGCTTCCAAAATCCAGCAGGCCACTGTAGCCGAAATCGGTTCGCGCCTGCGACCATACCAGGAATAGCGTGCACCCCGGCTTGTATTCCCACCTTAACACCAGATTTGACCTGAACTGTAAAAAATTAAAATCAGGATTGCGGAAATAGTAATCAATCTGACCATCGCGGTTTTCATCCACCTGATATATACCCGCCCACTCGTTATAATTTATCTGGTCGTCTCCAAACAGGTGATAACGTTCTGTCCATTCTTTAGCTCTTGGCTGGGTTATCATCTTAAAACGACTGTATTTTCCGGCCGAGATGAATGGCATGCCGTAAAACTGTACTGTCAAGTCGGGAGTCAGGCTGAGGTTAAGACGGACTACCATAGAGGCTGTTTTCTGGTTGATTTTGCCTACTAAATACCTTTGCTCCGCACCATAATTAACCTTTCCCACATATTGCAGTTCACTTCTGAATATAGAATAAGAGGGCCGAAGAGACAGATTGAAGGAGGGTGCAGGGACATAGGTAATCTGCGGACCGAGGCTCAGGTTGAAGCTGTCGTTGTTGTCAGCCTTTCGCCACTGGCCTTGCAGCGCCAGCCGCAATTTCTTTCTGCCATCAGTTTGCAGGAAACTCCAGTAGTTTGTGGCCGGCGCGACTCTCAGCAGTGGTCCACCCCGCAGGAAGCTCTGTGATAATGCTGTAAACTGCCTGTTAATCCCAAAGCTCAGGCTCCAGTAGTTCTTAAATTGAGCCCAGGAGTTGACGTTGCCCCCGGCAAAAATTCTTTCGCCGCCGAAGTTCCAGCCTGACCACTGAGTAAAATTCAGGTTTAAGCTGCGGAAGAGACTAAAAGGTTTGAAGAAACGATAACCAATCCAGAAATGCTGCATAACTACATCGGCATAGCGCAGGAAACCCATATCATTAAGCTCTAATCCGGGCGATCGCCAGGTAGCGCCAGTTGAGAACATTAATCTGGAGCCGCCGAGGCGCCCGAAATTAATGGACCCTCCATGTCCGTACAGGGAACGTCTGGTAGGGTCGAAGGTCAGATGCCGGGCGTCAGGCCGGTTGAAGTAGTGGGCAGAAGAGAGCTGGGTCCTCTTGATGGCTTCTTCGCTTCCAAAAACTCCACTGCCGACAAGCTTTAGAGAAAAATAATACTGGCGATTTTTCCAGCTGTGGTAAAGGTCAAAACCGGAACTGTAGGCTGAACGGTGTAGCACTTCTTCAGCCCTCCCCTCAAGGTCGCGGTTTACAGCTGTAAACATAGTCCCCACTACTGTAGCTCCCTGACGATAATCCTTAGAAAGCCTGAAAGCGAAGTAATTGGTAAGTGGTTCTACTATCTCCCGGCCATATATTCCCGTTCCAGGGTCAAAAGTGGAAGCCATTTCTCGGGAAGTAATGGCTTCCATTGCTCCTATTGACCAGCCATTCCTGGTTTTCCCTGAAAGCTTGAAAGCTCCGAGAATATTGGTTGAGGTTGGAATACTGTAATAACCGCTGGTTGCGGGATAAATCTGGGGTGCTCGACCAATTCTGCGACTGTAAAACAGATTGTCGTAAGAAAAATCACCATCGCCTCCAGTTATCTGAAAATTAGTAATGTTCTGGTTTTCCACGAAAAATGGCCTTTTTTCCTCAAAGTAAGTTTCATAGGCAGTGAGGTTGATTTCTGAGGGGTCAGCCTCCACTTGGCCAAAGTCCGGGTTTAGAGTGAAATTGAGGGTAAGGTCATGGGTCAGGCCAATTTTTCCATCAAGCCCGCCGAAAAGGCTTTTCTGGCTGCCAGTAAGGAAGGGATTGCCGGGTTCAGAAGGGTATGAACGCAGCTTGCCCACAACATAAGGCATAAGTTCTATCTGGCGGGGTGGTTTGAGGCCGGTCATCCCCCTCAGTTCGCCGAACTGACTGGTCCAGCCCGGGGCCTTCCTGGGAATGGGTTGCCAGAGGGAAGTTTCGCCCTTACGGAAAAGCTCCCTCCAGATTTGCAGTCCCCAGATCTGTTCTCCTTTGGTAGTGAAGCGAAGCTGGGAAAAGGGAATTTTTATTTCAGCGGTCCAGCCTTTTTCGTCAACTGCGGCTTTAGCTTCCCAGATTGGGTCCCAGGAAAAGTCGGCCTTGTTGTAGTCGAAGCTGTCGTTGGAGAGAAGTTGGTCGGCTTTAACCCCGGCCGCATTAATGCCGAAGCAAAAACTTGTTCTGAGGTCGTGAAGGCTGTCTATAAAAATCATGACGTAATCGCCGGAAAGATTATCGCGGCGGCTGAGGCGGCGTTCTATGGTTTCGGGTTTGGAGTCGTAACAGCGGACGGCGATGTAGAGGTTGTTTTCATCGTAAAGGATTTTAAAGGCGGTTTGTTCGGTGGGAGTCTGGCCTTCGTAGGGATGGAACTGAACGAAATCGGTGTACCAATCTCCGTGCTCCCAGGCCGGGTCGTTAAGACGGCCATTGATGATAGGAGGGTGGGGGTTGGCGCGCAGGGCCAGGGCCACTTTTTTCTGGGGTGAGGGTGAGGGAGGTGGCGAGGCCTGGGTAGTTTTGGGGAATAGGGGCTGAGTTTGACACTGACTGGCAAAGGCTTTGGGAGAGGTAATAGCAATTAGGGTGGCAAGAATAAAAAAAAGGGTGATGAAGGCAGTTAAAGGTTTGATGAAAGTTTTTATGAAAGGATAGTTTAGAGAAAGGCTTGATGGCGAGTCGGGAAAGTTGGCCCTCGGCTGGAAATCCGGTGAAGGGTGAATTTTTTTGAAGGCTAGAGTCGAAGTTTGGGCTGAAAAAGATGGCTGATTCATAGTAGTTCGGAATGAATGGATGGTACTACCTGGCTGGTTTGGTTTGAAGAATTCGGTAGGAGATTTTTTGGGGTTGATTGCCTTTTTCGAAAGTTTTTTCATTTATAAAAACTCCTTACTTAATTTTCCGAACAGTTTTTTTCAGCCGGGCCGGAGCCTGGCTAAAACCGGCTCAGAACTTGCGCCTGAAAAGTGCAGTCAGGCAGCTAAACATCTAAATCCACTAAATCCATCAATATAGACGGGAAAATTGAGGAAAAGGTTGCCGTAAAAAGTGAGAGGGAGTTTTGCTTTCTTGTTTACAAGTTTAAAATACTGATATTATTAAAATTAATTGAGTAAGACCCGGTTGCCTGTTTCCTTCAGAGAGGGACAGGAGTACCAGTTCCCAAAAGATGCCCCTCAAAGAAAAGGTGCAGGCCGGATGGGACGGATTTCCACTTTTTCCCATACCTGGTTGAGAAGGTAGGGCTCGTGGTCCAGCCACTCGCGCCGAAGGGTTTCTTCGTCCGGGAAATCGCAGATGATAACTGAACCGATAGCCTCGCCCTGGACCGACAGGATGGCTGCGGCGTAAAGCCATTTACCGTCTTTGTAGAGTTTTTCCCCGAGCATCAGGTGGTCGGGACGGCAGGTCTGGCGACGCTCGGGACCGGCTGGCGGCGGATAATCAAAAGCTAATACCATAAAAGTCATTTTGACACCTTCCTGGCTAAATGATATGCCAGAACTTGCGTTTTTACAAATTGCGGTTTCTAAAATTTGGCTTGTTCTGGAGGCGGAATGATAGATAAGGGGGCAGGTGACAGCTGGGAAGAGTGAGGGAAACAGAAAATTAGTACACGTTGCGGTCTCGTGTTTTTCAAGGTGTCCAAGGTGTCCCTTGATTTTACTGGTGTGCCCCGAGAAAAACGGAGAAAGCTTTTGACATCCCACATTTTAGCTTCGTTTTGAATAATCGAAGCTTTTTTAAATTGGGGTGGTCCCGCATATTTTACTGCCTAAAAAACTTTAAAAAATGGAAATATAGAAGGTGTCCCTATTTTTTAGGTGCTGGTTAGGGGGAGAAAAAATGGAAATATAGTTTGTGTTCTTATTTTTTTATTCCCATTTTTTCCATTGCTGGATAAAATTGGTGAATGAGTATAGTGTCCCCCGTTTAATAATATAGAAAATATAGATTGTGTCCCAATTTTTTTGTATTATTTGCTATAAGGAATTTTGGGTAATTTGGAGGACGAGTGATGGAAAAAATAGTCAGAATTGCCGACGGAATATTTTACGTGGGAGTAAATGACCGCGACACCCATCTTTTTGAAAACATCTGGCCTCTGCCGAAAGGTGTTTCCTATAACTCTTATCTCATCGTGGATGAAAAAACAGCGCTGGTGGATACGGTCAAGGCCGCCAAAACCAAGGATTACCTGGAAAAAATCAACACCGCGCTTAACGGCCGGCCGCTTAATTACCTGATTGTCAACCACATGGAGCCAGACCATTCCGGTGCTTTGAGCCAGATTTTCCAGGCTTTCCCGGGGTTGAAAATTGTAGGCAATCACAAAACCACAGAATTCATCAAATCAATGTATGAGCTAAGTGCTGAGTTTCTTGAAGTAAAAGACGGCGACGAGCTGAACCTGGGGCATTACCGGTTGAAGTTTTTCCTGACTCCGATGGTTCACTGGCCCGAAACGATGATGACCTACGAAACCACAGAAAAAGTGCTTTTCTCTGGCGATGCTTTTGGCGGTTTTGGTTCTCTGGATGGTGGAATCTTTGATGATGAGGTTGATGTTAATTACTATGAACATGAAATCAGGCGGTATTACTCGAATATTGTTGGGAAGTTCGGACCAATGGTGCAAAAAGCTCTGCAGAAGCTTTCTTCGCTTGAAATAAGGATAGTCTGTTCCACCCACGGTCCGGTCTGGCGCACCAATCCCGGCCGGATAATCTCGGCTTATGACCGCTGGAGCCGTTACGAATATGATGAGGGCGTGGTCATTGCTTACGGCACTATGTATGGAAATACCGAAAAAATGGCTGATTTTGTGGCCAGGGTACTGTCTGAGGAGGGACTCAAGAATATCAGGGTAATGAACACTTCAACCGTGCACGAATCATTTATAATAAATGAAATCTGGCGGTTTAAGGGGGTAATGCTCGGCACCTGCACCTATAACAATGGCATTTATCCACCGATGGAAAACCTGATCATCAACCTGGCGCATAAAGGATTGCCCAATAGGGTGTTTGGTGTTTTCGGCAGTTACGGCTGGAGCGGTGGGGGAGTGAAAGGCATTGTTGATTACATTCAAAAAAATAAATGGACCCTGATTGACGAACCGGTTGAGGTTCAGTTTTCAGCCAAGGCCGCGGATTACGAGAAGTTGAGGCAGCTGGCTCTGGCCATGGCCAGAGCCGTCCGCCACTAAAAAATGGGGACACAATCTATATTTCCTAATTTTTATGAAAAAAAGAAAAAATAAAACCAGGGTAATTGAATAAAAAAGGTAACGTCATCCGCATTTCCTTGTTTTCCCGGCTGAGAATGAAAAATCGGGAGGCTGTGAATCCGGTCCTGATTTTGCGGCGACGCAAAAAGTGTTGAATAACAAATTTTAATGACCTTCAACTAATTTTTAGCTTCTCTTCAGAATAATCGGAAATATAGATTGTGTCCCCGTTTTTTTATTGATCCCCTTTCCGAAAATCAGTAAATGTGCAGGATTTCACAAGATTAAGAAAGATCGATGAGTTAAGGTGTCCACTAATTTTGAGTTTCTCTTGGCGAAAATCTGGAAACGAGCAGGACGTAATCAATTTATAAAAATAGGAAATATAGATTGTGTCCCCAGTTTTCATTCCCAGTTTTCAGTTTTAACGTAATTTTAACTGATCTTACCTGTTTTATTAATCTGGCTTTGATATCCTCAGGTTGAAAAATGAAAAGAATGAAAGAAGAGATAGACATGATGACGATGCAAACAAAAGAAAGCCACTGGCCCAGAGATATTGAGGTCATAAGTGAACCCGGGGACAGATCATCCAGGGAGCAGGTCAATCTGGGTGTTTTAAGTAACTGGGTTGAATTATGTTCCGAAGGTAAAAATCGGGAAATAGTTAGCACTGATCTGGTGGAAGGGGTGGACAGCCTTAATATTGCGCCGGCTACGAAAAAACCATCGCTAATCACCCCGGAGGAAGCACGAGCCCTTTACAACCAGGGGTTTAAGGCTGCTGACCTTCACGTTCATACCTATTTTTCTTATGACGTGGTACCTACCAGACAGGTCGACCCTCTGGTTCTGTATCAAAAGGCCAGAGCTCGGGGAATGAATTTTATTTCGTTTACTGACCACGACACGATGGAAGCCTATGACCAAATAGGCTGGAGCAGGGAAGGCCTGGTTCCAGGGGTAGAGGTGAAAATTCTGGACCCGGTTAGGGTAGGTCACACAGTCCATGTCAATGTCTACACGTTGAATAAGAGCCAGTTTGAGGAAGTTGAAAAAATTGCCAGTAAAGCGCAGGATATTGAACTGCTGGTTGAGTATTTAAGGGCTGAAAATTTGCCCTTCACCTTCAATCATCCTTTCTGGCATGAACCGGGCGAGAAACTAAATGCCCGGGCTGTCGTTGAGCTGGCCGAGCTTTTTCCTGTTTTAGAATATAATCTCGGCCGGATAAGGAAGTTAAATCAATTGATGCTGGTGCTGGCTATGGAAAAGAATAAAGGAGTGGTGGCCGGGACTGACTCCCACACCGGGGATATAGGCCGGATTTTTACTTTAGCCAGAGGAGAGAATTTTACCGAGTTTTTTGAATCCGTTAAAAATGGTCATTCCTTTCTGCTAACAGAAGACCTCAGCTATAGTCGAATCCATAGCGAAATATTCGAGCGGCTGGAAATGCTACTGGACCGAAGCAAATGGATTATGCCAAAAGAAGGACTTGTTCTGGAGACGGGTAATTCGCTGGTGGATGGAGTGATTGAGAATCTGGCTGGCAGTCAGACTGGATGGCTGAGGCTCTGGAATTTAATCCTGAAAATCGTGGCCCGGTTAATCTCCCGAACCGGGCTACCGGCTGCCATATACCACAGAAAACAGAATAAGCTGGCAGCCAGACTTCAGGAAGAACTTGGGCTGGCCCTATAAAAAATAGGGACACAATCAAAAAATAGGGACACAATCTATATTTCCTAATTTTTATGAAAAATAGAGTAAAAATTTTAGAGGCAATACCCATTACCTTTTTTGTCGGTCTATTTTTAGGGAAGGAGCTGAAAAATAGACAAGCAAGAGAGGCAAGACAGAGAAAATTTTGCTTCTGTCATCAGATTTCCTGAAATTCAAATTCTGGAGAGCAGTATCTGCTGGAAAATTCTCGTATTAAAATTTCCAGAACTCCTCAGGGAAAAACAGGAAATATAGATTGTGTCCCTAATTTTTAATACCGAATCGCAACAGGCCGCGGTGGCAGCCCTTGGTGCAGACGGTGCAGGCAAAGCAGTCTGGCACCATAACCGCATCCTTAAGTATCTCTGGCACGGCCGGGCAGGGAGCTTTGGCAGCGCAGGCCTGACAATCATTGCAGCTGTCTTTCTTCTTAACCACGCGGAAAACAGCTATCTGCTCAAGGATATTGGTGAAAAGACCAACCGGGCAGATGAAATAACAATACGGGCGATAGGTTAGAAAAGCAAAAGCCAGAGTCAGAAGAAGCGGTAGGAAATGAAAAAGATTATCCACCAGGGTCGGCTGCAGGTTCCATTTAAAGCCCTCAAAGGCGTTGATGTAATCGTAGATGGACTTGGCTCTGACCTGTCCCTGAACGGTGGTCTTAACAATGACTGTCCAGCTAAGAGCAATAAAAGCCAGGAAAGTCAGTAATCGCACCGTCTGGCTGAGCCGGAATGATGGCTTCTGTCTTCTGATTTTAAGTCTGTCGGCCAGTACGGCTATAAGTTCCTGAATAGCTCCCACCGGGCAGACGTAGCTGCAAAAAAGCTTGGGGCCGATTATGGTCAGAATCAGGATGACGGCCATTGTAGCCAGCATTGGAGCTCTTAACCCATAAAGGATTGGTTTGGTGACAGCGCAGATGGGCGAAGGATGCATGGAAAAACCCGAAAAAACCTTTAGCCCGAGGTTGGCTGAAACCCCGTAAAGGAATGTAGCAATTATAAGTAAGGGAATTCTGGTTCGGTTATCCATCTTGCCGGTCAGAAGCAGCATCAGAGCTACCAGACCGATAACGAGCATGGTTAAAAGTTTGGGAGAAAAGAGAAATTGGAAGAAATTCTGGGTAGGGGCCGGAGACGTTGCTTGTCCTGAAGTTTGACCCTGTCTTTGCCCGAGCCCTTCACCTTGCCCCCGTGGTTGACCCTGTCTTTGCCCGGGGCTTTGGCCCTGTCCCTGTAGTTGATCCTGTCTTTGGTCCTGGTTTTGATTTTGTATTTGTCCCCACCTCTGTCCTTGTGTTTGTCTCCGCCTGAGACCCTGTCCATAACCCTGCTCTGCGTCCATACTACGTCCGGCCTGAACTTCTTTTTCCTGGTCCAGGTGCTGCTGTCTGAGGTCACTTTCTGCTTGCTCAGAAGGGGAGGGGTTGGGTTGCTGGCCCTGAACCAGAGCAGGAAGCGGCAGGCTTAAAGTAATCAGGATGATGAAAACCAAACCAGTTAGAACCACTCTTTTCCGGTCCATTATAACCTCATCATATAAAAAATTAGGTTTACTATTATGCCCTATTTTACGGAAAAAGTTAAGATTTATGAAACGTGTACTCCTGTCTTAGTGCCTATTATATGCTGAGTTTCTGATAATCTTCTTCTGGTTCAAATTGATTTATCCATCAAGCTATTCGAGGCAATTGAAAAGTAAGAAAGTTGGAAGCTTAAAATTATGATTCAGGGGGGTCCGTTGCTGCCCGGGTGTCTTCACTGTTTATTGGATGGGCCTAACCTTCTCCGGCTCAAATCGCGGGACTGTAGCCCAGCCACTTCCAGATACTCCGCTTAAACTGGATATCATGTCTTAACCTGAAAGAAAACTCAATTTGACAAGCACTAAGCCAGCAATTTATCATTCCAGCCGAAATCCTGTAAAACCCGGGAGGTTAATTGATGCTGATAAATATTTTTCCACCAGAGGAACTGAGAAGAAAATTCTCTTCAACCTGTATCCAAAAAGAGACAAGACTGCGTCCCATAGTGCCTTCTGCAGCCAATAAGTCGCACCTTATGCTTATAATGTTAATATTGTTAATTCTGGTTCTGCTGATTCAGGGGATGGCCTGGAGCCAGGCGCAAATCTCAAGAGCTGACCTGGCTGTTCGGCTGGTTGAGACCGAGGCTTGCTGGGAGGCACATCGCGAGTCGACTGAGGCTCGGCTTCGTGCTGCGCAGCTACTCTCGGAGGGAGTAAACGCCTTCTTTTCGGGAAAGTTAGAAACTCTTGTGCGCAACCTGACACTGACCTGCGCTGCTCTGCGCTCCGAGGCGCCTCCGGCTCCCGAGATGCTCTATGCAGGGAGGCTGGGGGTGCATCTACCCCATGTGGTGGACAAAGATGAGCTGGAAAAGGGCCAGACCTCGCTTCGCTTCAAGCTTTTTTCGTATTATGAAGCCGAGAAGCCAGACCAACCGCAACAGCTGCAGCTGCACTGGCAGGTGAGGCTTCGCGGTGGGAAGCGCCCTGCTGGCGGGGGAACGTTAAGGATGCCTGAGCCTGGAGCGGCAGCGACTCTGCTGACTACTCGGGTGCCTGAAGGCGACTACGAAGTACTATTTGAACTTCGCCGGGACAAGCATTCTCTGCGCCAGTGGAGACAGACCTTCAGTGTAGTAGCCAATCTCAAGGCGCGGCTCGAGGCTCTGGAGCGAGCTTTGAGGTCAAATGAAACGGCCGAGCCAACCGAAAAGATGACTGTGTTGAATGCCTGGGAAGTACTGGACAAAGTCAGTAAAGGCCAGAGCCCTGAAACCTCTTATCCGTTGCTTCGTCTGCTGCAACTGGCGGAAAGGATTACCGCTGGCTGGGAAAAGGGGAAATCTGGCTGGCAGGCTGCCCCGGGCGATTACTGGCTGGCAACTCTGTACCGCGAGCGCCAAGTTACTTTCCGGCTGTTTATCCCGAAGCAGTTCAAGCCGAACCAGCAGATTCCGCTGGTGCTGGCGCTGCATGGTGCAGGCGGGAATGAGCACCTCTTTTTTGAGGGCTATGGTCTGGGCATAGTGCTTAAAGAGGCGGAGAAACGCGGCTGGGCGGTGGTTGCTCCGCGGGCCGAGATGGGGCTGGTGCATATCGGAGGTGTACTTGAAGCAGCTCGCCGCTTGCTCCCAATTGACCCCGGGCGCATTTACCTGATGGGTCATTCTATGGGCGGAGCACACAGCTTCTCTGCTATTGCTCAGTTTCCCGAACAATTTCGGGCTGTGGCCATCTTCGCCGGCGCGGGACAACCCACCCAGGTTCCCCCAGATTTGCCAATTATGATGGCTGTCGGAGAGCAGGAACTTAGCAGGCTGAAAACCAGTATCGAAAATGCCTACCGACGCCTGCAGGAGCTGAATCTGAAGACTCTGGAATACAAAAAATATGACGGATGTGACCATCTGATGATTGTGCGTGAGGCCCTGCCCGACGCCTTTGCTTTTTTTGATCGTGCGCCGGCGCGGGAAGCAACATCTTTAAAGCAATAGAGCTCCAGTATAAGGCAAGACATTAGCGATTTTTATTTTGGAAATTGGGAAGCGTGTTGGTCGTGCGCCGTTTTTGTTGCCTGAACATCTAAGAAAAAAACAGGATATATAGTTTGTGTCCCCATTTTTCCCGTTTTTGTGAACCTTTTAGGTTAATCTTTCGTTTATATGGGAGAAAAATAAAAATTATTCTGGAGAAGTGGAAGATGAAGAATTTCTTGGTGGTGAAAGCAATAAAAAGTCAGGCTTTACCATTTCCGCTGTCAGTTAATCTGTTTAATTTATTATTTGTCTTACTTATATTTTTAGCTCTTATTATCTTTTTAACAGGTAATCTTTTGGCTTTGTCCAGCAATACCGTCAAGAATCAAGCGGAAATAGACAAGGAAGCTCTCAAGAAAGCTCAGGAGCAGAAAGTAGTTCGGGCTATCCGCCTCACCAGCCCGGTGAGAATTGACGGCCGGCTGGAAGAGGAAGTCTGGAAGACTAACCCACCGGTTACCGACTTTTTGCAACGGGACCCGGTTGATGGTGCTCCAGCCAGCGAATTAACCGAAGTCTGGGTGGCTTATGATGACACTAAACTCTATGTGGCTGCTTACTGCCATGACTCGGAACCTGATAAAATTATCGGTCTTCTTGGACGCCGAGATGCCTATGTTGATTCAGATTGGTTTTATTTTTCGGTTGATCCCTATTTTGACCGGCGTAGTGGCTATTCCTTTGGAGTGAATCCGGCCGGCTCTATTGTGGATGAAGTTTTATCCAATGACGTTAATGATGATTCCAGCTGGGACGGAATCTGGGAAGCGAAAGTTGCCAGGGTCGCTGACGGCTGGACTCTGGAGATGAAAATTCCATTCAATCAGCTTCGATTTCCTCGCCAGAACCGATACCTCTGGGGAGTGAATTTTCAGCGGATAATAAAGCGAAAGCAGGAGAAAGCATTTTACGCCTGGGTGCCTAAAGGGGATCATGCCTTTGTCTCTCGCTTCGCCAGACTGGAGGGCATTGAAAATATCAACCCGGGTCGCCGCATAGAAATTTATCCCTACAGTGTTGGCCAGGCCCAGTTTCAGCCGGAAGAACCTGGCAATCCCTTTCAGACTGGCCAAAGGTATTTAGGCAACGCCGGAGTTGATTTAAAGGTGGGGCTTAAAAGTAATCTTAATCTTGATGTGACGATGAATCCTGATTTTGGCCAGGTTGAAGTAGATCCGGCAGTCATTAACCTGAGCGCTTACGAAACTTATTACCAGGAAAAAAGGCCCTTTTTCATTGAAGGAGCTTCAATTTTTAATAATTTTGGCCGGGGTGGTGTTTATCTTAGTGCTAACATCAACTGGCCCAATCCGCGATTATTTTACAGCCGGAGAATTGGTCGGGCTCCTCAGGGTTATCCGGTTCATGACGGTTATGTGCGTTTTCCGGACAGGACCACCATTATCGGAGCCTTTAAACTGACCGGTCGGATTGGCGATGGCTGGAATATTGCCCTCATTAATGCGGTGACCGGCAGGGAATATGCTATTGTTGATGACCTTAGTGCTCGTTACAAGGACGAGGTGGAACCGCTGACTTACTACGGAGTGCTTAGAGTGCAAAAAGACATCAACGACGGCCAGCAGGGAATTGGGTTTATGGCTACGGGGGTTAGTCGAGACCTTGATAATGAGGTTCTCTCGTCCCTTCTCAGCAAAAATGCTTTCAGCCTGGCGGTGGACGGCTGGTCGTTTTTAGATAAAAAAAGATCCTGGGTGGTTGGCGGCTGGCTGGGGGGAACTTTTATTCAAGGTAGCCAGGAAGCTATCTACCGGCTTCAGCGCAATTCTATGCATTATTTTCAGCGGCCGGACGCCACGCACGTGAACTTGAACCCAGAAGCCACCAGTCTGAATGGCTGGGCCGGGCAGTTCAAGCTGGCCAGACAGCAGGGAAATCATTTAGTTCTTTTATCGGCTGGAGCCATCTCCCCTGGATTTGACCCCAACGACGCTGGTTTTCAGAGCTCGAGTTCGGATGTGATGGATTTTATGGGGCTTTATGGTTATCAGCAGACCAGACCAGGCAAATTATTCCGGCAGTGGCTATTGATAGGAGGGGGTTCGAGGCAGTACGATTTTGGCGGAAATAATATTTTTAATTGCCTCGGCGGAAGCTTTCAAGGGGTGTTGACCAACTGGTGGAATTTTGAATACACATTTCTTTTTGTGCCAGAAAGCTTAAATAACAGGTTGACTCGCGGTGGTCCGCTGGCCAGAATGCCTTATGGCTTCATGAATCAGCTATCTCTCTCCAGCGATTCGAGAAAACCAGTGGTGCTCCAGAGCAATTTTTCTTATGAATGGTTAAAGGGCAATTCATCCAGCCTTATGGCAAATTTTTCCCTGCGCTGGAAGGCCCGAACCAACCTGAGCCTGTCAGTTGGACCGCTTCTGGGCTGGGAAGTGAATGAAACTCAATGGGTGAAGAGAGTATCTGACCCGTTAATGACCGAAACCTTTGGGGTCAGGTACATTTTCGGTCGTATTGACCAGAAAATCGTGGCCAGCGAAATCAGGGTGAACTGGATTTTCACGCCAACCCTGAGTTTGCAGGCTTACTTGCAGCCTTTTATTGCCGTTGGGAAATATGACCGCTTCAAGCAGCTTAACCGGCCGCGGGCTTATGATTATCTGGTGTTTGGAGAGGGTGAGTCAACTATTAGCGAGGAAGATGGGCGCTATCTGGTAGACCCGGATGGCGATGGTCCGGCGGCTTCGTTCTATATAAATAATCCTGACTTCAACTATAAGTCGATGCGAGGGACGGTGGTGCTGAGGTGGGAGTACAGGCCGGGCTCGTTGCTGTACCTGGTATGGACGCAGAACCGGTCTGATTTCAGCTACCCCGGGCAGCTGTCGCTCTGGCGGGACCTAGGCAACCTGTTTACCGCTCCCGGCGACAACATCTT
>CAYQZX010000013.1:0-8156 GCA_964422165.1 uncultured Eubacteriales bacterium | reverse complement strand
GCAAGAAATTAGAAATAATCTAGGGTGTCCCTACTTATCCTTTCCACCCTATATAAAGGAGTAAAGTCGGAAAAATCTAAGGAGTCCCGATTTTTTTGCGGAAATTCGGAAAAATGGAAGAGGTCCAGATTTATTAGGAGGATAAAATAGGGACAGACTCCTGTACTCTTCTTCCCCCTTTTTCTCTTTTCTTGGCCTGACTGATTTGATATAAGGAAAAATGGGAACAAATTAATGGGAACAAATTGATTCATATCTATCATTTCAAATAAATTGAGGGAGGATGGAGATGAATAAATATCGTCGGCCTGATCAACACCCGCCTGCTAAAGAAGGTCAAAAATCAAACCAGTTTTTTATTGTATTATTTCTATCTTTAATTCTCGCTTTTTCGCTCATTTCATTTAGCTGCAAGAAACCCGCGAGCGTCGTCTATCTTGATGAGCTTGGAGCCCAGTATGTTATCGCCGGCTGGGGTGAAAGCAAAGCCAATAAATCCATAGATGGTCATCCGCTTACCATTGCCGGCCAGGTCTTTGAGCGCGGCCTGGGTACCCACGCCCAAAGCCAGTACCGTATAAAGCTCGACGGTCGGGCCGTGAGCTACCGAGCGCTGGTTGGCGTTGATGATGAAGTCAAAAAGACCCAGCGCGGCGCGGAGAGAGCCTCGGTTGAATTCATCGTTTCTGCCCGGGATAAAGAAAACAACCCTCAGGTCCTCTGGAAAAGTGGCCTCATGAAAGCCGGCGACCCGGCCCGGGAAGCTAAGGTCAGCCTAAAAGGATTCAGCTCGCTTGACCTCATAGTCACCGACGGTGGCGACGACATTGCTTACGACCACGCCGACTGGTGCGAAGCCCGCATCGAATACAGGGGCAATCAGCCCGAGCCAGTGAAACCCTATGCGGCTGAGCCTTACATTCTGACTCCGCCGTCAGCACCCGGGCCGAGAATAAACAACCCGAAAGTTTTTGGCGTGCGGCCGGGCTCGCCATTCCTTTTTACTATCGCTGCTACCGGCGAACGCCCGATGACCTTTGCGGCCGAAGGACTTCCCGCTGGCCTGAAACTCGATGCCTCATCCGGTCGAATAACTGGTTTTATAGACAAACGTGGCACTTACCAGGTGAAATTAATCGCCAGGAATAAGCTGGGAGCGGCTGAAAAAATGCTGAGAATAGAAGTTGGCGATAAAATCTGCCTGACGCCGCCGATGGGCTGGAATAGCTGGAACTGCTGGGCCTGCTCAGTGACCGATGGAAACGTCCGGCAGAGCGCCTGGGCAATGGTGGAAAAGGGCCTTATCAACTATGGCTGGACCTATATCAACATTGATGACTGCTGGCACGGCCAGCGCGACCCGAAGAGCGGTGAAATTCGCCCCAATGAAAAGTTCCCCGATATGAAAGCTCTGGCTGATTATGTCCACAGCCTTGGTCTGAAAATTGGGTTATACACAGACTGCGGCCCGAAAACCTGCGCCGGTTATGAAGGCAGCGAAGGCCATGAAGAACAGGACATCATGACCTACGCCAAATGGGGATATGATTACGTCAAGATTGACTGGTGCTACTGCGAGGGCAAAGACCCGCGGGCCACTTATAAATTATTCGGCGACGCTATCAAACGGGCGCCCCGCGATATCGTTTTCAGCATCTGTAACTGGGGTCTGGAAAAACCTTGGGAATGGGGAGAAAGTGTTGGCGGCAACCTGTGGCGCACCACCGGCGATATTACTGACACCTGGTCCAGCATGGCTGGAATCGGCTTCAGACAGGCCGGATTGTCTAAATACGCCGGACCCGGACACTGGAATGACCCAGACATGCTGGTAGTGGGCAAGGTGGGCTGGGGGCCCGAGCTTCATCCGACCAATCTAACGACGGACGAGCAGTACACCCACATCAGCCTCTGGTGCTTGCTGGCCGCGCCTCTTCTTATTGGTTGCCCCATTGAGCAAATTGATGATTTCACCCTGGGCCTTTTGACCAACGTGGAAGTTCTGGAGATAGACCAGGACCCGTTGGGCCGCCAAGCAGAAAGAATCGTAGAGAACGATGATTTCCAGGTCTGGGCGAGGGAGCTGGAAGATGGTTCCCAAGCCGTCGGCCTCTTCAACCTGGATGCTTATGAACATAAAAGAATCAGGTTTGATTTTTCAGCCCTGGGACTTGGCAGCGGTCCATACCGAGTGCGGGACCTGTGGCGGCAGAAAGACCTGGGAAACTTCAGCAATTACTTTGAGGCCGAAGTCGCTCCTCACGGCGTGGTACTAATCAGAATATTTCCCTGAGGAAGAGCTAAGGAAAAAAACTGTTTTTGGTATGATTTGTCTGTAAGCTCCGTGGCCTCGGAACATCAATCCCCCATTTGCCATATGGCCTCCACCTGGCTCATTTTTCAGCAAGTTTTTGACTTCTCCACTTACCTTTAAATAAAAAACAGGAGGTTTTTAAAAGCTTTTTCTCACCTCATCCTCCCTTTTTTCTCTCCCAGGAATAGTTATAAAATTATTGGCAAGAATCTCTTTTATCAATCTTTATTCGCGGGGTTTGCTGTTACCTTATGCTCGGAACCTCCTTAAAAATGTCTCTCGCTCTTTATACCTGCTTCAATCACCAGTTTGGCCTTGTCCAATAAAATATTTCTATTCGGGCCGTTCTTCACTTTTCTCCCGGCACCCAATTCATTCCCAAACCCTCTTATTAATCATCAAACATGTAGTCTCTCCTTATGCGGGGACCGGGATAATTCTCATCATCGCTTTTCATCTTACCCCCGGTTCTATCTTCCATAGCAAAAAAGGCCAGATGGGGAATGGAACCATCTACCTCCAGAGCGGCGCCCACCATCCTGTTTCCGAGATATCGACAGGAATAACCCATTCCAATTGACGGATACCTTTTTTCCTGGGTGTTCACTGCTTCCTCCACAAAAGCCAGAGCCTGGACCAGGCCAGGAAGGCCTTCAGCCTTCTCTTTGTCTGCATTCCTCTTCTGCTTGTTTTCTCTTCCCTTACCTTTTTTCAATTCATGCTTCATCAGCTCTTCATATTTCAGGCTCACCGCCTCAAGCACGTAGCTCTTGAGTAGTTTCTGGTAAAGACGCCTAAAAGCGGTGTCTCTGGAAATAAATTCCAGCCCAACCGGCTTTCCACCCATGAATACCAGCAAGCCTTTCTGCCCCTCTACCAGACTGAATGCCTTGAGGTAATCTTCAAGGTCTTTAGCCCGGGCCTCATAAATGTCGCTCATAGCGGCGGTCGAAGACTGAACATTTAAGCTGAAAGCCATCCGGTCTATATCAGCCCAGATTTCAGACTGATTGGCTATAAAGCTGCGGCCTGTTTCCAGGTTGCGGTTAACTTGCTCCATTTTCTTCTGGCGAATTCCATGGGCCATCACATGGTCAGAGCTTTCCATGCGTAGAGAGCGGCCATGCCAGCGGCCGGCTTCGACACAGCTTACGGGGATGACAATAGTAGTGCCCGGCGCAATCATGATTGTCGTGTTGAGCACTCGGTTCTGCTTGGCTCCTTTCAATTCCTCACCGTCGAGCATCAGAGTTGGCTTTTGCCCTTTGTTGGTAGCTTTAAGCTCAGGTACTGAACCCCCGGCACTCACCTCGCTGACTTCCAACAACCCCTGCTCCAGGGCTTCTAATAGTGGGATATAGTCCGGACCAGGGTTGAGTTTTGACCTGACGGCGAAAAGAACCATGTTTTCATGAACCTGAGGCTCGGCAAATTCCATCCCCCGAAGATAAAAATTGACAGTCCTTTCCATTGTTGTTTCTCCTTTAAATGAGTAAGTTTTAAAGATTCAAGGCAGTCGAGGACTTTTAAACTACGGCGGAATTCTTATCTGATGGATCAAAGTTCCCATCATCAACCCTCCTTTAAATACTGCTTACCTTCGCCTTTTTGACCTTTTGCCTATTCACCTTTTTGTTATGCTAGCTTTTTTCTGTTAACCTTCTTTTTTTATCCTATTTATTTCGCGTTAACTTTATCCTGCTTTTTATTAATTTTTTATCCTCTGTTTATTTTCCTTGCTTTTCTTTCTATTTGCTTCTTTCTACATTTCCTTCCCATTCCATTAATCCTATTAACTACGTCCTTCCCAACCCTTTACTTAAAAAATTTCTCCCATCTCCTTTTTCAATTTCTCAGGTGTGATTTCAGCCAGAGCCGCGGCCTGGTTGAGGTCCAGGATTTCCGAGGAGACGGCATAATGAAGCAGGCGTCTGAACCTGGTGGGGTTTTCCTCACCCGGATATTCCACAGGCTCCTTCCAGAGCCAGCCTTTTTCGTCCATCATTTCCCGGAAAGAGCGGAAGCGCCTTTCGGTAACCAGCTGCAGGTCAAGAGCCCGACGCATGATGGCCTGCAGGGAAATTCCGTATCTTAGTTTGAGTTCAGCCAGCTCGCTAAAGGCAATTTTGCGTCCCACTGGCAGGAAGTACTCTTCCATTATCTTAGCCGGCAGCAGAAAAGCCGCGGCAAACCGGTTATATAGCCTGAGTGTTTTCGGGTCGCTGGATAATTCAAACAAAACCTGAGCGAGCTCAGCCGCTGTTTTGAACCTCATCCTGTCCACCGGCAGTCCTTTTTCCACGGCGATAAACGGCTGACGCTGGTAGCAACCGGAGAGGCTCTCAAATTTTTCCGGACCATCCAGTTGGAAAGTCTTGATACCGCGTTCCTCAAGGAAAGTCAGCAGGTTAACTACCGAGCCGGTGCCCAGGTCCCAGTGCTGACGAAGCTCTTCAGCAGCCTTTTCTGCGTCCTTTTCATCACGGAGCTCCATTTTGATTGGATTCTGGAATAATTTTTCCTGACGCAGGAGCTTTTCCAGCCAGAGGTAGTTTTTCATTTTTTCTGACAGAGTAACCTTCAGCGCCAGAACCTGTTTGCGCGGCAGGCGTGGTTCCGGACGGAGTTCCACATCCTCTTCAGGCGAATATTCAGCCCAGGCCTGTTTCAGCCGGAAGGCTCGGGCGGCTGGTGTCGGGAGCAATTCATTTGGGGCTCGGGAAAAAACTAAAAGGCTAAGGTCTTTCATCTCAGGTTCGCCTTTTTCCATTAAGAAAGTTCTTGATTTTTGAGGCCGGCAAGCCTTGCTCAGCTCCTTGAATTCTTCTAATTCCTCGGGAATTTCTTCTGGAATGTCAGGTGGAGGGGGGAACTCGAGGACCTGGAGGAGGTGTGACAGAACTTCAGGGGATGGGCTGATCAGGCCTTTTTCGTACTTGGCAATGGCCTGTCTGGTGACTATACCCCCGAGCTTCTGAGCCAGGTCCTCGAGGCTAAGGCCGGCCTTTAAACGGGCGGCTCGCAACCTTATGGGGAAGGTTGGGTCTAACCTGGGTTTTTCGCTGGTGTCTGCCATTTTCCCTTCCTTCAGTTTACAATATAAGTTCTTTTCTGCCATTTGTCAACTACTTTTTTTATTTTTTTAAATTATTTTTGTTGGGCAAAATTTAGCTCATTAATCTTATGATTCAGGCTAGATTTTAAAAATCTTAAGATAACTTAATTCCTTATTCTCAATTACTTGTTCTTAATTTTTTCATATAGCAAGATATTACTTGTGTATCCCTTCATCTTGGTTTTAGTTATGGCTTTTGAAATTATGATTAGATTGATATTTATCTTGCTTCTATTATAAAAGGGTGATTGGGAGGATAAAGATGGGGAAACCTCACAACCATGAGTATGCGCCTGGACAGGACTGGTGTTGTCCGCAGGCCGGACAGGGGCTGGGGTTTAAAACTACTCTGTCACGCCGGAGCTTCTTAAAAGGCGTCGGATACACAACACTGGGGACGCTGGGGTTGAAAAATGTTTCCTGGAAGAGTCTTTCATCCGGCGTTATTACTTTCCCCGAAGAAACTCTGGCTAACTTCAGAGCGGCTCTTAAAGTCAAACCAATTCTTATTTACGACACGCCAAACAGGGTTCATCAGACCAGCTGGCGGGCTTGGGGCGGAATTCAGACCCAGCGGGAGGCTGAAGAAGAGTTGGCCCGAATCAAGAGGGAGCTGGCGGCTCTGGGCAAGAAAGCTGATTTTCCGATTGAATTGCTTCCTGTGTCAGGGGTGCGCCGGGCTGGAGAGCTGAGTCAGGTGGCAGGCGACCTGGCCGCAGCAGATGTCGTTATTGTCTATGCCGCCGGCGGCTGGCTGGACAGGTTCAAAAAACTGGAGGAGACGGGCAAAGAATTAATCTTTTTCTGCCGACATCGGTCGGGACCGGTTTATCTCTGGTATGAAATCATCAGCCCGCGTTATCTGCGGCAACACACCGATCACTTGGTCCAAGAACGGGTAGATGATAGCGATATCGTCATAGACAGCCAGGATGAAGTGCTCTGGCGCCTGCGGTCGCTTTGCGGCTGGCGAAACACCATGGGGACAAAGATTATCGCTGTTGGCGGGCCTGATGCCTGGTCTCAGTCGCCAGGAGTGGTGCCCAAGCTGGTTGAGGAGAAATGGAAATTTGACATCAAAACTGTGTCCTACGACGAGCTTGGCCGGATAATTAATGAAGCCCGGAGAGATACGGCCGCCATGAAAAGAGCCGAGCAGCGGGCCGGTGAGTATCTCCAAATTCCCGGAACGAAGCTGGAAACTGATTTTAATTTTGTGCGCAATGCCTTTCTTCTGGAAGAAGTTTTTATCGCCTTGATGAAAAAAGCTAACTGCCGGGCCATAACTATCAATGGCTGTATGGGCACCATCATGCCTATAGCCGAGACATCAGCTTGCTTGACGCTTAGTCTTCTTAACGATGCGGGCTATTTAGCTTTTTGCGAATCTGATTTTGTGGTCATTCCAGCTGGCGTTTTGCTGGCCAACATTTCCGGCAAGCCTGTTTTCCTCAACGACCCCACTTACCCGCATGAGGGCTTAATCACTTTGGCCCACTGCACGGCGCCGAGGAAGATGGACGGAAAGACCCTGGAGCCAGCCCGAATTTTGACTCACTTTGAATCCGATTACGGTGCGGCCCCGAAAGTTGAGATGCGCCAGGGCCAGATTGTAACCAACATCATTCCTGACTTTGCGGCCAAGCGCTGGGTCGGACTGAGAGGTCGGATTGAGGAAGCTCCATTTCTTCCTATCTGTCGCTCGCAGATTGAAGTGAGCTTTGACCAAGACAGCGAACTGCTGGCGCGACGGATGCCCGGCTTTCACTGGATGACTGGCTACGGTGATTACCTCCGGGAAGTTGGTTATGCCCTGAGGCGGGTGCAAATTGCCTGGGATCTTCTTAAATAATCCAGAAGGAATCAATAACATGGCAGGAAGAGTTGGCTAATATAAACCTTGAAGATGTATCTAAGGCCTGGAAATACACTACAGAAGTAGCGAGACTTTTAGTTGAAACTTATATACGGGTTAAGGGCGATAGGTCAAAAGCTGCTGGTCGCTTCGAAATCCCGGATAAAAGCTAAGACCTTCTCTTTGATCATATCCCGGACCCGGCGCATCTTTTCGAGCTTTTCTTCTGGTGTCCCAGAAACTGATTCGGGATCGTCAATGCTCCAGTTGATTGAAACCCTCATCAAGACCGTATCTTTTCTGGAAAAGCTGCCTTGCCATCGGTTGAGGAGCAAAAATGTCGGTATCAATACCTCGGTTAAAGATTTTCATCTTGGAGAGTTCGAAACCTCGAGATTCAAGGTTTTGCATATATTCACGCGTTGGAACCCGGATCTCATCCATGCTTGAATAAAAGAAACGGACCAGGTTCTCTAAAAGCTTAACAACAGACTCGTCGGAAATGATCTTCTGAGCCTGAAGAGTAAAATCGGTATGATAGATTCCGACGCTATAGTCTCGCAGCTCATAAATATTCTTGCGTAGGTATTGCACCTCCTCGAACTGGCGCTCATCAAACCCGTAAATCAGCAGATGAACCTTGCATCCATCTTCAGGAAAATAAGCCGTGGATTCAACGCCCGTGAAACACTCATTTGGATATTTTTCTTTTAGAATAAGCGAGGCCTCCGTCCTGTTATGGTCGGTAACAGTAACGAAATCCATCCCTCTTTCTTTGGCTAACTGGTAGATGAGTTCCGGCTCGGTGTAGGACTCGCTGGCGCCCAGCCTCTGGAGAAACCACTCCGAAGGGTGGTTGGAGTACTTCGAAT
>CAYQZX010000012.1:0-3075 GCA_964422165.1 uncultured Eubacteriales bacterium | reverse complement strand
ACCGGACGTCAAGGAAAGGGAAGAGGAAGTTTTATTATTCTTTAAAAAGCCTTAATTGCGGGCTTTTTGCGGCGATAATGGAAGAAACTTTTTTAACCCATTGTTGGGCGGCGTTAATTGCTTCTTTGGCTTCCAAGCCGGAAACCGGGATTCCCGGTTCGTAGGTAAATTTATTGCGGCGTTTTCGCATTTCATCAAATTCTTCCGCCATTTGGCGGTATTGCTTGCCTAAAATTGCTGCGGCAAAATCAATAACGGTTTTATGTTGGAATCCGTCGGCGGGCCGGTATCCCTCCAGAAACATTAAGGAGCGGGCGGTTCTTAGCATTGCCAGATAGGCATTGTTAACGGCATGTTAAAATAGACCAGAAACGGCAAATAAAAATAGGCCACCCCGGGGAATAATCGGTTAAACTTCTCTTAAAATCTTTAAGGGAAGGAACCGGAATAAAATGAAGGGGTGGAAAGTGATCCATAATATTAAAAAGTGTAAGTACGACGGGCTTAGCCAGAGAGCTGCCGCCAGGCTGCTTCATATTTCCAGGACTACGGTCCAGAAATACTGGCAGGCTTCGGTAGAAGAAATTACCGAGTTGCTCAATAACCGGGAGCGGATTAAAGAATTAGATGCTTATCAGGATTTTTTGATTATGCTGCTGCAAAAATATCCCCTCATCAAAGTGCCGAAGCTAAGGCAGCTTTTGGAAAGAAAGGGGATAAAGCTAAAGCTTAAAGACCGGGCTTTCAGGAATTACCTTAAATTCCTCAAAGCGAGAGTCCTTTTAAAGCAGAAGAGAAATTACGCCCCGATAATCAACAATCTGCCGGGCGTGCAGGCACAGGTTGACCTGGGAGAAGAAAGGAAAGTCTTAATTAATGGAACCGCCACCACGGTCTATTTTGCCGTTATGGTTTTATCCTTCAGCCGTAAGAAATTTGCCTCCTGGTCGCTGCTGCCTTTTAACACCAACAGCTTTCTGGAATTCCACGATGCCGCCTTCCGGTATTTCGGAGGAGTCCCCGAAGAACTGCTCTATGACCAGACCAAACTGGTCGTCCTTTCCGAAAAATACCGGGAAGTCTTCTTTAATGACCGGTTTTATCAGTATACTGCCAAAGTTGGTTTTAATCCCTGGATTTGTGAAGGCTATGACCCGGAATCCAAAGGCAAGGTTGAAGCGGCGGTCAAGTTTATCAAGAACAACTTCCTTTATGCCGAAGAGTTTAATTCGTTCCAGGAGTTAAAAGAGCGGTTTTACCTCTGGCTGGAAGAAACCGCCAACCGGAAGGAAAACGGAACTACCTTAAAATCCCCAGAAGAATTATTCCAGGAAGAGCAGCCCTTTTTAAAGCCTTATTCCGGAATAACCTTCAGCCCGGTTTGCCCGCCGGAAATCAGGAAAGTGGACAAAACCGGCTTAATCAGCTTTGAAGGGAATAAATACTCGGTGCCCGAGCTTTACCAGAGGCACCAAGTCTTAGTCCAAAAGGATGAAGCAGGTGATTTGCTGGTTTTAAACCAGCTGACCGGGGCCTTAATCTGCAAATGGCCTTTAAGCCTGGAAAAGGGCAGGATTTTCAAGAATAACAACCATTACCGGGATCACAGTCTGACCATTCGTAATCGGGAAGAGGAAGCCTGCCGGCTGCTCCCGGATGAGTTAACTCTTAAGATTTGCCGGCTTTTAAAGCAGAACAACCCCAGAATTTACAAGGATCAATTAGTGGGGCTGTGCCGTCTGAGCCGCAAGTATCCCAAAGAGGCAGTATTGGAAGTCTTTAAAATCCTGCAAGACAAAGAACAGGGCTTAAAGGTAAGCTTAATTGAGGAATACCTTAAAGCCCTGGGGCAAAAACCGTCCTTTGAATTTGAAGGAAAAGAGCATCCGGAATTAAAGACTCTCAACCGTTACCAGCTTTTATCCGGCATCCCGGTAACTGGTCAGCATGATTTGGAGATTTATCAGGTGCTGGGAGGTGGAAGGAATTGAGCTCTTACGAAGTCCTTTCTCGCCGTTACCGGAGCTTAAAATTTAACAACATTGCCGGGCTGTTGTCGGAATTAATTACTCAAGCTGAGCAGCAAGAGCTATCCTACTTTCAATTTGCCGAACTTCTGGTGGACAAGGAGCTGTCAGCCCGGGAAATAAACCGGAGAAAGCTTTATTTAAAGCGGGCCAAATTTCCCTGTCTTAAAAGCCTGGAAGAGTTTGACTTCCGGCAGCAGACCACCATAAGCAAGAAACAGATAAATCGGCTGCTGGACTTTAACTGGATAGATAACCGGGAAAATTTAGTATTCTTTGGTCCTTCGGGGATAGGTAAGAGCCATTTAGCCATCGGCATTGGCTTGAAAGCGGTAAATGCGGGATACAAGGTATTGTTTATGAACTTTCAGGATTTGATTGAGTATCTGGACTTAGGCTTAGCCCAGAATGCCCTGAAAGAGCGGATCAAACTGCTGGTTAAAAATGATCTTCTAATTCTGGATGAGCTGGGTTATCTGCCTTTAAACAAAAAGAGTGTCTATAACATCTTTCAGTTGGTGAACAGCTTTTATGAGACCCGGTCAATTATCGTAACCGCGAATAAGGACTTTACGCAGTGGGGCGAATTTTTTATTGATGAAACTTCCGCTACCGCCATAGTAGATCGGCTGATTCACCACTGCCATATTTTTGCCATGGGAGGTGAGAGCTACAGATTAAAACAGCAGATGGAGCGGCAGTCCAGATTTGCCGGGGAGCTTAAGGGTCTTTCGGAGAATAGTCCAAATTAAAATGCCGATTTGGTAAAATCCCCCGGTTGGGGGTTGCAGGAGTGCCTATAAGAATTTATGGTTAAAAAAGTGGCCCATTTTTAAATGCCGAAACTGGCCCAAAATTAATTGCCCTTGACAGGAAATTTTTCCGGCGGTTAATCTGAAGAAGAGCTGGACCGAGCAAAAGAATGAAAAACTTGCGAATAAATGGCGAGAGCATAAGAAGCTACCGTTTTATGAGGCGGCTTTGAAAAAGCGGTATAAGGTGGAGCAGAAATTTGGGGAAGCCAAGTCTCAGCATGGTTTGGGTCGGT
>CAYQZX010000011.1:0-166984 GCA_964422165.1 uncultured Eubacteriales bacterium | reverse complement strand
TTAATGTCAATTTCTTTAATTTCCGGGTAATCGGCCACCAGGTAGGAAAATCGGATGATGATTTCAATCAGCCTGTCAATGTTGACCGGCGGTTTCCCGCGGTAGCCTTTAAGCAGCGGCCAGCTCTTAAGCTGCTCCAGGGCTCTTCGGGCCAGGCGCTCGTTGAGTGGTGGAAAGCAGATGGACCGGTCTTTGAGCACTTCGGCCGCGGTTCCGCCCAGGCCCACCATAATTACTGCTCCGAAAGTGGGGTCCTTCTTACTGCCGATGATCATCTCCAGGGCATCGCGGGCTTTGACCATTTTTTGAACGGCCACGCCTTCTATCCGGGCCTCCGGAGCCCTTTCTTTGACGGTTTGCATCATCCGGGCGTAGGCGGCTTCCACCATGTGGTCGTCCTCAAGATCCAGAACAACGCCGCCGACGTCAGTCTTGTGGGTTATGTCGGGCGAGTGAATCTTGAGTACTACCGGGTAACCTATTTCCCTGGCGAGTTTTACTGCCTCTTCTTTAGTACGGGCCAGGCGGGGCAGGGTGCTTGGAATGCCGTAGGTGGCGAGGATTTTCTTGGAGGTCTCTTCGCTCAGGACCTCAGGTCCGGAGGTCAGCCAGGGCAGAACCTGTTGCCTTATTTTCTCTCTTTCCACCGGAAATTCCACCGAAATTTCCCGGGGCGTTTCATAGAGGTTTTCCAGGTTTCGGGCGTAGTTAACCAGTATCATAAAAGCCCTAACTGCCTGCTCCGGAGTGGAATAAGTGGGAATACCGGCTTCGTTGAGCAGCCGGATGGCTTCTTCCATGCTGGGACCTCCGAGGAAGGCAGCCAGAACAGGTTTTTTAGATTCGGTGGCTATAGGTATGAGTTCTTTGGCTATGCCTGGCGGGTTGGTCATGGCCTGGGGGGTTATTATCAGCAGAACCGCGTCAACTCCCTCATCCTGAAGAACGGCACTGACTGCCTTGGCTACGGTCTTGGATTTAGCGTCGCCCAGGACATCCACCGGATTGCGATGTGACCAGGCTGGAGGCAGGTTCTGGTTGAGGAATTCTATGGTCTGCGGGCTGAGCTGGGCCAGCTCACCCCCGTTTTCGATTAAAGCGTCGGAAGCCATCACCCCAGGACCACCGGCATTAGTGACGATGGCCAGCCGCGGGCCCTTCGGTATTTTGTGGCGGCCGATGAGCTCGGCCACATCAAACATCTCGCCGACTTCAAACACCCTGGCCATTCCGGTTCGCTGGAAGGCGGCCTCATAGATGGCGTCCTCGGCAGCCAGGGCTCCGGTGTGGGAAGAGGCAGCTTCGGCCGATTCCGGAAAGCGCCCGGCCTTGTAGGCAATAATCGGCTTGGTTCTGGCATAGGCCCGAGCGGCCGACATAAACCGCCTGGGGTTGGAGATGGATTCTATGTACATCAGGATGGATTTAGTGTTTTCGTCCTCGCCGAAATAATCAATCAGGTCGCCGAAATCTATGTCCAGGGCGTTGCCAATGGAGACAAAATAGGAAAAGCCGATTTTCTCTTCCAGCGACCAGTCAAGGATTGATGTGCACAGAGCTCCAGACTGGGAAATAAAAGCGATGTGCCCGTTAAGCGGCATGGCCGAGGCAAAGCTGGCGTTGAGGTTCAGTCCCGGCGAGATAACTCCCAGGCAGTTGGGCCCCAGAATACGCATCCCCGGATGCTTTCGCTTTTCGGTCAGAATCTGCTCTTCCAGAGCCCGGCCCTCAGGCCCGATTTCCCGGAAGCCGGCCGAGATGATTATAATACCCATGATTCCAGCCTGGCCGCATTCAGCCACTATTCTCGGAACCTGCGGGGCCGGGGTGCAGATGACTGCCAGGTCTGGAGTTCGAGGCAGGTTTTTCACGCCGGTAAAACAGGGGATGCCCATCACTGCTTCTACGGCCGGGTTAACCGGATAGACTACCCCGCGGTAGCCTCCAGTAATCAGGTTGGAAAGAATTTTCCCGCCAACACTCTTGGGGTTAGGAGTGACTCCGACCAGGGCGATACGCTGCGGTTTGAAAATTTTATCCAGGGTTTCCAGTGATTCCATTGATGGACTCCAGCTCTTTCTTTTTTGTTGCTTTCTCCTCAAAACAGAAAGCGGTAGGGCCTGGTAGCCCTCACAATTTTAATCTAAACCCACTGGAAAATGTAGCCCCGGGAGTTCCATATCCATAAATCAGCTCATAGCGAGTGTTAAACAGGTTCTGAATCTCAATAAACAGGCTGGCTCGCTTGTTTAATTCAAAATTTAGAAGCAGGTTGGTTATGGTGGCTGCTTTAAGGGTCACGCGTTCTGGTGGAAAAATAGAGTAGTTAAGGTCCTGCCTTGGCCCCAGGTAATTTAACCAGGCCTCCAGACGGAAAGCTCGATATTTGAAATTCAGGTTGACACTGAGGAAATCTTTCGGCCTACGAATTAGAGCAGTTCTGGTTTCCAGGTCTTCAGCCTGCAGATGTGTCCAGCTGGCCTGTAAAGCGAAGTTTTCCAGGAAATTAGCCACCAGAAAGCTCTCCAGTCCACGAGTAAGAGCCCGACCGAGGTTTTTATAACCGGCACCAAAGTAGAATTGGATAAGATTTCTATAGCGTGTTTCAAAACAGGTGAGAGAAAGAGTTAAATGCTGACCAAAAGATTTTTCCACTCCAAAGTCCCAGCCCAGATTTCTTTCAGGAAGAAGGTATAGGTTTCCGATAGGGCCAAAAATGTCTTCCGGAGCATAGAGCTGATAGAGCGATGGGGCTTTGAAGCCGCTGCCGGTGGTAGCTTTGATTCTGGCCTGAATTTCAGGCAGTTCCAGGTTAACCGCGGTCCGGAAGGTGAAAGCCTGGCCGAATTTCTTATGATGGTCAAAGCGCAGTCCAGCATTGACCGTGAACCCCGGCCATAGTTTCCACTGGTCCTGCAGATAAAAACCCAAAAGACCGCTCTCTTTTGAGGGAAAATTGCTCTGGTAATCACCCCAGGGACTGAAGTAGGCATAAAATGAGCTTCCCTGTTCCTGGCGAAAATCAACCCCGAATACCAGGGTGTTATTCGCAGCCAGCAAAAGATTATTTTGCCAGTCAATCTTAATCAGACGACTGCGGTAGAAAGCCTGTTCGCTTTCTCCTGGATGGTAGTCATCGGAGGGATTATCATTATCCCGTCTTGAGATCTGGAGCCCGAAGGCCAATTTCTGCTCCCAGCGCTGGTTCCAGAAACGGCCTTTGAGTTCGAGCCGGTTGAAGTAAAATCTGGTCTTCTGAACTGAATTGGGATCATCACCATAAGGTCCGCCAAAAGTATCCAGGTCTGTCCGGCTCGAAAGAGCTCTGGTTTGCCAGCTCAAACTGAAGCTGGATGATGGCTTATAGCCCACCTTAAAAGCCAGAGAATGCTGCTCAAAGCCATCGGGTTCGCTGTTCCCGGGATAAAGGCTGTTGGCTGCGGAAATTCCGGCCGTAGCTGAGGAGTTGAAATCAAAAAGCAGAGAAAACTTTCGGTAGATTTGAGCCAGGTAAAAATTTCCCATCCTGGTCCTGGAAGTGCCGATGAAACCCGAAGCTGCTGCCTCGTTTTTTTCAGGCTCGGAGGTTATCAGATTAACCACACCGGCCAGGGCGTCGGAACCATAAAGAGTGCTTTGCGGGCCGCGAAGGATTTCTACTCTTTCCACCAGACCCAGGCTGAAAAGGTTAAAATTGAAAGAACGAGCGGGCGAAATTGGATCGTTGATTTCCAGACCATCAATCATAAAGAGGGTATGCTCAGAGCCAGCTCCCCGGATAAACACTGAACCCGGTCCACCGGCTGAGCCAGCCTGCAGGAAAAAAACCCCCGGAGCTTGCCTGAACAAGAGATTGGGAAAAAGAGTGGAAGTGAGCGGAAGTTCTTCTTTTTTGAGCAGGGTAATGGCCGAAGCCGCTTCCTGAATCGGAGTTTCCAGTCGGGTGGCGGTGACCACAATTTCATGGTGAATTTTCCGCTGCTGCTCTTCTTCCTCAGTACAGCTAAAAGAACTGGCCTTCGGAGCCAGAATAAAGAATAAAACCAGTAAGAAGAATTGAGAAACGACTAGGGCAGAAAGGTTTCTTTTCATCCAAACTCCTTTCCCCCCGCTTGAAGTGTTTTTTGCTTCACCTCTTTTCTTCCACCCCGAAGAAAAGAAGGAACAAGAGGCTCAAGGCAGGTATCCTGACTCTCGGGTCATCCTCCTCCCTGGCCTTCCCACCCCTCAGGGCAGTGGCCTGATCAGGGATTCGTCGCCGATTACAGTAGCGGGGGCTGTGTCCGCTTCTCACGGACTTCCCTGTCTCTCAAGCCCGAAGAATAATTTAGCATTTTCGGGCCAGCTGTCAATTTTCTAAAAAAATTTTTGCTGAGCTTAAAGCCACTTTCACAGCCTGGGCTTACTTAATTTGACAAATAAGAAGTTTTTTATGATTTTTTCGGCTTGGCCTTAGGTCATGGCCTTGCGGAAGAAGGCTTTGGTGAAAAAGTCGCTGAAATCAGGTAATCTGGCTCTCAAGATAGCCCTGCTCTTATATGCAAGCAGGGCCTGGGGTATTTAAGGGCAAGGAAGAAGGGTATTAGGAAAAGGAGGGATTTTCTTTTGAAGTAATCATGAATCTGAGGTTCATTTCAGTATCTCCAGTAATAAGAACGTTTTTAAAAACCAGATAGTTGCCCTCATTAATTAAAATCAAGAAATTAAAGTCAACAGGCCTTAATCACTATTATTAAGTTCCCCTCTCTCTGACAACATAATTATTATACCATAGATAAAAATAAAAAGCAAGAAAAAAATTGAAGTTTTTTGTTTTTGCTAAAAATTCCGGTCAATAATTCGGATTTAAGCTATAAAATAGAGTTAAAATTCAATTTTTGGCAGTTTAGTATTTATCTTAGCCCTTTTAAAGTATTAAAATATAGGCATCAAGCCTTAAAATCACTGATTTCTGGCTGAAAAGGCCATAAAAGGAAGCCTTTTTCAGGAGGATGGCTGATGGATAAGGAAAAATTTCGAAAATATGGCTACGAGCTGGTTGACTGGGTAGCTGATTATCTGGAAAATGTGGAAAATTTTCCGGTCAGGTCCCTGGTCCGGCCTGGAGAAATTAAAAACCAGCTTCCCCCCTCGCCCCCTCTTCATCCGGAGGAGATGGATAAGATAATTGATGATTTTAAAAGAATAATAATGCCAGGAATAACCCACTGGCAGCACCCGGGCTGGTTTGCTTATTTTCCAGCCAATAATAGTCCAGCTTCAATACTGGGCGAGCTGCTTTCAGCCGGTCTTGGCACCCAGGGCATGGTCTGGCAGACCTCTCCGGCTGCCACTGAACTGGAAGAGGTAGTTATGGACTGGCTGCGACAGATGATTGGTCTGCCTGAAGGATATGCTGGGGTAATTCAGGATACAGCTTCAACGGCCACCCTGTGTGCTCTCCTGGCAGCCCGGGAAAAGATTACCGGATTCAGGTGTAATGAGGTTGGTTTCAGGGAGACATTGCGGGTTTATGCCTCAAAAGAAGCCCATTCCAGCGTAGAAAAAGGAGTAAAAATAGCCGGCTTTGGAAGGCAGAATCTGGTCTATATTCCTGTTGATGATGAGTTTGCCATGATTCCCGGCGAGCTGGAAAAAGCCATTGAAACCGACCTTAAGTCAGGTTTGAAACCTGTTTGTGTGGTGGCTACGGTGGGGACAACATCATCAGGGGCCGTTGACCCACTTAAACCACTTGGTGAAATCTGCCGGAAATATGCCCTCTGGCTTCATGTTGATGCTGCCTATGCAGGGACGGCCGCCATCCTGCCAGAAAAGCGCTGGGTGCTGGAAGGAGCTGATCTGGCTGATTCTTTAGTTTTTAACCCTCACAAATGGATGCTGACCAACTTTGACTGCTCGGCCTTTTTTGTTAGAGAACCGCAGCTTTTAACCCGGACTTTTGAAATCCATCCTGAATATTTAAAAACAGGAGTTGACGCGGTGGTCAAAAATTTTCGCGACTGGGGGATTCAGCTGGGACGCCGCTTCCGGGCTCTTAAACTATGGTTTGTGCTGAGAAGCTATGGAGTGGAGGGAATAAAAAAGATTATCCGGCGCCATATCCATCTGGCCGAGCTTTTCCGGGATGAGCTATTAAAGGATAAAAGGTTTGAAATACTGGCGCCAGTTTATTTCAGCCTTGTCTGTTTCCGATTGAATGATGGAAGATCGGAGATCGAGCTTAACCAGCTCAACCAGAAACTTCTGGACAGAATAAACTCCACAGGCAAAGTTTTCCTGACACATACCACACTTAACGGCAAATTTACCCTAAGGCTGGTGGTTGGCCAGAGAACGACCGAAGAAAGACATGTGCGCCTGGCTCTGGAAGTCATCCGCCATCAGGCTGAAGAGCTGCTGAGATAATCTTATTTTGATTGAGGCTGGGCGCTCCAGCGGTATTCACTTTTTGGGTCGGGTATTCGGAGATAATAGCCCCAGCCACCGGCCCCTTGCAGTACTTTTATCAGAATTTTATTCCAGCCGGTCTGAAGCCTGACCTTGACCCGGTCCTGGTCGGGGTATGCCCCGCGGTAAGTGGGATTGGTATGAACCAGAATATCATTTACCCAGAGTCTGACCCCGTCATCGCTTCCTAAAAGAAGTACTACTTCTCTTTCTTCTGGCGAAAAAAGATATGTCAGGCCGTAGGCTATAGCCTGCTCGTTGGGTTGAAGAAGCTGATTTAAGGGAACATAGCCGTTGGGGAGGGCTTTAACCTGTCTCCAGGAAACTGATTGACCACCCTTGCCCGGATATGACCGACGCAGGTTTATTTCTTTTTCCGGGGGAAAGGCCACAGTAAGAAAATTCATGTCAGGAGCTTCAAACGGACCAATCAGGTTCCACTCGCCGGCAAAATTCTCGCGGGAAGGAATCGGGTTCACTCCGACAATGGCCAGCTCATAGCCACCGGACCTGGCTTCTTTCCCGGTTATTTCCAGCAAAAAGTGGTTATCTCCCTCAATCAATTCCACTCCTTTAACGATGATTGAGTCTATCTCAACCTCCGGGTTAAAAGCATTTACCCGGGCGAGAGTCAGGTATTCTGGTTCTTTGGGTTGTTCAGGTTCGGTCTGTTCTAATTGGTCTTCAGTCGTTTCTTCCTCAGTTTTCTCCTCAGCCTTATCGAGTAGTTTTTCACCGCCTTCAGCTGGTTTTTCCGCTATGGGTTTTTCTCTAAGGAGCTTCCAGTTGCCCTGGTCCGGGCCTTTTAGGTAATAAATTTCCAGGTTGTAGATGTCATGAAGATCTGTTTTGACCGATAATTCAGCACGCCAGTTAGGTGAAGCTCCTTCAGAGGCAATGGCCTGGTAACGCTGGCCGGTCTGGTCATAATAAGAGGTGCGAACCTGGGTCAGAGCCGGGGCGGAGATTCTGGTGCCGCGGATTTGGTCTTCAAAAGCAACAACTTGAGCCTGGGATTTATCTGTTTTGACCCAGACTGGAAGATGAAAGTTATCCTTCCTTTCCAGAGCAAAAGGCAGCCTTTTCTCCACCGGGGGAAGTGGGGAGAAAGGTTTATGGGGCTCCGTCTGATACCAGTAGGCAACTGAACTGTAATAATCAGCCCGATCGTTGGCGTGGCCGTGTTCAATTGTTACCCGGATTGATTTGAAGAAAGGAATCGGGTCAGTCAGATGGAACCTGTAAACCGTGGCTTTAGCTCCAACCTGAAAGTCTTCTTCCTGAATGGAGCAGCCGTAATAAAGGTGGTGGCCTTCGCGCATCCCCCAGGCATCAGAAAAATAATCTTCACTGCCGGTCCCGTGGAGGGAGGGAAATTCTTCACCGTCCACATAAATCATGTCGTCTCCCTCTCCCCACCAGCCCATCGACCTCTGCAGGACGCTCAGGTTACAGCCGACGTATTGTCCCTGGCCAACTGCTTCCAGGATGGTATAATTCCGGTTTGGGTCGCATGGGAACTCCTGCCGGTACTGAGCATGAAAATAAGGCACATCAGGTTTGATATCCTCCAGTTGTCGGTAGTTAATGTAGTAGTAGAAGGAACCAACTGGACGGCTGCCTTCATTGGTCACGGTAATTCTGGCGGACCAGCGGAAGGGCATATACCAGTAGCAGTTCAAAGCTCGTCCTTCTGATGAGCGCACTATTGGTAGAGAAACCAGGTTGCGGTTTAATCCGTGTCCGACACCGAAGAAGTCTCCGATTGGAGCCTCAACTGAAGGGCTGTCCTCACCATCCCAGTAGATGCGGAAAATAATTTTCCGGCCATAGAAAGCTTCGGCAGAGATAGTTACCCAGATATGATGGATAGCCGCTGGTCCTTTGATTTCAGCCAGCACTACTGTCTGGCCTGGCTGGATGGTTAGGAAGTCTCTATTTCCGCCACTGCGGTCATAAGAAGAAACCCGTTTACTGAGATAGTTCTGCTTCTCACCAAGGGTTAAAAGAATGTTCTGAGCCAGAGCCACCTTCAGGATTAAGGTAAGGGCAACTAAAAGAATTATTGAAATCAGATTCAATGTTATCTTCTTTTTCATCTGAGACCTCGTCCAAATTAATTTAAGTCGGTCTAATTATAGCCATTTTTTTGAGTTTTAATCCATTCGAAACATAAAAATACGATCAGGTTATCAGAGGAATGCAGAAAAGCTTTGAGCTGTCTTTTTTCCAGATTTTGCCAGATGGAATGGTGGACAAATGTTTTTTTAGCGAAATGTAAATTTCGTTTTTTGATAATGAAAGTTTCTATTTTTAGGAAAATACTCAGGGAAATGCAGGTATGGTTAAAAAAAGATTTTGTCTGTCTGATTTGGGAGAAAAGTGGCTACTAAACTAAATGCTCTATAAGACTGCTGGCCCGAAATTTCGAAAGAGAAGTTTAAATAAGCGATTCCAGAGCTAACTCAGGGCTTGAGGCCTGATGAAATTTGATTGATGAAAAACTTCAGTCCTTAACAAAAGTCAGCCATTTCAGGTATTTTTGATGCTGACCGGTTACCACTTCCCGGTAAGCCTGAGCGATTCTGGAGGTTATGGGCCCGGGCTGGCCGTTTCCGAGGGTGTAAACCTCGGCCTTTTCCTGATTTTCAGAGAAGTCCGCCACCTGGACTATGGATGTAACCTCAACCGCCGTGCCGCAGAAAAAGGCTTCATCAGCCTGGAAGAGGTCTTCTTTAAGGATGGGAGCTACTCTGGTTTTGTAGCCGAGGTCAGCCGCTATTTCAAGAAGGCTGGTTCTGGTTATGCCTTCCAGTATGGATTCGGAGCGGTCGTTGGTATGGAGAACGCCATCCTTGATAACAAAGATATTTTCGCCAGGACCTTCAGCTATCCGTCCTTCCAGGTTTAAGAAAATGGCTTCATCGAAGCCCCGCTCTCTGGCCTCAGTTCCATTAATCATCGACTGGACGTATACCCCACCCAGCTTGGCCGAAAGGTCGAGCTGAGAGTTGTGAATTCTCCGCTTTGGAACAATGCAGGTGTTTACTCCCTGCCGGGCTTTTTCTCCAAGATAAGCTCCCCATTGCCAGGCCCCGATTACCAGCTCTACGGGTGAGAATTTTGGTACCAGTCCCAGGTTGCCATAAGAATAAAAAAGAAGCGGTCTGACGTAAGCACTTTCCAGCTCATTTTCCCTGACTACCAGCTTGCAGGCTTCTATGACTTCTTCTTTGGAGAAAGGGACTTTCATTTTGATAATCTCGGCCGAGTGAAAGAAGCGGTCGATGTGTTCTTTGAGGCGGAAAATAGCCGGTCCTTTGTCAGTCGGGTAAGCCCGGATGCCTTCAAAAGTACAGGTTCCATAATGCAGGGCATGCATCATCGGATGTAAAATGCCTTCCGACCAGTCATAAAATTTGCCCATATACCAGTATTTTTTAGCCTTGGAAAAATGGGTGTTTGGAAACATTAGATAATACTCCTCTTTGGTTGATTTTTATTATTAGAAATTCCCCTTTCAGGTTAATAAAGAATGGTTCAACCTTTGTTTCTTTACTTTCGTTAAGCACTGATAGGACCCTGAACTTTGAGAATTATATTTATCACAAACCAAAGCAAAAGAAAAGCCTTAATTTTCTCAGGCTGTGGAAAGCTATCAGAGGAAAGGTTGGATCAGGATAAGATCAGTATTAACCAGAATGGGAAATTCGGGTTTTGCGGCCTTTTGCTGCTCAGGTTTTTAGTTATCAATCGGGAGGAGTAAAAGAATGTGGATAGAAAAAATTTAGAGGCGGTAATCTAAGGGGCTTTGGATTGAATGAACTCTGGTAAAATAAAAAATTAGATGATAAGCTATTTTCTACCGATAAATTTGAAGGAGTTCCAGGAAATGTCCTCGCTCAAAGGGACAAAACGATTGATTTTGATCTGGCTCATTTTCGGGCTGCTTTTTCTGCCAGCAATTCCTCTAAGTCCAGATGCCCATAATCAGCAAGGCAGACTGGCCAACGATTCCGACCTGGACCTCAGGGTGAGTGGCTTTCTGGAAAAAAACCGCTACCGTTGGCGGGATATGAACGTCTCGGAAACCGATGGCCAGATTCTCTATGAACTCGTACTCAAGCACGGCTACCGTCGAGCCCTGGAGATAGGGACTTCCACCGGTCACTCGGCCATCTGGATAGCCTGGGCTCTGAGTAAGACTGGAGGTAAACTGATTACCGTTGAAATTGACGAGGGCCGGTATCGCCAGGCGCTGGCTAATTTTAAGGAAGCTGGTCTGGAAGGTTATATAGAGGCCAGGCTGGGAGATGCTCACGAAATTGTGCCTGCTCTTCCTGGTCCGTTTGATTTTGTCTTCTGTGATGCTGATAAGGAATGGTATACCAATTACTTAAAAGCCATTCTACCAAAGCTGGAGCCCGGGGGGTGTTTTGTAGCTCATAACGTCGGTCAGGGGCGCGGCAGCCGATGGCTGCAGCCTGGAATAAGGGAATTTCTGGATTTTATCTACTCCCAACCCGAGCTGGAGACGATTATAGACACCAGAAGTCGAGCTGGCATTTCAATAAGCTATAAGAAAAAGCCTTAAGGGCAGACAGGGTCTGACCCGAACTTAATGGTTAGATTCCTAACTACTGGTCGATAGGGCGGATTGAGCCCTGGCGTCGAACAGAAGTCCACTTCTCGCGGGCATTTTTCCCACTGGTGGTTGTTATTATCGTGCCGTTTATTCGGTCTCCGACAGCTTTGCCGGTGAGTTTGATGACGGTCTCTGGTAGATTGACCGGTTCTATTTCCAGTTCAAAGTTAGGTCCAAGAATCTTGGTTTCGGGAATAATAATTTCCTTCTCGCCGAGGTAAAGTTTACCTGAAAAGTACTGAAAGCGTTGTTCAATTTCCATCCGACAGTCGATTTTTTTTCGGTCCAGAGTCATCTGCCAGTCCCACTTACCCGAGATGTTGGCCGGGACAATCCACAGATAGACGGTATGAACATAAAGGTCGACTGGAACATAGGTCATCTTTTCAGGCTGCCAGTCGTCCATATCAAACTGATGAGAAATTATTCTGGTGCCGGGTTTCAACTTCAGAATTGTTGGTCGCAACCGAATATTTACCTCTGGCAGAAGATACATGGTAACCACGGTGGCTTCGCTGAAATCAGCCTGAAAAATATCACCGCGTCGGAATTCAACCAGATGTTCTACCCCTGCGGCACGCGCGTTCTCGCGGCTTTCTCTAATTCTTTCCGGGTCAAGGTCAATCCCAACGGCTCGGATGCCGGCCCTTTTGGCTGCTTCAATGACAATGCGGCCATCCCCACAGCCCAGGTCGTAAAGAATATCTCCCTTTTTAAGCTCAGCGAACCGGAGCATGTCTTCCACCACTTCGTAAGGGGTCGGAACAAATGGGACGTCTAACTTTAGTTGCTGGGCCAGAAGAATTGGGAGAAAAAGTCCAACTATCAGGAAGATAACAAAGAGCGTTAAAAGGCTTAGTAGTTTCTTGTTTATTTTCATGGATCCTCCGTTCTTAGCTCTTTATGACAATCATCTCGGTTCTAACTACTATATTTTACCCTTTTTTGTCAAAAAATCTTTGTTATCATCGCCTGACTCAGGACCTGTCTTAAGATTCATCTGGCCTCTGGACTAAGACTGAAGTTATATGGATGTGGAGAAACAAACAGGTTTGAGGAAAATTCAGGAAAGCCTGGCCTTTATGAAGAGACTGGCACCTTCTCTTTCTTAACCTGAAAGAAAAAAAAGCTTGACCGAAAATCCCTAAAATTGTAGTTATATGCTGTTTGAAATTTTTAACCGAGGTTTGTAGCTGTGAACGCAGAAAAAAGCAGCCTGGCTCCGCCCGGGCTTAGAAGAACTCTGGGTCCGGTTTCGCTGAGCAGCATAGTGGTGGCCAACATGGTCGGAGCGGGAATTTTTACCACCTCTGGGCTTCTACTCCGCGACCTCGGACATCCATGGCTGATGCTGGTGCTCTGGCTGGTTGGGGGCCTCATTGCTATGTGTGGAGCTCTCAGTTACGGAGAGCTAGGGGCGGCTTTTCCACGGGCTGGCGGAGAGTACTATTTCTTATCCAGGCTCTTTCACCCGCTGGTTGGCTTTTTAAGCGGCTGGGTTTCGTTTTTTGTGGGTTTTTCTGCACCGATAGCTGCTTCAGCTGTTGGGTTCAGCGAGTATTTGACCCGGGCTTTCCCCGTTCTTGACCGGCCTCTGAACCTGGGTATGGTTCTGGCTCCGGCGGTCACTAAAAAGCTTATTGCCCTGGTAGTTATTTTCGTATTTACTGCTCTGCACGTTCAGGGTCTTAAACCCGGGGCTAAGGTTCAGAATTTTCTGACCTTCGGTAAAATCGGGCTAATTCTTTTTCTGGTAGGACTCGGGTTTGCCAGCCGGCAGGGCAGCTGGAGTCACCTCACAGCCGGGGAATGGTTGCCGGCGGATTTTTCTTCGCTGAAAGTAATTGGCCTTTCTCTGATGTGGATAATGTTTGCTTACAGCGGCTGGAATGCCTCAGCTTACCTCGGTTCTGAAATCCGCAATCCGCGCCGCGACCTCCCGCTTTCGCTTCTGCTGGGAACCGGAGTGGTGATTGTCCTTTATCTTTCCTTAAACCTGCTTTTTGTCTATGCCGTACCACCTTCTGAAATAAAAGGGGTAATTTCCATTGGCGGACTGGCTGCAGGAAAACTGCTCGGCCCAGGCTGGGAAAAATTTATCTCAATTATGATTGCCTTCGCTCTTTTTTCTTCCCTTAGTGCCTTTATTATAATCGGGCCGCGGGTTTATTACGCTATGGCTGAGGACAGATTGTTTTTCCCGTTTGCTGCCCGGGTCAATTCCACTACCGGCGCTCCGCATCTTTCCATCTGGCTTCAGGGAGCAATTGCTGGCTTGATTGCCATTTCTGGGGCTTTTGAACATATTCTAACCTACATGGGTTTTTCCCTGGGGATTTTTCCGCTTCTGGCTGTGCTTGGGGTTTTTAAGCTCAGAAAACAACACCCTGAAAATCTTAAACTCCCGGGTTTCCCTATTGTCCAGATTGCTTATCTGCTGGCCGGATTGGGAATCCTGTTGCTGGGTCTGCTTCAGAGTCCGGGACCTTCCCTGGTAGCCATTTTTACGGTACTGGCTGGTGTTCCAGCTTATTATTTTTTCAGGCGAAGATACAACCAGTCTTGATATGATTCAATTTATAATCTCTCAGGATGGCTCAAAATAATCCCGGTCGAGATGCCTGACCATTTTAATTTTCTTCTGCTCCAGAAGCCTCTGGATATCCAGACTCAGTTCTTCCCGGGTAAGTCCCAGAGAATGTTCCAGGTCTTCCAGACTGACCGGGCGGCGGCGGACAATTGACAGGATGGCCTGCGAGATGTCTTTCGGCGCTGTTTCCTGTTCTTTCTTTCTGAAGCTGGCCACCACTTCCGCCTTTTCTCCAAAAAATTCTTTTATTCTGTTCAGTTCTTCAGGCGATAGGGCTTGAGTTTCTTTCTCTGCCGGGGGTCGGACCACGGTGTTGAGATGAATTTTATCCGGCTTTATTCTCTCAACAGCTTCCCTGAGCTTTTTCAGGTGATTTGGGGAATCATTAACGCCTCTGACCAGAAGTATTTCCAGCCAGATTTGTCCCCGATACTGCTGCCTGAATTTAACCAGTCCTTCTATGATTTTTCTGGCCTGTAACGAGGGGTGCGGCCGGTTTATTTTCTTAAAAACCTTTTCGGTGGCGGCATCAAGGGACGGCACAACCACGTCGGCGGCGGCCAGTTCTTTTCTGACCTCGGGACGGGAAAGCAGGGTGCTGTTGGTCAGCACTGCCACCTGAAGTCCGGTCATCTTTTTTATCTTCCGGATGAGCCGGCCGATTGATTTATTAAGGGTCGGCTCGCCCGAACCCGAAAAGGTAATGAAATCAACCCTGGCTCCAATTTTAAGAAAATCTCTTATTTCTTCCAGAATTTGTTTTTCTGAGAAAAACTGCCTGCGCCTTATGGTGGTTTTTTGGGTCCGGCCTAACTGGCAATAGATACAGCTCAGGCTGCAGGTCTTAAACGGGAGCAAATCCACCCCGAGTGAATAACCCAGTCGCCGGGACGGCACAGGCCCGTAGAGATGTGGGAACTTCTTCTCGTTCATAACTTTTCCTTTTTTTGTTACTTTTCAAATAATTATAAAGCATTTACCTGGACTATTGATATAGCCGCCGCTTTATTATGAATTAGTTTTTTTGTGGAACAGAGAAATTCTTGCCGTAGTGAAACCAACCAATGAGATGTTTATTCCGGGTTGTAAATTATTATTTCTTTTTTTTTCGTTAGGTTGTATGATTCTGTCTGTCCTCGCAGAATTATGAAAAAATGAGTAGAAAGGAGAGGGAATGAGAAAATATGATATAGCCGTATTTATTTTATTAATTTTCGGATTGTACGCTTTGGCCTGCTTCGGCCAGCACCAGCAAGACAGTGAGGAGATACTGCGGGTTCTGCAACTGCAGAAGGAAGCCTGGAACAGGGGCGATCTTGAAGGGTATATGGCCTATTACTGGAAATCGGCTGAGCTGACCTTTCAGTCGGGGGCCAGCAGGGTTCGGGGTTGGAAGACCCTGCTTGAGCGATATCAGAAAAGTTATTCCGGGGAGAGGATGGGCCAGCTGGATTTTTCTGATATTGAGGTCAACGTGCTCAGTAAAGACTGTGCCTATGTCCTGGGCAGGTGGAGTGTGTCTGTCCAGGATGAAAAGAAGGGCGGAGTCTTTACCTTGATTTTGAAGCGGTTTCCCGAAGGCTGGCGTATTATCCACGACCACACTTCCTGAGCCGAGCTTTTTCAGAATTTCCTGCGGGTTATCTTTGTGATACAAGTAAGCGTGCTCCGTATTTTGGTTTTTATGGATTCAAGTTTCTTTTTCTGGGTTATCGGAGGCTAAGAATTATGATTCTTCTTCTCTTTATTGATGATTTTAGCTGTTTCATAACAAGAAACAAGCTGATTTTGAAGAGCTTAGTTATTGACTGAAGTATTCATAAAACAGGACAGACTCTGGGAGTGACAATCACTGGCAAGACCGAAAACTACCAAGGCAAAGCGATTTTTGGGTGTCCTGAGAATATCTGGAAACACTCTTGATGAGCGTGCGCGGTTTAAGAGAGGGCTGCACCTGGCAATGATGTGGGTCATTATCCTTTTGGCAGCTACTTTTTGTTTTTATAAATCTCTATGAATCTTTCCAGCGAGCGGTCATAGGTTTTTTCTATATCGTCAGGGAAAAAGCAAGCTGGTAGCTCGCGATGACTCCAGTGGTAGGCCAGACACTCGCAGCAAATTCCCTTGCGCTCGCAGGGTTCCCAGGAGCAGTTGCATCTTTTGAGGTTCTTTTCTACCCGACATTCCGCCATAAATCCTCCTAAACCGTTTGCCAATAATGAGTCTTGATTAGTTGTCTCGGCGACTGATTATTATATTAGAGTTCCAGGCTTTAATAAAATAGTAATTTGCTGATTGTGGCGGTGACGATACCTGTCCCGTGAATTATCATATTCGAGTCGGTGAGTGATTCCTTTTTAAATGATCTCGATTAACGCCCAATTATTTCCGGGGATAAACTTGGTGAAATTGTTGTAGGCGGTGGAAAAGATGCTTGGTCTTCCGGGCTGACCGGGAATTGAGCTTAGTCTATGTTTCCTGATGAATACTGTTGACCGGGATAAACCTCAACACCATGAGTGTCTAGGACATGTTAACGCCTGGTTGCCGGCAGGTTGAATTTGAGCTATTATTAATGGCTGAAAATTAACCATTTAGGTGAGAAGGAAAATGGCTGCAAAAAAGAAGGTGCCGAAGCCGGAATATGGGGAAAAAGAAGCCAGGGCCGGGCTTAAAGCCCAACTTCCCGAGCTTCAGACCTTCCCTAACCAATTTCCTGATTATGAAATCACAATTGAGATTCCAGAATATACCTCGGTCTGCCCCAAAACCGGGTTGCCTGATTACGGCAAGATAACCCTTTGGTACATACCAGACAAGAAGGTCATAGAACTCAAGTCCCTGAAGATGTACATCCTGGCTTACCGCAATCTGGGCATATTTTACGAGAACGCAGTTAACCGCATCCTGGAAGATGTGGTCAAAGCCTGCCGTCCGAAAAAAGCCTTGGTCAGGGGCGAATTCACACCCCGGGGCGGCCTTAAATCCACGGTTGAGGCTCGCTACCCCCGCGGGTAAAGAGGTTTGCCCCACTACAGGATGAAACCACAGGGAAAAGATGAGCGGGAAAAATTTATACCAGAACCGGAAGGAGCAAGAAGATCTTAGAACTCTCTTTAATTCTGCCAACCGGATTGAGGGCTCTGTGACTGGTAAGGATGGAGTAAATGCTGATCTCGAGCCAGAATATTCCTTTTCTGATGAAGTCTCTTCTGAGATTATCAAAAAGGATATAGAACCAGTGGTGGGCCCGGTGGGAGAAGAGTCTTCTGGTCCTGGAAAGGATTTCGGGGCTAAGTATAAGACTGAAGAGAAAGCTCCAGGCTTCGGACTGACCGACCTGCTAATGATCCTGACCACCATGGTCTGGGGAGCAAACGTCTCGGTCATTAAGCGCGCCTTTTCAGAACTACCGCCTCATGCTTTTAACCTGGCCCGTTTTATGCTTTCAGCTTCTATCTTTGCAGCTATTATCTGGAGAAGCGGAGAAGGTTTCAAAGTCAGCCGCCGAGACTGGCCTCGTCTTCTTTTTCTGGCTGCAACCGGGATAACCCTTTATCAGGTTTTCTTCATCAACGGGTTGAGCCGGACCTCGGCCTCCCTGGTCTCTATGGCCAATGCTATGACGCCGATTTTTATCGCCGTCCTGAGCACGGTGTTCGGTTTTGACCGGCTGCGCTGGACCGGCTGGCTGGGAATCATCCTCTCGGTTGTTGGTTTTTATGGAATTGTCCTGGGCCGACCTAACGGTTTTAACTTAAAAGGAGCAGAAGTGTCCGGCGCTTTTCTGATTCTGCTGGCCGGTTTGATGTGGGCTTTTTACACCATTTTTGCTAAACCCATCCTGAAAAATATCTCGCCCCTGAAGCTGGCGGCTCTGACCAATATAATCGGAACTGCCTTTTATCTGCCTTTTGCCTGGAAAGAATTTGCGGCGGCCGATTTTTCCCGGGTTTCTGCTTCTGGCTGGTTAGGGCTGGTTTATTCGGCCTCGCTGGCCCTGGTTTTCGGGTTTGTAGTCTGGTACAAATCGGTGGAGAGGGTAGGGGGAGCCAGGACCGGCGTTTACAGCAATCTGACCCCGGTCTTTGGCGTGCTGAGTGCGGTAATTTTTCTTGGCGATAGAATAAGCGTTATCCAAATTGTGGGGGCGGCGGTAATTTTCTTTGGCGTTTATCTCACCCGTAACGGACATAATCTTTTTAAGAAAAAAGTTTAAGCTCCCGTAAATTAATAACGCTTTAACAAGCTCGCCTTAAATAGCAGTCGCCCTGGATTCGGTTACTGCTTTAGCCAGTGGCTGAATTATGAACCGAAAAGTCTGGATACCGGTCCTGTCGATTATTCTGGTCATCGGAAGCAGGTAATGAAAACTATTTGCCTGGTGGTCATTGCCAGTTGTTAATACCTTAATAATTTATTCACGTGGCCGCGATGGGCTAAGACTCGGGCAGTTATAAAATTTACAGTTTAAGAGGATAAGTTAATAGGTATTTATTATTATGAAATTTGAAATTCTACGGCAGGGATTTATTTTATTGCATAGATTTTATGGAGCTGGCAGGAAAGCCTGATGTTTTTAAGCCCAGCCTGGACAGCCTGCAGGTAAAGTTTCCAGGCTTTTTTATAACTCCAGACCGCGTGGGATTGAGGTTGAAGAAGAAGTGGAATTTTTTCTGAAAAAGCCCGCCTGAGCTTTTTTACTTCTTCCAGCTTTAGGCTTCTGGTGACCACCAGTTTGGCCTCATCGGCCAGCTTCCGGCAATCTCTGGTAACTTGATAATCCGGCGGTTTAGGTGAGACCGTCAGCCAGTCGGGTTTGAAGCTTAAGGACCTTGTTCCGTTAGTTTCCAGATGGATTCTGTATCCGTTTCTTTTAAGCAATCGAACCAGGGGGCCCACTTCCTGAAGCAAAGGCTCACCGCCGGTCAGGCAGACCCACTCTGTCGGATACTTCCGGCTATTTCCTACTATTTTTCTAAGAATTAAGTCAACCCCGAGCTCTTCTCCGCTGTCCCAGGCATATTTGGTATCACAGAAAGGGCAGCGCAGGTTGCAGCCCGAAAGCCGGATAAAAATGGTCGGCTCTCCCTGGCGCAGGCCCTCTCCTGCGGCCGAGAAGAAAATCTCGCTAATCTTCAGTGTAGGTGGCTGCGGCATCCTCCGACTCCCAGACAGTGACGGCTGTCACCGGAAAAAATTCTTTCAACCTCTGATAGATTTCCCGGGCCAGGTTTTCGGCAGAGGGGTTAAAGTCAAAGGCTTCGTTGAGCAGGGTATGGTCCGGGAGAATTTCCGCCAGCTTCTTTTTTATTTCGGTAAAATCTATGCCAATTCCAGTCTTATCCAGTTCCCTAACCGTTATTTCCACTTCCACTTGAAAAGTATGTCCGTGAAGCTTCTCGCATTTTCCTTTGTATTCCCTGAGGTAATGGGCGGCAGAAAATTTGTCCCGGACTTTTAGTTTCCAGCTCATGTTTTGCCCTCCTTTTTGAGGCGCAGCAGAAGATGGTCTTCCTGGCCGACTTCTTCCCATGCCTGATGCCGGAGCAGGCAGGCCGAACAGCGGCCGCAAGGGATTTCTTTTCCTGAATAACAGCTTATAGAATAGGAATAGTCAGCCCGGAGCTTCAGCCCCAGCCTGATAATTTCTGCTTTCTTCAATTTTAGAAAAGGAGCCATTATCCTGAATTTTTTACGGGCGAATTTAGCCCCTGTCCCTTCATTAACGGCCCGATTCATGGCCCGGACAAAAGCGGCCGTGGTGTCCGGGTAATGGGGTGAGTCAATGACATTGAAGCCGCAGATAATATCATTGAATCCCAGGCTTTCAGCCAGAGCGGCTGCTACAGCGATAAAAATTCCGTTGCGGAAAGGGACGTAGGTTGCCGGCAACCCTTTTTTAATCTCGCAAATTTTCTTAAACCCGGGCACTTCAATTCTTTCATCGGTCAGAGCTGAGCCCCCCACCTGGCGCAGGTCAAGTTTAATAATTTTAGGCTCCAATCCGAGCCGGGCACAGGTCTTCCTGGCCATTTTTATTTCCACCCGGTGCCGCTGCCCGTAATCAAAGATGACCGGTTGAACCTTCTTATATCTCCTTAAAGCCCAGAATAGGGCGGTAGTTGAATCAATCCCGCCTGAAAAAAGAACCAGACAGCTACCCTTCTGGGTGTTCCAGGGATAAGCCTTATCTTTTCTCTTAGTCCGGGCCATTGGTTAAACCTAACTGCTTTAATCATACCCGAGGGCTGGCTCAAGCTCAACCTGGAAATGAAGCTAAACTTAAAAGCCGGGCTGGTCCAGTAAGGCAGTCAAGACCTGACCTTCTTCACCGCGCCCCGGAGTGGTTATTGCCTTAGAGCTCACCGGGAATTATATTTTTTAAGTGCAGAAAATTTTTTTAGCCTGCTCTCTCCAGGAGGACGGGAATGAAAAAAGTCGGCTTGGTTCTAATAGCCCTTATCATTTTAGCCTGCCCGCTTCAATCAGCGGAATTTAAACGAATAATCGGGCCGGTATTTTCCAGCTTTTCCCGACCCTGGCCTTCTCCTTACTCGGAAGTTTATCCGTTTGATTACGGTTATGGGAGTACTTTAAACCCCTTCAAGGATAACCGATTTTCCTTTTTTGGCGGCCTGGGTTTGGAATTTCCCCTGTCCCGAGTACTGGAACTTGAATTCGATCTTCTTTATAAAGAAGCTGGTGGACAGTACCGAGTGGAAACAGGATTCTTTGATTCCTACCTGTATGAGTATCAGCTGAAAAAGATTTCCGCTCCTCTGCTGCTTAAGGCTCATTTCTGGAAAAAGTCCCGGCCCTATTTTCTGACTGGTTTTGACTTTTCCCTTATCCTGTCTCATCGGTTTCAGCTTTTCTACCAGTCAGAAGCCGGACAGATAATGGAAAAACTAAGAGAAGCTGACCTGAAAAGCCTGACCCGGAAAACTGACCTAGCCCTGGTCCTGGGACTGGGGTTTGAGGTAGCTCTCAATAAAAGAAGGGTTTCGGTAGAGGGACGTTACGAGGTCGGGCTGCCAGACCTGTACCGGGGACTGACTTTAGCTCCTGATGGGCGTGAGGTTAAGGTGCGCAGTCGTCAGTTTATGTTCATCATCAGTTATGTTATTAGATAAATAATAACCCCATTGCCATCCAGGCATCTTTTTTTCTCTGGGATGAGGCGGTTTGGGCTGGATTTTGGACTGAAGCTCTGAGCTACTTAAATCAGGTCTGGTCCCGGGGAATGCCTTAAGCTTTTATTTATATTAAACCAGCTTTACCCCCATCCTGATTGACATAACCTAACTTAGATGTTAAGTTTTATATTTCATGACCCTGGAAAATCTGGAACGGCAACTTCAATCTCTGGAAAAAGGCAGTCGCTTTATCCTCCGGGATGACCTCTATGATTTGATCGAGCTGGAGCAGATTCTAGAGAAAGCTGCAGCTCGGAAGCTAAAAATTGCTCTGCTCGATACCGGAATAATCCCTCCTGAGAAATTTGAGCCTCTAACCAGATACAGATTTTCTTTATATACTTCTGTCTCGGTCAGGACTGATTGGCAGGAATTTCGCAGACTCAGCTTACTCCTTCGCCCCAGAAATTGCCGTTTGCTCTGCTGGCTTGGTGGAGACCTGAAGGACGAGGCGCCGATTCTTTCGGAAGTTGATATTTTTGACGCGATCATAGCTTCCAACCGAGAAAGGAAACCGGTTTTCAATCAACTTCTTCGGCTGGCTGAAGAAGCTTCCCGAGCTGAAACCTGCTTTGTTTATTATCACCACGGAAATATGGAAGAAAATCTGATAGAGCTGGGCCTAAAAAATTGCTATCTTCATGTCTCTAACAGGGATTTTGAGGAAGAAGCAGAGATTATGCTACTGGATTGGCTAAAAGAATTTAAGAAAAAAGGTGGCCGCTTGCTGGTCCATGTGGATCGGGTTCAAAGTTTTCGATTTCTCAAGCTTCTAAGCCAGAACGGAGCCTTTTTAATATTTAGCCTGCCCCCTCTTGAGCCTGACAGTCAGCTCTACGGCCTTTTAACTACCTGGAAGAAGAAAAAAATTCCCGAGCTGGCTTATTATCTTTATAAGGAAATTATGGCCTGATTTGGTTTCTGATAGAAAGCAGGATCAGAGACCAGAAAGAAAGGTTTATTTTGAAGATTTTTTAGATATAATATAATTTCATTTCTTGCAAAATCCAATCTGGAAGCAATAAATGAGAGAAAAAGAATTAAAAGAGTCTGAGCAGAATGAAAAATTGGCCTGGGAAGCTCTCCAGAAAGTCAGGATGGCTGAAGAGAAAGCCCATCAGATGATCGAAGAAGCCCGAAACAAAACCTCGCCTGAAATTATCCGGAAGGCGGTTGAAGAAGCCGAGGAACTGAAAAAATCAGTTTTAAGTGAAGCCAGAAAGAAGGCTGAATTGTTGAAAAAGCAAATATTGACCCAGGCAGAAGATGAAGCCCGGGTGCTAAAGCAGCAGGCCGAGAACGACAGGCAGGCCATCCTGAAAAAAGCCGAAGAAAATCATCAGGTGGCGGTTAGAAAAACTGTGGAAAGACTTCTCGAAATCATCAGTCGCCGAAAAGGTTAGTCATGTCTATCGCTCAATTAAAAAGATTTGAAATCCTTCTTCCGGCTGAGGAGCTGGAGGGATTTCTGTCTTATCTCCAGGAACTGGGTATAGCTCATTTGGACCCGGTGCCGATTGAAGAGTTGGATTTAAACCCGGTTGAGGCCGACCCTTCGGAATATGACCGCTGGCTGTACCGGATAAATCATGTTTTGCAAAGCCTGCCCAAGTCGAAAGACCAGCGGGGTCTGGACCGATTACTGGCCGGCAAGCCGAAGCATTCAGCCAGCCTGAGAAAAGCCCTGCTTGATTTTGGCTATCAGCGAGTGATTGAAGAGTATGAGAAGCTGGAAAACCGGAAGAATGAACTTCTTCAGGAAATTAAACTTATCGAAAAAGAAGAAGAATTCTTAAAGCCCTTGGCCGTGATGAGACTCCCGCTCCGGCAACTTACAGGTTTCAAACATTGTCAGGTCCAGCTGATTCAAATTCAGCCTCATGACCTTGACCGCATCAGGACCGGTATGGCGGAACTTGCGGCTCAGGCTTATGTTATCGTTGAAGAGAAAAATCGGTTTTTCCTTTTGCTTATCTATCATCATTCCGCCAGGGAAGAGGTTGAAAGAATATTCTCTGAGATAAAAGCCAGTTTTATTGTTCTTTATCCTTACCTAAACAAAGCCAGAGAAAATGAAAACATTTCTGATATCCTGGTCGAACTCGGTCGGAGGAAAGATAGCCTCAAAGAGAAGGCAATGGAACTCGAAAGGGAAATGGCTGGCTTTTCTGTCCACCGACCGGCTTTGATGGCTGTGCACGATGTTTTGCTTAATGAAAAAGAGAGAGTCCAGGTAGCCACGCTGGCCGGTCTGACTGAGAGGGTTAGCTGCTTGCTGGGCTGGGTGCCGGCAACCGAGGCTGAAAACTTTTCAGCCAGGGTTCACAGATATTCCGAACACATTCATCTGACACTTCGTCCTCCACGGCCCGAAGAGCTGGACCAGGTGCCGGTAATCCTGGAGAACCCTGAAGTGGTCAAGCCATTTGAAATAATAACCAGTCTTTATGGTTTACCCCAGCCAGGTACCATCGAGCCAACAATTTTTCTGGCACCTTTTTTCTTCGTCTTTGTAGGTCTCTGTGTTAGTGAAGCCGGTTACGGTCTGGTGGTGGCTCTGCTCAGCCTGCTTTATCTCAAGCTGGCCAGACCCGTGGGCGACACCCGCCTTTTCCTGCGGCTTCTTTTTTACCTTGGTTTATCCAACATCGTCCTGGGAACTCTGGTGGGTGGCTGGTTTGGTTTTCCTGTAAAGTCGCTTCTTCTGATTGATCCCCTTAAAGACCCCATTCCATTTATGATTCTGGCCCTGAGTCTTGGTTTCATTCAGGTCATGCTTTCAACTTTTCTCAGCCTGGTGAAGGAATACCGGGCCGGGAATAAAATAGGAGCGGTGGCAGTTAAAGGTGGCTGGCTACTGCTGCTACCTTCCCTGGTAGCTTACCTTATTATAAAAAAGCCCCTGTTCGGCATCCTAGCCCTGACAGGAGCGGCCGGGATTGTCTTTTTTACTTCCAAATCTAAAAACCCGCTGGTCAGGTTCTTCAGCGGACTTTATGCTCTTTACGGAATCTCTGGTTATCTGGCCGACACTCTTTCTTACTCCCGAATTCTGGCTCTGGGACTTTCGACCGGGGTCATTGCCATGGTGGTCAACAACCTTTTCCAGATTGCCTGGAAGATTCCCTATATCGGCTGGCTGGCAGCCATCCTTATCTTTATCGGCGGCCACCTGTTTAACCTGGGCATCGGTTTTCTGGGAGCTTTTGTCCATTCCATGAGGTTGCAGTTTGTTGAGTTTTTCACCAGGTTTTATCAGGCAGGGGGCAAACCTTTCAGGCCTTTCAGGCTGGTAAGTAAATACGTGGAGTTTATTAGATGATAGAAAACCCTCAGGGACTTCTGAAGGAGGTAGAAAATGACCTTAGGATTAACACTGGCAATTCTGGGAGGAGCTCTGGCCGTTTTTCTGGCCGGCATCGGCTCAGCCATAGGTGTCGGACTGGCCGGTCAGGCTGCTTCCGGCGTGATGAGTGAGGATCCCTCCAAATTCGGTTCGATGCTTCTGCTCTCGGCTCTGCCGGGGACTCAGGGTATTTACGGGTTTTTAAGCGGATTTCTGGTCATTCTTAAGCTGGGATTGATTGGCGCTCAAGCTGCCGAACCAACTGTTCAGCAGGGTTTGCAGATTATGTTTGCCTGCTTCCCGGTGGCTTTTGCCGGGCTTGTTTCTGGGATTCATCAGGGCAAGGTCTGTGCGGCTGGTGTTTACATGGTGGCCAAACAACCAAAAGAAATGACTAAACCCATGGTCCTGGCGGCTCTGGTCGAAACTTATGCGGTTCTGGGACTGCTGGCTACTGTGCTTATCCTGAACGGTATTAAACTCGGCTGAGCTGGAGAGAAAATGAGCCTGGAGAAGATTCTGGACAAAATTGAGCTGGAGGCCAGGCAGGAAGTTGAAGCCATCCTGCAGGAAGCCCACAAGCGGGCTGAATCCATCAAAAGAGAAGCTGAAGCCCGGGCTAAGGAACAGGCTGAGGCCATTCTCAGACAGGCTGAGGCCGAAGCTCGCCTGGAAGCCAGCCGTCTTGTGACGCAGGCTCAACTTCAGGGCAGGATGGAAATCCTCAAGACCAAACGCGCGCTGATTGAAAAGGTTCTGACCGAGGCTCTTCAGAGTGAAGCCCTGAAGGATGTTAAGTTGAAAAAAGCCGTTATCTCCAGAGAAGCGGTTAAGGAAGAAGCTCTGCCTGCCAACCGGCTTCTGGAAGAACTCGGTCAGGATGTGGAAAGCGATATTCTGAAGTGGCTTGAGATTTAAGGATGATGGCCAAAGTCAGATTAAAGCCTCTTGACTATGCCTATGCTGTAGGTCGGGTCCGGGCGTTAGAAAACTATCTCATACCCTACCAGGTTTTCAGGGAAGCAATAGAGGCGGAAACTGCTGATCAGGCGCTGGAGATAATTTCCGATGCTGGAAAGTTTGGCGAAGACCTGCTGGCGGTAAAAAATTCAGAACAACTGGACAGAGTGTTGCTCAAGGAAGTGATGGCTCTGGACTTCACGCTGGAAGAGCTTTTCCTTGAACGAGAACTTTACCATTTCTATCAAGCGAGTGAGAACCCGGTGGAGATAGCGGGATTTCTCAACCGCGTTCAAAATCTTTTTATCCGGAATTATTTCCGGCTGCGGCTGGATGCAGCTAACCTTAAACTTTTTCTGCGCTGTCATTATTTAGAACTTCCGCTGAGTCGGTTTGAACAAAATTTTCTGCCGGGTGGCAGTCTGGAAAAGAAAATTTTTGTGGAAAACTACGATTCCTCCTTTGAAGAGTTTTACCTGATTATCCGCTCTTCAGCCTTAGCCCAGGTCTGGAAGACAGGAACCGATTACCTTTCTTCCAGGGAAAGCCTGATTGCTTTTGAGAGGGAACTGGAAAATTTATTAATGTCCTATCTGCAGGAAGCCAGAAAAATTGTTTTTGGGCCGGAACCAGTCTTTGCCTACGGATTGGCCAGAAGGCAGGAATTGAAGCTGGTCCGGCAAGTTCTGGTCGGAAAATTTATGCAACTTCCGGCTAATATTTTAAGAGAAAGGATAAGTCAGACCTATGTCTGAAAAAAGCAAAATTGCCCTGATCGGGGATAAAGACCTGAGCATTGCTTTCCGGGCTTTCGGTCTGAATGTGTTTGCCCCGGCCAGTCTGGAAGAAGCCAGAGAAATGCTCTCACAGGTGGTTGATCAAAAGTATGCTCTGTGTCTGATTCAGGAAACCTGGCTGGAAAGGCTAAAACCTGAAGTGGCCGAACTTAGCCGGAAGTTTGCTCCGGTCTGTGTGGGTTTTTCGGACTACCGGGCTGTGTCCGAGTCGGTAGAAAATCTCATGCGGGAGCTTTCGATTAAAGCTACCGGTTCAGATGCACTTTTTAACAGAGGAAGGAAAAACGATGAGACAAGGTAAGATAATACGAGTAGCCGGGCCGCTGGTGGTGGCGGCTGATTGTCTGGGAGCCAAGATGTACGATATGGTCAAGGTGGGCCGGCTGGGCCTCATCGGGGAGATAATCGAACTTAAGAACGACCAGGCCTACATCCAGGTTTATGAGGATACTACCGGAATAGGACCTGAAGAACCTGTAGTTCTGACCGAAAAACCTCTTTCGGTCGAGTTGGGGCCTGGACTCCTGGGTTCAATCTACGACGGAATTCAGCGACCGCTTGATGTCATCAGAGCTCAACACGGAGAGTTTGTCTCCCGGGGTCTGGAAGTGTCGGCCCTCAACCGAGAGCGCCGATGGGCTTTTCAACCCAGCCGTAAGCCTGGGGACCGGGTTCTGGTGGGCGACATCATCGGCTACGTTCAGGAAACCCCACTTATTCAGCACCGTATTCTGGTTCCAGAAAACTGTGCTGGCGAAGTCGTGGAAATAAAGGAAGGAGAGTTCCTGGTAACAGAGGTGGTCTGCCGGGTAAAAACCGAAAGTGGAGAAGTTAAAGATCTGAATCTTTTCCAGGTCTGGCCGGTCAGAAGGCAGCGTCCGGTTAAAGAAAGGCTGATGCCTCTGGAGCCTCTGGTCACTGGTCAGAGAATTCTTGATACGCTGTTCCCTCTGGCCAAAGGTGGAACCGCCTGCGTTCCCGGACCATTTGGCAGCGGAAAGACGGTTGTCCAGCATCAATTAGCCAAATGGTCGGATGCCCAGATTATTGTCTACGTGGCCTGCGGTGAACGGGGTAACGAAGTGGCTGACCTTTTGCTGAGCTTCCCCGAACTTAAAGACCCGACCACCGGTCGTCCTCTTTTGGAGAGGACCATCATCATTGCCAACACTTCCAACATGCCGGTGGCTGCCCGAGAAGCCTCCATTTATACCGGGATGACCATTGCCGAATATTTCCGGGACATGGGTTATTCGGTGGCTCTGATGGCTGACTCTTCTTCTCGCTGGGCTGAAGCTCTCAGAGAAATCGGTGGCCGGATGGAAGAAATGCCAGGCGATGAAGGTTATCCAGCCTATTTGGCCAGCCGGCTGGCTGAATTTTATGAACGGGCTGGCAAGGTTATCTGTCTGGGCTCGGAAGAAAGAATCGGAGCCCTGAGTGTTATCGGGGCTGTGAGCCCGCCCGGTGGCGACCTTTCAGACCCGGTGGTTCAGTCCACCTTGAAAGTGGTCAAAGTTTTCTGGGCCTTAGATGATCGTCTGGCTAACATGCGCCATTTCCCGGCCATTAACTGGCTGCAGAGCTACTCGCTTTATCGGGAGTCCTTAAAAAAATATTTTGCTGAAAAAGTGGCAGAAGATTTTGTGGAACTGAGCCAGGAAGCCATGAAGCTTCTGGAACTCGAAGCTGAACTTCAGGAAATTGCCAGACTGATAGGAGTGGAGTCTCTGTCCTTCAAAGAGAGAATGATTCTGGAAACCGCCAGGTCCATTCGCGAGGATTTTCTCCATCAGAACGCTTTCCATCCCCAGGATACTTACACTTCACTCCGCAAGCAATACCTTATGCTCAGAACTATTCTCGCTTTTCATCATAAAGCCCTGCAGGCCCTTGAAGAGGGCAAAGAGTTTTCCGAGATTATAGCCCTTGAAGTGCGCGAGCGGATTTCTAAGATGAAATATCTGCCCGAAGATGAAGACACCCTGCTCCAGGTGGAGAAAGAAGTTGAAGACTCTTTCAAAAGACTTTAATTAAGGTGAAGGCCATGCATAAAGAATATTTAACAGTTTCCAACATAGTCGGCCCTCTGGTCATAGTCGAGAAGATTACCGATGTTAAGTATAACGAGCTGGTGGAAATCGAAGATTCCCGCGGCCAGCTGCGTCGTGGAACGGTTCTGGAGGTTTCTGTCGACCAGGCTGTGGTTCAGGTTTTTGAAGGGACAGTCGGGCTGGACATTGACAAATCCAGAGTCAGATTCCTGGGGCGCTCCCAGCAACTGCCGGTTTCGGAAGAAATTATCGGCCGGGTGTTTGATGGTTCAGGTCGGCCCCGGGACAACGGGCCACAGATTATCGCCCGGAAAAAGCTGGACATCAACGGCAACCCCATTAACCCCGATGCCCGGGATTATCCTTCAGAATTCATTCAGACGGGTATTTCAGCCATTGACGGGATGAACCCGCTGGTTCGCGGACAGAAATTACCAATCTTTTCCGGAAGCGGTCTGCCACATCCGCGAATTGCGGCCCAGATAGCCCGCCAGGCTAAAGTGCTGGGGAAGGAAGAAAAATTTGCCGTGGTTTTTGCTGCAATGGGAATTACTTTTGAAGAGGCCAATTTTTTCATAGAAGATTTTCGTAATACCGGAGCTCTGGAAAGAGCAGTTCTGTTTCTCAATCTGGCCAACGAACCGGCTATCGAGCGAATAGCCACTCCCCGTCTCGCTCTGACCTGTGCTGAGTATTTAGCTTTTGAGCTTGATATGCATGTGCTGGTTATCTTGGTCGATATGACCTTCTACGCCGAGGCTCTTCGAGAGATTTCTGCCGCCAGAAAAGAAATTCCCGGACGGCGCGGCTATCCCGGCTATCTTTATACGGACCTGGCCACGATGTATGAAAGAGCAGGAAGAATTAAAGGGAAAAAAGGTTCGATAACCATGATTCCCATTTTAACCATGCCTGAAGATGATAAGACCCATCCCATACCCGACCTGACCGGCTACATCACCGAGGGACAGATTATCCTAAGCCGGGAACTCCACCGAAAAGGAATCTATCCTCCTATAGACGTGCTGCCTTCGCTTTCGCGTTTAAAAGATAAAGGAATAGGAAGCGGCAAAACCAGGGAGGACCATGCTGATGTCCTTAACCAGCTTTTTGCCTGCTATGCCCGGGGCAAGGAAGCCAGAGAACTGGCTCTGATTCTCGGAGAAGCTGCTTTAAGCGATCTGGACCGGCTTTACCTTAAGTTTGCTGACCTGTTTGAGACCGAATTTGTCCGGCAGGGCGAGTTTGAAGCTCGAAGCATAGAACAAACCATTGAAATTGGCTGGAAGCTAATGCGTCTTCTGCCAAAGAAAGAACTGAAGAGAATCAGGCCGGAGTATCTGGAAAAATATTATGGTGCACAGTAAAGGCTGAGGTTATTAATGAGGCTTAAAGTCAACCCCAACCGGATGGAACTACTGAGGCTGCGGCGGCGCCTAGGTCTGGCCGAGAGAGGCCACAAGCTGCTAAAAGATAAACTGGAAGAACTGATGCGCCAGATGCTGGAAGCCTCCCGGAAGCTGGCCGAGCTTCACCAGAAAATAGATTCAGAGTTTGAATTCATCACCAGAGCTCTGGCTGTGGTCCGCACAGCTCACAGCCTCTCTGAGATTGATGAATTGATTCCTGAAGGCCAATTGAAAATTGAAGTGGAGAAGGGAAGACTGCTCAACCTGACTGTTCCCGAATTTAGCCTTTCTGAATTTCAACCATCGGCTTACGACTTTTTTTTAACTGAAAGCGAGTTGGACGTAGCCTTAAAGCATTTTCAGAATCTTCTGCCACAGCTTTTAGAGTTCTCCAGTCTCTGGAAAAAACTGGAACTACTGGCTAATGAAATTGAAGTGACCAGAAGGAGAGTAAATGCTTTAGAATACATTTTAATCCCCAGCCTGAAAGAAACCATCCGTTCCATTTCCGCCCGGCTGGAAGAAATTGAACGCTCTTATCAGGTTCAGCTGATGAGGGTTAAAGACATTGTTCGCCACCACTGATTGTGGCTTTTTTAAAAAAAACACAAAAAAAAGTATAAAAACCCACAAAAACTATTGACATCCAGGAAAAAAGCTGTATATATACAATTGAAAATGAAAATTAAAACTGAAAGCGGCGATTAAAAAATTCGGAGAAGGGCTTACTGGAAATCAAAGTGAAATGAGAAGAGAATAAAAATGAAAATCGCTCTGCTTTTCAGTTCGAAGGAAGGAATGGCCAGGTCGCTGGTCCCATTTCTTCTGGATGAACGGTTGGAAGAGGGGGAAGAACCTCCACCTGATTTGCTGGCTGAATGCGACAGTGAGGAAACCATCACGGCAGTTCAGCAGGCTCTTCAGAAATATCATCAGGTTGTTCTGATTGAGTCCGACGAGAAAGCTTACCTCCGTTTGATGGAGGAAAAGCCAGATCTGGTTTTCAACATTGCTGAAAGGCTTTTTGGGCCTAACCGCGAATCTCACATTCCCACCATCTGTGAGATGCTTAACATTCCTTATACCGGTTCTGACCCGCTGACCCTGGGTATCTGTCTGGACAAATCGAGGGCTAAAGAAATTCTGGCCTTTCATGGAATACCGACTCCAGAATTCTGGGTGGCAGAGAAAAATGAAATAATTCCATCTGAGATTTTACTGCCGGCAATTGTCAAGCCGCTTTATGAAGGTTCGAGCAAGGGGATAAAAAACGACTCGGTAGTCATCACCCGTGAGGAGCTGGAAAGTAAAATTGAAGAAATCTGGCGACTTTACGACCAGCCAGCCATCATAGAAAAATTTTTAACCGGCCGGGAATTTACCGTGGGAGTTCTGGGCAATTATCCCGACCTGGAAATTCTTCCGGTGGTTGAAATCGATCACTCTCAGTTGCCGGAAGGAGCAAAGCCCATCTATTCTTACGAAGCCAAGTGGGTCTGGGATAGGCCCGAGCGGCCGCTTGAGATTTTCAAATGTCCGGCCGATATTTCTCTGGGGCTTAAAAATCAAATTGAAAAAATCATTACCGCTACCTGCCGAATTCTGAGAATCAGAGACTGGGCCAGAATTGATGTCCGGCTGGATGAAGAAGGCCGGCCAAACATTCTGGAGGTCAATCCTCTGCCTGGAATTCTGCCCAATCCCGAAGATAACTCCTGCCTGCCCAAAGCTGCCCGGGCGGCCGGCTATAGCTACGACCAGCTCATCAACCGGGTGGTTCTGGAAGCCTGCAAACGCTATGGTTTCCCGGTTGACTATTACCGGCTTGATTCTCTCTACAGTGTTGACTCGCTCAAAGCCGGAGGAGCCGATGGCCACTAACGGTCTAAAAGTTGGCGTGGCTTTTAACACCTATGAGCCTTTTATTTATCGAAGAGATAAGGTCTCTGAAGATTCGGTGGCCAAGGTGGCCGAAGTAGTTTGCGAAACTCTGGTTCAGTCCGGGCTGGAAGCCAATCTGGTTCCTTTGCAAAGGAGTATGTTCACTTTTCTGCGGCGGTTAAAGGAACTCAACATAGAAGTGGTGGTTAACCTCTGCGAGGGTTTTTTCGGCAAGCCTCAGTGGGAAGCTAACGTGGCGGCGGTGATGGAAATAATGCAGATTCCATTTACCGGAAACGGTTCCCGAACCCTGGCCCTTTGTCAGGATAAACATCAGGCCAAGGCTGTCCTCAGCTCTTTCAATCTGCCCGTAGCTCCCAGCCAGCTTCTGACCTCAGCGGAGGAAATGGTCGACCTGAGGTTTCCGGTGATAGTCAAGCCCAACTCGGAAGACGCCAGCCTGGGCGTTCATCCTGAGTCAGTGGTTTATGACCATGAGGCTCTGGCTGTCCAGGTTAAAAGAATTATAGAAACTTACAGTCAGCCGGCTATCGTGGAAGAATTCATAGATGGCCGGGAGTTTAACGTGGCTGTATTGGATATTGGTGAGCCAAAAGCTTTGCCAGTTTCAGAGATTGATTTTTCCAGAATGCCTGAGGGCTTCCCTCGAATCTGCAGTTATGAAGCCAAATGGTATCCGGACCACATCCTCTACCAGGTTACTCCGCCCATCTGCCCCGCTCCCGTTGATGAGGAGCTGAGAACCAGGCTTCAGACCCTGGCGGTTACCGCTTTCAAGGTTATGGGCTGTCGCGACTACGCCCGAGTCGATTTCCGGATGAACCAGGAAGGGGAGATTTTCATTCTGGAAGTGAATCCTAATCCCGACATCAGCCTGGATGCCGGTTATGCCCGGGCTCTGAAAGCGGCCGGTATTAACTATGCCGAGTTCTGGCATCTAATGATTCAAAACGCCTTGAAAAGGAAAGCACCTAATGTTGCGGCCAATGGTAAGAGCTGACCGCCAGCCCGTTCTGGCCTTAGTTGAAGCCACCGGTTTTTTCACTTACGAGGAAATCAAAGTGGCTGAAGAGCTTATTGATATTTATCTACAGAATCCCGAGCAGCGGGATTATTTCGTCGTGGTAGTTGAAGATGACCGGGGCCAGGTGGCCGGCTATATGACCTACGGGCCGACTCCGCTTACTGAAGGCACCTGGGATCTCTACTGGATTGCCGTTTCACCCGCCCATCAGGGACAGGGTTATGGCCAGAGGCTGGTAGAGTTTCTGGAAGAAGAGGTCAGAAAGAGCGGTGGCCGGCTTATTTTGATAGAAACTTCTTCGCAACCGAAGTATCAGCCGACCAGAAAATTCTATAAAAAACTGGGATATACCGAAATTGCCCGGATTCCGGATTTTTACCGGCCGGGAGATGACCGGGTAATTTTCGGAAAATATTTTCGCTCGAAGGAGTGAGAAAAGGAGACAATGGAAGACTGGCAACGAATCTTACGCGACAGCCTGAGAACACCTGAGGAAATTGCCGAAAGGTTTGGTCTGGTTGTAGAGGATGTGAAAAAAATAAGTCAGGCCTTCAAGATTCAGATTACTCCTTATTTTGCGAACCTGATCAGGAGAAAAGGTGACCCCCTCTATAAGCAGGTAGTACCGGACCTGGCCGAGCTGGCAGAAAATTCCGGCGAAGAAGACCCTCTGGAAGAAGACCTGGATTCACCGGTTCCCAGCATAGTTCATCGCTATCCTGACCGGGTTCTTTTTCTGGTCTCTCATAGTTGTGCTTCTTACTGTCGTTTTTGCACCAGAAAGAGAAAAGTCGGCGACCCGGCCAAGATTCATCCCCGCTACATTGAGGACGGAATCCAGTACATTAAAGAGCATAAAGAAGTCAGAGATGTTATCATCTCCGGGGGTGACCCGCTGATTCTCAGTGATGAGAATCTGGAAAGCATCCTCAGCCGGTTGCGAACCATCCCTCACCTTGAGATACTGCGCCTCGGCAGCCGGGTGCCCTGTTTCTTGCCCCAGAGGATCACCGAAAAACTGACCAGCATGTTGAAAAAATACCACCCGCTCTACCTCAATGTTCATTTTAACCATCCAGATGAAATTACTGCGGAATCGGCCCGGGCTCTTAACCTTCTGGCTGATGCCGGAATACCACTTGGTAACCAGACAGTGCTGCTGAAGGGAATTAATGACGATATCCTGACCATGAGAAAACTGATGCAGAAGCTGCTTACTGTCCGGGTTCGCCCTTACTACATTTACCAGGCTGATTATGTTAAGGGAACAGACCATTTCCGAACAACCGTAGAAAAGGGACTGGAAATCTACCAAGGTCTGAGGGGATGGACTTCAGGTCTGGCTGTGCCCCAGTATGTGATTGATGCTCCTGGCGGCGGTGGTAAAATCCCGTTAATTCCGGAGTATGTGCAGTCGATTTCTGACGAAAAAGTAGTGCTTAGAAATTACGCCGGCGAAATTTATGTTTATCCTCAGGTAAAAAGCCCGAAGAAAAAACGCCCTCGCCTCAGCCCACCCTGTTATGCTGCTCCGAATCAGTAGCTTTAATTCACGGCTTTACTGAGGTAGTCGGCCAGTCCAATCTCCTGGAGTAGAGCCAGAGCTTCCTCGTTGCTTACTCCTCTTCTCTGACGCAGGGATTCAAGAATTCTGATTATAGATAGAGCTACTTCAGCCGTCTGACCGGCTATAGTCTGTTTATCTTTTAAAAAAGCAATTGAATCGAAAAGCACGGCGTTGGCTTCTCCGTAAGTTACTGGAGGTCGCTGTCCATATTTTTTTATCCAGTCAGGCTGGCGGAGACAGTCATTGACATGAGACTGGATTAAATAAGTAGCTCGGCCGATGAGCTTCAGATTGCTGGGGCTGACGTTGGTCATAGTGTTGCCAATTACTCGACCGAGCCTGGCCATAACAGCAGTTGAATGAGCGTTGAGCAGCATTTTTAGGCCGACGTTCTGTTTGAGAAGAAAAGGGTCGTTTTCCTTAGCGATAGACAGGGCAACTGAAGTGAGAAATTTCGGCTTTTCAATAAGATCTTGCTGGTAAAAGAGCTGAAGTTTCCTTTCCAGCTCAGCGGTTCTTTTTTCATTAAGGTCATTAACACTCAGAATAACCACCCTGGCCTGGTTTTTAAGAAAAAGTTTGATGAACTGAACAAAAGAACTGGAACCGTCAAGAAGCTCGCTTTCTTCCGGGGACAGAGTCACCACCACTCCTAAGTCTCCCGGTCTGGGGCCGCGGTTTTTTAGATTGAATTCAGAAAATGAAAAATCGTAAAGGTCCTGCTGGTGGTTACTGGCTTTTTTTAAGCTTTCCAGAGCCGCCTGTTGCAAATAGGGGTCAGTCACTTTTTCTTCAAAGGCCGGTCGGTAAAAGCTCTCCTCCAGGCCCCTGAAAGGTCTTCCCAGAAAGCTGAGCCAGGCCTGAGACTTATCCCGGGTCGGGGTCCAGACCTGAATCCAGCATTTTCGAGCCGGTTCATTCACCGTATCCAGGGGGAAGAGCCTGAAGGTTGGGCTTCTTTCGGTGCTGTCAATAAAAACGGTAATAAGACCTTTTTGAGCCAGGTAGGTGGAAAAGCGATTTTCGGCGTAGGTTCTGGCTTCCAGCTCGGTCCAGACAGCTAAATGGGGGATAGTGTTTTTGACTCGGGAAAGAAGCTGGCTGAAGTCTTTAAGAGCTTCCACCAGGTCATACTTCCGGGTGAAACCAGCCCTTAGTAATTCTTTCTGGGTAAGACAACCGGTAAGAAGTTCGTAGACAGCCGCCTGTAAGGAAGCACCGATAACGTAGGTCTCGATAGTTGTGGCCTGCATCCTGGTGGAGCCGTTTATGGCCATCGGTCCTGTGGTCAGATTTATTTTGGTGATTCCTGGCTCTTCAATAACTGCCCGGCTTCGGTCAAAGGATCGCAGCCGCTCGTCCGGGTTGTTGTAAACAAAATAGAGTTTCTTCCGGCTCAGTTCGGGTCGGTAGTCGGACGCATTCTGCCACTGCTCTAAGGCGGCCAGGATGGTTCCGATTACTGAAGAAGTCTCTCCGCCTTCAGTCACGGCGATAACCAGATCTCCCTTTTTTATCCCGTGGTCAAGAAGCTGAAGCCGGCCTATAAGCTGCAGGTCTTCAAAGCCTTCAAGTGATGAAATCAGAGCCCGGTCTCCACCGGTCATTTCACCGGTCAGCCTGTCGGCGATGTCCGGACCGAGATGTTTTTCGATTTTCGACCAGATAATTTTATCCTGTTTTAGTCCGTTCCAGAAGGGACGCCAGAAGGTGCTTTCCATCTGCTTAGCCAGGCGTCCGGTGGCTCCGCAGCCATAGATGTAGATTCGTTTTCCAGAAAGAATGGTGTCTTTAATTTCTGAGATCAGCTGAAACAATACCTCCGGAGAGCTGGCCAGCTCTTCCAGCCGGCTCAAAATATCTTCATCCACCGAAAAGAGCATGTTCAGACCAGCCGGGATGTCAGTTTTAATCCTTTCGCTGAGATTCCAGGTTCGAGGGTGGCGTTGTTCTGTAAGCAGAGTATGGAGCTGAAACTGAGTTTTATTCTGAACATAATCTATTGATTCAGGTGACACTTCAAGGCTCAGAAGTTGAAGCAAGCTCTGGGTGGCAGCGGTGCTGGCCGGCTTTTCCTGGGCTTGCAGGTTGATAATTACCGAATATCCTACTAATATAATAGAGATTAGAATAGTCAGGCTCAGAAGCCTTAGAGTTTTTTTCAATTCAGCTTTTTTTATTTTCATATGGTTTCCCGTACTGATGAGTATCGTCGAGGATGTCGTTTTTCTGCCAGTCTTTGATCCAATCTTCGACCTGAAAGACCTTAAAACTCCCATCGGAAGTGGAGCAGACCACCCGCCTTAATCCGGAGTTGATGATCATCTTTTTGCAAATAAAACAAGGAAAAGCGTCAATCGGCTGGTTGCTTTTCGGGTCGCGGCCGTAGATGAACATATCTCCGCCGAGCAGGCTGACCCCGGCCCGGGCGGCGTTGATAATGGCATTCTGTTCAGCGTGGACCGAACGGCAGAGTTCATACCGCTGCCCGTGGGGGATATTAAGCTTATCCCGCAGACAGAAACCGTGCTCCAGGCTGTCCCTGGTCTTACGGGGGGCGCCAACATAACCGGTTGATATGATCTGATCATCCCGGACGATTATGGCTCCAATAGAACGCCGGAAACAGGTGCTTCTTCTGGAAACCTCTCTGGCTATGCCCAGGTAGTACTGGTCCTTAGAGATCCTTTCAGCAATCGCAGGGCTCAGTTTCTCCGAATGTCTCCGAGTGATTTTAGTGGTTTTTCCGGTTTTTTTGTTCATCCGAGTTCCTCCAGTTTTTTCCAGAGCTCCTCCAGAGAACCATCATTTATTATGGTCAGGTCTGCCAGCTTCAGGCAGGTCTCCAGCTGCTGCGAATTCGGGTCATTGGTTTTTTCCCGGGTTTCCCTAGCTATAAATTCCTCTAAGGTGCTGGCGGATTCGTTTCGTCCCCTTTTTATAACCCGTTCAAAGCGAATCTCAACCGGAGCATCCACAGCAATCAGGATGAAATCGCCGAGACTTCTAAGGTACTCAACCTCTTTCGGATTGCGGATGCTGTCGATAACCGTTGGACCGGTTATTTTCTCGGCCACCCTCCGAGCCAGAACCTCCGGACCATATTTTTCTCTAAGCTCATTGCCGCAGGCTATCAGGTTGTCCCGGCTGGTTTCCAGACCGCGCTTTTGAAGTTCTTCTCTGATGACGTCAGAGAGAGACTGATAAGCGTAACCTTTCTTCTGAAGGTATTTTGCCACTTCGCCTTTACCGGAGCCGTTAGTTCCAGTAAGACCGATCAGCCTGAAATCGGTAAGTTTTCTGGTGCTGGCCATATTTTCTTTTCACCGCGGTTGAGATTAAAAATTAGAATAAGAATATATCTTATTCGGCAGTCATCATAAAGTAAAGCTTAGCCGGCGAAATCAGAAGTGGAGTCGACATCAGTCTGTTCTTTTCGCCGACGTCGTTCTTTATTTTTCCCGACCACCATGGCTATCAGAATGCTCAGACCGTAAAGAGCAATCATCGGCACGGCTACGATGCTCTGAGTGATCATATCAGGCGTTGGGGTGATAATGGCGGCGATGACAAAGGCTGCTAGAACGGCATACTGGAAATTTTTAATCATCCAGCGGGAGGTGATCAGGCCGAGTTTGGATAGAAAATAGACCAGGGTTGGCAGTTCAAAAACCAGGGCGATACCTACCAGGACCTTCAGAGCAAAGCTGAAGTACTGGTCTACGGTGATAACCGGCTGAAAATCTCGTCCCAGCGTCAGAAAAAAGCGGCAGGCCCAGGGAAAAACCACAAAATAACCGAAGACCGCGCCCAGAATGAAGAAAAAACTGGTGAAGAAGACAAAGGGGATGACGTACTTTTTCTCGCGCTGGTAAAGCCCTGGTGAGATAAACATCCAGAGCTGATAGAAGACAAAAGGTGAAGTAAAAAAAAGAGCGGCCAGAAAGGAAACCTTCAGGTAAAGCATAAATGGAGCGGTCAGGGTGGTGAAGGCCAGCTTCGTTCCTTCTGGGAGATGTTGAGTAACCGGCCTGGCCAGAATGTTGTAAAGCTGACGGCTGAACATCCAGGCCGGAATGACGGCCACTATAATGGCCACAAAAGAGTTGAAGAGGCGCTTTCTCAGGTCTTCGAGATGTTCAAGGAAGGTCATCTCGTCAGGTGACTTTCTGGCCTTCCTCTGCCTCATCGGTTTTCAGGTCCTTTTTGAGATTTTCCTGGAGCTGGTTTAAATCATCTTTGAACTCAGTCAGGTCGGATTTGACTTCATTTATCTCAGACTTTATTTCGCTGGCGCTTATTTCCTCCTCTACTCTCGTGCGGAGCTCGTCAGAAGCTTTTTTGAACTCCCGGATGGCCCGACCCACAGATTTGCCCACTTCGGGCAGCTTTTTAGGGCCAAAAACCAGCAGAGCAATTATAAAGATTACGATAAGTTCTGGAATACCGATACTGCCAAACATGTTGTTAACAGCTAAACTATAGCCTTTAATCTGGACTCAGTCAAGCCAGACCTGTCTTTACTTTACAGAAGCGCTCTGGTAAGATTTATTGTCTGTAAATAAAAAAAATCGGGTAAATATGGTTTCTAACCTCAAACGTCTTTTATTCCTGATATTATTATTTCCAGCTCTTTTTTTGGTCTGCCGGTCTTCTGTGGCTGTTGACCCCTGGCAGCAGGGGTTAACCAAGATTTTAAGCCTCAGCCAGCTGGTTCAGGAGCAGTACTTTGAGGAAAAAGAGCCCCAGAAACTGACCTTTGCCGCCATAAGAGGGATGCTTGATACTCTTGACCCCCATTCTTACTTTCTGGACCCTGAAACTTCAAGAACCTTTACCGAAGATTACACTGGCCGGTACTACGGGCTTGGCATCCAGATTCAGAAGCAAGAAGACCGCCTGGTGGTTATAGCTCCGATTGAGGGGACCCCGGCCTGGCGTCTCGGTATTCAGCCCGGAGATGTCATTACCCACATAGACGGCGAAAGCACTAAACCTCTGACCAGCACTGAGGCGATGCTAAAATTAAGGGGTGAGAAAGGAACTAAGGTTACCATTACCATCCTGAGGGAAGGCCTGGAGAAACCCTTTGACCTGACCATAACCCGCGAAGAAATTCCCCTCAAAAGTGTTCCCTATGCCTTTATGCTGGATGAGCAGAAGAAGATTGGCTATATATTTGTCCGCAACTTCGGCCGGAATACAGTTGATGAGCTGGAAGAGAACCTGAAGCTTCTGACCGAAGAAGGTCTGGAAGGGCTGATTCTGGACCTCAGGGGTAATACCGGCGGTCCGGTCTTTCAGGCAGTGGAAATGGCCGACCTCTTTCTGCCAAAGGGGGCTAAAATTGTTTCTATGAGAGGCCGCAACCCGGCTTACAACCGGGATTTTTATGCCAGTCAGGATAACCAGTACGAAGACCTGCCGATTGTAATTCTCATCAATCAGGGAACGGCCAGTGCTTCGGAAATCGTCAGCGGCGCTATCATGGATAACGACCGAGGCCTAATAGTGGGGGAAGATTCCTGGGGTAAGGGACTGGTGCAGACTGTTTTTCCCTTAGGCCGGGATATGGCTGTGGCCATAACCACCGCCAAGTACTTAACCCCGAGTGGCCGTCTGATTCAGAGGGATTTTTCCCACCTTGAAGATTATTATCTGGCAAAAAAAGCCCCTGAGGAACAGCGTGATGTTAAATATACCCTTAAAGGTCGCCGCGTTCTGGGCCAGGGTGGAATAACTCCGGACTATGAGGTCAAGTTCACTTACCATCCCCTGACCGTAGAATTCTTGATCCGCGGGGCCTTTTTCGGCTATGGTCGGAAGTTTAGCCTCCATCAAACCGCACTATCCAGAAACTATGTTTTTCCTCAGGAGCTTAAGAACGGTGCTCAGCCAGATGGGCGGAAAATTTTTAGCCAGAATTTTGAAGTTGGGCCGGAGGTCATCCAGGATTTTCTGGAGTTCGTCAGGAGCACGGGAGTGAAGTTCGACCTCAGCAAATTTAAGGAGGCCGAGTCTGAAATCCGGAACGAGATCAGACGGGAAATTTTCTCCGCGGTACTGGGAATAGAAGAGGGAGTAAGGGTCTTCAGACAGAACGACCCGGTGGTACTCAAAGCCATTGAAGTCATGCCGGAAGCGGCCAGCTTTGTCAGGAAAAACTGAGGTGGGGGTTTCAGTTCGGCCCTTTTTGTAATCAGCAGATAAGGAGAAGAGAATGAAGTTGGCTATAGCCTCTGACCATGCTGGTTACGACCTTAAAAAGGCAGTCATTGAGTATCTGAAGACTGCAGGGGTTAGCTTTACTGATTTTGGCTGCGGTCCGGGAGAGAGCGTGGATTATGTGGATTATGGAGCAGAGGCCGCCCGCAGGGTCACCTCAGGAGAGTTTGATCGGGCTATTTTATTTTGTGGCACAGGGCTGGGAATGGCCGTGGTGGCCAATAAGTTTCCGGGCATAATCGCCACTCCCTGCTGGGACGAGTTCACAGCCACGGTCAGCCGCACCCACAACAACTCAAATTGTCTTACTCTGGGTGGTCGGGTGCTAACGGTTGACCAGGCCCTCAGGATAGTAAAAATCTGGCTGGAAAAGGAATTTGAAGGTGGCCGGCATGAAAGGCGGATTAAAAAAATATTCGCCCTGGAGCAGGAGCTAAGGCAGAAAAGTTAAATATCAGGCCTGGAGCATACGGAGTCTTTAGATAGGTATTAGATAGGTAAACAGAGTAATTTGAACCGATACACTGAACCCTAAAAATAAGGAGCAGGAAGATGACAGACCTGGCTAAAAAAATTTCAGTCTGGTGTGAAAAAATTGAAAAAAATAACACCTGGCGGCAGAAAGAGTGTTTTAATCTCATACCATCGGAGAACACTCCTTCTCTACTGGTTAAACTGGCTGAAATTTCTGACCCTTCTGGTCGCTATGCCGAACACCGTACCATGAAAGGACAGGAGATCTACTTTTATCAGGGAACTGATTTTATACGCGATGTAGAGGTCGAGGCCGGAAAAGAACTGTGTCGGTATTTTGGCTGTACCGATGTAGAGCTCAGGCCTATCAGTGGCCAGATGGCCAATGAAGTGGTCTTTAAGGGCTTAGTCAAGTTTGTAAACCGAAATCGGAGTGCCAATCAGCCTTTTCGCAGGTTGCGGTTGGTGATGAATAATGATCTGAATAAGGGTGGCCATCTTAGCTCTCAGCCAATGGGCGCTCTTTTTAACTGGGTAGAAGAAGACCCGGTTACTGGAAAGGAGAAGGTCATAAACATTCCAGTTCTTCAGGATAATCCTTACCGGGCTGACCTGGACCGGCTGGCTGACATGATCATTAAGCACCGGCCGGAGCTGATTGTTTTTGGCAAAAGTATGTTCATTTATCGTGAGCCAGTTCAGTTTGTCTATGAGCTGGTAAAGGATTGGCCTGACCGCCCGGTTTTAATGTACGACATGGCCCATGTGCTCGGTCTGTACGGGGTTTTCCAGGCACCTTTTGAAGAAGGGGCTGACCTGGTTACCGGAAGCACCCACAAGACTTTTTTTGGAACCCAGCGAGGAGTTATCGCCGGCAATTTCCCTGAGGACAGCCCTTTAAGACCGCTCTGGACAGATATTCAGGGGAGAGCCTTTCCTGGTTCTACTTCTAACCATCATCTCGGAACTCTGCTCGGCCTTTTGTTGGCAACTTTTGAGATGAATGAGTTTAAGGAAGAATATCAATTACAGGTTCGGAAAAATGCCCGGGCTTTTGCCCGGTACTTAAAAGAGGCCGGGATTCAAGTTGAAGGACAAGAGGCCGATGGTTATACTGAAACCCATCAGGTGCTGATAAGGGTTAAGAAATTCGGTAACGGACAGGAAATAGCCCGAAGGCTGGAAGACAACAACATCCTGACCAATTACCAGGCCCTTCCTGACGACAGCACCTTCCTTGAAGCTTCTGGAATCAGAATGGGGGTTCAGGAAATGACCAGATTCGGGATGAAAGAAAAAGACTTTGAAATTCTGTCTGGGTTCATAGCCGAGGTGGTCTGCCGAAACAAAAAGGTCAAGGATGAGGTTAAACGTTACCGCCAGAATTTTCTGGAAATGAAATACTGCCTGCCAGAAAAGGAAGCGGTAGAGCTTGGAGCCAGACTTCTTCTGAGTATTTTCCCCAGTTCTGGTCTGGGCCAGATGCTGGCTGAAACACTGATTAAAAAGGCAGGAGAGCTAAACCATTAAAAAGGAGGCTCGATGAAAATTCTGGTCATAGGCTCGGGAGGCCGGGAATATGCTCTGGCCTGGAAACTACGACAGAGCCCTCATTGCCAGCAGCTTTACTGTGCTCCGGGCAACGGTGGCCTGGCTCAAATTGCTGAGGTAGTCCCGATTGAGGAAACAAACCTTCCCTTGCTGGTAAGGTTTGCCGAAGAGAAAAAAATCGATCTGACGGTGGTTGGTCCGGAAGTGCCTCTGGCCATGGGCATTGTGGATGAATTTGAGAAGAAAGGGCTTAAAATTTACGGTCCAAACCGCAAAGCGGCCGAAATAGAGAAAAGCAAAGTTTTTGCCAAAGAATTTATGGAGCGTCATCGAATCCCGACTGGCCGCTTCCGGGTAGCCAGTTCCAGTGAAGAGGCCATGAGAATCCTCAACTCAGGAGAATTTGAATTTCCTGTGGTTATCAAGGCCGATGGTCTGGCAGCGGGAAAAGGGGTTTCGGTCTGTGCCAACATTAAGCGGGCTGAAGATACCATTAACGATATGATGGTAAAGAAAAAATTCGGGCCAGCCGGGGAAAGAGTGGTTATAGAAGAATTCTTAAGGGGTCGGGAACTTTCTTTTATCGTGGTTACTGACGGAATCAGGGTTCAACCCCTGGTGACCACCATGGACCATAAGGCGGCTTATGACGGCGATAAAGGTCCCAACACCGGCGGAATGGGAGCCATCTCGCCTTCGCCCTTTGTTTCGGAGAAATTATTCAGCCAGATTATGGATGAAATTATCTTTCCTACGGTCACCAGAATGCTGGAAGAGGGCCGTCGGTTTAAGGGCACTCTGTATGCCGGTTTGATGATCACTTCCGAAGGACCAAAAGTTCTGGAATATAACTGCCGCTTTGGCGACCCGGAAACTCAGGTTCAGATGCTGAGACTGGAAAGCGATCTTGTGGAATTGTTGATGTCAGTGGTGGAGGAAAACCTTCTCCGGGAAGAAATTCAGTGGAGCTCCAGAACTTCTGGTTGCGTGGTGCTAGCCTCTGGCGGCTATCCCGGGAAATATGAAAAGGGCAAGCTGATTGCCGGCCTGGAAGAGGCAGAAAAAGTTCCGGGTCTGGTCATTTTTCACGCCGGAACCAGCCTGGTCAACGGTCAGTACTACACTAACGGCGGTCGGGTGCTTAATGTCTGTGCCAGCGAGCCGACTTTACAGCAGACTATGAAAAAAATATACGACAGCATTCCCCTGATTTATTTTGATGAAATGTTCTACCGAAAAGATATTGGAGCCATGAAGGAAGGAAAATGAAGGTAACTATTTTTCTGGGCAGCGATTCTGATTTTGAGGTTATCAGGGAAGGTCTCGACCTTTTGAAAGAATTCGGAGTAAGTTTTAGCCTGGAAGTTACCTCAGCCCATCGTTGTCCGGAAAGAACTGTTAAGTTGATAAAAATGGCTGAAAGTGAGGGAACGAAAGTTTTTATTGCTGTAGCTGGAAAAGCTGCTCATCTTCCAGGAGTGGTGGCAGCCCATACGGTTCTTCCGGTTATCGGGGTTCCTGTGGAGAGCCAGGCTCTGGCCGGACTGGATGCCCTCCTGTCTATCGTCCAGATGCCCAAAGGAATTCCGGTAGCCACCGTGGCTCTGGGAAAGACCGGCGGAGCCAACGCAGCTTTGCTGGCTGTGGCCATCCTGGCTGTTTCTGATGGAGAGCTTAGAGACCGGCTGGAAGAATACCGCCGGAGGATGTCCGAAAAAGTTGAGGAGAGCTCAAGGAGGCTCAAAGAAAAATTATGACCTCAGTCTTCATCCATAACTTTGGCTGCCGGGTAAACCAGGCTGAAGCTTTTGACTGGTCAGAAAGGCTGGCCCGGGCCAGCCTGACGGTGGTCAAAGACTGGAGAAAGGCTCAAGTAGTAGTGGTTAATTCCTGTGCCCTGACCGCCAGAGCCGAAGCTGATGTTCGACAGTTTCTTCGCAAAGTAAGAAGAGAGTTGCCTGAGGTCCGGCTGGTACTGACCGGTTGCCTTCGGGAAGAGGTGGCGGAGGAATTGAAGCACTCCTTGAAGCTCAATCTTTTCCTTCCCAATCCGGCGAAAGATAGCCTGGTCGAGGAAGTGTTGAGGCTGACCGGCTCAATCAGCAAAACTCAGGTTTCAGAAAAAAGACCATACCGTTCCCGGGCTCTGATTAAAATTCAGGATGGCTGTAACTGCCGCTGCACATTCTGCATTATACCTTATCTTCGCGGCCGCAGCCGGAGTCTTCCTCTGGAGACGGTAAGGGAAAAAGTCCAAAAGGCAGTGGAAGAAAGCTATGGCGAGGTGGTTCTGGCTGGAATACATCTCTGCGCCTACGGCCAGGATTTAACTCCTCCGAAGTCACTGGAGGAGCTTTTAAGAACGCTGCTGCCCATCCCCGGACTCAGGCTTCTCAGATTGAGTTCGCTTGACCCAAGGCTTCTGCCCGAAAGTCTCTTAAAGATTTTAGTTTCGGAAGAAAAGGTCTGTCCGCACTTCCATTTATCGCTCCAGCACGCCTCGGAATCGGTGTTAAAAAAGATGGGCCGCCGCAGTACGGCTCTGGAATATCAGAAAATACTGGGGTTTTTAAGAAGTCATCGCCCGGAGGCCAGCCTGGGAGCTGACCTTATTGTGGGGTTTCCAGGAGAAGAGGAATCGGATTATCAGTTTCTGAAAAATTTTCTCCAGGAGTCGCCACTGAACTATTTTCATGTTTTCAGCTTTTCTCCAAGGGCCGGCACTCCGGCCGAACGCTGGAAGCAGGTTCCGGAAAGTGTAAAGAAAAGAAGGTCAGAAGAGCTGAGAAAATTGTCCAGAGAAAAAAACTTAGATTTTAAGAAATCTTTTATCGGAAGAACGCTTCCGGCAGTAGTTGTCCGGAAAAAAGAGAAGCAGATGGAGCTTCTGACCTCAAATTACCTCAAGGTGCAGGTAGAAGAGGGCTCAGGAATTAACCTTAGGGAAGTAGTTAAAGTCAGAATACTGCAGGTGGAGCCGTTTTCGGTCCGGGGAGAGGTGGTCTGATGCCCCTGATTAAAATTCTGCCGGCCGGAGTAGCCAGCAAAATAGCAGCCGGGGAAGTGGTGGAAAGACCGGTCTCTGTGGTCAAAGAACTGGTGGAAAATGCCCTCGATGCCGGAGCCACTGAAATCAGGGTTGACCTGCTAAACGGCGGAAAAAAACTTATCCGTATCCAGGATAACGGCCGGGGTATGAGCCAGGAAGATGCTGCTCTGTGTTTTAAGCGACATGCTACCAGCAAAATAAGCGAGGAGGAGGATCTGGAGAGAATCTCCACCTTCGGTTTTCGGGGAGAAGCCCTGGCCAGCATTTCAGCCGTTTCCCGGGTAGTCTTAAAAACCTCCGACGGTTCTGGCGCAGGCTATCTGGTAGAAAGAGAAGGCGAAAAGCTACTGAGGTTTTCAGAAAGTGCTTTTCCCAAAGGAACGCTGGTTGAAGTTCAGGATCTTTTCTTTAATCTTCCAGCCCGACGGAAATTTTTAAGGTCAGAGCGGTCGGAGTTAAGTCTGGTGGTAAATTACCTGACCGGGCAGGCCCTGGCTTTTCCTGAGATTAAGTTTGTCCTGACCAATAACCAGAAAGAAATTATCAATTGCCCTGCGGTCTCTTCGCTTAGAGAAAGAATCTATCAGATTTTCGGACGTAAAGTTCTGGATAAACTTATGCCGCTCGAATATGAAGAGGACAGATACGTAATTTATGGTTTAAGTTCTCGTCCTTTTGCCGGAAGGCTCGACCGCCAGCATCAACTTTTCTACGTCAACCGCCGTCCGGTTAAAGACCGGATGCTGACGGCAGCTCTGACTCAAGCCTATCTCGGACTCCTGGAAAAGGGAAAATACCCGGAAGGTTTCATCTTGCTGAGTATACCCTTCAACCAGGTAGATGTTAATGTCCATCCAGCCAAATCAGAGGTCAGATTTCGGGAGCCACAGAAGGTCTTTCGGTTGATACTTAAGGCAGTGGAGATGGGCGCGAGGAGTGAAAGTCTGGTTAAAACGATAATAGTGGCCAGAGAAGAGGTTTCGGGAAGGGAAGGAACGGAGTGGGCCAAAACGGAAGCAGACCAGAGTGAGCTGGTCTGGTCGGTCCAGGAAGAAGAACTGCCAGCCCCGGTCCAGGCTGAGGTAGCCTCCCACTATGGCCTGACCGCGGCTCAGAAGAAGATGCAGGCAAAACGAGAGTCTGAGACAGCCGGGAAATCTTTCAGAGTACTCGGACAGTATCTGAATTCCTACATAGTAGCCGTTTCGGATGAGGCGGTTTTTATTATTGATCAGCATAATGCTCACGAAAGAATTCTTTTTGAAAAATTTTTAGAGCTGGGGAGAACGACCGGCTGGAATTCAAAACAGCCGCTTTTCCCGCAGGTGCTGGAACTCAGTCCGGCTCAGAAGCTGAGCTATGAAGAGATGAAGTATGAGCTTGAGGAACTGGGCTTTGGTCTTGAACCGATGGGTGGAAACAGCCTGGTTTTGAGGGAATATCCTGAAATATTGAGCGATGAGGAAGTCAGGGAGGTTTTCTTTGCTCTCATAGAAGATTCTGAAGATTTCAGGCTGAAAGACAGGATGGAAAGACTGCTGGCCACCATGGCCTGTAAAACTGCGGTTAAAGCCGGTCAGCCTCTGCAGCAGGAAGAGATGGAATTTCTGGTGAGAGAGCTTTTCAACTCAGAGCAACCAGGCCTCTGTCCCCACGGACGGCCAGTAGTCATCAGATTGGAGCGTTCCAGGATAGAGCGGATTCTTGGTCGAAAGCCGGATGAAGATTAGAAGCCGTCCTGGCAAATTGACAATTTCAGGTTCTTTCTGTTAACATTTTAGCTCTAAACGAGGCTTGTGGGCCACAGGTTTACTGATTTCTGGCGAGTTGTTGAGCCCTAAAACGGGGAGTGGCGCAGCCTGGTTAGCGCGCCTGCCTTGGGAGCAGGAGGTCGTCGGTTCAAATCCGATCTCCCCGATTTTCTGACCTGAGAATCCAGGGCGCGCCTGTAGCTCAGTAGGATAGAGCAGCTGCCTTCTAAGCAGCGGGTCGGGGGTTCGAATCCCTCCAGGCGCGCTTATCCTTTAAAGTTACCATTTCCTCCGGAATAATTTTTCCTTTCTGACTTTGTTTTCTCTCCATCGCTTAGAAACAAAAACCAATGAACCAACGCCGGCTTCAATAAGAAGCTGGCCCTTCTGCACAGGCAAGCAATCGGCTAATGGACTTTCCATCCCTTAATGTGAATTTGAGAGAGTTGAATCAGTCCTGAGGCTTTATGAATTTTTGCGGGTTAAAAGGTCAGGTTGAAGGACAGAGTTAAAATTACAGGTAGCTTTTTTATTTTTTGGCCAGCTGGTATTTCTCTCTGAGCAGGTCAGCGCAGCAGTCAACTACCTGAGGATCATAAGTCAGGCCGCGGTTGGCAGTGATTTCATAAATAACATCTTCTGGTTGATAGGCTGAGCGATACGGCCGATGGGAGAGCATGGCTTCAACCACATCGGCCACAGCCAGAATTCTGGCCATAGGGTGAATCTGGCCGTCTTTTAGGCCCTCTGGATATCCAGAACCATCAATTCTTTCGTGGTGCTGATAGATGATTTCGGCCACCGGCCAGGGGAAGTCTATGGTTTTGATTATTTCATAACCGACTCTGGGGTGGTCTTTAATCAGGTCAAATTCATGGGAACTGAGCCGGCCAGGCTTATTCAGGATTTCGGCTGGTACCGAGATTTTACCCAGGTCGTGGACCAGAGCAGCCAGTCTAATTTCGTCTATCTGCTCTCCTGGCAAAGACATCCTGGTGGCAATGGAGCGGGCCAGGTCGGAAACCCGGCGCTGATGGCCGGCAGTGTAGGGGTCGCGGGATTCTACGGTCAGAGAAATAGCCTGAATAGTGGCCGACATGGTCTTGCGAAGTTTCTCCAGAGTCTGGGTAAGCTGGTCTTCGGCTTTTTTTCTGGTAGTAATGTCTCTGATGATAACCAGAGTCTGGTCAGGGTTTTCTTTGAGCTGGGAGGTGCTGGCCTCTACGTACCTGAGCTCGCCTTTTCTGGTGATAAGACGGAACTCTACCAGACCGCTTTCAGGAGGAAGATGGGGTTTGGACAGAGGGGTTTTCCTTGAGTTAAACAGATGGCGGTCTTCAGGATGAACCAGCTTTAGAAAATTAAAAGAACTGGAGAAAATTTCTTTTTCGGTGTAGCCAGTAAGTTGTTCAAAGGCAGGATTGATGAACTCAAATCCCCTGGATGAAACTACATAGATGCTCTCGCGGGTGTTGTCGATAATTGCTTTTATTATTTCCTTCCCGTTGTTTTTTATGTCGTCAGCTGTCATATATGGAAAACTCTCCCGCTTCCAATTTTTTAGTCGTTGGAAAGGTGAAAAAATTGAAAAATTAGAGAAAATCTTGAAAATTTTATCGGTTTGGGTTATCTAATTAATCAAGAAAAGTTGCTGTGGAGGCTCTGAAGATTTGTTTGGTTGATGATAACCAGAGGTTTCAGATTAACCCCATTGGGCTACTGGAAGGGTGAGACAAAAAATGTTATTTTCACCCTCTGATTAGTCGTCACTGAGTATTGACCCTTGGCCTTGCCGATAAGAAAATCGGTGGGTGAGAAGGCGAGAAAATTCCTTTGACAAAATTTGTCTTTAATGGTAGAAAGGTTTTAAAATGGCATCTAAACTGGGCGAAATACTCCTGAGGGAAAAAATAATCGATTCGGACCAGCTTAAGCAGGCGCTTGAGTACCACAAAAAAAACAACCTGCCTATAAGCTCTTCTCTGGTGGCTCTGGGCTTTGTGACTGAGGAAGAGATTGCTCAGGCTTTGAGCCGCCAGCTGGGTTATCCTTATATTGATCTGGATCAGTTTGAGGTCTTTCCCGAAGTCATCAGCCTGATACCGGCTGATGTAGCCAAAAAGTACATGGTTATGCCCATTCACAAGATAAAGTCTTTCCTCACCCTGGCCATGGTTGATCCCACCGACCTGGAGGTAATTGAAGACATCCGCTTTAGAACTTCACTTAGCATCCAGCCGGTAATCTCCACCGAAACCGGCATCATGAACGCCATAAATAAGTATTACGGCCTCAGCGATGCTCTTAAGGTTAAAAAGCTGATTGAAGATATCGAGCTGGCTGATGAGGGTCGGGTTAACGTCATAGATGAGAAAGAGCTCAGCGAGGATTATGACATAACCGAGCTGGAGCAGGCCAGTAACGAAGCGCCCATCATCACTCTGGTCAACCAGACCTTCATTGATGCCATCAAGAAGGGCGCCAGCGACGTTCACTTTGAACCTTATGAGCAGCAGTTCCGCATCCGCTACCGCATAGACGGCGACCTCTATGAGATTGCTGACCTGCCCCTGAAGTTCAAAAATCCGGTTCTTTCCCGCGTCAAGATTCTTGCCAACCTGGACATTGCCGAGAAAAGGCTACCTCAGGACGGTCGTATTAAAATGAGGATTAAGCTGGAAAACGGCAAGAAAAAAGAAGTGGACATGCGGGTTTCAAGCTTGCCGACCATGTTTGGCGAGAAAATCGTCGCTCGTATTCTGGACAAAGAAATGCTCAGACTCGACCTGACCCAGCTTGGTTTTGAGCCTGAATCTCTGGAGATTTTTCAGGAAGCTATTCACCGACCCTGGGGCATCATCCTGGTTACCGGACCTACCGGAAGCGGTAAGACCAATACCCTCTATTCGGCTATCTCCACCCTGAACACGCCTGATGTTAACATCATGACCGCTGAGGACCCTGTGGAATTTTACATCCCGGGCATCAACCAGGTTCAGATTAAGGAAGAAATCGGTCTGACTTTCGCCAGTGCTTTAAGATCTTTTCTGCGTCAGGACCCGGATATCATGCTGGTCGGTGAAATCCGTGACTACGAAACCATAGACGTGGCCATTAAAGCGGCCCTGACCGGCCACCTGGTTTTCTCCACCGTTCACACTAATGATGCGCCCAGCACCATCAGCCGTTTGATTAATATGAATGTTGAGCCCTTCCTGATAGCTGACTCAGTAGTGCTGATTGTGGCTCAGAGGCTGGTTCGCCGTCTCTGTAAAAAATGCTGTGAACCACACGAGCTGCCCAGACGAGCTCTACTGGATATGGGCTTTACTGAAGATGAGGTGGATGAGCTTCATATCTTTAAAGCCCGTGGCTGTGAAGCCTGTAACAACACCGGTTATAAAGGCCGGACGGCTCTTTTTGAAGTGATGAAGATAACCGACGAAATAAAGGAAATGATTCTCAACCGGGCCACTACCAGAGAAATCAAGCGCAAGGCTATTGAGAATGGTATGATTACCCTCAGAAGGAGTGGCCTGATAAAGATTAAAAACGGGATCACTTCGGTCGAGGAAGTCCTGAGAGAAACCGTCAGGGATTGGGATTAGGAGGCATATAAATGGCAAAACCAATCTATGAACTCTTGAAAATTGCGGTTGAAGAAGATGCCAGCGACCTTCATATCACCGCCTATGTTCCCCCGCGCATCAGGGTGCATGGTCGGCTGAAAAATATTGACCATCCACCGCTTCAGCCCAGTGAGTGTCAGGATCTCATCTACAGCATTCTTAACGACAAGCAGAAAAAAGTGTTTGAAGAAAAGATGGAGCTGGACCTGTCCTTTGGTATCAAGGAGCTCGGCCGGTTCAGGGTTAACGTCTTCAGGCAGAAAGGTTCGGTGGCCGCCGCCTTCCGTCGCTTTCTGCCTCATATGTGGAGTTTTGCCCAGCTGGGCATTCCACAGCGGGTGGCTCAGCTCTGTTACCTGCCCCGGGGTTTGATTCTGGTCACGGGGCCTACCGGATGCGGGAAGTCCACTACCATCGCCTGCATGCTTGACCACATCAACCACGAACGGGATGTGCACATCGTCACGGTTGAAGACCCCATTGAGTATTATTTCACCCCCAAAAGGGCCATTATCAATCAGAGGGAGCTTTTCACCGATACCCTGTCTTATGCTAACGCCCTGAGGTCAGTCCTGCGAGAAGACCCGGATGTGGTTTTTGTCGGCGAGATGCGAGACCTGGAGACGGTGGAAGCCACCATGAGAGTGGCAGAAACTGGCCACCTGACCTTTTCCACCCTGCATACCAATTCAGCCTGTGAATCCATTTCGAGAATTATTGATATCTTCCCCAGCCAGTATCAGTCTCAGGTCCGGGTCACATTATCCATGATTCTGGAAGCGGTGCTGACTCAGGCTCTGTTGCCGCGGGCAGATGGTAAAGGACGGGTACTGGCTATGGAAATTCTCATTCCCAATGCGGCTATTCGTAACCTAATCCGGGAAAATAAAATTCATCAGATTTACTCTGCCATGCAGATGGGCCAGGAAAAGTACGGGATGCAGACTATGAACCAGAGCCTGGCTTCGCTCTATTTCCGTCGTCTGATTACTCTGGATACGGCTATGGCTGTAAGCGGAAACCAGGAAGAGCTGATTGATATCATCCAGCGGCATGAAGGCACGGTAGTGAAAAAAGGAACCGGCTCATTTTCCACTAAATAGATAGGAATAATATGAATTAAATAAGGAGAAGGGCAATGCCAGTTTATATCTGGAGAGGAAAAAATCGTTATGGAGACGTGGTTGGTGGCGAAAGAGTAGCAGAGTCCATAGAAGAATTAACCAGGGCTTTGCAGAGAGACCAGATAGCGGTCATCAGCATCAAGCCGAAAAGAGCTCTGCCGTCCATTCCCTTTCTGAAACGAGAAAGGGTTGGACTGAAGGAACTGGCTTTTTTCAGCCGTCAGCTTTCGGTGTTGATTGACGCCGAACTTCCGCTCATCCAGAGCCTGGGACTTCTGGCCGAACAGCAAAAAAACAAGTATTTCAGCCGGGTTATAACTGAGGTAAAAGAAGATGTAGAGGCCGGATCTGCTTTACATCAGGCTCTGCGTAAGCATCCCAAGGTCTTTGATGACCTGTACTGTAACCTGGTAGCTTCGGGAGAGCAAAGCGGTTCTCTGGACACCATGTTGAGACGTCTGGCTGATTATCAGGAAAACATGATTAAATTGAGATCCAAAGTCCGGCAGGCCATGATTTACCCTTCGGCTATCATCATCTTCGCCATAGTGGTGGCCATTTTTATGCTATGGAAAGTTATCCCGGTTTTTGGTGGCATTTACCAGGAGTTAGGGGCTCAGTTGCCGGCAATAACTGCCTTTGTTCTGGCTCTGAGCCGGTTTGTCAGCAAATTCATAATCATCATAATCGGGGCTCTGGTGGCTCTGGTCGTGGGTTTTCAATACTGGAGGAAAACGCCGCCTGGAAGAGAAGTGGTTGACCGCAGTTTACTCAAGGTTCCGGTGATGGGCAATCTGATGCAGAAAATAGCTTTGAGCCGGCTGACCAGAACTCTAAGCACTCTGATTTCTGGTGGTGTGCCAATGCTGGAAAGTTTGCGTATCGCCTCCACCACCACAGGCAACGTGATTATTGAAAGGCAGATTATCCAGGCCCGGCAGTTAGTTTCAGAAGGTAAGAGCCTGAACGATGCCCTGAAAGAAGCCGGTCAGGGAAAATTTCCGGCCATGATGATTCAAATGGTAAATGTAGGGGAATCGACCGGAACTCTGGACGAAATGCTTACCAAGCTAGCCAATTTCTTTGACGACGAAGTTAATGATGCCGTCTCTTCACTGTTGGCCGCACTGGAACCTCTGGTTTTGATTTTTGTCGGCGGCATAGTCGGCGGTCTGGTTATTTCTATGTATCTGCCTCTTTTCAACCTGATTCAGCAATTCTGACGGATTACTCATGGCAGGACAGAATGGTTTACGGGTCATTATAGGTGCTGAAGAAGGCCAGAAGCAGTAAAAGGAGGGATAGACCGGGGGTGGGGGAGATAAAGGACGGGCAGTTGAGGCGGAATGAAAGAAAAAATTGAAAGAAAAGACCTTCTTCGCTACATCCTGATTCGTCTTTTAGTCATAACTTCTATTCTGATTGCCACTTTTATCATTCAGTATTCAACCGGAGCTATTTTCCCGTCGCTTTTCATCTATGCCATCCTTTTATTTTATGGTCTTTCGCTCCTTTATTTTTTGCTCTATCTCTGGGGCCGGGGACTGGTTTTTCAGGCTTATCTTCAGTTGACTTTTGACCTTATTCTAATTACCTGGCTGGTCTATATTTCGGGTGGCATGACCACAGCTACCTATTTTCTCTACATATTTGCTATCATTGCCGCCAGCCTGGTTATTTCCGAAAAAGCCAGCTATTTAGCGGCTGCTCTTTCAGCTATTCTGTTCGGTTTTCTGGTTGATGCCACTTATTTTGGCCTCATTCCCTACTTTCACCCTGACCAGGCGGTCCGCCAGAAGTTTGGTTCGGTGCTTTTCAATCTAATTATGGCCTGGGCGGTGTTTTTTGCTGTTGCTTTTTTTATGAACTATCTGGCCCGCAGCCTGCGCCGGGCCAGGCGAGAACTGGAGGCAGCTCAGAAAGAGCTCATTCTTCGGGAGAGACTGGCTGAAGCCGGGCGGGTTTCAGCCACTCTGGCTCATGAAATCAGAAATCCCCTGGCGGCCATTTCCAGTGCCGTCCAGTTCTTAAAAAATGAATGCCAGGGTAATGGTGATCAGGGCCGGATGATGGAAATAATCGTCCGCGAATCCAATCGGGTCTCACAGCTGCTGGAACAGTTTCTGGATTTTGCTACTCCGGCCAAAAAGATTTTCAACGAAATCAACCTGGGAGTGCTGCTCCATGAGGTTCTGGAGATGCTCCGTTCCGGGGGTGAACTTGATGGAGAGAAAGTCAGAGTTGAAGGCAACTATCTTTTCCGGAAGATAACCTATTATGGAAATCCCAACCATTTCAAGCAAATTTTCTGGAATCTGATAAAAAACGCCCTCAAAGCCATGCCTGAAGGTGGAAAGCTCAGTCTGAATTTTTATCATTCCAGACGAGAAGGACTGAAAATGGTCATCGCCGACACCGGAGTCGGGATGAGTGAGAAGGATAAAGAGAATCTTTTTGTTCCCTTCTATTCAGGGTTTGGGGAAGGGCGAGGACTCGGTCTGGCTACGGTCAAGAGACTGATTGAAGATTACGAGGGCAAAATCCAAGTTAACTCGGAAGCCGGCCAGGGGACAGAAATCATAGTCACCCTGCCTGCCCCCGAAAGGAAAGAGCTTAAGGATAAAGTGAACAATTGAAGTAATTAGAATTAAGGTGGGAAACCATGGATACTATATTAATCATCGACGACGAGAAAAGTCTTCTGGAGGTTCTGAACGTGGTCTTCAGGAAAGAAGGCTATGAGGTCAGGTTGGCCACCTCTGGAGCGGAAGCCTTAGAGATACTGAACTCCAATAGTATAGACCTGGTTATCACCGACATCAGAATGCCCCACCTCAGTGGGATGGAAATTCTGAGATACGTCAAGGAAAACCAGCCCGAAGTGCCGGTAATTGTAATTACGGCCTATGGGAGCATTCAGCAGGCGGTAGAAGCCTTGAAAGCCGGAGCGCTGGATTATATAGTCAAGCCTTTTGACGTGGAGGAGCTTAAAATTCTGGTAGCCCGCGGCCTGGAAAGGAAGCATTTAGAATTAGAAAACATCCTGCTCAAAAAGGACCTTAAAGAAAAATATAAATTTGAAAATATGATTGGCAAAAGCCGGCTGATGCAGGAAATCTACCTGCTGATTGAGAAAGTGGCTGGCACCGATTCCACAGTCCTGATTACTGGAGAGAGCGGTACGGGCAAGGAGATGGCGGCCAGAGCCATCCACAGCCTGAGCCGGCGGAAAGACCGACCTTTTGTCACCATTAACTGCGCAGCTTTGCCGGAAAATCTACTGGAAAGCGAGCTTTTCGGACACACCAGGGGGTCTTTTACCGGAGCTATTTCAGATAAGAAAGGCATGTTTGAAGTAGCCCATAAAGGAACTCTTTTTCTGGATGAAATAGGCGAGATGTCGCCCTGGACCCAGGTAAAGTTGTTGCGAGCACTTCAGGAGAAAAAAATCAGGCGGGTTGGCGGGACTGAAGAGATTCCGGTGGATGTGAGGGTTATAGCAGCCACCAATCAGGATTTGAAAAAACGGATTGAAGAAGGCAAATTCCGCGAAGACCTGTTTTACCGGCTGAATGTCATTTCTTTCGAGATGCCGCCCCTTCGAAAAAGGGTGGAAGATATTCCCCTGCTGACCCAGCATTTTCTCCAGAAGTACTGCCAGCAGATGGGGAAAAAGATGAAGCGTCTGGCTCCGGAGGTGGTGGGTATTTTTGAAGCTTATCCCTGGCCCGGAAATATCAGAGAGCTGGAAAACGTGATCGAAAGGATTGTGGCCATTGAAGACCGAGAGACTATTACTCCCGCCTGTTTGCCTCCGGAAATGCTGGGGCTGGCTAAAAGAGAGGAGCAGAAAGTGGAGCTGGGGCCTGGCTTTAACCTCAACGAACATCTTGATGAGATTGCCCAGCGGTACATAATCAAAGCTCTGGAAAAAAGTGGTGGCAGGATGAAAAAAGCAGCTCCAATGCTGGGGGTGAGTTACCGAACTCTTCGTTATCTCATTGATAAGTACGGGCTTAAGGCAAGGATAAAAGAAGGAGAGGAAGAGTCCGGGTTAACGGTTAGCGGAGGTGAAGAGAGGAGGTAAATGCCTCCTGTTGATATAAGGGAGTCTGGGTCTCAGGCAGGATTTTTAAGGTGATGGTAGTGTTTAAATTAGATTCGGGGGAAGGAGTTTTTCAGAACAGGCGGTAAAAGCGCTCAAATGAGACGGAAAATACGAGAGTATTTGGGGATTAAGTGGAAAGAAGGCGAACAAATGACCCATATCCCGGCTAACTCAGGAGAGGAAAGATATCGTTTTTGTGACTTTTGAGGTTGAAAGTGGGCGTAATGGTGATTGAAGCAATAATTAGAGCAAACAAGGATGTGGCCGGCTTCTTTTATTTGCGGAAAGGTATTTTTAAGGTAAACAATAGCTTACCTGAACAGCTGGCAAGAGCAAAATTTGTTAATTTGAAATGTCAAATAATGCCACCATTTATAGTTTTTCCAGAAGCTTTTTTTATATTTTGTTTATTATCAATAACATAAATATTCAGTTTGACCTGGCATATTGTTTGCATATATAATGGCGTAAGAGAAAAACATCTCAGCCGGCGGATAGTCGGCGAGAATAAAAGGAGGTATTAAAATGTTAAGAAAGATGAGAGGATTCACCCTCATCGAAATGCTCATCGTCGTGGCCATCATCGGTATCCTGGCCGCGCTGCTTATCCCCAACGCCATGAGCGCCCTGCAGAGAGCCAAGCAGAAAGGGACCACTAAGGATGTTAACACCATTGCTACCGGGTTAATGGATTATGTCACTGATAGAGGTAATGTGCCTGCACACACAGGAGCTCTTCAGGCAAACGATGATGTTGTGACAGCTTTACAGGGTTTCTATTTAAAGGTTGTCCCCTTGAATGACCAGTGGGGAAATCCTTTCTATGTTTATACCCGTGATGCCTGCGATGGTGTGTACGGTATTACATTACTTGGAGATGAAACCTGGGGTGATGATGACTTTGTTGTTGCTTCTAATGGAAGAGATGGTCAGGAAGGTCCTACCTACGAATATAATCCTAATGATCCTTCTGCTGGCCTTTATGAAGTAAAAGCCATGAAAGATTTCAACGAAGATATTGTTAACTGGAACGGTAACATTGTAGTTGGTCCTCGTACTGCTGCTGGTACCGGCACAGGCGGTGGCACTGGAAGCTGATAACTGATTTAAAGGTTGGATTTAAGGGCGGCTGCGGCCGCCCTTATTTTTTTAAAAGATCGCTACTGGTTGCAGAAAAATAGACCTAATTTGGGGAATTTGAACTGATAAAAAATATAAAAGGAACAGAGCGTTTGTCTGTAAAATATCTATTTTTGTTGTAAACCGGATTTATTATATAAGTTTAGAGACCTGATTTTTTCCTTTACCGTTCTTTTCTCATAGGTGTTTCTAGCTAGATTTTGGGCATCAAGATAATGCTTTAAAGCAGTCTCCTTTTGCTGCCTCTGGGCATAGAAATCACCAAGATATATAGCTATGGAATAATTATTAGCCGATTTTTCTGGATGATTGATGAATTCCGGGAACTTTAAGTGATTATATTGAGAATAATACACTTTTAGTTCCGGTTTTATTATTTGTCCTGTAATTAATCCAGCAAAGATGATAATTAGACCTGCTGCTAATCTTTTTTGCCTTTTCCAGTTAAAGGCATCAGGCCAAGATTCACCTGGGCGTTTTTTTATTAAAAATGTATTACCTATTTTGTAACTGATAATAGCAATGATCACTCCGGCTAGGATGTCAACCAAATAATGATCTCCACTATAAATAATGGTAAATATTATGGTTCCTGTGTATAGGTAAAAGGGAAGGGCTTTAAATTTAAGTTTTTTCCAAAGAATAAGGCTGCAAAGGAAAGGGAAAGCTGCGTGAAGAGAGGGCATCGCCGCTACCGGGTCCGTATTAAAACCAGCAGTGAGGTCAGGGATATAAATAGTATAAAGCTCGAGGTTGAAATGAACAAGTCGTGGTAATAGACTGAACATCTCAGAAGCCATCCAGGGCGGAGCGGTAGGTACCAGTGCGTAGAGACTAAGTCCTATCAGGAGTAATGTATAGAAAGAAAATTTGTATAGATTAAACTGGACTTTATCTTTAATCCATATAAAAAAACCAACTATTAAGAAGGCTATGAAATGAGTGCCATGAAAAAAGGTCAGAATTTTTTCAAGCCATCCGGCGTTGCCATCAGGTAGAAGCAAATTTTGCAACCAGACTGAAGGAACTGTTCCCAACAGAAGTTTTTCCAGTTTTATTGGATACTCACAATATACTGGGAGCTGATAATGGGAGATTAAAAAATAAATCAAGCCCCGAGCTGTATCCGCGAGATAGATTATGGATAAGAACAGAAACCAATCATTAAAAAATTTCTTTTCTGCCTTGAAAAGAAAAACTAATATTATTAATAAAGCCAAAATCATAATTTTAGGAAAGTAGGTGAAAATGCTAAGAGTTAATCCTGCTATCAAGAATAGCGTAAATATTGACAGGACAATTATCCAGAACAGTTTTGTAGAAATTGTCTTATGATTAAACATAAAATTTCAATATTTTTATCAGATTATAATTTTATCTCGATGAAATTGCCAGAAGTTTTTGGAGCCGCTCTTTGTTTTTTTGTCATCAAAACGAGTGTAGAAATGTTAATTAGCTTTCAGGTATATATAAAATAATTCTTTTTATTGTGATAACATCTTAGGATGATGGCGGTAATAAGGACGATAATTCTTCTAATTTTTTATGTAGTGCTGGTGGTATTGTTGACACCGGTGCTGCTGGTGTTCTGGCCACTTGGCATACGTGACCCGCTTCTTAGAGTTGCCAGATGGGCTATGGGTGTAAGCCGCCGGATTCTGGCCCTGAAGATTGAGGTTCAGGGACTGGAAAACTTAGATCCGCAGAAAAGCTACGTCTTTATGGCTAACCACTTGAGCTTTCTGGATGGGCCTCTTCTTTTTTATGTCATTCCCCAGCTTATCCGGGTCATTCTCAAAAAAAGCATTTTCCGCCTTCCGATTGTTGGTCCGGGAATGCGCTTTGTCGGCTTCATTCCGGTTGACCGGAAAAGAGCCAGCGGCGGCAAGCGCAGCATTAACGAGGCCGCCCGGCTTATGAAGGAACGCGGCTATTCTTTTCTTATTTTCCCTGAAGGCACCCGCAGCCGGACCGGTGAGCTACAGCCGTTTAAACGGGGCGGATTTTTCCTGGCCCTGGCGGCCGGTGCTCCGATTGTTCCCGTTACCATAAAAGGCACTTTTGAACTTATGCCGAAGGGACGTCTTTTCCCGCGCTCCGGTTTGATAAAAGTTATTTTCCACCGGCCGATTGAAGTAACCGGCAAAACCACAGACGACATTCCCGCTTTGCTTGACCAGGTTTATTCAGCTATAAAGTCCGGGTTAACTGTTTAAGCTAATTCTTAAGCTCTGTTCTTTCTTATATCTCTAAATCTTGTTATTTAAGTCTCGCTATAATATTAAAGTCCGTTGTCCAGAAGAAGTTTTTCGTCGCTGAGAATCTCTGCCGCCGGGCCGTCAGCTACCACCCGGCCGGCATTGAGCAGAATTACCCGATGAGCCAGTCTGCTGGCCAGCTCAAGATTATGGGTGGTGAAAATCATCGTCCGGTTTAACCCGGAAAGATAACTTATCAGCCAGCGTCTGGCGGCCGGGTCCAGTCCGGAAGTTGGCTCATCCAGAAGAAGTACCTCTGGTTCCATTACGAGCACTCCGGCCAGGGCAACTTTTTTCTTTTCTCCCAGGCTGAGGCTCATAGTTGACTTGTTGACCAGGGTCTCGGCTTTTAGCTGGCGCAGAATTTCCTCAGCTTTTTTTATGGCCTCCGGGTCAAGGGATTTTTTCCTTGCGCACAGACCATAAATCACATCATCCAGCACAGAAGGCATAAAAAGCTGGTCGTCAGGATTCTGAAAAACCAGACCAACTTTTGACCTGATGAACTTTAAATTCCTGCGCCTCACTTCTGTGCCCAGGATTTTTATCTGGCCTTCTCCCGCCAGCAGCCCATCCAGCAGGAGAAGCAAGGTGGATTTCCCGGCACCATTTGGCCCCATGATAGCCACCCGTTCTTTTTCCTTGACTACCAGGGAAACCTGACGAAGCGCTAGTGTTCCATCCGGAAAGCGATAGCTCAGGTTATTGGCTTCAATGATTTCTGCGCCAGGCAAGGTCTTCCTCCTTTTTTCTCCTCATATCAAGGCCAGGGCAAAGAGCAGAGCCAGAAAACTAGTCAGCACCACTATATCCATCAGCCGCAGATTGAATTGTCGATGAAAATAAAAGTGGCCGTCATAACCCCGGGAAAGCATAGCCGCATATATGCGCTGGCTGCGCTCTATGGCTCGCCAGAATATTTTTTCTATGATTAAGCCAGTAATTTTTAATCTTTCAAAAAAAGGCCGTCTACATCTGTCCCGAGCCAGCTTTGCCCTGAAGGAACTGGTTGCTTCTCTGGTATAGATGTGCGAGAAGCGAAGGCCAGAATTTAGAAGCTGAATGACGACAGCCGGCGCTTTTGCCTGGCTTATGGCAGCCAGCAGGTCTTCGGATCTCTGACTCAGAATAAAGACCAGGTTAGCCGCCACTACTACCAGACTGCGTAAGCCCACTTGAGCAATGTAGAAAAAAACCTTCTTGGCTGGCTCTTTTGAAAATAACAAGGATACAATCAGAAGAAAAAAGATAAAGGGGATGAGAACTAGAGCTATCTTTCTGAATAAATTAAAAAATTTAACCGGCTGAGGGGCAAAGGCAAACCCACCAACAAGCAGCAGGAAAAACAGTCCGGCAGATTTCCAGAGAGGTGCCTCGGCTGGAAGCAGCACCACAAAAGCCATCACGGCCAGAAAACACAGCAGCTCGGTTCTTGGGTCAAGCCTGAGGCTGGTCCGGCCAACGGCGTTTTTCATCTGAATTCCTTCTTTTAAAATTATCTGGGGTTGTTACCAGGTTTTAAAATAGCATTTATTAGGCGGTTTATGAAAATTATTTTCCAGGCTGTGAGCTTTATTTTTTCCATCAGCGTAATTTATTTTCCTGAAACAGTTAACCTGAAAATCAAAAAATTAACCAGGACATCTGAAAAGTTTTACCAGCCTTTGAGCCAGATTAAAACCAGATGAAAAGTAGAAAGAACATCAAGCCTCGTTTTCGCTAAATTTCTTTCCTTTCAGGCTCCTTTAAATCTGCTCTGGCTCACAGCCGCTCAGAAACCGGAAACTCAGCCTGGTGTGGCCCGCAAGAAATACACGTCGCTTTCTTCAAGCTCCAGCAGTTTGAAGCCGGTCTTTTGCAAAAGGTTTATCATCTGATTTCTGTCTGGTAGCTGGTCGTAACAGATTGGCTCTGGGAGCCGGGCATGATAGCTGTTTACCTCTTCGCGGCTGGCTGTGTGGGCGATGATGAGCTGCCCGTCTGGTTTTAAGTAATTTTTAAAAGCACGCAAACCGCGTTCTTTATCCGGAAGATGAGGGAAAAGGCACAGGCAGATGACCCGGTCAAAAAGTTCTGCAGCATCAAGTTCGCAGACATCAGCCTGGATGAAGACCACGTTGTGGAAGTTGAATTTCTGCCTGGCGATTTTAAGCATGTTAGAAGAAACATCCACAGCTATCAGCTTCCCTTCAGGACCAATTTTCCCGCTGATAAAGGGCACCAGGCGGCCGGTGCCGCATCCGGCGTCAAGCACCATCTGGCCAGGCTTGAGTTCCAGCCTTTCCAGAAGCCTGGCCATTTTAGAATCAGGCGCGCTTTCTCTGTGCTCTTCTTCCCAGGCTTCAGCTACCTGGTCGAAGAAAAGCTGCCGGCTTAAAACTTCTTTCCTGAGGTCGGCGGCCTCGCAGCAAGACCTGCAGAGAGCCAGGTCTGTATTGTTGCGTGAGCTGCCATTTGAAGTGAGAGATGTCTCGGTGTTATTTAACCGGCTGTTTGAAGCCAGTAGCTCGCTTCTGCTCATTTAACTCAACTCCTATTATTCAATTTTAGCTTTCAGCTGAGCTTTCTTCCTGCAAGAAGGGCATTTGTTTGATTTTATCCTTCAGGCCAGCTACAAGCGGCGGCACGATAAGAAAAATAACGATAAGCCCTGGCAGGCCTTTAAGCAAGCTGGTTGGTCCGAGGACCGCACCAGGTAGCTTAAGCCAGTCAGCCATAATCCAGGTGGCCAGCAAAAGAACCAGCCTTTCTGCCACCATAGTGATGCTCAGCGCAACATACAGAGGAAGATGCCATTTCTGGTAGAGGAAATAAGGACACAAAGTCATGACCAGGCCTTCAGCCATCATGATGAAGGCAATCGGCGGATAAAATGGCGGCATGCCTGTTAAGGCGGCTGAAAGCAGCGGTGCCATCACGGCTAATGGCACAGAGACCCGAAAATGTAAAAGGAAACCGGCCATAAGGACCGGGTAAAACATCGGCAGAAAAGTACTGCCCAGTCCAACCAGGTGAAAGGCAGGTGGCAGGCCCAGTGCTAGGGCTAAGAACAACCCGCCAAGAAGTAATTCAAAGTTCCTCTTAGGGTTCATTGGCTGGCCTCACCTGGCTGTGAAATTTAATTTACATAAATCATTTCTGCCATTTAACCAAATCTTCTTTATCATGGTGTTATTTTCAAACCTATATAAACTGACCGACCTGGCATCGGGTAGGGGCCAGCGGCCTCACTCAGGTTGACATAAATTTGATATTTAGTATTCAACAGGTTGTCCAGGTTCAGGAAAGCAGACAGATACCGGGTAAATTTCCATTCGATTTTGTAGTTCAGCAGGAAAAAGGAAGGAAGTTTCTGCGTCTTGTTGTTGCCTGCATAATAATCAGTAACGTACTGGGCTGATGCAGCCTGGAATATTTTCCCTCTAGAGAAAATTAATATTAAATCGTACTTCTGCCCTGCTTTGCCCTGCGTGTTGGTGCCAGGGTCCAGGTAAGTTCCGGCGGCCGTCAGCTTCAGGCCGTCAGTTAGCTGACCGCTGAACGTAGCTTCCAGTCCTTTGGCCCGATAGGTGCCGATGTTGGTCAGGCGGTACATCGGCGGCGGAGTGGGGTTCGGGCGAAGCTCTATGAAGTCTTTCCCCCTCATGGTAAAAAGCGTCAGTCCGAAATCAAAGCCCTTTAGAAAACGCTGGTTCAGGCCGACTTCGTAGTTCCACAGGGTTTCTGGCTTGAGGTCCGGATTGGAAGAAGGGAAAAGATAAAGCTCATTAAGCTGAGGTGAGCGGAAACCCTTACTGGCCAGAGCTCTCAGGGAAGTGTTCTCCGTGAGGAAGAAAACCAGACCTGCGCTTGGAGCAAAAGCTGTACCATAGACGGAATCTATATTCAGGCGCACTCCACCGGTCAGGATGAGCTTTTGCTTGAAAGTAAATTGATCGTAAAAGAAAAACCCACCTTCGCTCCTGTGCCAGGAACCGACAGGGAAGTTGAAGCTCTGGCCGTCGAGGTAGCGGTAATCGGTGCCCAGGGTGAGCTGGTTATTTTTCCAGCCTGAGAAAGTATATTTCAGGATGGTGCCATAGACACGGTCGCGGGAGTTCCAGCCGTCTGAAAAACGGTGACGGCCAAAATCTGTATAAAATTTGAAGCTCAGGTCGGACAGGTCGGAGTGGCGAGTCAAGGTCAGGTCAGCGGCCCCGCGTTTGTAATCAAACCAGTTTTCGGCTGGCGGGTTGGGGTAGAGTATGGTGGGCTCGTGTTTGAGGCCATCGTAATACTTGCCGCTTAGGGTCAGAGCCCACTTTTCAGAGAATTGGTAAATGGCTTTGCCCGTAAAGCTATCTCCCCGGTAGGCCGAGCTGGATAAGTGGCCGTCGCTCTGGTTGTGGTCATAAGTCAGGTAATACTTAAACTTTTCCAAGCCGGCTCCGTGGCGCAGGTTAACCCGTCTGGTGTCAAAAGAGCCGTAGGAGCTTACGATTTCGTTCTCAAAGCCACGGCCGGGTGTGTGAGTAATGATGTTTACCACCCCACCAAGAGCGTCTGAGCCATAAAACACCGAGTTGGGTCCACGCACCACTTCCAGACGGTCAACATTATCAAAAGGAAAAGTCTGGGTAACCACGCAGCCAAAAATGCCCATTTTCTCCGGCCGACCATCCACCATAACGCCGATTCTCTGACCGCGCTGCCCCAGGCCACGGATTTCAACATCTGAACGTCCGAAGTTGCCCGTTCTCATGATAAAAATGCCTGGCTCAAATAGCAGGGCATTAAGGGCGTTGGAAACATTGGTTGCAGCCAATTTCTCTTGCGTAACTACCGAGGTAGAAACGGTGCTGTTTTTAACTTCGAGCGGAGACATAGTGGCGGTAACGATGATTTCTTCGTGCGGTCGGAACTGAGGGGATTGAGCTATTTCTTCTTCTGTGCCGGCAGGAGCTTTTTCTTTTTTGTTAGATTTGTCGGAAGTGGATTTTTTATGTTTTTTCTCAGTTGAAGAGGAAGGCTGGGTGTCGCTAGCCTGAGTATCGGCTGTATTTTTTGTGGCGCAGGATGATGTTTCTAAGGTTTCAACTTCAGAGGCTGAGACGCTGTAAGTTGAACTATCAGTTTGGATGCCAGTTAAATATCCGGCATTAATGCCGGTCTCTTCTGACCTGATTTGAGCCAGAAATTCTTTGCTCTTGGGGAAAGAGACCGGCTGGTCTTTTGGCTGAGAAAATGGGAAAGCCAGCCCAGCTGAGCCAATCAGCAATAAAAATAAGCACGTGGCCAGACAGACGAGCTGGAGTTTCTGGGAACATCTCCTATCACTTGTCAAGCACATGATTCGTCCTGGTATTACGAATTTTAATTTCGTAACACTGATATATTATTCAGCTCCGACCTTAAAGTCAATATCTTTTTGAAATAAAATTTGCTTCTGTAGAGCGAGGCGGGTTTATTTAGACGATTAGATTCAATGAATGATTATTTTAGCAGAAGGAAAAAGCAAAGGTAGGATTTCCAGGTTGAGTTTGATTTAATAATGAGGGGTTTTTACAAGATAAGTAAAAAATTTGTAAAGCTAAACTTTAAGGGCCAGAGGTTAAAACTGTGGTTAAAAAACGAATTTTTTTAATAAAATAATCGGGTAATAAGGTAAAATCAGCAAGGAAAGTCATATTACAAAAAATTCAGAAAACAAGGTAATAATTGAAATAAAGGAGCGGAGGAGATGATTCAAAAGGAAAAACCTAAAACGAGCTGGAAAAAAACTTCAATTATTCTTTTCAGTTTAGTTATTCTACTTTTTCTCTCAGAGATTTCTTTTTCAGCAGACCATTCAGCTGATGCCCCAGATGAAATCATCGCCCTGAGCGGGGCGCGGATTCTGACTGCCGCGGGGCAGAATTTTGACCGCGGCGTCATTCTTATCAGAAACGGTCGTATCGCCGAGATAGGCGACAGGGTAGAAATTCCGGCCGGGGCTCGGGTGATTGATGTTTCTGGTTGTTTAATCACGCCTGGCCTAATTGATGCTCATTCACACCTCGGCCTTGGCCCGAGCGGCGGTGTAACTGAAGATAATGAGATGACGGACCCGGTAACCCCCCAGCTCCGGATAATAGATTCAATTCACCCAGGGGGCGTGGGGCCTGACCACCACCAGTTTTTGAACGCCGTGGCTGAAGGCGTAACCACGGCCGTAGTCAGACCTGGTTCGGGTAATGTCATAGGCGGACAGTCGGCGGTGCTTAAGCTCCGGGGGAAAACGGTTGATGAGATGTGTATTCTTTTCCCGGCTGACATGAAAATGGCTCTCGGTCGCAAAGGGGCTTATGTCCAGAAGGGCCAGATGCCCATGACTAAAATGGGCACAGCTTACCTGGTAAGGAAAGCGATGTTAGAAGCTGAAGAATACAGGAAGGCGCTGGCTGCTTACGAGCGAGAGAAAAAGAAAAACCCAGAAGCTCAGCCTCCGGCTCACGATCTAAAGAAAGAAGCCATGCTTCTGGTGCTGGAGCAAAAGCTTCCGGTTCATATTCATGTAGGGCCCGCAGACGACATTATGACGGCTGTGCGCCTTCACCGGGAATTTAAATTCAAAAAATTATCCTTGGCGCATGCTGAGGAAGCTTACAAAGTGGCTGAAGAACTGGCCAAAAATGACGTGGCGGTGGTAGTTGGACCAAGAATGATTGTCTATGACGATAATGACCAGCTTATTAACCTGGCAGATTTTTTGGTTAAGAAGGGCGTCTTTGTCTGCATTATGACCGATGCTGACGTAGTGCAACAGCCTTTTTTGAGAACGCAGGCGGCCATTGCCGTAAAATACGGGATGGACCCGGAGCAGGCGCTTCGGGCCATAACCATCAATCCAGCCAGGCTGATGGGGCTGGATGCCCGGGTAGGAAGTCTGGAGAAGGGGAAAGATGCGGACCTGGTCGTCTGGAGCGGAGACCTTTTTGATGTGCGGCAGGAGGCGCTCCGAGTGTTCATTGATGGTCGCGAGGTTTACCGGAATCCGAAGCTGGAGAAAACTGCCAACTGAGCGTCCAGGATGACTGACCAGCAAGAAATTTGCTTGAGAAAAAAATGAGCGAAAGAAAAAGAGTGCCAGTAAGCGAAGTTAAAATTATTAACAATAAAAATTGTAAACAGTAAAAATGAACACAAAACATGAGATGAAAATCAGAAAGGGGAAAGCAGCCATGATTAAAAAACACCAGACAAGAAAATTAAGTGGCATCTTGTCGGTTCTGCTGATTATTTTGGTGATGTCTTCTGCTCTGTTAGCAGCCGAAAAGAAATATCCAGACCTTTCTTCTATGCCTTCTGACTTTGTCGTTACTTCAAGAATTTATTCTCTGCACGGCGGCTCTTCTACGGGTGCGGCTGCCGAGCCTGTGTTTTCTGCTTTTTACCGCCCGGGACCTTCGCTTCTTGCCACCTATCTCTTAAGCCATCCTGACGATTCAAGCCAGGTGGCAGCTAGCAAGAGGATAAAAACTATGGTTATAAAAGCCGGCCACATCTTGACTATGGCTGGTCCGGTTGTAGAGAATGGAATGATTATTGTTGAGGGCGGGAAGGTTAAAGCGGTTGGGAAAGATTTATCAGTGCCGGCCGGAGCGGAGGTTATAGAAGAACTAGATGGCTGGGTTCTGCCGGGCTTGATTGATGCTCATTCCAGCCTTGGTCTTACAGATGAAACTGGCCGCAGCGAGAATGAGGAACTTTCTGAACCCAACGTGGCTCAGCTTCAGGTGATAGATGCCCTTAACCCTTTTGATAAAAGAATTGCCCAGGTGAGAAGAGCCGGGCTTACTTCTGCCCTGGTCTGTCCGGGAAGAAGGTCAGTTATTGGTGGTCAGGCAGCAGTGGTCAAGCTCAGAGGCAAGACGGTGGAACAGATGGTTTTAAAAGCTCCAGCTGGAGTAAAGTTTTCTATTGGCGAAGGTCCTAAAGAAGCCTTTGGAGGAAAGGGCCGTCTTCCATCGACACGCATGGGCAACGTTTACGTTGTCAGACAGGCCCTTCTGGAAGCCAAGGAATATGCTGAAAAATGGGCTGCTTACGAAAAGAAAGCAGCTGAGGCTAAAAAATCTGGAAAAGCGGCTGTTGAGAGTGGTGAGCCAAAAAAAGACCTCAAACTTGAAGCGCTGGCCAGGGTGGTCCGGGGAGAACTGCCGGCATTTATTGAGTGCTACCGGATTGATGATATAAGTGGCGCCCTGCGCCTGGTGGATGAGTTTAAGCTTAAAGCTGTTTTTATTGGTTGTGCTGAAGGCTACCTGGTGGCTCAGGAGCTCGCTAAAAGGAAAATACCGGTGATTGTTGGACCCATGGGTATAGGCCCGAAAAGGACCGAAACAGAGAGACTAGACCTTAGCAACGCAGCTAAGTTGCACCGGGCCGGGGTGAAGATTATCCTACAGAGCGAAGTGCAGTACGGGCTGGGCGCTCTGGAAGAGCTGCCGCTCATAGCTGCCCTGGCTGTTAGGGGCGGTCTTCCGGAAGAGGAAGCTTTTAAAGCTCTGACCATAAATGCGGCCGTGGTCATGGGTGTGGCGGACAGGATTGGCAGTCTTGAGCCAGGAAAGGATGCGGACCTGGTCGTCTTCAGCGGGAATCCGCTTGATTACCGCACGCGGGTTAAGCGGGTTTTGGTTGATGGTCAATGAACTTGAGGTTCAAATCCTGGCTCAAGAATTTATGAGGCATATTTATTATCGAGAAAAGCATTTTGTTTCGGCTGAAGCTTTTTGTTTAATTAATTAGCTTTTATTTTGTGTTATTGAGCTCCTGCTGGCTTTAAAATTGGTCAGGTCAGGCACGCATATTAGCTTCGTAGAAGGCTGGCCCGGGAAAAAATATCGGTAAAAAAAAAGCGAAAGCTATAAAAAAAAAGAAAAAAGGAAAGAAAAAAATTAAAAAATTTTTAGGAAAATATTGTTGAAATTAAATTGTTGTTCTATAATTAGCGTGGCGCTGGCGTTCTCATCCTCTCATCCAGAGAGGCAGAGGGTTGACGCGCCCGATGAAGCCCGGCAACCTGCTCCTTCGGGAGTAAGGTGCCAAAAGCGTTGAGTTCCGGCTTCGGCAGGAACGAAAGATGAGGGGAGTGGGGCGAAAGCGAGCATCGCCACCAGGTCCCGCTCCTCTCGAGCAGAAGAGAGGCGCCTCGCCAGAAAAATTGGAGCGGAGACCGCGGTGGGAGATGTTCCACTAAGAAAGTTTGCGACTTCCACCCAAAATCATTCCCGCCTGGTAACCGTTCCAGAAATTTTATTGAAGTAATGGAGGTTATCATGTCCAGATATTATTTTGAAGCGAGGGAAGGGCGGGATTTTCTGGCTGATGAGATGCCGGTAGAAATAGTGGAAAGAAAGGGAAAGGGTCATCCGGATTCACTCTGCGATGGAGCGGCAGAAGAGCTCTCTATTACCCTTTCGGAAATTTATCGTCAAAAAAGAGGCCGCATTCTTCACCACAATGTTGATAAGGCAGTCCTGGTTGGTGGAAGCTCCAGGGCTGACTTTGGCGGTGGCAGGGTGACTGAACCAATTAAGGTTTATATTGTCGGGCGGGCGGCTGAAAAAATAGACAATGAAATCCTTTTCGACCGCGGCAAGCTCGAAAATAGAATTAAAGCCTGGCTGATGAGCCAGGTGCGCAATCTCAGGGAAGAGCACCTTGATGTCTCTCTTCTGATCCGGCCGGGCAGCGATGACCTGGTCAGCATCTTTGAGGACAACGAGCAACCACCCCGGGCCAACGACACCTCGTTGGCTGTTGGCTATGCCCCGCTGAGCGACCTGGAAAGGCTGGTCATTGAAACCGAAAAATTCCTTAACAGCCCGGAAGGCAAGCAGAAATTCCCGGCGCTCGGCGAAGATATCAAAGTTATGGGTGTCAGAAAGTATGATGATATTACTCTGACCATAGCCGCAGCTTTTGTGGATAAAGAGGTGCTCGGGCGCGAGCAGTATGAAGAAATGAAGAAGGAGGTTAGCCGCTTCTTACTGGAAGATTTTGTTCCCCGCTATACGAAGCGCCGCGTAGGTGTGGTTTTAAACCACGCGGACACAGAAAATTCAGTTTACCTGACCGTTACCGGGACAAGCGCTGAAGCTGGCGATGACGGCCAGGTCGGCCGGGGCAATAGAGCCAACGGTTTGATTACGCCCTACCGCCCCATGAGTCTGGAAGCAGTGGCTGGTAAAAACCCGGTCAGTCACGTGGGAAAAATTTACAGCATCATGAGCCAGCTGATAGCTGAGCGAATTGTTCAGACTTTTCCTGAAGTTAAACAAACCTATGTTTACATGGTTAGCTCCATCAACGAGCCTATTACCGAACCGCAGGCCGTGAACGTTGAACTCTGGGGCGTGGAAGTTTCCCGTGTTCGCCAGGAAATAAACCGGTTAGCTGATGAAGTACTGGGAAGCTGGAAAGAAATACGGGATGGATTTATTACCCGTCGCTGGTCTATTTATTGAGCTGAATATATAAGCCACGCAAGAATAAAATTGAAACGATGGAACTGCTAGGTGTGGGAAACTGTTTTTATTGATTGGGTGGCAGGCAAGGATACCCTGTTTTTAATTTTTAATTTTTAAAAAAACTGGAAATATATGGGTTACGACCAGTTTTGTGCCGGTTGTCAGGTTAGCACCGATTTAGGTATCAAGGCCACTGAGGCCAATTGATATACGAAAATAACCGGACCTGTCTTAAGGGGAAAAGAAAGAAAACAGGCTGGTTAGCTGGTGGGCCCTCTTATAACCATTCAAATAAAGATAAACCAATAGAGTTAAACCAACCCATGGTGGACTTTGAAAAAGCAAGATTAGAAAGTGCCCTGCGTTTTACCTGTTACGTGCTCATTTTTCCATCGGAAAAAAGGTAGACCGGCCAGCAAGATTAATTAATGTTTCTGTTTGAAAGTGAGCAATTTTTATTTTTATTGAAGATTTACGAAATTAGCCAATAAAAATAGGAAATAAAATTTGTCTCCCCATTTTCAGTGGCCCGATTTTCAGGGGAAAAAAGGAAATATAGTTTGTGTCGCCATTTTTAGAGAAGGCGGAGCAAGTCTTCAATTTTGGCAGTACCGCTGTTCACCAGATAGCACTTGACCTGGTCTAAAAGCCGACTGAAGAACATCCTCTGCAGGGCCAGTTTTTCTTCGTTAATAACCAACAGGTGAGGGTTGAAAAACGGTTGGGCCTTGCCTGAAACAGCCTTAACAGCGCCTGAGGGTTCTCCACTTTCCAGGATGCGCAGGGCTTCATCTTTTCCCAGTTCCACCACCGCCGGTGAAACCTGGTCGTTTCTCAGGATGACCAGGGTCTTGAGCGTGGTTCTCCGGGCCAAGCTCTGCGGTCCGGCTATCCAGTTCGGGTCCAGCATGGCATGAGCTTCAGCCGAGGCTCTGAAGCAGTAAGGTGCTCCTTTATCCAGGCGGCATTCATCTTGAAGTGGACAGGTGCGGTCAGTGCAGTCTTCGCGCTTGGTTACCACGTTTTCGCACTTGCTGTGGTCAAAAAGCTTAGCCAGCCGCTCGTGAAGTTCCACGGTATTGGTCGGGATGTAAAATTTTCTTTCCACGCTATCTGCCACCACCCGGCTTCCTGAAAAACGCACGAACAGAATTTCGTTTGTCTGAGCCTGCATCCTGGGCTGTTTGAGCAGTTCAAAGAACAGTTCGGTTTTCCTGGTTCCAGGTTGACCGACCAGCACCAGAGCGTTTCCATCCCAAGCCACGGCCATACCGCGAACCGCGTTTATTCCCAGATGTTCCTGGGAGTCCAGGACCATACCAAAGGCTAATTTTCTCAGAGCACCATAATTGTCAGTGTTGACCAGCAGCCCGGTTCGTGTTTCTGGATGATAGAAGGCGCGGGGCTCTCTTCCCGGCACGTTGTCCACGGCGTAAATCACAGCATGGGGCTCCAGACCGGCTTCAATCTGGCCTGGGAACCAGTTCTCTACCCAGAAATCGTAGAGATGTCCGACATTGGTCCGCAGCTGGACAATCGTGCCGTTAATGTTAGCGTTCCACTCATAGTAATTCTCGTAGCCAAGATAGCTTTCCATCTCCGGCACCAGAGCATCGCGCCGCTTGGTCTCAGCCACCACTTCCACCGGAACCGGCTTCTTCACTCGCGTCACATAATTCTGCAGATAGATTTTCTTGACTTTCCTGGCCGTTTTCAGCTTGCTCATGGCCTCGGCTATCCGGTCCATTCCTTCTTCCAGATTAGCCATGGAAGTGGCATAGGAAATTCTTATGTAATCATCAGCACCAAAAGCATCACCGGGCACGATGGCAACCCGGGCTTCTTTTAGCAGATAGTAGGCCAGTCCATAGGAGTTTCTGATCTGAATTCCGCCTGCTTCTTTTCCGTAATAAGAGCTGACATTCGGGAAAAGGTAGAAAGCCCCCTGCGGCTTGAAGCAGGAGAGGCCGGGAATCTGCTGCAGTCTCATCAGCACGTAATTTCGCCGCCTCTGGAACTCAGCCACCATCCGGTTCACTTCATACTGCGGTCCATCCAGAGCTTCCACACTCGCCTTCTGTGAAATGGAGCAGGCGTTTGAGGTGGTATGGCTCTGAATCTTGGACATGGCGCTTATAATCTCGGCCGGTCCCACCGCAAACCCGATTCTCCAGCCGGTCATGGAATAGCTCTTGGAAACACCGGTGATGATAATGGTCTTTCTCTTAATGTCCTCGCCGAGGGCGGCGAAACTGACAAACTGGAAGCCGTCGTAAACCAGGCGGCTGTAAATCTCGTCAGCGATGATATAGATGTCTTCTTTCCTGATGACTTCAGCCAGAGCTTCTAACTGCTGCCGGCTGTAGGTGGCGCCGGTCGGGTTGCTGGGATTGTTTAAGATTAGGGCCCGGGTTGAAGGCGAGATGGCTGCCCGCAGCTTTTCCGGAGTCAGCAGAAAGCCGTCTTCTTCTCTCGTCTCCACGATAACTGGTTTGCCCTTGGCCAGATTGACGCACTCCGGATAGGTAACCCAGTAAGGAGCCGGGATGATAACCTCATCACCTTCATTGACAATGGCCTGAACCAGATTAAAGAGGGAATTCTTGGCGCCACTGGAGACCAGAACTTCGTTTGGTTTATAATCCAGCCCATAATCTTCTTTCAGCCTTTTGCAGACGGCCTTTCTTAATTCCGGAATTCCATCGTTTTCGGTGTACTTGGTGAAATTCTGTTCTATGGCTTTTATGCCGGCAGCTTTGACATTATCCGGTGTCGGAAAATCTGGTTCTCCCACGCTCAAATCCACTACGTCAATGCCTTCGGCTTTCATAGCCTTGGCTTTGGCCGCAATCTTTAAGGTGGGAGAAGCTCCTATTTTGGTTACTCTTTCTGAAACCATGGCTTTCCTGCTTTATCCAGAATTTATTTCTTCTCGGTTTTCTTTTCCGCAGACTCGGAAGCTTTTTCGGCTGCGCTGCCCAGCTTATCCCGCAGGAATTTGCTCAGGTCAGCGCCCGTTAGAGTCTTAAGAACTTCCGGCATCTGGGCCATAATTTGGGTTATTTGGCCGGTTATCTGATTGGTACCTAGCCCTTTTTCGCCACCGATTATGACAATCTTATCCACCCTGGATAATGGCTCAGCAATAGCTTTAGCTAGTTCGGGAAGAACCTGGATAAAGGTTTCCAGCAGAGCCGCTTCGTTGTATCTTTCCCAGGCCTGAGCTTTCTTCATCATGGCTTCGGCTTCAGCCAGGCCGCGCAGCCTGATTTCTTCAGCCCTGGCTTCAGCTTCCAGCTTCATGGCTTCGGCCTTACCTTTTCCTTCTGACCTCAGCCTGGCTTCTTCAGCCTCAGCTTCAGCTTTGATTTGATATTTGCGGGCATCAGCCGGCTTGAGGACATTAGCCTCCAGTTCTTTTTCCTTGCGGCGGATTTCCAGCTCTTCAATCTTGATGGCTTCTTCTTTTTCAATCTGTTTGACCTTAGCTTCTTCCTTCTTGATTTCCTGAGCTAATTTGTTTCTCTCCAGCTCATAGGAGAAATCGGCCTGGGCTTTCTTCTGATTGACAAAGGTCTGGGATTCAGCCTTCTTAGCCTCATTTTCCCACTGAGCTTTGGCTATCTGAGCTTCGGCCTGCAGCCTTGCCACTTCCGCCTCTTTTCTGGCCTGAGAAGACTTGATGATGGCTTCTTTTTCGGTTTCGGCTTGAGCGATGGCCGCATCTCTTTTAGCCGCAGCAATAACCGGTTTGCTGAGGGCATCGATGTAACCCTGGGTATCGCTTATATCCTTGAGAGAAAACGACAGGATAACTAAACCCATGCGGCCAAGATCTTCCCGGGCCGCTGCCACCACCCGACGGGAGAATTCCTGGCGGCCCCGGTAAATCTCTTCCACTGTCATGGTTCCGATAACTTCCCGCACTTTGCCTTCCAGAACATTGGTGGCCACGTCACGGATTCCTTCTTTGCCGGTGCCCAGGAATTGCTCGGCTGCCAGTCTGATGGCCTGCTCAGTAGAGTCCACCTTAACCTGAGCTGAAGCCTCAGCCAGAATGGGAATCCCGCCGTGGGTCAGAACTTCTGGAGTTTTTATATAGATAGTGATGACTTCAAGTGGTAGGGCATAAACCCTTTCCACAAATGGCCAGACAAAAGTACCTCCCCCCAGCTTGTATCTATAGCCAACCTTCATCTTTGTGCCATCGGGGAGGGTAACCGTTCTCTTCCGACCGCCAGCGATGATGAGAACCTCGTTAGGTCCCACTTTCCGGTATTGCATAGCCAGTAGCAGGCTGACCAGGCCCAGAAAAACAATGCCCGCCCCGATAATAATAAGCCAGGTAGTTAATGGCATGATGACCTCCCTCAAATTATGATGTTTTTATGATTAAATTGGGGGAATTAAGTAAAAAAGACTTAATGGTGTGGAAAAAAGAAAGAAAATTCTTCTCGCTCATCCTCTTTAAATTTCCTTTTTCAGGCTGCTCTGAAGGGTTTTCTTTATCAAGGAAAGATATTAATTCTTCACTTAATTAAAGTCAAGCTTAATTTTCTTTCAGGTTGGGCCTGGCGTTCAAGAAGATGAGTTCTGAATCAGGCCGGGAAAAAAGAAAAAATCGGGCTTTCAACCCCTTAACCACCGGGCACTGGTTAAACTGGTTGTTAAATTCCTTTAGGTCAGCTATCCTATAGACCATCTCCAATGACTGGATTTTTGAGGAAGGAAGCCGGTTTAAGCCGGGAAAGGCGTTTAGGATGAGCGTTCTGACCATTTTTTTGTTGATAATAACTGGTTATCTGCTGCGTCAGATATATGACCGGCCCCGACTTTTTGAAATACTTGGTTTTCTGGCCAATGATCTTCTTCTGACTTTCTTTGTCTTTGGTTCGGTGGCCAGTAAGGACCTCAGCTACCTCCTTTCAGTTCGAATAGTGCTCCTGTTCGTTCTGGCAGTCATTGCCCTGAACCTGATTTCTTCTCTGATTTATTGGCGGCTGTTTATTCGTAAGGAGGCTGACTGGGCCACTGCCCTGACTGTCCTGGCCGTCTTCCCCAACACGGCAGCCTTGGGTTTTCCTCTGGTCGGGCTTTTCCTGTCTGACCTGACCCCAGCCGTTATTTTTTCGCAGGTTAATTTCATGCTGGTTCTGCCACTGTCAATTTTTTTCATCAATAGGCGCCACCGGGCCGGCGCTTCCCCGGCTCAGGCCCTGGGGCAGAGTTTAAGGTATCCGCCGGTAGTGGCCAACCTTCTGGCCGCAGCCTTGGTTTTAGTTGGCCTAAGACTGCCGAAAGGCTTCACTTCAACTCTTATTTCTGTGGGCTGGTGGTCTTTACCGCTAATGTTGATATATTTTGGAACCAGAACCTCGCTGAAGCACTTTGAGTTGAGAAAGCTCGCCGAGGTAGCTATTTTAAGAATGGTTCTACCGGCATTGCTTATAATTTTAGCCCTGAGTTCAGCCGAGCGAACAATTTTTCTTTCGGTTTTAATAGAGGCTTCTATGCCCCCAGCCATCATCGCCGGAGCCATTCTGGCTCGCTACAAGCTGCAATCTGAGGAATCCATAAGCGTCACTTTTGTCCTGACCATTCTAACTATTCTGGTCTTTTTTGGTCTCCAGCTTACCGGACAGGGGTTTTAAGGATAGAAAATGAGCCTGAGACGTACCATAAATTCAGACAGTGGTCTCATCCTCAGGCTTTAAGCGAGCGGCCAATCGAGCACCTTCGCTTTTTTATTACGAGAAAGAATTAATAATTTATCAATTTTGATATCAGATTTAATTTTCTTTATACCATATATTTTTCTTGACATGAATAAAGGAGTTGCTTTATAAAAGCTAAGATTAAGGAAGCGGTTAGATTTTTTTATCAGTTATTTTTGAAACTTGATATAAGGCTTTCAGGAAAATGGGCTAAGGAGAGTGTCTAATAGATATAAGCTCCAGGCCTCAAACAAAAATAACATGGATAGGAAGAAAATTCTTTTTAAACTAAAAGAAGATTTATGTAAGCTTCTGGTGGAAAAATCAAAAGATGGTATCTTTGTAATTAATGGGAACCGATTTGAATACTGCAATAAGGCTTTTACTCTGCTTGTCGGTCTTGAAGAAGCAGAAATGGCTTCAGTCTCTGCCCCGGAATTTATTGAGTTGATGGTTCAGCCTGAGGGAAAAGAAGGTCTTAGAGAATGGTGGAGAGAAGCTCTTAAAAACCAGAATTCAAGCGTCTTTGGACCGGTGGAGGTTGAAAGCCGCACCGGTCGAACTGCTCATCTTCGGTTGAGTTCGACTGAAAATAAGGATAAGAGAATAATAGGAGTGACCCACGATATTAGTGAACTTATTGAATCGCAAAGCCGTCTGCAGGAAAAGGAAAGGATTCTTTCTAGCCTCATCAAACAGGCCCGGACCCCGGTGTTTATTGTCCAGAATGGAATCATCAAGTTTGCCAGTCCGGCAGTGTTTGACACTTTTGGCTACAGCCCCGAGGAAGTTTTAGAAACGGCAATCGCTGGATATTTACCAGAAGAGACAAAAGAAAAAATCATAAGCCTCTACCAGGAGCGGCTGCAAAATCCTGCAATTTCCAGAAAATTAGAATTTTCTCTTCTTCACAAAAAAGGCCAGGTGGTTGAAGTTGAGGTTGAGTTTAATTTTATTGAATATGAAGGAAAGATTGCTGAAATAGTCCTGATCCACGATATTACCGAGCGCAAGAAAGTTGAAGACAGACTTAATGAAACGCTAATAAAACTAAGAAAAGCCTTTGGAGCTACGATAGCCATTCTTAACAAAATTGTGGATATTAAAGACCCCTACACCGCTGGCCATCAGAAACGGGTAGCCGAACTGGCCAGAACTATTGCTACAGAAATGGGGCTATTACCCGAGCAAATTGACACCCTCCGGCTGGCCGCTCAAATTCATGATATTGGCAAAATCATCGTCCCCTCTGAAATTCTGAGTAAGCCCGGCTATCTGAATGAGAGCGAGTGGGGATTGATAAAAAACCATCCGGTCCTCGGCTATGAACTTCTCAAGGATATAGATTTACCCTGGCCTGTAGCTGAAATAATCTACCAACACCATGAGAGAATGGACGGGTCTGGGTATCCACGGGGTTTACGGGGCGAGCAAATCCTGATTGAAGCCAGGATTCTGGCTGTGGCTGATGTGGTTGAAGCTATGTCTACATTCAGACCTTATCGTGAGGCTCATACCCTGGAGGAAGCTCTGGCTGAAATAGAAGTCAACCAGGGCAAGCTTTATGACGAAAAGGTTGTTGAAGTCTGTCTGGACCTTTTCCGGCGGAAGGGTTTCAGGTTAAACGAACATAACTGGCGATAAGATCAGGAAGCTGAAATAAAATAAGCTTAGTCCGAAGATAAATAGCGGCTAGGCTCTGTTTTTTTCTGCTGGTTAGTAGGCAATGAAGACTGGGTGAATTTTTTTAAGCAGGCTGCGCTGAGCATATAGTATTTCCTGAATGCCTTTATCTGCTAATTTGAGCAACTCTGTCAGTTCCTTTCGGGAAAAAGCCCCCTTTTCAGCCGAGGCTTGAACCTCAACCAGCTTCCCGCTGTCAGTTTCTATGACATTCATATCAACTTCGGCCTGAGAATCTTCCTGGTAATCAAGGTCCAGGATTTTCTGACCCTGGACCAGGCCCACGCTGACTGCAGCTACCAGATGGCGCATCGGGAAGGTTTCAAGTTGTCCCTGGTCTAAAAGTTTCTTGAAACACAGGGCTAAAGCTATACAGCCGACGTTGACAGAAGCCGTCCTGGTTCCCCCGTCAGCTTGAATCACGTCGCAATCAATAATTATGGTTCGCTCGCCCAGAATAGTCAGGTCAGTGGTTGCCCTCAGGGCTCTGCCTATCAACCGCTGGATTTCCTGGGTGCGACCGGAAATCTTGCCCTGGGCTCTTTCTCTCGGAGTTCGAGTTTCGGTGGAGCGGGGCAGCATGGAGTATTCGGCCGTTATCCAGCCAGAACCGCTGCCTTTCAGGAACTGGGGTACTTTTTCTTCTACGGTGGCTGTGGCCAGGACTCTGGTTTTGCCCATTTCTAAGTAGGCTGAGCCCTCGGCAAAATCTACGTAATCTGGTTTGAAAATAATTGGTCGGAGCTCGTCGTAGGCCCGGCCAGAGGGTCTTTCAAAAGCTGGTTTTCTGGCGGGTGATTTTTTTTCAGCGCTGGTTTTCTTCATGGTTCTGGCTGGTAACACTCCCTGAATAAAATTTGGTTAGTATAAATCTTATTTGATAACGGCCCGAATTGCAACCGCAACCTGGACGGATGTTATGGTCTCAGCTAAAAATTAAATACAATGGTGGTGGTAAAAAAGTTATCCACCTTGCCCCTCGGGATGGAAACCTGTATGCCGGTTTCGTACCCTTCAGGTGAAAAAAGAGGGATAGTCATCATCGGTGGTTTGTGATTTCGGAGTATCCGGACACCGGTCTTGAGAGCCAGATTTTTGCTGAGGGGAGCGGCCAGATGCAGACTCCAGTCGTAGCGCCAGTCGCTGATTCGAGCCAGGTTATCGTCAAAAATAAAAGAGGTGGAAAAAGAAGCGTTGTCAAAAAGCTTCTGCTCCCAGTTAAAGCTGTAGCGAAAGCCGAGGAAGGCAGAGACAGGCTGCTGGCTGTATTTTCTTACGGTGAAGCTGACTCCGGCCTGAGTTCTCATCTTGGTTCTGGCTGAGTCAGCCAGAACCAGTCCGGCCCCAGCCGTCCAGAGGGCCCGGCCGGAGACACCAGAAAATTTGTTTCGGTCCCAGACAAAAGCCAGGTTGGTGATCAGGCGTCCAGTCACCCGGCGGTCATACTGTCCGGAAAGCAGATAATTTTCAGCCGAAAGCTGCCTGGTCTTTTCTTCTTCTACGGTGAAACTGGTTTCGGTTCCGATGGCTTTTCTAACTACCCTAGTTGAATGACTGCGCAGCAAAAAGGTTTTCAGAGTGTAAGTGTCCTTTTCATTGGGCGAGCGGGTCAGAGTGCTACCGAAGCTGAATGAGGAAGACAGGGTATTTCCGCCAGTTACCACGTAGCTGAGTTCCAGAGTCTTTTTCCAGGGATTAATCCAGTCAATAAAATTCTTTTTCCTCTCGGTTTCTGTGGGCTTCGTTGAAGTCTTTTCAGTCACCTGCTCCTCTTCTTGCTTTGTCTCTTTAGTAGTTGATTTCTGCTCCTCATTTTCTTTTTCTTTTTTTTCTTCTTCGGTTTTCTGCTGCCTCGCAGTTTTTTCCTGAAGTTCCTGGTAAGAGTTCAGGCTGGTCTGGCAATTATCCAAAAGGCACTCTTTAATGGTAATTTGATGAGCGCTGGAAATGGGATTTTCTGTGACCAATCCGGCCCATCCGAAAAGGGGAGTTAAAAGCAGACAAACCCAGGTAATCAGTTCAGGTTTTCTGATGAGATATTTCATGGCTATTCTCCATTTTTCAGTATCTGAAGTTAAAAACTCAAAATCCCAGAGCCTCAATCTCAATTTAAGCCTGGCTTTTGTAAGCCGTTTCTTCTCAGGTAAAGAACTATCATCTATTCAAAAATACCGGGGTCAGACTGAAGTTTCAGAATAATAAAAAAAAATTCTCTGTCAATAGCCATATGGCTCTTCGTTAAACCAGGTACTTAATCACTAAGACCATAGGGGCCGGCCGGCCAAAAGCCAGCCCGGAGACAGACGGGCTTGAGCCCCGATTGGTCTTGAGAATAGGCTGCCTTAACTTGTTAAATTGTAACAGGTTAATGAAAGAAGAAATCTTTTGTGGATTCTAAAATTCGTTCGGCTGAGTTTTGCCAACAGCCGAAAATTTCATTATAATCACGACAGCAGCCTTTCCGGTTTTGCAAGTTATACATGAGAAACAGGTACCCGGTAAAAAGTTATAAGTTTGTCTTAAAAATTTTTTTACCGGTTAGCCTGCTCTTTTTCCTTATGGTTGCCTGTGGCGAAAAATCCGATCTCAAAGGTCTGGTAATTAATCAGGAATTTGGGGATCGGATTCTAACCGACAATCTGGTGACTGAACTGAAGGTTAAGTTCATAACCACTCCGGCCTTCAGTCCTCCGGATAAGGGGGCTAGGTTAGCAGTGGAACTGGATTGGCAGGGAAAAATCCTCTGCAGAGAGGAATTGAAACCAGACTTTCCCCCTGACCTCTGGCAACCCGACCGGGTGTATGAAACCAGAAAATTTCTGTTCATACCCCCTTTCCTCAACCGCTTCGACCCGGAAAAAGCCGCTGGGGCCAAAGTCAACTTTTCACTTATTCTCGAAGGTGCTGGAAGAAAGGAGCCCCTCATACTTCTATCGCGGAAACTCAAAATCCTTCCCTGCCCGGAAGAAGTGCCCGATGTGGTTTATCTTGATGGCTGGGTAATGGTCCGTTCTAACCAGAGGGAAACTGGATATCAGGATTATGAACTCTGGGCGGGACCCGAGGCAGTCTGTCTTCTAAAAAATCCGGGGAAAACTGCCAGGTTAATGATAATCGGGAAAAGCAGTCTTGAAGAAAACACGGTCTCAATCTTTATTGACGGAAACCAGCTGGATAAATTTCAGGTTGGAGCGGAAGCGTTTCAAAAGATTTATACGGTTGAAGTTCCGGACCTGGCAAAACAGCCTGAAGTAAAATTGACTATTTCCTGCGATAAATTCATTAAATTAAGTCAGATAAATCCAGCTCAAAGCGATGAAAGAGCTGTGAGCCTCAGGATTAAGAAAATCTATTTTCGGCAGGTTCCCTATCTGCCCTGATTAGTTCCATAAGTCAGGCAGGGGAAAATTATCTTATCCAGATGGGTGAGGCTGATTCGCTTCTTTTACGGTTGACCTGGCTTTCATATTCCATCCTCAGGCGAGCTTCTTCTTCCTGGGCTTTTAGCAGCTTTTCATAAGTTTCGCTTATCTGCTGCTGGAGATAATCCCGGGATTTCATATCCTGCATCCCGTAAAATTCGGCCCACAGGGCATTCATCTTGAGAGTCAGCAACTCAACATATTCTTTGGCCTTCTTCCAGGCTTCCTCCAGGGTACTGCCGGAAATATCCTGGCTGTATGTTTCGGTTCCGGTCTCTTTAAGGTTCTGAGACCGCGGAGGTTCGACAGTTACCCGGTGGACAACCGGGCGGTCGCTGGTGCTGGGTAATTCTCCCACAAAACCAGTTGATGTGCTTTCCTGGGGTGGTAAAGTCAGGGCCGGGGTTTTGGTTAGGTTTTCCAGATCCTGATTGGTTACGACTCTAACTTGTTTTCCTTTAAGGCTTTCCCGCCGTTCTTTTTCTTTTTTGGCCAGTTCTACCAGACTCTGCTCCTGAGCCAGAAGAAAAGCCGCTCCGAAGAAGCTTAAAGACAGTAATATAACTAAGATTTTTCTGGTCATTTTCATCCCTCAACAACCTAATAATAATGCTCCGGAGGCCTGGCTGTCAACCGGAGGTTTTTTCAAAGGGCCGATTCCGGCGAATCCGAAAAGCCAGGTGGAATGCTCCTGGCAGAAGAAATTTTTCTGAAAAGCTCCCCATTTTGGAGCCTTTTTATTTATATAGATTCTTAAAACTGTTCTGGTCCAGGCCAGTAAGAAAAAGCCTGGAACTGCTAAAGATAAGACAATTCCATAGACCTGGCGAAAAAAACCAGAAATTCATTCTGGCTTAGGACTTTTTTGAGACTTCTTCGAAGAGATATTGGCTGCTGTTCTGATAATCAACCCCCGCTCTGAACTTTCAAACTGGATGGCGCCGTCCAGGTCAGTCCGGAACACCTGAGCTCCAGCTTCTTCCAGTCTGGTTAGCACCTCTGCGGAAGGAAGATAAGGATTGTTTTGACCGGCGGTGATTACTGCCCACCTGGGAGAGGCTGCTTTTAGAAAAGGCCAGCTGGATGAAGTCCGGCTTCCGTGGTGAGGAACTTTGAGCACCTCGGCCCGGATAGAGTCTGCCTTTTTTTCAATCAGATAGCTTTCTACCTCTTCCGAGATGTCTCCAGTTAAAAGGAAGGCCAGGCTATCAGTTTGTAATCTTATGACTGCCGACCGGTCGTTTCCTGGCTTGAATTGGGAGAAAGAGTCTGCCGCCGGGTATAGAACTTCAATCCGGGCCTTTCCCGGAGTTTCCACAAGACCAGAGCGAACCAGCCGCCTTCTGGTTTTTGAAGACAGGTAGTGGAGAAGTTCTTGTTCAAGGTGGCTTCCAGTTTCATTCTCGGTCAACCAGAGCTCTTTAACCCGAAAATTTCTTAGAAGGGCCGGAAGTCCTCCGGCATGGTCTATATGAAAATGGCTGCTTATTAGATAATCAATTTTTTTATAACCCCGGTGCCAGAGGTAGGGAGAAACCAGACTTTCTCCGGGGTCGAAGCTACTCTGGGGAAAGCCACCAGCGTCCAGAACCAGAAGGCGGTTGTCAGGAAACTCCACCACCACCGAATCACCCTGGCCAACATCCATAAAAGTGACCGTCAGCTCGTGTTTAACCGGCTTAAAGGGATAAGTTATCAGAATCAAGAAAAAGGTCAGAAATCCAGTTACTTGAATCATTCGCTGAAAGCGGAATTTTTTCTCTAAAAGGAACGAAAATAAAAAGCCGTAAAAACCCAGAATCACCGCTAAAGGCGGGGAAGGAATTCTGTAAGAAAGAGAAGATAGCGGTTCCAGTACGCCCGTCAACCAGATAAAAAATTTTACCAGACCCTTGAGAGCTAAGGCTATGACTTGTCCGACTGACGGAAGCATGGAGCTTATGATCAGGTAAACATAGCCCGCACCCATAATCAGCCCCACCAGTGGAGCCGCTATCAGGGTGAGAAAAAGGGAAGCAAAGGTAACCCGATTAAAATTGCTGATTATTACCGGCATGGTTCCAACCACAGCAGCTGTCGAGAGAGCCAGCATTTCAGAAATTTTAAGTGGAAGGCGGGGGAGAGCCCGCTGAATGGGCTCGAAGAAAAGAATCAAACTGAGTGTTGCCAAAAAGGTCAGCTGAAAGCCAACCTCTTCCAGGTTTAAAGGGTGGACCAGGAGCAGGATTAAAGCTGACAGCGAGAGGGTGTTCAGAAGATTGGTATCAGCATAGATTATCTTCCCGATTAGAAAAACTGAGGCCATAATGACTGCCCTGAAGACCGAAGGCTGGCCTTCGACCAGTAGAGCATAGAAAATTAGAGTGGCCAGTAGAATAAGGTGTTTGGTTCTTTTTCTCCGCAGGAAAAGCCCTAAAAGTGAATAAAGAAGGAAAGCCACCACAGCCACATGGGCTCCGGAGATGGCCAACAGGTGGTAAAGACCTGATTTCTGAAACTGTCGTTCGGTTTCCGGGTCAATCCGGCCGTCTTCTCCAAGGAGCAGAGCTTCTACCACCGCACCTTCCCGGGACAGCCCGGAGAGGTTCTCTGCTCTGAAGTCTTTTTCTATGTTTTTTTGCAGGCTCCTTCTTAGTTTTGAAAAAAAGCCGACCAGAGTCCGGTTTCTGTCATCAACCTTTTTAATGAGCAGCGGGCTTTTGCAGAAGGCTCGAGCCTGAATGTTCTGGCTGCGGAGGTAGCGGGGCATAAAATCAGGGAAAAAATTCCTGAAGGTTCTTTCCGGACCGAGGATTGCTGAAAACTCCAACTCATCACCAGCCAGAAGCTCAAGGGGTTGCCCGGTGGTTGTGGAATGGGGAACTGTCAGACGAAGATTGCCACTCATCTTCCGCAACTGGCCTCTAATCTTCACTTCGCTAACCTTGATGGTCAGCAGGTTGCGGTCCTGACGTCGCTCAGGAGATTTTAGCAACCGGCCGCGGAAATCAAGGTATTCTCCGGTCGGCAACGACCGCAGTTCATTTCGCTGATGGGTTTCAAGCTTCCAGGCGGAGAGGGTCCAGCCAAGAGCAAAAAACCCAGCCAGAGTTATAACCAGGACCAGACGGTCTTTTCTAATGAACCAGGCCAGCCAGGCTGCGGCCAGCAGACCGGTCAGGCCGAAAAAATATAGAGGAGAAAATCCAGTGTTACATAATAAAGAAAAGGTAACACCAGCTATAAAACCGAGTGTCGGAAGGAAAAGCGGGGCAGCCATTTAGTCAGAGTCTATTTTAGCTCACTGGTTGGACTCACTGTTTTAAGGGCCGCCTGATGTTCCAGAGCATTCAGTACCAGATGACACATTGCCCGGATACCGACTGGAACGGCTCTTTCATCGGGGTTGAAATAGGGGCTGTGAAGCGGAGCCGCTGAGGGCTGACCGGGAGTTCTGACTCCGAGGAAAAACATAAAAGCCGGAATTTTTTCGGCAAAAAGGGCGAAATCTTCTGCTACCATCTGAGGTTTAACCTCAATCACTCTGTTCTCTCCCAGAGCACTCCGCAAAGCCGGCAGCATCGCCTGGACAAAATCGGGGTGATTGTAAAGTGGAGGCAGCTGCCTTTCATACTTAAATTCATAGGTTGCCCCGTAGCTCTGGGTCAGACCTTTTATGATTCTTTCCATCAGGCCCGGTATCTGTTCCCTGATTCTTCCGTTCAGGGTGCGGACTGTACCTTCCAGTTGAACCGTGTCAGCAATGATGTTGGAGCGAACTCCGCCCTGTATTTTCCCTACCGTTATAACTACTGCTTCGGTGGGGTCCAGTGCCCGGCTGACTATAGTCTGAAGATTGGTGATGACCTCGGCGGCTAAGAGGATTGCATCTATGCCTTCGTGAGGTCTAGCTCCATGCGCACTCCGGCCTTTAATGGTAAGGTAAAAATTGTCTGAACTAGCCAGAAAGTAACCAGAGGCGAAGCCGACTGTACCAGCTTCCAGCTCAGGCCAGACGTGGAGGGCAAAAATCGCCCGCACCAGCGGGTTTTCCAGAACACCTTCTTTAATCATCAGTGCAGCCCCACCCTCCTCACCAGGGGGAGGACCTTCCTCAGCCGGTTGAAAGATGAACTTAACATTTCCTTTGAGGTTGCTTTTAAGACTGGAGAGAATCATTGCGGTGCCCAGGGCGATTGAAGTGTGGAGGTCATGCCCGCAGGCATGCATAACTCCAGGAACAAGGGAGCGGTAAGGTAAGTTATTCAGCTCCTGGATGGGCAGGGCGTCCATATCTGCCCGGACCGCCACTGTGGGACCGGGGAGATTGCCTCTAAGTAAACCTACGACACCGGTACCGGCCACCCCCTTCTTGACTTCCAGCCCAAGGGCTTCAAGCTTGCTGGCTATGAGCTTTGCCGTTTCATATTCGCGGTTGCTCAACTCCGGGTTCATATGAAGGTATCGCCTGATTTTAATAATCTCCGACCTGTTTTTTGCCAGAAGTTGCTCTATGGATTCGGTTAAGGACTGGTTTAAAGTGCTCTGGCTTAAGGCCAGGGGAGGTAACATGGTGATAGAAATAAAAATTACCAGATGCTTGATTCTGGCCTTCAAAAATGCAAACCCTGACTGCATAGTTATTTTCCCCCTCAGATTAAAAGAAAAATCAAAATGTGATTTTAATCTAATTATTTGTCGAGATCCAGGTCTTCGGGAAATTCAGGCTCTTTGCGGGTGTATTCGCCTTTTTTCTTTTCTATAAACTCTCTTATGGCTTCAATACCCTCCTCGGCTTTTTCTTTGGCTATCCTGGCACCCTTTTCAGCTTCCCTGGCTACTTTCTGGTATCCTTCAACTGCCAGTTCCTGACCTTTTCTAATCTGCTCTTTGAGTTTTTTTCTGGTTTCCTTTCCGCTGGCCGGAGCAAAGAGTATTCCAAGGATGAAACCGGTGGCGGCTCCTGCCAGGAAAGTCAGGACAGTGTCGACCAGATGGGAATCTTTGTTATCGGACATTTTTCTTCTCCTTTCTTTTTTTCATAAGCTGCCAACCAAAACGCAGCAGTGGTAATAAAACCGGCCAGAGCCTGGAGGCCGGCCTGACCAGCCTGGTGGTTAAAAAAAACGAAAGCTCGGACAATCCGGAAATGGTCTGTTTGGCTGAGTCTATGATTGTTCCGGCATCATCCAGGCGGCGGTCTAACTTGTCTTCAATCTTTTCCAGCTTGTGGAGAATAATCTGCAGTTCCTGGAAGGACTTTTCAGCCTCTCTGGTTGTCCGCCTCAACTGAATCAAAAACAGTACCAGAAAAACTGCCACCACTGTGGCCACTAAAGTCAGAATAAGAAAAAGGACCTGATTGAAAGTTAGCAGCATGATACCTTTACATTAAAGCAAAACACCCCGTATTGTCAATCTTAAAAATCAGCTCTCGTGCGGTCAGGCCCGGCGACGGTGAAGCAGGTAGATGAAAAAAGGAGCCCCGAAAGCCGCGGTTACTACTCCAACTGGTAGCTCCGCCGGCGAAAAAACCAGCCTGGCTATGAGGTCCGAAATAAGCAGAAAAAGGCCTCCGCTCAGAGTAGCATAAATCATCAAATAGCGGTGGTCAGGTCCAACGAACAGTCTGACTGCATGGGGAACGATCAGTCCCACAAAACCGATTACTCCGCAGGCCGAAACTGAAAAGGAAGCCAGCAGGGTGGCTAGAACCAGGAAAACTCTTCTTACGGTTTTGACCGGACAACCGAGAGAGCTGGCCATTTCATCTCCCAGCACCAGAAGATTAAGGTCGCGGGCCAGATAAAGGCAGAAGGACATTGAAATTATCAGACAGATAAAGATTACCGAAACCTGGTTCCAGTCGGCCAGGGCAAAACTCCCGAGGAGCCAGAAGACCGCTTGTTCGTAAGCATCAGCTCTTCTGAAAATTAAAAATGAAGTAAAAGCTGAAGCCAGAGCTCCGGCGGCTATACCTGTCAGCAAAAGGGATTCAGTCGAGTTCCAGCGGCCTCTTTCGGCAATCAGGTAGACTGAGAGGACCAGAGCCAGACTGGCCAGAAAGGCTAACAGGCTTTGAGTTGAGAAACCGAAGAAGCTAAAAGTTATCCCGAGGTTGAGACTCAAAACTGCTCCCAGCGAGGCTCCAGAAGAGGCTCCAAGGATGAATGGGTCGGCCAGGGGATTTCTGAAATATCCCTGGAGAATGGTGCCGGAAAGGGCCAGAGAGGCGCCTACCAGATAGGCTAGAAGAGCTCGCGGCAGCCGGAGGTTTAAAAGAATGTCTTTTATTTCGTTACCCTCGGAAAAGAAAGCACTGAAAAGCTCTGACCAGGTGGTTTTAACTGCTCCCAGCCGGAGAGCCAGCAGAAAAGCCATAACTGTCAGGACGGCCAGACAACCAGTTAGAATTCTTCTGCGGGTTTTTAATTTCATGGTTTTTCCTGAAAAATTTCTGGATAGATTTCTGCTGTCAGCCGGGCGTAGGCTTCAATCAACCGGGGGGCAAAACGGCTGAACAGATTTTCATCCAGAAAGTAAAAACGACCCTCGCGAACGGCCGGGATTCTCTGAAAAGCGGACTGGCGCAAAAACCAATCTCTGGCCTGATCAAAACTCTGCTGGTTCTGACAGACAATCAATATGATTTCTGGTTTGTCTTCGATGAGCTTTTCCCGGCTATAAACCAGAAAGTTTCCTCTGACGGAAGAGGCCACATTTTTCAGCCTGGCCCTCTCAAGAACATGAGATAGAAAGCTGTCAGCTCCGCAGGTCCAGAGACCTGAACCCTGGCCGTAAAGGGTCAGAAAGGCTTTCTTTTCTTCTTTTATTGAAGCCAGTTTTCTTTCCACAGATTCCAGCTGCCAGTTCAGTCTGACCACCAGCTCTTTTGCCTGAGCCGGTCGGCAGGTAAGCTCACCAATCCTCCGGATAAGGCGAAAAAGATCTTCAAAACTCCGTCCTGATTCAAAAACAAAAACCGGCAGGCCGTCTCGTTGCATTTTTTCAATCAGATTTTTGGGGTTGCCGCGAAAGCCAATTATCAGGTCCGGTCGCAGAGCCCGGATCTTTTCCAGATTCAGGTCAATCAGGCCGCCTATTATTTCTATTTTACGGTTTTTTTCTGGAAAATCGCAGAATCTGGTCAGACCCACGATTTCAGCTTCAAGCCCAAGGTGCAGAAGAATTTCAGTAACATTGGGGGCCAGAGAAATTATTCTCCGGGGGCAGTTTTTAAGAGTAAGAGGTTTACCTAAATCGTCCTTAAATCTTAAGCTCTGGCCGGAGATAAGGCTGGCTGTTAGGATCAGCAGAACTGGCAGAAAACCGATTTTTATGGCTCTTCTTTTAAGTAGCCTGGAAGTACTATCCTGGAAATTGTGGTTTGTGGCTTTTTTAGCTCGGCCGTTTCTGATCATACTTGCTCCGCTTTTCTGCTCATTCCCCGGTGGATAAGAGAAATTTCTGGAAGCCCGGAGGAACGGTTTTCCCTGAGTTCCACTTCCAGGCCGAAAATTCTTTTGATTAAATCTTCGGTTAAAAGTTCGGCCGGAGGGCCTGAGGCCTCAATCTTTCCTTCTTTTAAGAAAATCAGAGTGGAACAGTAGGGTACAACCAGGTTCAAATTGTGTTCAGCCACCAGAATGGCTATTCTTTTTTTAGTTTGAAGCTCTTTAAGCAGATTGTAGATTTTAAGCTGAAAACAGAGGTCAAGATGGGAGCTGGGTTCGTCGAGCAGCAGGATAGGGGTATCCTGAGCCAGGGCCCGGGCCAGCAAAACCCGCTGGCGCTCGCCACCACTTAACTCACTGAGCTTTTTATCTTTAAGCTCTGCTGTGGCCGTTAATTCCATGGCTTCTTCAATCGCTTTCCGGTCATCCTCGGTAAGGAAACTGAACCGGTTTTTATGGCGGTGGTACCTGGCCATAGACACCGTTTCCTCCACAGTGAAGTTAAAAACTGGTTCAGAGACCTGAGGGACGTAGGCCATAAGTCTGGCCATCTGAGAGGCCTTTAGGGTATTGACCGGCTGTCCTTTGACCCGAACCTCGCCCCTCTGCCAGGGCAGAAGATACTGAATGGCTTTTATCAGGGTGCTTTTTCCAGAACCATTAGGCCCGCAGACGGCTATAAACTCTCCAAGATTTAACTCAAGACTGAGATTTTTGAGGACAGGTTTTTCCTCATAACCGGCCAGAAGCTGGTCAACGGTCAGCAGCTTGGTCAAGGCAGTCACTCACTCTCAATAAAATAAGATTTTTGTCCTAATTCTATAACAATTTATAGAGTCCTGGTAAGTATGGCAGGAAGAATTTTTTTGACTGGCTCTCAACAGTTACCTGGGTCAGTCAATCAGGTTGACTTTTGGGATGGCTGAAACTATCATTATTTACTGATTTGGCTTAACATTTTATCCGGGTTGTTTTTCCCCGAATCGAGGTCTCAACCATGAAAGAGTCCTATAATTTTGAAGAAATTGAAAAGAAATGGCAGAGAATCTGGGAAGAGAAAAAAGTCTTTGAAGTCAGTGAAGACCCGGCCCGTCCCAAATTCTACTGTCTGGAGATGTACCCCTATCCATCCGGCCGGATTCATATGGGCCACGTCCGGAACTACTCCATCGGCGACGTCATTGCCCGTTTTAAGAAGATGAAAGGCTTCAACGTTCTCCACCCCATCGGCTGGGATGCCCTGGGATTGCCGGCTGAAAATGCGGCCATCAAGCACGGAATTCATCCGAAGAAATGGACTCTGGACAACGTTGATTATATGCGCTCCCAGCTCAAGAAAATGGGCTTCAGCTACTGCTGGAGCCGGGAGGTAAACTCCTGCCTGCCTGAATATTACCGCTGGAACCAGTGGATTTTTTTGAAGATGTTTGAAAAAGGCCTGGCTTATCGCCGGATGAGCTGGGTCAACTGGTGTCCTCAATGCCGGACGGTTCTGGCCAACGAACAGGTTATCGCCGGAAGCTGCTGGAGATGTGACAGCCCGGTCACCCAGAAGAAGATGGAGCAGTGGTTTCTGAAGATAACCGCCTATGCGGAAGAACTGCTCAGCGGCCATGAAAAGCTGAGCAAATGGCCTGAGCATGTTCTGCAGATGCAGAAAAACTGGATTGGAAAAAGCCTCGGAGCGCTGGTCAACTTTGAGGTCCCGAGCCTTAATAAAAAAATAGAAGTTTTCACCACCCGGATTGATACTATTTACGGAGCCACTTTCCTGGTCATGTCCCCGGAACATCCGCTGGCTTCTGAGTTAATAGCTGACCACCCGGATAAAGAAGCCATCAAAAGCTGGATAGAAAGGACCATTGCCGAAACCAGGTTGAAAAGGGAAGCCAGAGACGAGGAGAAGGTTGGTTATGATACTGGAGTTAAAGCTCTAAACCCCTTCAGCGGAGAACTGATTCCAGTTTTCCTGGCCAATTATGTCCTTATGGATTACGGAACCGGAGCCATAATGGCCGTTCCAGCTCACGACCAGCGTGACTACGAGTTTGCCGTCAAGTATGGTCTAAATATCAGGACGGTTATTACCCCCGATTCACCCGAGGTTAAACCTGAACCAGGGCGAGCTTTTGAAGACTATGGAATTCTGGTTAATTCCGGGCCCTTCAGCGGCCTGTCTTCCGAAGAAGCCATGGAGAAAATGGCTGCCTATGCAGAAGAAAAAGGCTTTGGGGCGAGGAGTGTAACCTACCGCCTCAGAGACTGGGGGATATCCCGCCAGCGCTACTGGGGTACCCCGATACCAATCATCTACTGCAGCAGCTGCGGACTCCAGCCGGTCCCTTACGACCAGCTTCCGGTGGAAATTCCCTATGAGGCCGAGTTTACCGGTGAAGAAGGTTCTCCTCTCGAACGAGTTCCCTCTTTCGTCAACACCACCTGCCCGAAGTGCGGGGGTCCGGCCCGTCGGGAAACCGACACCATGGATACTTTTGTCGATTCTTCCTGGTACTTTTTTAGATATTGCTCTCCCCGGGAAGAAAAAATTCCCTTCGACCAGGAGAAAGCCCGCTACTGGATGCCGGTGGACCTCTATATCGGTGGAGTGGAACACGCTATCCTGCATCTGATCTATTCCAGATTTTTTACTAAATACCTGAGAGACCTGGGTCTGACGGAGGTAGACGAACCTTTCCCCCATTATTTAGCTCAGGGCATGGTTACTAAAGACGGAGCAGCCATGTCCAAATCTAGAGGTAATGTGGTGGACCCGGATGATATGATCAAAAGATACGGAGCCGATGCTCTGCGGATTTTCATCCTGTTTGCTTCACCTCCAGAAAAAGAATTTGCCTGGTCAGAAGAAGGTCTGGAAGGCTGCTTCCGTTTTATTTTGAGAGTCTGGAATCTTTTTGAGGAAAACAAAGACCTTTTTACCGGAGATTCCGGAGATGAAGGTCAGCTCGATGAGGCCAGCTACAACCGGCTGCTTAAAAAACTTCACCAGACAATAAAGAAAGTCAGCGAAGACATAGAAGTTCGCTTCCATCTCAACACAGCTATTAGTGCTTTGATGGAGCTGGTTAATGTGCTGAGAAAAGAAAAGGATAAGCTCCGGCCCAGCCAAAAAGGTCGGAAGCTACTGCGTGAAGCCCTGGAGAGTCTCAACCTGATGCTTTGCCCCTTTGCTCCTCATGTGGCTGAAGAGCTCTGGGAAAAAACCGGACATAAAGAACTGGCCTGTGAGAGCTCCTGGCCTGCCTACGACCCGGAGCTGGCTCTGGAAGAAATGGTGACCATTGTAGTCCAGGTCAACGGCAAGCTTAGAGATAAATTCGAAGCTCCTCTGGATACTGAAGATGAACTCCTGAAGGAAAAAGCACTTAGTTTGCCTCGAATCCAGGAAATTCTGGCCGGCCGTCAGCCCAAAAAAATCGTCTGTGTTCGAAACAAACTGGTCAGTTTGGTTGTCTGACCTGGTTGTAGCTGATGAAGTTTTGGAAAAAATACATAGTCTGGCTGCTGGTAGTTGGCAGCCTCACAGCCTGTGGTTATCAGCTAAGAGGCAAAGGCAGTTTCTGGCCACCCGGCCTAAAAAAAATCTACCTTCCGGTTTTCAAGAATTCCTCAGGAAGATTTGAGCTGGACCTGAAGTTGACCAGAAGCCTGGTAAACGAGCTGGTGGCCAGGACTGGAGTGACTATAGTGGCTGACCAGAAACAGGCAGACGGGTTGCTCCTGGGAGAAATACTATCCTTTAAGGTTCAGCCGATAGCTTTTTCGGCGGCCGGGATAGCTACCAGATTCAAGATTACTGTAATTACCAGCATCGTTTTCACTGACCTGATAAACCAGAGGGTTATTTTCCAGGATGAAAATTTTATCTACACCGAAGAATATGAAATACCTGAGGGGCTGGATTTTGAGACCATGGAAAACCGGGCTCTGGATCAGATGGCTGAGAAATTTGCCAGACAGCTGGTAGTAAGTTTGGTCGAAGGTTTTTGATGGCTGAGCGCAGTTTTTTTTACCAGACCTGGAAGGAACAGGTCTCCCTGGCCGGGCGCCAGCCTGGAATTTTTTTCTACGGCGAACAGGCCATTTACCTGAGACGACTTCTAAGCGAAGTTGCAGCCGAAGCAGAAAAGGGAGGGCCAGGATTTAAGACACATCTTTTTTTTCTGTTTGATTCTGACTGGGAATCAATTCTGGAGGAAGCCCGAAGCCGGGACCTGTTTTTTTCAGGTAGCTATAAAGTAATTGTTGTCTATTTTCCTGAAGCCGATGAAGCCGACCAGCAAGCAGCTGACCGGACTTACCGCCAGCTGGTGGCTTCTTACGAAAAAGAGATTGAATATTATTTTGACCAGCCATCAGAAGGGGTCTCAATTTTCATCGTCTATCCTGGGCGTTTGAAAAAAGGAAATAAGATTCTGGATTTTTTTTCGCGTCTTAAGTCCAGAAAACCGGACAAACTCCAGCTGGTGGAGATGCGGACTCCCCGCGAACCAGAGCTTCTGGCCTGGATTCAGCAGGAGGTGAAAAAAAGGCGCCAGAGAATAAGTCCTCAGGCTGCAGCCCGGCTTCTGGAAGTGGTTGGCCCTGAACTGGTATCCCTGAGTCAGGAGATTGAAAAACTGAGCCTTTATGCAGGCGAGAGAGACCTGGTCAGTGAGGAAGACATCCTGACTGTCTGTGCCTTCCAGAAAACTTTTGACCGCTTTGCCATCGAGGAAGCTCTGGAGTCCGGCAGCCTGGAGGAGGCACTGAATATAACCGAACGCTTTCTTTCTGAACAGCCAGAGCCCAATGAAATCTTAAGCTTCTTTTCCACCATTAGCCGTTATGTTCTTTCCCTGGCTCAGGCCAGATTTGAGCTCGACAGAAAGCAGGTTCCGCTTAAAGAGATTTTTAAGAGACTGCGGCCGCAGCTTGATGAAGGCTGGAGTTTGTTTGACCGCAAGTTTGAAGCCTTCAAAAACTGCTTGATGGTTTTCAGCCAGGAAGAGCTACACGCTCTGGTAAGAGAGCTTGGTCGGGTTGATACTAAACTTAAATCGACCGACCTGGAGGCAGGAATTCTTATAGAGAGCTTTCTTGTCAGATTTTTTGAGCTGCGGGATAAAAAAATAAAAAGTTAGACTTAGTTAGTCTGAAGACTCATCGTCTGGACCTGCTTGGTCAGACGGGATTTATAGCGGGAACCAGTATTCTTGTGAATGGCTCCCTTAGCTACTGTTTTGTCGATGACCTTAAAAACTTTTGGGAGAAGCTCCCGGGCTGCTTCTCGATTTCCGCTGTTTATGGCTTCTCTGAGTTTTTTGATCATAGTTTTCATCAGAGATTTATTTCTCTGGTTGATTGCCCGTCTTCTCAAGCTGCGACGATGCTGTCTGATTGCTGATTTGTGTCTTAGAGCCATCTCTATCTCCTTTTGAGTGCCATATGATAGAATATCTTAAACTTAAAGTCAACACTTGAGGGTTCAGGGCAGAAGCCTCGACAGGATAAAATACAAGGAGATTTCAGGATGAAAATAGTGCTTCAGAGGGTTAAAGAGGCCAGGGTGTTGGTAGAAGGCAGAGTGGTGGGCCAGATTGGCCGGGGACTTTGTCTTCTGGTAGGGGTGGAAAAAGGGGACCGGGAAGTGGAAGCCGACTGGCTGGCCAGCAAAGTGGTTGAGCTCAGAATTTTCCCTGACGAAAACGACCGGATGAACCTGTCTCTTAAAGAAATCGGCGGCAGCCTTCTGGCTGTTTCTCAGTTTACCCTGGCCAGCACCATTAAAAAGGGAAGAAGACCGAGCTTTGACCAGGCCGAAACTCCGGCCCGAGCTTCTGAGCTCTTTGACTATTTCGTCACCAGGCTGCGAGAACAGGGAGTGGAAGTTCAGACCGGTGTTTTTCAGGCAATGATGGAGGTTCACCTGGTTAATGACGGTCCTGTGACTTTTATCCTGGATTCCAGGATCAAAAACCTGTGAGATGAAGAACGCTATCCACCGACCCAACACCTGGTTGGTAGTTGTTCCAGTTTTCGGGTCTGAAATTTTATCCGGATCGGGGTATTAAACTGAAGCCAGAAAACTACGGCTCTGAATTGAGACAAAAATTAGAGGAATTTTTTTAGATGATATCCAGCAGATGTCCGAGTTTTTCTTTTTTTGCTTTTAGATAATCCATATTTTCTTCGGTCGGGGGAATCTGCAGTGGGACTCTTTCCACTATTTCCAGACCGTAGCCGCTTAGACCGCGAAATTTTCTGGGGTTGTTGGTGAGCAGCCTGATTTTTTTCACTCCTAAAGCCACCAGAATCTGAGCTCCGATTCCGTAGTCTCTCTGGTCCGGTTTGAAACCAAGCCGGCAGTTGGCTTCCACCGTGTCGCAGCCTCCGTCCTGCAGGCCGTAGGCCTTAATTTTATTAGCCAGTCCGATGCCCCGGCCTTCATGGTTGAGAATGTAAAGGACTACCCCCCGGCCTTCTTTTTCTATCATCTTCATGGCGGTATGGAGCTGTTCTCCGCAGTCACATCGCCTGGAGCCAAAGGCATCTCCGGTCAGGCACTGGGAATGAGCCCGGACCAGGACGGGCTGGTCGCCCTGAATTTCGCCTTTAATCAGAGCCACATGATGTTCTCCCTGAATCAGATCCTCAAACACTGTTATTCGGAAATGGCCGTATTTAGTGGGCAATTCTGCTTCTGAAATTTTGCGCACTAAAGTTTCGGTTCTCATCCGGTAAGAAATCAGGTCGGCTATGGTCAGGATGGGAATATCGTGTTCCTGGCTGAATTTTTCTAGGTCTGGCATTCTGGCCATAGTCCCGTCTTCCTTCATCACCTCGCAGATAACTCCGGCGGGATAAAGACCGGCCAGGCGGGCCAGGTCGACCGAGGCTTCAGTTTGCCCGGCCCGGGCCAGGACTCCACCTTCTCTGGCTTCCAGGGGAAAAACATGTCCGGGTCGGGCCAGATCTTCGGGCCTGGTTTTGGGGTCAATGGCCGTCAGAATGGTTCTGGCTCTATCATAAGCCGAGATTCCGGTGGTGATTCCCTCTCTGGCATCTATGGAAACGGTAAAAGCAGTACCGAACCTGGCAGTGTTCTCAGCCACCATCGGGGGAAGATTAAGCTCTTCTACCCTTTGCCTGGTCAATGAAAGGCAGATAAGGCCCCGTCCGTATTTGGCCATGAAATTGATTATTTCTGGAGTAACTTTCTCGGCGGCCACCATCAGGTCGCCCTCATTTTCCCGGTCCTCATCATCCACGATAATAACCATTCGACCAGCGCGAATATATTCCAGAGCTTCTTCAACACTTATAATCATTGGTTTGTTTTTCATTTTTTCAGTGAGTTCTGTAAATCAGTAATATTTCTTTAATATAAAATTATACACGTATTTTCCTATAATGTCACATTCCAGGTTTACCCGGTCTCCGGGGCGAAGCCGTCCAAGATTGGTCTGCTGAAGGGTAGCCGGGATGAGCTCAACCTCAAAACTGTCTGGGCCCAGGGCAGCCACCGTCAGGCTAACACCGTTCACCGCTATAGAACCTTTTTCCACCACGAATTTTCGCAGCTCTTCAGGTAGTTTGATTTTGAGCCGCAAACCCGGGGTGCGATGTTTTACTTCTGACACTCTGCCAAGACCGTCCACATGCCCGGTAACCAGATGGCCCCCAAGAAGGGTCTCCGGGGTCACCGGAAGTTCCAGGTTTAATGGTTGACCGGCCCGCAGTTCTCCCAGGGTAGTTTTCTCAAGTGTTTCTTTTGCCAGGTTAAAAGAAAGAAGGTTTTTTTCCTTCTTTATCAACGTGAGACAGACCCCGTCCACTGCCAGGCTCTGGCCGTTTTCCAGGCGGCTGCTTATTTCTCCTGGTGCTTCAATCCATAGCTCGGTCCGATTTTTGCGGAATTCCTTAAAGAAGCCAATATGAGACACAAGGCCGGTAAACATCAAAAATACCCTTCAATGATTATATCGTTTTTTAAAACGAAGTGGCTGATTTTTTTTAGCCGAAAAGCCTGCTGGACCGAAGCTACTCCTTTTCCTTCAAACAGACCTGGAGCTTTTTTACCTCCTAATAACTTCGGAGAAATGAAGAATAAAACTTTGTCAGCCAGCTGATTTTCAAGGAAGGAGGTCAGAACCCTGGCTCCTCCTTCTACCAGCACTGAAGATATTTCTCTAAAACCGAGCTCTCTCAAAACATCCCTCAGGTTTATCAGCCCACCTCTTGTCCTGAGCCTGATTATTTCTGCCTGCTTTTGTCTGAGCTTATTTTCCCGGCTCTTTGGGGCATCCTGACTGCAGAAAACCAGCACCTGACCGGCGGTCGGATTTTTGAGCAGCCTGGCTTCAAGGGGCAGACGGAGGTCAGGGTCCAGAATAATTCGGTTCCATTTTTTCTTTTTCCATCCATCGAGCCTTACTGTCAGCTCAGGGTCATCTTTAAGCACGGTATTAATGCCGACTAAGATGGCATCATATTCAGCCCTGAGGTTCTGAGCGAAATAACGGGATTCATCAGAAGAAATCCATTTAGAGTCGCCTGAGGCGGCCGCTATTTTCCCGTCCAGACTGAGTGCTGCTTTCAGGCAGACAAAAGGAATACGGGAGGTGATAAATTTTTCGTATTTTTCATTTAGTCGGTGGTGTTTTTCTTGAAAGAAGCCGGCAATCACTTCTATCCCGGAGCTCTTCAGCCGGGCTACTCCTTTTCTGTAAACCAGAGGATTGGGGTCGTAGGAGGCGATAACCACTCTTTTCAAGCCGGAGCTTACCAGGCGGTCCACACAGGGCGGAGTTTTTCCCCAGTGAACACAGGGCTCAAGGGTCAGATAAAGAGTGGCTCCTTTAACCATAGGCCCGGCTTTTTCCAGAGCGATAATTTCGGCATGTGGCTGACCGGCTTCCTGATGATAACCCCAGCCTACCACCCGGTAGTCCTTGACGACCACAGCGCCAACGCAGGGGTTGGGGCTGGTCTGGCCCTTAGCCTGCTCGGCTAAGGAGAAAGCCATTTGCATAAAAGCCAGGTCTTTTTTGGTCAGCTTCATGAAAGAAGAGCCTCAACGAAAGATTCCGGGGAGAAAACCACCAGGTCTTCTTCAGTTTCTCCCACACCAGCAAATTTTACCGGAAGCTGGAGGTCATCCACCACCGCCAGGACGCTTCCTCCTCTGGCTGTGCCGTCAAGCTTGGTCAGAAAAACCCCAGTTAGTCCGGAAAACCGCTTGAATTCGCGAGCTTGAACTATGGCATTTTGCCCTATAGTGGAATCCAGAACCAGGAGTATTTCCTGAGGAGCTCCAGGGATTTCCCGACTGATTACCTTTTTTATTTTTTCCAGCTCAGCCATCAGGTTGGCATAAGTATGGAGTCTTCCAGCCGTGTCTATTAGCAGCAAATCGTAGTTTCTGGCCCGAAAGGATTTCAGAGCGTCAAAAACTACTGAAGCCGGGTCCGCTCCACTCTGACCCTGAATAACCGGCAGGTTCAGTTTTTTGCCCCAGAGAGCCAGCTGCTCCTGGGCTGCTGCCCTGAAGGTATCGGCGGCGGCCAGCATTACCTTTTTCCCCTGTTTCTGATAGCGATAAGCCAGCTTGGCGGCTGAAGTGGTTTTACCCCCGCCGTTAACCCCGACCAGCATCCAGACTGAGGGCCAGCTTTCATTAACCAACACTGGTTGCTGGGCAAATATGGCCAGTAATTCCTGCTTTAAGAGGCTTTTAAGGTCAGACTGACCGGTATTTTTGCTTTTCTCTTTTAGTCCGTTGATTATTTTTTCGGCAGTGGGAACTCCGACATCAGCCAGAATTAGCAGTTCAAACAGCTCTTCCAGGAGCTCAGGTCGGGGATAGGAGCTCTGAAAAAGCTGCTCAATTTTTCCAAAAAGTTCTTTGGTCTTACTGAGTTTTCGTTTTAGTAGACTTAACACTGCTTCTGAATTATATTTTTCACTTTTAACTCTGTCAATCAGGCTGGAGACAGGTCTTAAGTTGTCGAAGGTGAAACATTGTGTTAAATTGAAAAGCATGAAGACTGATTACAGGTGGCAGATTGCCCCGTCCAGGCCCGAAACCTGGATACTGGCTCAGGAACTTAACCTGCCCAACGCGATTGCAGCCATCCTGGTCAACCGGGGAATTACCACCGCGGCGGAGGCGGCCTATTTTCTTTACGGCGGGTTGAACGACCTGCCTGACCCTTTTTTGATGAAGGGCATGAGAGTGGCAGTAGATAGAATTCTGGCTGCCGTTGAGAGGAAAGAAAAAATTGTGGTTTTCGGTGATTATGATGTGGATGGCATTCTTTCAGTGGTCATGCTGGTTAAGGTCCTTCGCTCACTCGGGGCTGAGGTTGATTATTTCATACCGGAGCGGATGAAAGACGGTTATGGTCTTAAAGCCCATCATCTGCCGCAGATTCTGGCCAGGCAGGCCAGACTGCTGATCAGCGTTGATTGTGGGATTAAGGCTTTTGATTTTGTCCGGGAAGCCCGGGCCCATGGGCTCGAGGTTATAATCACAGACCATCATCACCCTGGAGAAGGATTGCCCGAGGCCCTGGCCATCTTGAATCCTGTCCTGGAATCTTCTGGCTATCCTGACAGGAATCTGGCCGGGGTAGGGGTGGTTTTTAAGCTCATCCAGGCTATTTATCTTCGCCTCGGTGTCAACCAGGACTTAACTCATTATTTGAAACTGGCCAGTATCGGGACGGTAGCTGATGTGGCTGAACTAAAAGGCGAGAACCGGATTCTGGTTAAGGAAGGCTTGAAAAAGCTGAGAGAAGCCCGCAGCCCGGGCTTGAAAAGCCTGCTTGAAGCGGCCGGGCTAAGCAACAGGAAATTAAACGAAACCGACCTCGGTTTTCGCTTGGGGCCGCGAATAAACGCAGCCGGTCGCCTGGGAATGACCGAGATGGCCCTGCAGCTTTTCTTCTCGGATTCGCCTGAGGAGTGTTCGGTCATTGTTCAGAAGCTGAATGAGCTCAATTCTGCCCGACAGAGAATAGAAGAAAAAATCCTGAAAGAAGCGGTAGAAAAAATAGAGAGCCGGAACCTTCACCAGAGATACCGGATGTTGGTAGTAGGAAATGAAAACTGGCATCGGGGGGTAATCGGAATTGTAGCCTCCCGGGTCAAAGAAATTTTTTACCGTCCAGTAATTCTGTTTTCTTACGAGAATGGCAAAGCCTATGGTTCAGGAAGAAGCATTCCGGATTTATCTTTAATTGAATTAATTTCTGAATGCCGTGACTTGATGCTTAGTTTTGGGGGTCACAGGCAGGCCGTGGGCTGTACCCTGGATTATGCGAACATAGCGCTTTTTAAGGAGAGGATAAATCATCTGGCTTCTTCCCGGATTACCGATGAGCTTCTGGGAAGAGCCCTTTTTATTGACTGCCCCTTAAATTTTTCAGCTCTGAACCCTTCTTTTCTGGAGTTTTATCAGAAGCTGATGCCCTTTGGTGTTGGCAATCCCCGGCCGATTTTTGTGGCTGAGGAGGTTGATATTCTGAATGAGCCGAAAGTAATTCAGAATCGCCATCTGAAATTCTGGGTAAGACAATCCGGTCGGGTATTTGAGGCTATAGCCTGGGATAAGGCCCGGGTTTACAACTGGATTGGCCGGGGACTGTGCCTGGACCTGGCTTTTTCTCCCCAGTTTTCTGATTACTGGGGTCAGCCTCAGATAACCTTGGCGGTTGAAGATTTGAGGCCGCATCGGGCTTGATGTCAGTGAAGGCTGATTCTTATAGAAGGCTGCCTGGAATATTGAGAAAGGCAGTCGCGACTGCCCTGATTCTGTTTATAAGTTTCCTTCTGGTTAACCTGGTCGTCAACCTTAGCAAACGTAAAAAGGAACCAGCTCAAAACCTCAGTACTCCTGGTCTTAGGGTTCTGACTTATCAGGAGGAGTTCAGGGCGGAAGAGATTAAAGGAAACGAAAGCAAAATCAAGGTTCAGGCCGAAAGATTTCTGGTTGATGAGAACGGAAAACAGCATCTTGAAGGTAAGGTAGTTATTATAGATGGAGAGGTTCCAGAAAAACTTATTTTAAGGGCCGAAAAGGTCATAATAGACCCAGTCGTTCAGAACATCCAGGCGGAAGGTGGAGTAGAGCTAACCAGCGGTCCCTGGCAGATTAGGGGCAGCTCTCTTCAGTACGGCTTGAGGGACAAAGTACTCAAAGCTTACGAAGTAAACCTGAACTGGGAGTCTCTGTTCATAGAGAGCACTACAATTTTTTATGACCTCAAAATTCAGGAGGCCGTTTTTGAGGGCCGGGTGCTGGTCCGAAGTGAGAGGTCAGGGATTGAGTTTTCTTTAGCCACCGAGAGGGCTGTTTTTGAAAAAAAGAACCGGAAGTTTCAAACAGGCCCTCTCAAGTTTAAGACCGGAGCCATCAGCCTGGAATCAACTCAAGCCAGTCTGATTGTTAGCGAACAAAACGGGCAATGTGAGGTGGCTTATCTCCGGGGAAACTCCAGTCTGGACTGGAGGGCAACTGAGCCTGAGGCCGAAGTTCAGGCTTTAAACCTGAGTTCGGAACGATTTTTGCTAATCAGGGACGGAAAATTTTATCGCCTCAGCAATTTTGCCTTTTTTGAATGTAAGGGGTTTGGCCAATCATGGAAGTTTAAGGGAAGTGGAAGGGGCCTGCATCTGATTTTTAGCTCTGAAATGGAAGCTCAGCGATTCCTGGCCAGCAACCTGGAAATGCAGTTTTTTGAAGGGGGAAGGAATTTCAGCCTCTACGGGCAGCAGGCCGATTATCAGCTCCGGGGTGGGTTAGTAGCCCTTTCTGGAGAAGCCTCGGGAATTTTTGAAGATTATGAAGTCAAAGCTTCAAGGTTGTGGGTTTATCCCTCAAAACGCCAGGTTAAGGCTGAAGATTGCCGGGCCGAGCTAAAGCCCGGTTTCTTCTCTGAGAGGGCTGTTTTTTTCAGGCCCGACCGACCGGTGTTGCTGTCGGGAGGCCGTCTGGAGGTAAATGGAGAAGTTTTCAAGGTCTACCGGAAAGTTAGAATCTGGCAGGGAGAGGATTATCTTCTGGCCGAAGAGGCCATTTTGGAAAAGGAGACCGCTAATCTTAAGCTTCAGGGAGAGGTTGGAATTGGCTGGAGTTATGAATCAAAAGACGGCTTAAAGAAGCGCCTGGAATTGAGCGCAGGACAGGTTTTGTTTATGGCTGCAGTCCGGAGAGTGGACGCAGAGGATGCCGAAATTCGCCTCGACCAGAGCAGATTAAAAGCAAGAAAGGTATCGATTATGGTTGGCCTAGAGAAGTCTGAAGAGCTTAAAGAGCTCGAAGCCTCCGGTCGTCTGAGTTTTTCCTGGAACGATTATCTGGCTACCGGTCAGCGGGCCAGCTATGATTTTGAACTGGCAAAAATAGTTCTGACTGGCCGGCCTGTACTCTTCACCAACCAAGGCGACCGGCTGGAAGCTGACAAATTGACTTTGTTTCTGGCGGATGATATTATCCAGGTTGAGAATCAGGAAAGAAAGAGGTCGTTGACCATCCTTGTCAGGGGAAAATGAAAACCTTAAAAGCCATAAACCTGGTCAAAAGGTATGGTCAGCGTCCGGTAGTCAATCACCTCTCACTTGAAGTCAGGGCCGGCGAAGTAGTCGGTCTGCTCGGGCCGAACGGGGCCGGCAAAACCACAGTATTTTCTATCATTATGGGACTCCTCCAGTCAGATGGCGGCGAGATCTGGCTTGATGGAGATGAACTAACCGGTTATCCCGCCTATCTTAGGGCCAGAAAAGGTCTTAGCTTTCTCCCCCAGGAAACCTCGGTCTTCCGCGGGCTCAGCGCTGAAGATAATTTAAGACTGGTTATTCAACTTCTGCCTGAAGTAGTCTCCCAGAAAGACGAGCAAGCTATTGCTGGCAGACTGCTGGAGGAATTCGGACTCAAGGCGGTAGCTTCTGTCCGGGCTGACCGGTTATCCGGCGGAGAAAAGCGTCGCCTGGAAATAGCTCGAGCTATGGTCAGACAGCCTGCCTTTATTCTGCTGGATGAACCTTTTTCTGAACTTGACCCGCTGGCGGTCTCTGACTTGCAGTCGGTTATCAAAAGACTAAAAGAAAAGAGGGTGGGTGTTCTTCTGACCGACCATAGGCTCAGCGAGGCGTTGAAGATATTGGATAGAATTTACATAATATATGATGGTAGAATTATAGCCGAAGGCAGGCCAGAGGAAGTTCTGTCGAAAGTTGAAGTAAAAGAGATATATCTTGGGTCTGATTTCCGTCTATAAATAATTAGAAAGAAAATGATTAGGCAAAAGTTAGACCAGAAGCAGGTTCAGAAGCTGGTCCTGGCTCCTGCTCTGCAACAGGCCATAAAACTCCTCCAGCTGACCAATCTGGAACTTCAGGAAGTTATTAACGAAGAGCTGGCCGAAAATCCTCTTCTGGAAACTGACGATGAAACAGTGGCGGAAGCTACGGTTGAAGCTGAAACCCCTGAAGAGGTAAAAACAGAGGAAGTGCTCCCGGAATCGCAAGAGAATGGTGACCAGTTTGATGAAATAATATTTGCCGCTGGTTTCCAGGATTATTTTGACGAAGAAGTTCCCTATTCTGGCCAGGGAGATAAAGAAAAAATTACTTTTGAAAACCTGGTCTCAAAGCGGCCTTCTCTCTGGGATCATCTTAACTGGCAGGCCAATCTGACCTTCTTTGATCCCGGAGACCTGGCTCTGGCTGAGTTTATCATTGGTAATCTCAACGAAGACGGCTATCTGACCGTTACTCCAGAAGAGATTGCCGAAAGATTCCAGGTTCCTCTGAATAAGGTAGAGGAGGTCAGGGCCAAAATAAAAATGTTTGACCCCCCTGGCTGCGGGAGCCTGTCCTTGAGTGAGGCTCTGCTGGCTCAAATGGATTCGTTGAACCATCAGGATGAAATTGCCCGGAAAATTATCAGTGATTACCTGCCCTATCTTCAGAAGTCTGACCTTCAGGAGCTGGCCAGAATTATGAATCTGTCCCTGGCCGAGCTAAAGCTCCATCTCGAGTTGATTAAAAACCTGGACCCGACGCCCGGGCGGAAGTATTCTGAAGATAAGGATATCTATGTAGTGCCCGATATCTACGTGGTTAAAGAGGATGGAGAATGGAAAGTTTACCTGAATGAAGAAGGTTTGCCGCGGCTACGCTTGAACCACTATTACCATCAGCTGATTCAGGCTGGTCTTAAAGACGACCGGGAGACGGCTTGTTTCCTTAAGGAAAAAATGAAGCGGGCCTTGTGGTTTATCAAGAGCCTGGACCAGAGAAATCGTACTATCTATCGGGTTGCCAGATATATTGTCGACCGGCAGATAGATTTCCTGGAGAAGGGACTGGATTACATCAGGCCCATGACCCTGATGGAAGTGGCCCGGGAACTAGGTCTTCATGAATCAACCATAGGCCGGGTAGTGGCCAACAAATACATGATGACACCGCTCGGTCTTTATCCTCTAAAGTTTTTCTTCCACAAGTCGCTGAGTGGAACTTACGGGGAAGAGATCTCCTCGCTGAGGATAAAAGAAAGAATAAGAAAGCTGATCGAAAATGAAGACCGCAACCACCCCTTGAGTGATGATGAAATAGTTGATATATTATCCAGAGAAAACATTCAGATAGCACGGAGAACAGTGGCTAAATACCGCAGTCAGCTTAGCATCCCGCCTTCCCATATCAGAAAAAAGAAATTTATGATGGAGGAAGTAACATGATCGTAAATTTTACGGCCCGCAAGACTGAGTTGAGTGATGAGATCAAGGACTACTGTGCCCGAAGACTGGAGAGAATGGAAAAAATTTTGAGAGATATCCAGGAGATAAACATCATTCTGAGCGAGCAGCGCAGCCGTAAAAAAGTCGACCTTCAGGTCAAGAGAAAAGGTGAAGATTTTGTAATCTCGGAAGAGACTAACGATGTTTTTAATTCTCTGAATCAGGCCTTTGACAGTTTGGAAAAGAAGATAGTCAAAGAAAGAAGAAAAATTATTCAGCGCCGAAGACGGGCCGCTGGACGGGAAGTTCTCGTAGTCGGCGAGGAGACCAAAGAGCCGGCTCCCAGGCTGGTGCGGTTTCCATATTATTCCGATAAACCCATAAGCATCCAGGAAGCCATCATCCAGCTGGAAGAAGGAAAGAAGGAAGTTTTTCTGTTCCGAAAAGAAGATTCCGAAAGCTGGGCAGCAGTGTTTCGCCGCAAGGATGGGAGTATTGCTCTGGTTGACCCGGAAGGCTGACCGGGCTAGTTTTCCGTGGGGCTTTGTGAATGGAGAGTGGATTAAGGAGAGATGAAAAGTGAGATTGTCTAACATCATCAAAGAGAAAACCGTCCTGCTAAACCTTAACTCCAAACAAAAGGACAAGGCTCTCGAAGAAATGGTTAAATTCTTAAAAAATCAGAAGGTATTAAAGCAGGACAAAGAAATAATCGAAAAATTACTTCAGCGAGAAGCTCTGGGTAGCACCGCTCTGGGCGATGGTATTGCTATTCCCCACTGCAAAGCCAAGGGAATTAAAAATCCTATTCTTTTAGTAGGAATAGCCCAAAACGGGGTGGATTTTGAGGCTCCCGACGGAGCACCGGTTAAGGTCTTTTTTCTTTTGATTACTTCCCCTGAGGACCCCAGCTTAAACCTGCAGATTCTGGCCTTGATTGCCCAGCTGGTCAAAAAATCACCCGGGCTAAAAAGCCGGCTGCTGGCGGCTGAAGATGTCCAGGAGGTACTGGAAATAATTAGGGAACAGGAAGAAAAAGCCTGATGGCTAAAAGGAAAATCCTGAGCTCCAGAGCTCCCAACCAGGAAATGACTTTCAACCCGGCTTTAACTGAGGGCAAGAAAAACTCTGGTGATAGAACTACCCAGGTGGTTATTTCGGCCGGGCTTCTCAAAATATTTGGTGTTGGAGCTTTAATCATTGGTGACAGCGGCATAGGTAAGAGCGAAAGCTCGCTCGAATTGATAGCCCGGGGGCACAAGTTTGTTTCCGACGATGTGGTGGAAGTTTTCCGGGATGAAAACGACCGCCTCTGCGGTCGCTCTCCCCGGCTGACCAGGAATTTTATGGAGATAAGAGGACTGGGCATCATTAATATTAAAGAGATATTCGGTCGCCGGGCTATTCTGGACAGCGCTCCCATTGACCTGGTAATCCGCCTTAAAAAATGGAGCAAAAAGATGGAAATTGACCGCCTCGGGATAAAATTTCCTGAAGATTATCCTATCCTTGGGACCCGAATTCCCCAGATTCACATTCCGGTGGCTCCCGGCCGAAACATTGCCACCTTGATTGAAGTGGCCTGCCGGGTGTTCATCCTGAGGCAGAAAGGCTACCAGGCTGCTCAAGATATTATGCGGCGGCTTGATAAAAAACTAGCGAAAAAATGAAAAAGGCTCCTAAGGACATTGACTTTATCATCGTCACCGGTCTTTCGGGTTCCGGTAAAACCGTGGTCAGTCGGTTCCTGGAAGATATGGGTTACTACTGTGTGGATAACCTGCCGGCCAAACTCATACCGGAGTTGGTAGAGCTCTGGCAAAGAAGGAAGGTAGAAATTGACCGTATGGCACTGGTGGTTGACATCAGGGAACCAAATTTCTTAACCGATTTTCCAGAAATTATAAAGAAGCTTACAGTTAAACCCTTTCTGATTTTTCTGGAAGCTTCGGATGAAGCCCTGGTTAAGAGATTCAGTGAAAGCCGCCGTCCGCATCCACTGGCCAGAAAGAAATCCATTCTGGAGGGTGTCAGGCTGGAAAGGAAAAAGCTGGCTCCCATAAAAAACCTGGCTGATGAGGTTATTGACACTACCGGGTTGAACATCTCCCAGCTTAAGGAATTGATTGCTATTCGGGTATTGAAGAAAAAACAACGTCGTCTTCAGATTAACCTGATCAGCTTTGGCTATAAACACGGATTACCTCTGGATTCGGATCTGGTGTTTGACACCCGTTTCCTGCCCAATCCGTATTACCTCGACAATTTGCGTCGGCTGGACGGCCGCAGCCGGAAAGTGAGGGAATTTGTGCTGGGTTCGGAAGAAACCAGGTCTTTTCTGTCCAGGCTTTTTGGTTTCATAGACCAGCTACTGCCGGGATTTATAAAAGAAGGCAAGAGCACCCTGACCATCTCTCTGGGCTGTACCGGAGGAAGACACCGCTCGGTGGTAATAGCCGAAGCCCTTGGAGCCCATTTGAAAAAGAAAAAGCTGACGGTAAAAATTATTCACCGGGATATTTATAAGTAGACAGTAATCAGTTAAAATATAGAAGAATTTTTCCAGGGCGGTTTTAATGATTGGTGGTGTAATAGTTTCTCACGGCCGGCTGGCGGAAGAGCTGCTAAACGCTCTAACCATAATTCTGGGTGAAGCTCCTAATATCGAAGCCATTTCCATCGGCTGGTATGATGATGTTGAAGAATCAAAGAAAAAAATCAATCAGAGCTTGAAGAAAGTGGACCAGAAGAATGGAGTCATCATCTTCACCGATATGTTCGGCGGTACACCTTCTAACCTCAGCTTCAGCTTTCTGGCCGAGAATAAAGTTGAGATCATTACCGGCGTCAATTTACCGATGCTGATTAAATTTGTGTCTCTCCAGCGTAGTAATAACCTGAAGGAAGTGGCTAAGAAAGTGGCTGAGCAGGGACGGAAAAATATCCATCTGGCCAGTGCCCTTCTAAATTCCAAATCACGTTAAAAAGACGGAAATGCTGGAAAAAAAAATAACCATAAAAAATAAACTTGGATTGCATGCCAGGGCGGCTGTTAAGTTTGTCAACCTGGCCAACCGCTACAGCTCTTCGGTGAAGATTATTAAAGATAGCAATGAGGTAGATGGCAAAAGCATTCTGGGGATTCTTACTCTGGCTGCTTCTCAAGGCTCACAAATCAAACTGGTAGTCTCTGGTCGCGATGAAGATAAGGCTATGAAGGCCCTGACCGAACTCATCAACAACAAATTTGGTGAAGAAGAGTAAGATGGAAACTGAAAGGCTGAGGGGAATCGGAGTATCACTGGGAATCGTGATGGGGGAGGTGGCTCTTTCAGAGCGAGTGGTTTTCACCTCGCGCCGGGAACCAATCAATGAGCGCCAGGTTGAAGAAGAACTGCGGCGACTGCGCCGGGCTTTCGACAGGACCAGAGAACAGCTCAAGGAACTTAAAAACCACATCAGAGAGAAACTGGGAGAGGAGCAGGCTTTCATCTTCGATGCTCACCTGATGATTCTTGACGACCCGATGCTGGTCGGCAATCTGGAAAAAATTATCTCAGAAGAAAAGGTCAAAGCCGAGTGGGCTATCTCAAGTGTTAACGACCATTTTACCCGGCTTTTTGACTCACTGACCGATGAATATTTTCAGCAGCGAAAAACGGACCTCTCAGATGTTCTGGCCAGAATTTATCGTAATCTGGAGATAAAGAAGGAAAAGAAAGAAGACCACGATAAGCCTGTAGTTCTGGTAGCTCATGAGCTTTTGCCCTCAGAAGTGGCCTTAAACCTGAGCCGGAGGAAAATCGTGGGCATGGCCCTGGATATGGGAGGACCTACCTCTCACACCGCCATTCTGGCCAGGTCGTTGGGCATACCGGCGGTGGTTGGCCTGCATGATATCAGCCTCCGGGTCAAAAATGGAGATTTCATAATTGTGGACGGTACCGATGGTGAGGTAATAATAAATCCCACACCAGCCATCCGGAGGGAATTTCAGAGCAAAAGAGAAAAATACCAGGCTTACCAGAAAGAGCTGAAGAAAATTGCCAGGCTCAAGCCGGAGACTCTGGATGGAGTCAGGTTTGTGCCTCTGGCCAACATCGAACTTCCCGAAGAGGTGGATACGGCTTTTTCTTATGGAGCGGAGGGAATAGGACTTTTTAGGTCAGAATTTATCTACCTTCAGCGCTACACCTTGCCTTCTGAAGAGGATCATCTTTCTGTCTACCAAAAAATGGCTGCCAGTACCTATCCGAAACCAGTTTACATCAGAACCATTGATATCGGCGGGGAGAAAAGCCTGCCCCAGCTTAAGATTCAGAAGGAACCAAACCCGGCCCTCGGTTTGAGAGCCATCCGGTTTTCTCTGAAGAATCGGGATTTGTTCAGGATTCAGATCAGGGCTATCCTGAAGGCCAGCAGCAAGAAAAATATCCGACTTTTAGTTCCGATGATTACCGAGCTTGAAGAAGTATTAGAACTCAAAGGTCTGGTGGAAGAAGTTAAAGCTGAATTAAGAGAGAAAAAGATACCCTTTGATGAAAAACTGCCTGTGGGGGTAATGATTGAGGTGCCGGGGGCTGCGGTCTTGATTGAAAGCATTATTCACGAAGTTGATTTCGTTAGCATTGGAACCAACGACCTGATTCAGTATTACCTGGCGGTCGACCGGGGTAACGAATCGGTGGCTTATCTTTTTAAGCCGCACCACCCGGCGGTCCTCAGGCTTCTCAATCAGGTGATAAGTGTGGTCAATAAGGCGGGCAAAGAAGTTACGGTCTGTGGGGAGATGGCGGCCGACCCGCTTTCGGCCATAATTCTTTTAGGTATGGGGTTGCGGACTTTCAGTATGAACCCAATTTTTATACCCAAGGTTAAAAAAGCCCTGCGGGCCGTTGAAGTGAAAACGGCAGAGGAAGCAGTGGCTCAGGCTTTGTGTCTCCGGACGGCCCGGGAAGTTGAGGAATTCATGATAGAGTCAATCCTTAAAAAACATCCTCAGGCTTTTTTGATGAGCCAGATAATCAGCTAAGATCAGCCTTCAATCCCGCCCGTAGACATCTTCCAGACGGACGATGTCTTCCTCGTCGGAACTTCCGAGCCAGAGTTCCATCACCCGGGCCGGGTGCGACCCGGCGTTTTTTAGCCGATGTGGGGTCCGGGCTGCAATGAAGATTTCCTCGCCAGCTGCCGGTTGCCAGGTTTTTTCACCGAGGGTGATTTGAAGCCCCTCATCCAGTATTACCCAGAATTCACTTCTGCGGTTATGGAGTTGAAGGGAAAGCTGTTCCCCCGGGTTGACGGTGATTATTTTCAGACTGGAGGCCAGCTGATGGGGATAGGTGCGGAATTTGCCCCAGGGCCTGATTTCTTCGTAAATTAGCTTTTCAACTTCCTCTTGCTTTTTGGGACTGCCCATCTTCAATTCACAATCAGGATTTATCCGGGCTGAGCAGGCTAAAATGGAATATCTTCCTCACCGCTGGAAGAGTTTTCTTCAGGGAATTCAGGTTCCGGTTCAGAAATATCAGGGTACTCAGGAGATGCTTCTGCCTCAGATTCGGCCTGGACTCCGGTCTGGGGAATGCTTTTCTTACCCAGAGGTACGATGTTGAAGGCTTCAACTTCGGTGGTATTCCTGCGGTTGCCGTCACGGTCTTCCCAGGAACGCCATCTCAACCTTCCTTCAACCAGAACCTGCCGCCCGGCTTCTAAATACTTGCCGCAAAAATCAGCCAGAGGGCCCCAGACCACCACCCGGTGGTATTCAGTCCGGTCGGTAGATTGCCGGGTATCGCGGTTGAAAACCTGCTCATTGGTAGCTACCTGAAGTCTGGCCACCGGCCGGCCAGAGTCCGGCAGATAGCGAATCTCTGGCTTTTTAACCAGGTGACCAATTAGAATTACTCGGTTTAAGCTGTTTCTATCTCTCATTTCCCCCCCAATTCGGCTATTTTTTGCTGGGCTAACCGGGCCTCTTCCTGCATCGGGTACTTACTTACCAGAAGTTTGAAAGTGGCCAGGGCCTCATCTTTTTTACCCTGCTGAGCCAGGCTCATTCCTTTCTTAAGATAGGCGGCCGGCACTTTATCTCCGGAGGGATAGCTCAGGAGAAGCTCGCTGAAAGCTTCGATAGCTTCAGCGTACATTCCCTGGCTGTAATAGCATTCGCCTATCCAGTAAAGAGCGTTATCAGAAAGCGGTGTGTTCGGGTAATATTGCAGGAAAAGCCTGAAGCTCTCTATAGCCAGGCTATAGTTGCCCTTGAGATAATCACCGTAAGCATTGTTGTACATTTCCTGGGCAGGTATAGTAACTGTGGCTGGCTGCGGTTTGGTTTCTTGGGGTGGCTGAGTTGATTTGGCCGGAGGCTGGCTTCTGTTTGTTTTGCCTGAGGTTCGGTCTTCAGGCTTAGTCGGAAGACTCAGGTTCTGGATGGCCTGCAGGATGTCGTTTAAGACTGCGCTCTGAAACTGAATCTCTTCCAGTTTGCTTTGAAGTAGCTGGTACTGAAGTGGGATATTTTTTAGCTCGTCGCGCCAGGACGCCTGCTCGCTCTGACTCTGTCTTATCAAGCTTCCGAGCAGCCTCAACTGTTCCCTGATTTCCTGAAGCTCGGAGGCATTTTTTTTGGCCAGCGAGGTCAGTTCCTGAACCTGGATTTTAAGAGCCTGGATATCCTGGTACATCAGCTCGTAAGCCTTTTTGCTCTGGTCGGTGTCGGCAGAAAGAAAAACCAGACAGGCGGTCAGCAGTAGTGACAGAGCAAAGAGGATTTTCGAGCTTTTTTTCAATTTATTTCTCAATTATTTCCAATTATTTCTCAATTATTAAGAATTGAGCCCTTCTGTTTTTAGCCCAGGCCTCTTCGGTAGAGCGTGGGTCCAGAGGCTGGCTTTTACCGTAAGAGATTATCCTGATTCTCTCAGGAGAAATGCCCAGGCTGACCAGGTAATCCATGGTGCTCTTGGCTCTTCTTTCTCCAAGAGCCAGGTTGTATTCTTCGGTTCCCCTCTCGTCGCAGTGTCCCTCAATCAATATTTTTACCGTGGGGAACTTTTTAAGCCATCTGGCATTGGCCTCCAGAACCGGGACAGCATCGGGCCTGATATTGTATTTGTCGTAATCAAAATGAATCATAGCCAGCGGTTTTTCCTGGTTTATTTCTTCCAGGGTTTTCTTCATAAAGATTTCTTCTTCACTCAACACAGGCTCTTTAATGGCAGGCTCTTCAACTCTTTCCACTCTGGGCTGCTCCTGGGCCTGTGGTGGTGGCGGTGGCGGAACCTCTTTAACCTTCTTTTTACAAGAAGTGGCCATAGATAGAATCAATATCACAGCTAAAACAACAACGAGTAATTTTTTCATCCTTCCTCCTATTTATGCTTTATAATTTTGCTTGCCAGATAACTCAGGCCATTCAATTTATACAATGAAGTCTTGAGACTGTCAACAAACAAAAAACTAACTTAGTTAGTCCAGTTGGGCAACTTATTCTCACCGGTTTCAGTCAAACGCCTGAGGTTTGTACCGTCATAGTCAATCGAGTATATCTGAATCGTTCCAGACATATTGGAGGAGAAAATAATGTGCCGGCCGTCTGGGGACCAGGAAGGCGATTCATTTCTGGCGCCGGTCTCAGTTAACTTGGTGATTTTGTTAGTTTTCAGGTTTAAAATGTAAAGGTCAAAAAAGTTATTTACCCTCGAGACAAAAACAATCCTCTCACCGTCGGGCGACCAGGCCGGCGAATCCAGATAATCACCTCCAAAACTAACTTTACGGACATTGCCGCCTTCCGAATCCATAAGGTAAAGCTGTGGGCTTCCAGTGCGGTCTGAAGTAAAAGCAATTTCCCTGCCGGTGGGCGACCAGGATGGGGCTGTATCGATGGCACTGTTGAAAGTGATTCTTCGGATGTTACTGCCGTCAGCATTGGCCACGTAGATTTCGGCGTTTCCATCTCTGGTTGAACAAAAAGCCAGCTTCTTCCCGTCGGGTGAAAAGGCTGCGGCAAAGTTGGTCCCCTTAGTTGAAACAGGAACTATTTTGCCTTCGTATGGATAAAGAATGTAAAGGTCTGGATTGCCCGCCCGGTAGGAAGTGAAAGCTATGGCCCTCTGGTCGGGCGACCAGGCCGGCATATAATCCCGCCATTTGTTAAAGGTCAGGCGGGTCTGGTTAGCTCCGTCATAATCCATCATGTAGAGCTCATCATTGCCGTCGCGATTGGAGACAAAAACAATTTTAGTGGTAAAGAAAGGTTTTTCTCCATAAAGTTTCATCAGTTCGTCAGCCACCCGGTGAGCTACCAGCCGAAATACCTCAGGTTCAGCCTGGTATCTTTTACCGAGAATCATTCGCTGGCTTTTGATGTCATAGATTTTAGCCTCGAAGAACACCCGATTCTGGGTCTGGGTTACTTCGCCCACCACCAGAATTCTGGTCTGGATTGACTCCCAGTCTTTAAAAAAGATTTCTTTGGGATTTAATGGCCTGATGTAATTGAGGTGTTCTCTGGGTACCAACTGAAAAATCCGGCTGTAACGAAGGTCGTCAGAAAGCACCTGGTGGATTATTTCAGCCGCTTCCTTTGCCTGAGGCTGGGAGGCCTCGTAGATAAAAGGCGGCAGGGCTAAGGAAATAGCCGGGACACCTTCTCTGATGGTCAGCACAATTTCCTGCTGAGAAAAAAGAAAAAGGCTCAGCAGAACTAAAAATAAAAAGCTCAGATTGAGTTGTTTTTTGACTTTCATTTACTCCGCTCAAAAATTAGATGTATTATCAGGTATTCACCTTCGAAATCCCTGGGTAGAGGGGGGAAAGGAGCCGCCAGCTCTACTGCTCTTCTGGCGGTTAAGTCCAGCGCCGTGAGGTTAGAAGGCTGGGTAATTTTCAGGTCAGTTATCTGCCCGCTTCTCAATATTCTGAATGAAATGACCGATTGGTAATCGCCGCTGTAATCAAGGCTGTGGATAGCTGTAAACCAGTTAGAAGACACCCGGTCGATTATAATCTGCAGATAATAGGTGTAAGGAAAGGAGGAAATAGCTGACGGGTCTCCGTAACCCAGACCAAAACCACCGGGCCCTTCTCCCAGACCTATCCTGAGCCCTGAGCCGCCTCCGCTTCCAGTGCCACTTCCGGTTCCGCTTTGAGCCCCGGCAGTCTGTTCTGCGGTAGCTCCGGCTTTCTGAGCTCCGGGAGTTGGAGCTGAAATTTCTGTCTTTTTGGGTGGGGTTTTAGTTTTGGCTGGAGATTTTTCTGTGGGATGACGGAGGGAAGTTGTGGGTTGGGACTGGGCTTTCTGAGGAACGGTTAGTTCTTTCATCGTCTCTTTTACCGGGGCCTGGTCAGGCTCCTTCGTTCCTGTTGCGCCGGTGCCTCCACCGGGCATTCCACCACCACCGCCACCTCCAGGCAGACCGACAAAATTTAAATTAACATAGTGGACCATTCCGGTCTTACTGGGTCTCGTCTGGTAACTGGAAAAAGCAACCAGAGCCAGCAGGACCGCATGTAGAAAAAGAGAAAGCATAAGGGCTCTCTTAAAAGAATTACTCTGGATGGCAGATGGTTTCATCAGCCGGTCCGTTTTTTGACTGCTGGCTTTTCTAAGGGTTCGGTGACTAAACCGACAACTTCAATTCCAGATTTTTTGATTATATCCAGCACCTGAATGAGCTGACCATAGTTCAGAGTGCGGTCAGCTCTGAGGTAAACGATTTTTTTGGTTTTATTGAAAAAGTATTCGTTCAGGCGTCTTTCCAGCAGGTTGATATTGATAACTGACTCACCGATGTGAATATAACCATCGGCAGTGATGGTCAGGGTCAATCCCTCCTCGGCCGGGGCCGATTCGGTCTCAGCCTGAGGGAGGTTGATGCCGATGCCAGACTGCATCATCGGAGCGGTTACCATGAAGATGATGAGCAGCACCAGCATTACATCAACCAGAGGAGTGACGTTAATTTCGGACATAGAAGTGCCCAGTCGTCTCCGCCCATTGGAGACAGGCGTTGGATTTAAGTTAACTCCCATAGACTTTTTCTACTATATTCAAAAATTCGAGGCTAAAATCGTCCATCAGAGTAATCAGCTCTTTTATTCGACCGAGAAAAAAATTATAGGCGATGACTGCCGGAATGGCAGCAAACAGGCCGAGGGCTGTGGCAATCAGAGCTTCAGCTATGCCTGGAGCCACCGTGACCAGACTGGCTGAGCGAACCACCCCGATTTTATGAAAGGCATCCATGATGCCCCAGACTGTTCCGAGGAGTCCTATAAAGGGCGTGACGCTGCCAGTAGTGGCCAGAAAACTCATCATTTTCTCCAGACGGGTGATTTCGGCATTAGAAGCCCGCAGAAGGGCCCGGTTGATGGTTTCCAGCTTTTCGTGGTTGATTGTGCCCTGGGGTTGAGGGTTGGACCTGGTCAGATGAATTAGCTCTTTGAAACCTGCCTGGAAAAGACTGGCCAGCGGGCTGTGCCGATACTTTCTGGCAGCTTCATTGACTTCACCCAGAGATTTGCTTTTCCGGAAAACTTCTAAGAAATTTCTGGAAGAGGTCTCGGCTTGTTTGAGACTTCGTCTTTTGTAAATAATGATAGCCCAGGACACTACCGAGAAGACCAGCAGGACAAGAAAAATCAGCTTGACTACTAAGGTTGCCTGTAAGATTAAACTGAATACGTTCATAGCTTTCTCAAGTTAACACAGCAGGGCAGGTCTGTCAATAAAACAAAGGCTCGCTTGACGTCTGACCTTAAAAGCGGTTTAATTAATAACTTATAATGAGGAACAGGTGAATAATTTCGCTCGTAAACTGGTTCATCCGCCGCGGCTTCTAGCCCTGAGTTTTCTGGCAGCCATTTTTCTGGGCAGTCTGGTTCTGTCTCTACCGTTCTCCACTTCCTCGGGTCGGATTTCCTACGTGGATGCTCTTTTTACCTCAACCTCTGCCATCTGCGTAACCGGGCTGACTGTGGTTGATACGGCTACTTATTTCAGTCGCACCGGTCAGATACTCATCCTCATTTTGTTCCAGCTTGGCGGCCTGGGTATAATGACTTTTTCCAGCTTCATCTTGCTAACTGCCGGGCGCCGGGTTAGCCTGACTGATAAAATGGTAGTAGAAGGGACCTTGCGCCCTGCTTTTGTCTCCGACTTCCCGACTCTTGTCCGAGATGTTTTTATCTTCACCCTGGGATTTGAATTTCTTGGAGCGCTTCTTTTACTTTTGAGATTTTCGGCTGATTATCCTTTTTGGCGGGCTCTGGGGCTTTCGGTTTTCCATTCGGTCTCGGCTTTCTGTAATGCTGGTTTTTCTCTTTTTACCGACAGCCTGATGGCCTACCGCGGAGACCTTTTGGTGAACCTGGTCATGATTTTTTTAATTGTCTCAGGTGGTCTTGGCTTTTTTGTTCTTCAAGAACTCAAGCTGGCCCTGAAAAACGGACTAAAGAAAGAAAGGATAAAATTCTCTCTTCACACTAAATTTGTGGCTTCCATAACCGCCGGGATAATTCTTATCGGCTCGGGGCTTGTTTTTCTGATGGAAATGTACAGGGGATTTGCCGGATTCAGCTTGAAGGAAAAAATCCTGGCTTCCATCTTTCAGGTTGTGACGGCCAGAACAGCCGGTTTTAACACGGTCAATCTTAGCAGTCTATCGGTAGCTTCCCTTTTGCTGATAATTCTCATCATGTTCGTCGGAGCTTCTCCGGGTTCGACTGGTGGTGGAGTCAAAACCACCACTTTTGGACTGGTCTTTGCTTTCCTGCGGTCCCGGGTTAGAGGATATGAAATTACTCAGATATTCTCCCGCGGTATAAAAAATGAAGACATCATTAAGGCCTACACTCTGATTTCTCTGGCCATGGCTTTAATTTTTGCCTCAGCTTTTTCCCTCCTCATAATCCAGCCCGAACTTTCCCTGAAGGAAGTCCTTTTTGAGGTGGTTTCTGCCTTCGGGACAGTCGGTCTTTCCCTAGGAATTACTCCGTCACTTCACCCGGTGAGCAAGATAATCCTGGTGATCACTATGTACTTGGGCCGGATTGGTCTTCTGACCATACTTTATGCATTCAGCCGGGTGAAACCTGCCGGGCATTTCCAGTTTGTTGAAGAAAGTTTGATGGTGGGCTAAAATAATCAGTCAAAGGCCGTACCGAATTCAGGAGGAATAAAGCATGAGATTTGCCATCATCGGGCTTGGAAGCTTTGGTACCTATCTGGCCAAAACCCTTTATGAAAAAGGACATGAAGTTCTGGTCATAGATAAAGACAAGGACAAAGTAGAAGAAGCCAGGGATTTTTCCACCCAGGCTGTCTGGATGGACTCGGCCGACAAAGAGAGCCTGCAGGCTCTTGGAGTACAGGATATGGATGTAGTAGTGGTCAGCCTGGGCCCGGAAATGGAATCATCAATTCTAACGGTTCTTTATCTCCACGAGCTTGGGGTCGCCAGAATACTGGCTAAGGCCCAGAACGCTGACCATGGAAAGATACTGGAAGCCATCGGAGCCACAGAAGTCATCTATCCAGAAAGGGATATGGCTATCAGGTTAGCCCAGCGTTTGAGCTCCAGAAACGTCCTCGAATATCTACCCTTGGCCGAAAACATCAGCATTCAGGAGATTGTTCCCCCGGAAGCCTTCATTGGGAAAAAGCTAAAGGACCTTGATCTGACCAATCGCTACCGGGTTCAGGTTATTGCCATCAGACAGCTGGTCCCGGAAAAGCTGATTTTTATCCCGGGAGCTGATTTTGTGATTAAAGACAGCGATGTGCTTGTGGTAATGGGAGAAGAGGGCAACATCGCCGAGCTATGTGCCTGCAAAAAGTAGTTTCTTAAGGAGTTCCCGAGCCACCTGTTTAGCTTTTTCACCGCTTTCGCGGACCGGTCCGACGCAGGAAGGACAGCCTTCGGCACAGGGGCAGGACTCTATAGTTCCAAGGCAGGCCTCAAACAGAGTGGTGCGCAATTTGAAAAGAGCCGGGCTTAGGCCTATACCTCCAGGGAAATTGTCATAGAGAAAAAGATTTGGTGAAAAATCAGGGTTCAAAATAGTCTGGGCCCTTTCTTCCTGGGGCAGCCGCCGCCTGGGAAGTTCACGCGGAGGGATCGATTGGCCAGTCAGATTATCGCCGATGGCCACACCCAGGTCGTGAAGGTCGCACATCAGAAAAAGCGGAGCTACATGGTGCAGCAGGTAGGAAAGACCGAAAAGGCCGTTTATTCTCTGCTCAGCAGCGAAGGGCAACGTCTGGTAAATCTCAGCCGGGATGGTCAGCCAGAAGCTGGTAGTGCTCATCTCGTTCTGGGGTAGCTGCAGTTCGCCAGAACCCACATTCTCCATGGTGTGGAATTTTATCTTCTTAAAACCCACTACCTGAGTGGCGACGTGAACTTCTCCATGAGACACCCAGCCCTGGGGAAGGTCATTCCGATCAAAGACATCAAGGATTTTGACGTTGGTATAATCAATGGCATCAGTGTAGTAATCGACCTCCGTCTTTTTTACATAAGCTTTCCTCTGCTCGTAGTTGAATTCTTCTACAAAGTACTGTTCCCCCTCACAGATGTAAATGGCCTTAGGATGAAGTGTAGTTAGAGCAGAGGAAAAATCAACTTCAGCTATGACCTTGGGTTTTTCGGTAATATCGACCACCACGAAATTGTCCGAGCTGATGCTGCGCAGGGAAATGGCATCGGCCGGATAAGCTTCGGAGGTCCAGAACCATTTGTTCTGGGTGTGGTGAAGCATCTGTTCTTCCTCAAGCAGCTTCAAGATTTCAGAAATTTCTACCGAGCCAAATTTTTCTCCATCTTCAAAGGGCAGTTCAAAAGCGGCACACTGAATATGGCTGACCAGGATGGACGGGTTGTCAGGGTTAATCAGAGCCATTTCAGGCGGACTGGAGAAAAAATAATCCGGGTGATTGATGATAAACTGATCCAGCGGGGAGGAAGAAGCCACCAGAACGGCTGCCGATCGCCCGGTTTTCCGGCCAGCCCGACCAGCACGCTGCCAGGTACTGGCAATGGTTCCGGGATAACCGGCCAGGATGGCCACATCGAGTGTGCCTATGTCAATCCCCAGCTCAAGGGCATTGGTTGAAACCACTCCCAGAATCTGACCTTCCCGCAGACCTTTCTCTATTTCCCGGCGCCTGATAGGCAGGTAACCACCGCGATAACCCCTGATTAGGCCTTCATCCTTAAGGCTTTTTTCGATGTCTTCCTTAAGGTAAGTGACCAGAACCTCAGTCAGCAGGCGACTCTGGGCAAAGACAATGGTCTGAAGTTTATGCCGGAGAAAAAGAGCAGCCACCCGTCTGGCTTCGTTTATGTAGGACCTTCTTATACCAAGCTGAGCATTAACCACCGGGGGAGTGTAGAAGACAAAGTATTTCTCTCCGGCTGGAGCTCCGTTCTGGTCTATGAGTTCAACCGATTCTTCTATCATCTTCTGAGCCATCTCCGCCGGGTTGGCAATGGTGGCAGTGGAAAGAATGAACTGGGGCCTGGAGCCATAAAAAGCAGCTATTCTTTTAAGCCGCCTCAGGACATTGGCTACATGACTTCCGAAAACTCCGCGATAGTTATGAAGTTCATCAATGACCACATATTTCAGGTTTTCAAATAGTTTTATCCACTTGGTGTGATGGGGAAGAATACCGGAGTGGAGCATATCAGGGTTGGTAATTATGATCTGGCCCTGGCTGCGAATAGCTTTTCGGGCGTCCTGGGGGGTGTCGCCGTCGTAGGTGAATATTTTTATTTCTTCTTTAAGAAGTTCAATGATTTCATCCAGCTCAGCCCGCTGGTCCTGGGAAAGAGCTTTGGTCGGAAAAAGATAAATGGCCCGGCTGGAAGGGTCGCGAAGGATTTGGTCCAGGATGGGCAGGTTGTAACACAGGGTTTTTCCGGAGGCTGTTGGGGTGACCACCACTATATTTTTACCTTCCTTAACTTTCTGCCAGGCCAGGCGCTGGTGAGAGTACAGAGAATTAAAACCTTTTTTCTGGAGGGCCTGGACCAGTCGGGGATGAACCTCAACCGGGTAATCTACATAACTTCCAGAGCGCGGTGGGAGGTACTTGATGGTTGTGATAGAACTTTGCGGGGCGGCCATTTCCCGCAGCTCGTTTATGGCTTTAAGAAGCTTTTCTCCCTGGTGCATGATTGTTATTTCTCAGCTATTATAAAATAAAGGAAAGAATTTAGCCAACCACCGCTGGCCACCCTGTGGAATGAGCCAGAAAGTGCTAAAATAAGACCATGCTTCAGGAAATCAGAGTGCGGAAAGCGGCCCAGCACAACTTAAAGAAAATAGATGTGGTGCTTCCCCGAAACCGCCTGGTCATCATCACTGGCCCGAGCGGCTCGGGCAAGTCTTCTCTGGCATTTGATACGCTGTTTGCAGAGGGGCAGCGAAGATACATAGAGTGTCTTTCAGCCTATGCCCGGCAGTTTATCGAGCAGTTAGAAAAACCGGAAGTTGAATCCATTGAGGGTTTATCTCCGGCCATTTCAGTAGACCAGAAAACCATCTCTTTCAATCCCAGGTCCACAGTCGGGACCATCACCGAAGTCTACGACCTGCTGCGTTTACTTTATGCCCGGCTGGGAACCATTTTCTGCCCGGATTGCCGGGTTCAGGTGAGTTCAAGCAGTGAGGAACAGATATTAGAGCTTCTCCGCCAGAATCTCGGTGGCCACAGGATAAAAATCCTGGCTCCTGTGGTGCGGGGTCGCAAAGGTGAGTATCAACAGTTGCTGGAAAAATTTCGGAAAAAGGGCTATCTCCGGGCAAGGGTAGATGGCAGTTTCTTTGAGCTGGAAGAGAAAATTCGACTCGACAGAAACAAAAAGCACAATTTGGAAATCCTGGTGGATGAACTATCCCTTAACGCTCCGTCCGATTCCCGTCTGAAAGAAGCGGTGGAAACCAGCCTGGAACTTTCGGGTGGGGGAGTGCTGGTTCTAGATGAACAGGGTCGGGAATTTTATTATTCGAGAAAGCTCGTCTGTCCTTCCTGCGGACGGAGTTTCCAGCCGCTTGAACCAAGGAATTTTTCCTTTAACAGCCCTTATGGAGCCTGCAGCCGGTGTCACGGTCTGGGTTATCAGGTTGCCTTTAATGAGTGGGGCGAGGCCGAGCTGACTGAGGACATCTGTCCGCTCTGCCATGGTCAGAGGCTCAAAGAGGAAAGCCTGTGGGTTAAGGTAGATGGTCTTAATATTTACGAGCTTTCCTCTCTTGACGTAAGCCATTTGCTGGAGCGACTGGACCGGCTTAAATTCAGCGACCAGGAAAAGCTGGTGGCTGAGAAAATTCTCAAAGAAATTCGAGCCCGGCTGGAGATTATGATAGAGCTGGGTCTTTCTTACCTTGACTTAAACCGAACGGGTTCTTCACTCTCGGGGGGAGAGGCCCAGAGAATCCGGCTGGCAGCTCAGGTTGGCAGCCGGCTCCGGGGCATACTCTATGTTCTGGACGAACCGACCATAGGTCTTCATCAACGTGATAACGGGCGGTTGATTCAGCTTTTGAGACAGCTCCGGGATGCAGGAAACTCCATCGTGGTAGTGGAGCATGATGAGCAGACCATCCGCTCGGCCGATTATCTGGTGGACCTCGGGCCCGGGGCTGGAGAAAACGGCGGCTATGTGGTGGCCAGCGGGTCGCTGCCTGAAATCTTAAAATCCAGTAATTCTCTGACTGCTCAATATCTCAGGGGGGAAAAGAAAGTTCCGGTGCCGGCCTCAAGACGCCAGCCCCGGGGCTGGCTGGTAGTCAGGGGAGCCCGGGAACATAATTTAAAAAACATAGATGTCCGGTTTCCTCTTGGGGTAATGGTCGGAGTGACCGGAGTTTCCGGTTCCGGTAAAAGCACCCTGGTTTATGATGTTCTTTATAAGGCTCTTCAAAAAAAACTTTACCGGGCTAAGATTCAGCCGGGGCAGCATCAGGCTCTGGAGGGTCTGGAGAATATTGATAAAGTGGTTTCGGTGGACCAGAAGCCAATCGGCCGGACGCCCCGTTCCAACCCGGCCACTTATACTCAGGTTTTTAGCCATCTCCGCGAGTTATTTTCCCTGACGCCAGAAGCCCGAAGGAAAGGATACGCTCCGGGAAGGTTTAGTTTTAACCTCCAGGGAGGTCGCTGTGAAGAGTGCGAAGGGGCCGGAGTGAGAAAGATAGAAATGCACTTTTTGCCTGATGTCTATGTTACCTGCAACCGCTGTGGAGGCCGCCGCTATAACAAAGAGACTCTGTCCGTCACTTATAAGGGACGGAATATTGCCGATTATCTGGAGATGACTGTTGATGAGGCTTATGAATTACTCAGGGCTCATCCCGCTCTTAAAAGAAAGCTGGAGCTGATGCAGAGAGTGGGCCTGGGCTATATCAAACTTGGCCAGCCGGCTCCTCAGCTTTCAGGCGGCGAAGCCCAGAGAATCAAATTGACCAGGGAACTGAGCCGCAGGCACACCGGTCGAACACTTTACCTTCTGGACGAACCTACCACCGGATTGCACTTTGACGACGTCGTCAAATTGCTCCGGGTGCTCGATGACTTGGTTGAACTGGGAAACACTGTTATAATCATCGAACACAATCTGGAGGTCATCAAATATTGTGATTATTTGATTGACTTGGGACCGGAGGGTGGTGAGGCTGGAGGCTGGATAGTAGCTGAAGGACCGCCGGAAGAGGTTGCCAGGTCGGATAACTCTCACACCGGCCGGTACCTGCGGAAAGTTCTTCAGAGTTAACCGCAATGTTCCAGGAGGATTAAATTTATGAGTTTTAAGGATATAGCCGGGAATGAGCAAGCTAAGAGAATTCTGCAGCTTTCTCTGAGCAAGGGACGTCTGCCGAACTCTCTTCTTTTTTTTGGGCCTTCCGGGACGGGAAAACTCAAAACCGCCCTGACTCTGGCTAAGGCTTTAAACTGCGAAAGAAGGCAGGATGACTCCTGCGATTTATGTGAGTCCTGCCTTCGGGCCGAACGCGGCCGGCATCCCAATATCAGGCTGGTGGTCAGGGAAAAAAACAGGGAGCAGATTGTCAAAGACCAGGTTGAAGAGATTAACTATCTTTCAAACTTGAGACCATGGAATCAGGGGCGGATGGTCTTCATCATTGATGAAGCCGAAAAGATGAATGAGACGGTGGCCAACTCCCTTCTGAAGACACTGGAAGAGCCCCATCCCTTTGTCTATTTCATCTTGATAACTGAAGATTTGCAGCTTATTCTGCCGACCATACGCTCCCGCTGCCAGGTGCTGAGGTTCAATCCGCTGACCCAGGAAGAACTGGAAAAAACTCTTCTGGCCAGGGGGTTAAGCCCCGCCCAGGCTAAGCTAATGGCTATTATCTCCAGGGATGACCAGGAAGCTTTGCAGGAAAGAAAGTGGGAAGAATTTATCCAGGAAAGGAATCTGGCTTTTACTTTATTTAAGAAATTGCTGGAATCGGAAGAACCTTCAGACTTTTTGGATTGGGCTTCCATGGCTTCCAGAAAAGATCTCCTGGCTCGTTACCGTGGAATACTTCAGCTGTTCGCGTTGTTTTTCCGGGATATTCTGGCCATTGAAGAAGGTAGTCGGGAACAGCTCTTGAACCCGGACCTGGCTCCGGAAATTGAGAAGATGGCCAATTTAATTTCAGTTGAAGGCGCGATCAGGGGGGTTCGCGGACTGGAAGATTTTCTGGCCCGCTTAAAGAAAAACCCGAATTTGTCTATAATAAGCAATGAACTGGTCATTTTCTTGAGAGAGATAAAAAATGTCTGAAGACAAAACTCCTGAGGTGGTGCTGTTACTTTCTGAGTCCACGGGAAAAGTGGTCCGGGCGCTTAAAGGAGAAGAAACCCTGGAAATTGGAGACTATTGTCTGGTTGAATCCGAATACGGCGGGGACCTGGCTGTGGTCATAGATACCGGGAGTGAGGTGGTTCGCTGTCCCAGAGTGGCAAAGAATGCAGTCAGAATATTGAGGAAAGCCACCGAAGAAGACCTTAAAAAGTTCCAGTGGCTGCGAGAGAAGGAAAAAAAGGCCTTTGAATTCTGCCTCGATAGGATTAAAGCCCGAAATCTGCCAATGAAATTAGTGGCCGTCCGCTATTTTTTTAACGAGAAAAAAGGAATCTTTTACTACACGGCCGATGGCCGGATAGATTTCCGTCAGTTAGTTAAGGACCTGGCCAAGGAATTGCGCATGAGGATTGAGATGCGGCAAATAGGGGTCAGAGATGAAGCTAAGTTAGTCGGCGGGCTGGGAGTTTGCGGCCGGACCCTCTGCTGTTTTACCTTTATAAAAAATTTTGAGCCAATAACCATTCAGAAAGCCAGAAAACAGCAGATTGTCATCAACCCGACCAAAATTTCTGGCCTATGCGGTCGGTTGATGTGCTGCCTGGCCTTTGAGGAAGAAACTCAGGGCCGGATGTACATAGAAGAGCTGGACAGTGGGTTAATTGAAGATTAGATTCCCTTAAAATACCTGCTTTGTTACTGAGCGGCGATTTTAAACTGAACTTTGCTGGAAACAGCGATCAGCGTACCATCCGGACCAAAGGCCTTAACCTGCCAGGAATACTTTTCACCGGGAATCATCCTGGCTTTTACTTCATCAGGAAGAGTAATGCGGTTTTCTCTGGTAGTGGCCTTCCACAGCAGCTCGTGGTTGAAGATGGAAATCTGATACTCAATGTTTTCTCCCAGCTTTTTCCACTCGAAGGAAGTCGGGATCTGATTCATGTCGATAACGGGGGAAATCAGAGTGATGGAAGAACCGCGGACAGTTTCCTCATCGCTCAGAAAGAAGTTCGGAGCTGGCGCCTGCTGTCTGGGAATTATGGCCAGCACCACCACCAGCAGTAGCGCAGCGGTTACCCCGGCCAGGGCTAACTGTTTCACGGTAAACAGAGAAGCTACTTCTCGTTTCAGGGTTTCGAGAATCGGGCTTCTGGTTTCGGCCTGTTCCTGGGTGAGCAGGGCCGGGTTGCTCTTGATGGTCCGGATGATGATGTCTCTTTCCTGAAGCTTTTGAAAACAGGAGTGGCAGTTAAAATAATGTTCTTCAAAAGCTTCTTTATCCCTTTCGCTTAATTTGTTAAGCAGGTACCCATCAATCAGGTCTTCAAACTGGCATTTGCTCATTTTAATCCGCCTTCCCTTTTATTCAACCTTTTAGTCGGGTAGACCTGCGAAAAATGGAAAATTTTTTCATGATTTTAACTCTTTTCTAATCAATTTCAGGGCATAATTTACCAGCTCGCTGACCTTTCTGGTGGACACACCCAGCTCAGAGGCTACCTCTTCTCGACTAAGTTCTTGATAATAATATAGATAAAGCACCTGCCGGTATTTTGGTTTCAGCTGGCTGAGGGCCTTTTTGACCCGGTCTGACATTTCTTTCGCTTCCAAGGTCTCCTGGGGGTCAGGGAAAGGCTCGGGTTCAGGGGCAAACTTCATTACTTTTGTTTTTTCTCGTATATAATCCACAATCCGCCGGGAGGTTATAGTGTAAACAAACGTCCCCAACGATGAATCACCGCGAAACTCACCACTCTGCAGCTTTTCCAGCACCTGAGACAGGATTTCCGAAACCAGGTCATCGCAGTCGGTGTTCTGGGCTCCGAGGGCTTTCCTCACCCGGAAAGCTATTATGGGGCGATAACGAACCACCAGCTCTTGAATATCCCGGTCGAGTCTGTCGGTCATTTATAGACTAATACCTCTTCATTAGCTAAGAAAATATCACATTTCCTCAGGGCTTTTCAATTTTTTATTTAAATACCCGACTAATTTTTTGCCCCTTGAGGAAGCGGAGGGCTTAATGACTCAAAACACCAGAAACGAAAAAATCAAGTATTTCCGGTCCGAAGCAGCTTTTTACCGTTATCTTGAAAATCTGTTCTCAAGCCGGGGGTATGTTCTCGTAGAAACTTCTCCGATACTAAGGCCCAGATCGACCTCTTGTTCCTCTTCCCCAGCTCAAAACTCAAGGTCAAAAGGATGAAGGGATGAAAGAAGATCGGCCCAGAAAGCCTCCGGTCGGCGAGAGCAAAAAAAACCGGCCTCTTAATTCAGAATTGCAGCTCGACCGGGTGAAAATTTTCGACTTCAACTGGTTGAAGACCAACTGGGACCTTCAGAGAGGAAATCAGACCGCTACTGCCCTTCTGACCTTTCCTTACAACTCGCCTTATACCCTGAGCAAGATAGAAGCTTTTCTACGGGCCAGCCGGATTCTGGAGAAACTGGAAAATGCTATTTGCCGGGAAGATTATCTTCAGGTTCCTGGTCTCAGGAAATTGTTTCAGGAGAGCCGTTTTTTTAATTCAGAGCTGATTTATTTCCTGGCCAGCACCGATAGCAGCGAAGAAAGCCTCGGCCATTCCCGCTTTGTGGCTGCTTACACTTTGCTTCTGGCCCGCAGCTCCGGCCTTACCAGCCGCCGGGCTCTCTTGGACATTGAAAGGGGGGCTCTGCTCCACGACATTGGCAAAATAGGAATTCCTGAAGATATACTCCAGAAAAAGGGACCGCTCAGTGATGAGGAAATGGAAATAATTCGATACCATCCACTCATCGGTTTCGCTATGATTGAGGAGTTCAGCTTCCTACAGGGAGCGGCTGAAATTGTCCTCTTCCATCACGAAAAATACGACGGCACCGGTTATCCCTTTGGCCTGCAAGGCGAGGAAATACCTCTGAGCGCCAGATTATTTTCTCTGGCTGACACCCTGGATGCTATCACTTCAGACCGTCCCTACCGCCAGGGCCGGAGTTTTGAAGAGGCCCTGGAAGAAATTAAACTCTGCAGTGGCGGTCAGTTTGACCCCCAGCTGGTTGAAGTGATGCTGGATATCCCGGCCGAAAAGTGGAGAACAACCAAAGAAAAAGTCCTTAAAACCATAAGACATCCCCGTATTCATTAATGTAAGCTGACTCTTTATCCTTCCCGGACCTGATGTTTTCTCCTGTCAATATCCCGACAGTCAATAAAGCTTTTAAACTACCTTAAAGTCTTTTTGGGATATTTTACTGAGAACTCGCAGATAACAAGAATTAGGAGCTGATTTTCTGGCTATTCTTAACGTGTTGCCCGGCTCAAGCTTTTTCTGTTTTATCCCGTGCCTTCTGCTTTTCTTTAAAATAAGTTTTGGGGTCTACCAGAATTTCCCTTGGCTTGGCTCCTTCTGGCGGGCCGATAAGACCTTCTCTCTCCATCTGGTCGATTATTCTTGAAGCCCGGGCATAGCCGAGCTTTAATTTTCTCTGCAGGAAAGAAGCCGAAGCCTGACCGGTGGCGAGGACCAGCTCCACTGCCCGGTCAAACAGCTCGTCTTTCTCTCCCAGGTCTTCCTCAACCGAAAACTCGCCGGTTCGTTTGAGGATTTGCATGATTTTTTCGTCGTATTCAGGCTGGCCTTGTTCACGGACGAATTTAACGAGGCGCTGGACCTCAGGAATGGAAACATAAGCACAATGCAACCTGATTATCCGGGGATAGTTAGGCGGCATGAACAGCATATCACCCAGTCCAAGCAGTTTCTCTGCACCTACGGTGTCAATGATGACCCGGGAGTCTATCTTGGACGGAACTTTGAAGGCAATACGGCTGTTGAAATTATTCTTAATGGTGCCGGTGATGACATCGATTGAAGGTCTCTGGGTGGCCATCACCAGATGAATTCCTACCGCCCTGGCTAACTGTGCCAGGCGGCCGATGCAGTACTCCACATCTTGGGCGCTGGTCATCATCAACTCGGCCAGCTCATCAATTATTATTACTATATAAGGCAACGGCTTGAGCTTCTGCTTTTCTTCCTCGCTCAACTTGCCTTTCTTCTGAGCCAGGAGTGACTTAATCTGCTGGTTGTACTGCTCTATGTTCCTGACTTTCATCTGACCCAGGAGCCGCAGGCGTTCTTCCATTTTTTTAACTGCATCCATCAGAATTATGCCTGCTTTCTTGGGGTCGTTAACCACCGGAGCCAGAAGATGGGGAATTCCATCATACAGAGTAAATTCCAGCCGCTTAGGATCAATGAGGATTAACTTGACTTCCTCGGGAGTGGCTTTGTAGAGAATACTGGCAATTAAAGCGTTTAGGGCCACACTTTTGCCCGTTCCGGTAGCTCCGGCAATCAGCAGGTGAGGCATTATGGCTAGGTCGGTAATGTAAACTTCCCCATGAACGGTCTTGCCCACGGCAAAGGTCAATTTGGAGGCAGAATTCTGAAATTTCTCAGATTGAATGATGTCGCGGAGTTTTATTATTTCTCTTTTATTGTTTGGTATTTCAATGCCAAGAGAGGATTTTCCTGGAATTCGCTGAATCCGGACTGATTCAGCTTCCAGAGCCAGCGACAGCTCTTCGCTCAGCCCGGCCACCTGACTGACTTTTATTCCGGCATCCGGAAAAAACTCGTAGGTGGTGATGACCGGGCCAGGATGGTATTCACGGACTTCACCGGAAACCCGGAATTCTTTCAATTTTTCTTCTATCCGGATCTTTTTTTCAAAGAGCTCGTTCCGGTCAATTTTTTCAGCTGGCTTGCTCGGGTCCAGTAGACTGAAGGGAGGAAAACGATAATCACCAGACTTTCTCAGGTCGGGAAGCAGCATTCTTTCTTCTGTTTCAGTTTGGGTAAAGACGGGAATTTTTTCGGGTCGTTTTGGAGACATCTTTTCTCTTTGTGCTGGTTTTTCTTTAAGTTCTGGTATTTCCTGGGGAATCTCTTTGGTCTCAACTTTTTCCTGAGGGGAAAAAGAGGTCCGGGCGTATTTTTCTTCCAGCTTCTTCTTAACCTTTTCTTTTTTTCGGTCCTGGCGGTATTCGGTGATTTTTATCCTGACCTGATTGGTGGTGTTCTTAAACAGCCTGGCGATAAAACTTACTGTCCGGGCCAAGCTCCAGTGGGTGGTAAACAGCAGAAGAAGTGCCAGGAGACAGAGAAGAAAAATGAAAGAGCCTAGGTGGTTGAGATAGCGAACCAGAAATCCTTTTAGCAGCTCTCCCAGCAGTCCTCCGGCCGGAAATTCCTTCCCGCGCCAAGGGAATCTTTCCAGAATGATGATTAAAAGCGGTGAGAGGACCAGAAGATAGAGCAAACCGGTAAGCAGCCTTCTGGCCAGCAGCCGTCCCTGGCCGGGGAAAAGTGCCCTGACTCCAGCATAACCGAAGGCTAAAGGCAACAAAAAGGTTGCCAGTCCGAAAAATTGCAGCAGGCTTTCAGCTAAATAAGCTCCGAGCCGGCCGCCTAAATTTTGAGTTCGGTGGCCTGGCGGTGGAGTGTTGGCCCAGGAGGGATCAGCGGAATTGTAGCTGAAGACAGCAATCAGAGAAAAAATGGCCAGAAAAATCAGAAAAAGCGACAGAACTTCTGTCAGAATTTTATTGGTCCGGGGTTCTTTTTTTTCTGTCTTATTTTCCTTCTTGGCTCTGGCCATTTTTTCTGATTATATCACAGGACCTTATCGCTTTTAATCGCCATCATTCAGATTTTTAAAAATCAGCTGAGCCCTTTGAAGACAGCGAGGAGTTTACCTGGCGGAAGCTGTTCAGCCCTAATTTTTTCCGGAAGACCAAGCTCTTTCAGTTTCGCCAGGATAGCGGCTCTTGGCCGGCCAGAACTTTCCAGATTGCGGACCAGGGTTTTTCGCCTCTGGCTGAAACAACTTTGAAGGAATATATAAAAATTTTTTTCTTCCTCTTCTGGAAACCAGATTGGCGAAGACCTCTTAAGAAAAAGAACACAGGCTGAATCCACCTTGGGTGGTGGAGTAAAAGCTCCCGGCCTTACCAGGAAAAGAAGCTGGCAGTCAAAATAATTCTGAATAAGAATTGAAAGCGGCGAGTATTTCTTGCTTCCAGGCAGGGCGGTTATTCTTTCGGCCACCTCTTTCTGAAAAAGAAAAACAGCCCGTTCCACTAGCTCTTTGACTTCCAGAAGCACAAAAAGGACCTGACTGGAAATGTGATAGGGAAGGTTGCCTACCAGTTTAACCCGGGCAAATGATGACCTTCCGGTTTTAATCAAATTTTTCAAATCCAGCCGTAAGATATCTCCAGCTATAATTTCCACATTCCCCGGCAGATTCTTTTCCAGAGCCTGGACCAGGGTAGAGTCTTTCTCCACCGCTAACACCCGGCCGGCTTTATTTGCCAGTCGATAGGTCAGCACCCCCTGGCCTGCCCCGATTTCAATGATGAGTTCGTTTGAAGCCGGGTCTGCGGCCGCCACTATTTTTTCCAGAATCCGCTTTTCGTGAAGGAAGTGCTGGCCCAGAAGCTGCCTTCTGGTTTTTCTGGACATCTATTCACCCCACCGGGCTCTGGATCTGAGGCCCGTAAAGCTAATTTTAACTCATTCTGATGCTAAAACCGATTTGTTCTTTTCTTCGGAGCGGTGGATGATAACCGAAGCGGCCATGTTACCGATCATATTAACCGTAGTACGGCACATGTCCAGGAGGCGGTCCACCCCGAGGATCAAAGCTACTCCTTCAAGCGGCACTCCTATCTGTTTCAAAACCATGGCTAACATGATCATTCCGGCTCCGGGCACTCCTGCTGTTCCTATGGAAGCCAGAATGGCCATCAGAACTATGGTAGCCTGGGCTCCAAGGCTCAGGGGGATGCCATAAATCTGAGCGATGAACACAGCGGCCACTCCCTGGTAGAGAGCTGTGCCATCCATGTTGATGGTAGCCCCGAGTGGTACCACAAAGCTGGAATATTCTCTTTTAACCTTAAGTCCATCCAGGCTTTCCAGGGCCACGGGGATGGTGGCATTGGAGCTGGAAGTGGAAAAAGCAATCAGCATTGCTTCGCTCGTGCCTTTAAAAAATCTGGCCGGGTTCATCCCACCCAGAAACTTTATCAAAAATCCGTCCACCACCAGAGCGTGAAAGGCCAGGCCCAGGATGGTAACCAGAGCGTATTTGAGCAGGGTTACCAGGATGCCCAGGCCAAACTGTCCGATGATGGAAGCCAGAAGGGCCAGGACTCCGTAAGGAGCAAATTTCATCACCAGATTGACTGCCTGGAGGACGGTTTCGTTGGCTCCTTCAAAAAAGTTGAGGACAGGTCGGGCTTTTTCCGCTGAAATCAGGGTCAGACAGAGCCCAAAAATCAGAGCCAGGAAGATAACCTGGAGCATTTCGCCTTCAGCCATGGCTTTGATCGGGTTAGTCGGGACGATGTTGACCAGCACAGAAAGTAGAGAAGGTCTTTCCTGGACGGCCTGAATTCTGGTCTGGGCGGCCTGCTGGTAATTTTTAAAAAGTTCCTGTTTGACCTCTTCGTTTAACCCACTGCCCGGCTTGAAGAAATTAGCTGCCAGGAGTCCAATGGTGATGGCCAGAGCGGTGGTCAGAGTAAAATAAAGAAAAGCTTTGAGCCCTACCCGGCCAAGTTTTTTAATATCACCTAAGCTGGCTGTCCCCAGGCTTAAAGAAAAAAATACTAAAGGAACTACCACCATGGTGATGAGCCTGATGAAGATGGTTCCGACGAATTCAATCTTTCGGGCTTCAGGTCCAAACACCAGCCCAACCACAACTCCCAGAAAAAGTCCGACGAAAATTTTTGTATGAAGAGGAATTTTTTTCATGGTCAGGACAGCTCCTTTTAACTTTCCTCAGACAACAAACTGATTTATATTCTAAATGAAGCCTGTCTGTAAAGCCCTAATTTGTTGACAAGCTCCTTAGAATTAAATTAAAATTGCCCTGCGAGTTATGTCTGAGAAAAAAATCCTTGTAGTTGATTACGACCAGGCTTCTTTAGAAAGTCTGGTTCGCATTCTTAAGACTCTAAAGGTGCAGATAATCCAGGCCAGTGATGGGGCTCAGGCCTACGACCTGTTCAAGGATGAAAAGCCCGACCTGGTTATACTGGAAGCCATATTGCCAAAGCTTCATGGCTTCGACCTGACGAAAAAAATAGTTCAGGACTCCAAAGGGGCAGTGCCGGTCATCATTTTGACCGGGCTTTACAAAGGCCCCCAGTACAAGCATGAAGCGATGACCAACTTAGGGGCGGCCGAATACTTAGAAAAGCCGGTCAATCCTGAAGCTCTGCTGGAAACAGTCAGCCGGCTGTTAAGTGCTGAGGAAGACATCGAAGATATCCTGCCCGATGTGGATTCGGTAATCTCCCTTATCAGCCCCAAAGAAAAGTAGGCTAAAAACTAAAGGAATTAAAACCTGCTTTGACCCCGGAAATCTGATAGAAAGGAGGATTGATTGATGAACGAAGGTTTATGGACACGCTGCAACAACTGTCAAAAAATCCTTTATAAGCAGGACATTATCGATAATCTTTATGTTTGTCCTCTGTGCAATTATCATTTCCGGCTGGGAGCTCTGGAGCGGTTGCGCCAGCTTTTTGATGATGGCAAGTTTGAGCTGCTCGACCAGGAGATTTATCCGGTTGATTTTCTCGGGTTTGAAGACCAGCAAAAATATTCTAAACGGCTTGAGGACAGTCAGAAGAAAACCGGTTTACCTGAGGCCATTGTTACTGCCCGGGGAACTATGGGTGGCATACCGGTTATAATCCAGGCCATGGAATTCGGTTTTATGGGTGGCAGCATGGGATCGGTAGTTGGAGAAAAAGTAGCCCGGGCAGCCGAAAGATGTCTTGAGGAAAGGTTGCCGCTCATCATCGTCTCCTGTTCTGGCGGGGCCCGGATGCAGGAAGGAATGATGTCTCTGATGCAAATGATTAAAACCGCCGCCGCTCTGGCCAGGCTGGGTGAGGCCAGACTGCCCTACATTTCAGTGCTGGCTGACCCCACCACCGGTGGTACCACTGCCAGCTTTGCTATGCTCGGAGATATAAACATTGCTGAACCAAACGCTTTAATCGGATTTGCTGGACCAAGGGTTATCGAACAGACCATCAAGGAAAAATTACCCAAAGGCTTCCAGCGGGCAGAATTTCTTCTGGCCCACGGGATGCTGGATGAGGTGGTCGAAAGAAAGTATCTCAGAAACTATCTGATTAAAACTCTTCGGCTTTTCCTGAATAGACCGCAATGAGTGCGGATAATTCTCATCAATTTCCTTACCTTAAACAGGCTCAACTTTTTGGCATCAAGCTGGGATTGGAGAACATTTCAGCAGTTCTGGCTGAGTTCAATAATCCTCACCGCTGTTTTGCCTCTCTGCATGTGGCCGGGACTAACGGTAAAGGTTCAGTCTGTGCCATGCTGGAGATGATTTTCCGCCGCCATGGCTTACGGACCGGGCTTTATACCTCTCCGCATCTGGTTGATGTCCGGGAAAGAATCCAGGTAGAAGGAAAGCTTATTTCCGAAAAGGACTTGAGGCGGCTTCTCAGGGAAATAGAGAAAACTGAAAAAAAACTCAAAAAGTCGGGCCGGTTAGAAGGCGCTCTGACCTATTTTGAAATTCTAACCATTGCCTCCTTTCTCTACTTTAAGCAAAAGAAGGTGGACCTGGCAGTTATTGAAGTGGGAATGGGCGGGAGATTTGACGCTACCAACGTGGTTTTGCCAGAAATTTCGGTAATTACCACCATTTCCTTTGACCATCAGCAGTACCTCGGTGAGACCATTGATAAAATCGCCTTTGAAAAAGCAGGGATCATTAAACCACAAACCCCATGTGTGTGTGGAGTTAGAAATCGAAAAGCTCTCTCTGTTATTAGGAAAAAGTGTCGAGAAATGAATTCTCCTTTGATAGAAGTTTTTGGGAAAGATAGTCGCTTTACCTGGACTGAGTCTGATTCTAATTTGCTCTTTGAGTATAAATACGGTCGGGATTTTTACCGTTTCAGCCCTTCCCTTCCGGGCTTTCATCAAGGTGAGAATGCGGCTATAGCTTTGGCTGCGGCTGAAGTAATGAAAGAAAAAGGCTGGAAGCTGCGTAAAAAGCTGATGATTGAAGCAGTGGAGAATACAAGCTGGCCAGGTCGCTTGGAGCTTATCAGCACTGTTCCCCCGATAATTCTGGATGGCTGTCACAATGAAGCTGGGGCCAGAGTCGTAAAGGAGTTCTGGAAATCAAGAATCCGGCAGCCGGGGCTTCTGGTATTTGCCGTGATGAAGGATAAAGAAATAGAAAAAATAGCAGCTCATCTCTTTCCCCTGGCTAGCCGCATCATCTTGACTAAACCAAAAATTGACCGGGCGGCTGCTCCGGAGGAAATTGCTTTCAGGCTTAAAAGCTACAGTCACCGCTTCTTCCTGGAGAAAGATGTTCCTTCAGCTATCCGCCTGGCTCTGAGTATGTCGGAAGGGAGGGTGCCCATTCTGGTAGCCGGCTCGCTTTTTCTGGTGGGTGAGGCCCGGCAGTTCTTGAAGTCTTACCAGTAACCTGTTTTTTGGGCCTTTTAGAGCCGGTTGCTTTTTAGGTTTGTTAATGCTAAATTTTTATCCTTATTTATTTTGAGGTTCAGGCCTTGCTTCAGATTGACCTGACGTTTGCTGCCGTATTTATTCTTATCTGGATTCTGGTGATCATTCTGACCCGGGTTTTTTTCCAGCCCTATCTTAAAGTGAGGTCCAGGCGGCGGCAAATTCTTGAAGAAAACGAGCAGGCAACCAGGAAGACTCTTCAAAGGTACGAAGAGCAGCTCCAGCAGGTGGAAGAAAGCCTGAAAGAAGCCAGGCAGGAATCCCAGGTTATTAAGGAAAGGATTATCAGCGAAGCCCTGAATGAGAGGGCCAGGCTGGTTCAGGAAATACAAATTGAACTCAGGGGTCAGGTGGCCTCAGCCCGGGAAGAGCTGAACCGACAGACCGAGAGCTTAAAAATTGAGCTGGAGAAAAAAGTTGAAGACCTGGCCCGAAAGCTTGAGGAGAAAATACTGCATTGAGAAACCGCAGAACCCTCTGGAGACTCTGGCTGCTTTTGCTGTTGATCAGCTGTCTACTTCTCCCGCTGCGGGCAGAAGAAGGCCACTTTGACCTATCGCTTTTTCTCGGACAGCTTCTGAACTTTGTGGTTTTGTTCGGCGGGCTGGCCCTGCTGCTGCGAACGCCCATCCGTGATTACCTTCAATCTCGGTCTGAAAAAGTGGCCAGGCAGCTTGAAGATTCTGAAAACTTAAAGAAAGAGTCCCTGAAAAAACTGGAAGAGTCCGAGGCCAGGCTGAAGCGTCTTAAAGGTGAAATTGAGGCCCTTAAGGCTGCAGCTGAAGCTGAAGCCCTGAAAGAAAGTGCCAGGATAAAAGAAGAAGCCGGAAGAGAGGTTCAGAGATTGAAAAAACTGGCTCAGGAGGAGATTGACTCGCTGGTCAGAGTAAGTCTTAAAGAGTTGAAGGCTTATACTATTGAGCTTAGTGTAGCTCTGGCCGAAAACCAAATCAGACAAAAACTTACTCCTGCGCTTCACCGTCAGTTAATCAACCGGGCGATAGAGCAGTTGAGGATGGAAGATGAGTGGACGGTCAGCAGTTAAAAAGTATGCCCGGGGTCTGGCCCGGGTTGCGCTTGAGGAAAAAAAATTTGAATTTTATCTGGAACAGTTAAAATCTGTTGCTGAACTTCTGGTATCCAGCGAGTCGGTCCGTTTCGCCCTGACCTCACCATTTGTTTCCCGGCAGCAAAAAAGGAAGTTCCTGGACCTGATGGTGAGCAAGGTGGAATTGAGTCCTGTAGTCAGGAGACTGCTGGAGATTCTGGTCGAAAATGAAAAGCTGCAGCTCCTGCCGGAAATAGTAGAAAGCCTGCCTGAGGTCTGGGCCGAGGAAAAAGGCCTTGGAATTTTTGAGGTTCAGTCGGCGGTCGAGCTGACAGAAGAGGAAAAGGGCCGGCTGAAGAGGGTTCTGGAAAAAAAGGAGAAAAAGCCAGTTAGACTGAACTTTCAGGTTAATCCTGAGATTATTGGTGGACTGGTTTTGAAGAAAGGAAATATCTTTTATGATATCTCGGTCAGAGGCGGTCTCTTGAAATTAAAAGAAACAATAAGTCAGGGGTAAGGTCATGCAACTTAAAGCTGATGAAATAACTAGGATAATTGAACAGCAGATTAAAGAATTTGCCGGAGGTATAGATGTCAAAGAAACCGGCACGGTAATTTCTGCAGGCGATGGAATAGCCAGGGTTTACGGGCTGGAGAATGTGATGTACAACGAGCTGCTGATTTTCCCTCGTGGAATCTATGGGGTAGCTCTTAACTTAGAAGAAGATTCAGTTGGAGTTATGCTGCTTGGCGAGACCAGCCTGGTCAAGGAAGGAGATATTGTCAAAAGGACAAAGGAAATCCTGAGAGTGCCGGCAGGTCCAGCTCTGGTTGGGCGGGTGGTTGACCCACTGGGCAACCCTCTTGATGACCGGGGTCCCATTAAAACTGATATCTTTATGTTCGTTGAGAGACTGGCTCCGGGAGTGGTGGAAAGGCTGCCGGTCCGGGAGCCATTACAGACTGGAATCAAGGCTATTGACTCGATGATTCCCATAGGTCGTGGTCAGAGAGAATTGATTATCGGAGACCGGCAGACGGGTAAAACCACAATTGTGGTCGACACCATTATCAACCAGAAAAACACTGGTGTCATCTGCATCTATGTGGCCATAGGCCAGAAAAAATCAACCGTGGCTCAGATAATCAAAAGTCTTCAGGATTATGGAGCCATGGACTACACCACAGTAGTGGTGGCTTCGGCCTCAGACCCCTCAGCGCTTCAATACTTAGCTCCCTATTCCGGCTGCGCCATGGGAGAGTATTTTCGAGACAATGGGCAGCATGCTCTGGTGATTTATGATGACCTGTCCAAGCATGCGGCAGCTTACCGCGAAATTTCCCTGCTTTTGAGGCGGCCGCCCGGTCGGGAGGCTTATCCCGGGGATGTCTTCTACCTTCATTCGAGGTTGCTGGAAAGGGCAGCCAAGCTCAATGATGAGCTTGGTGGTGGTTCCCTGACTGCTCTTCCCATCATCGAGACTCAGGCCGGAGATGTTTCCGGCTACATCCCGACCAACGTCATTTCCATAACTGACGGTCAGATTTACTTAGAACCGGCGCTTTTTAACGCCGGAATAAGGCCGGCCATTAATGTGGGAATATCAGTGTCCAGGGTCGGCGGCAGTGCTCAGATTAAAGCTATGAAGCAGGTCGCTGGCAAACTGAGGCTTGATTTGGCCCAGTATCGAGAGCTGCTGACCTTCGCTCAGTTCGGCACCGAGCTGGACAAAGCCAGCCAGGCTCAACTGGAAAGGGGTCTGCGGCTGACCGAACTTTTGAAGCAGGAGCCGTTTCAGCCGCTGCCGGTAGAAAAACAGATCCTGGCCATTTACGCTGGAAACCGTGGCTTTCTGGACGAATTCCCGGTAGAAGCTGTAAGAAGCTATGAGAAAGCTCTCTACAAATTTTTTGACAGTAAATACCCGCATTTACTCCAGGCTATTGCCAGCAAGAAGCAGATTGACCTGGAACTGGATGAAGAAATAAGCCGGGCTCTTCAGGAATTCAATCAAATTTTCCGGGAGGAATTAAAAGTTGCCCACGCTAATTGACCTCAGACGCCGGATTCAAAGCGTCCGGAACAGTCAGAAAGTTACTGCAGCGATGAAGACCGTGGCCACGGCCCGCTACAAAAAAGCTCATCGCCTGGTGGTAGAGAGAAGACCTTTCTGGCACACCTTCCCGGAACTGGCGGTCGCCTTGAGCCGGCAGGCCCGGGCCAATCTACATCCGTTCCTGGAGTCCCGGCCCGAAAAGAGAATCCTGGTTCTGGTGGTCACCTCGGATAAGGGGCTCTGTGGAGCCTTTAATTCTAACCTGCTGGAGGCTGTCTCCCGTTGGTTAGAGCAAAAGAAAGAAAAATCTTCTCTTAAGGTAATACCCATTGGTAAAAAAGCGGTTAATTATTTTCGGAAAACCGGCTGGCTGTTTGAAAAGAATTATTCTGAAAAGATTGAGCGTAAAACGAGAGAAATAAGCGAAGAACTGAGCCAGTACCTTTATTATAAATTCCTCTTGCATCAGGTTGATGCTGTCTACGTGGCTTACAATGAATTCCGGTCGATTATTGCTCCCCGGATTACTATCCGGCTTCTTTTACCGATTGTGGAAGAAAAACCAGAAAATCATCCGGAGCCAGCTTCGTTTTTCCTCCAGCCTGACTGGGAACCGGAAGCCCGGGAAATCGTAGATTACCTTCTACGCTTTTACCTAAAACATCAGCTGCAGCACTTTCTGCTGGAATCTCAGGCCGCCGAGCAGGCATCCAGGATGATGGCCATGGAAAATGCCACCAGGAATGCCGGGGAGTTGATTTCAGAACTGGTCTTACTGCTCAATAAAATCCGTCAGGCTTCCATCACTAAAGAACTGCTGGAAATTCAGACCGCAGTGGAAGCTTTAAGACAGCAAGGAGTGTAAAATGTCTCAAACTGCCTCCAAAGAAGCCAGTTTTTCTGGAAAGGTCAAAATAGGAAAGGTCGTCCAGGTAATCGGTCCGGTTGTGGATGTGGTTTTCCCTGAATCTGAGCTTCCAGAAATATATACCGCCATTCGCATCACCAGCGAGGGTTTTGATGTCCCGCTGCCAGTGGATATCGTGGTGGAGGTGGAGCAGCACATTGGTGATTTTAAGGTGCGCTGTGTCTCCATGCACCCGACCGATGGTCTGGCCCGGGGGATGAAAGCTATAAGCCTGGGGGTGCCGATTGAGGTGCCGGTGGGTGAAGGGACCCTGGGCCGGGTGATGAATGTCATTGGTGAACCGGTTGACCATTTAGGACCGATTCAGGCCACAAAAAAATATCCTATCCACCGCCAGCCACCACCTCTTGACCAACAGAGTACCAAGATGGAAATGTTTGAGACCGGAATCAAAGTTATAGATCTGATTCAGCCCTTTCTTAAGGGCGGCAAAATTGGCCTGTTCGGTGGAGCCGGGGTGGGTAAAACGGTCATTATTATGGAGCTCATCCACAACGTGGCCAAAAAACACGGCGGTTACTCGGTCTTTGCCGGAGTGGGGGAAAGAACCAGAGAAGGCAACGACCTCTGGCTGGAAATGAAGGCTTCAGGAGTGCTCAACAAAACTGCTCTGATTTACGGGCAGATGACCGAACCCCCGGGGGCCCGACTGAGGGTTGGTCTGACGGCTCTGTCGGTGGCTGAATATTTCCGTGATGAAATGGGACAGGACATTCTGTTGTTTATAGATAATATTTTCCGCTTTGTCCAGGCCGGTTCCGAAGTCTCGGCTCTTTTAGGACGGATGCCTTCAGCCGTTGGATATCAGCCCAATCTAGCCACCGAACTGGGAGAACTGGAAGAAAGAATCACTTCCACCAAGAAAGGCTCCATCACTTCCGTTCAGGCCATCTACGTGCCGGCCGACGATTTTACCGACCCGGCTCCGGCCACTACCTTTTCCCATCTTGATGCTACCACCAACCTCAGCCGGGCTCTGACCGAGATGGGTATTTACCCGGCAGTTGACCCGCTGAGTTCCTATTCCAGGATTCTGGACCCAAGGATAGTTGGTGAGGAACATTATCAGGTGGCCAGAAGAGTAAAAGAAATACTTCAGCGCTATAGAGAACTTCAGGATATCATTGCCATTCTGGGCATTGAAGAACTCTCCGACGAAGATAAATTAATAGTCGCCCGGGCCAGAAAAATTCAGCGTTTTCTGTCCCAGCCATTCCACGTGGCTGAACAGTTTACCGGAAGGCCAGGGAAATATGTGCCGGTGGAAGAAACAGTTCGCGGTTTCAAGGAAATTTGCGAAGGTCTGCATGATGACAAACCGGAACAGGCTTTTTATATGGTCGGGACAATAGACGAAGTTGTTGAGAAAGCTGAGGAGCTTAGAAAGCTATGAATTATTATTTTGAAAATTCATTTCTCCGACTGCGAGTTATCTCCCCGGCCCGGGTGCTTCTCGAAGCCGAGGTCCTGGAGGTTCAACTCCCGGGGCTTGATGGCTTTCTCGGTATCTGGCCGGGGCACCGTCCCTTAAACACCTGCCTGCGAAAAGGTGAGATTCATTACCGGACGACCGGGCATCAGGAAGGCAGTCTGCCGGTGAGTGGTGGCCTAGCCCGGGTCGAAAATGATATAATTCTTGTGTTTACAGATATGGAGCATGATGATTGAAGTTGACCCTGAAATAAGGCCTGACGAAACGCTGGATACATTTTATCGGGGCCGGATTCTGGTCCTGCAGAGAAAAAACGGCTTCCGGTTTTCGGTAGACTCTCCGCTTCTGGCCGACTTTATCCGGACCAGAGAGGGGGACGAACTTATGGAAATCGGCACCGGCTGCGGAATAATTTCGCTGCTGCTCAGTATTAAGCCGTTTAAGCAAATTGTGGCTTTGGAAGTCCAGCCCGCCCTGGCTGAGCTGGCCAGACGCAACGTGCTGCTTAACAACCTGGAGGGCCGGGTTACAGTGCTGAACCGCGATTTCAGGGAGTACTCTCCTTACCGGAAGTTTGATGTTATTTTCTCCAATCCACCTTATATCCGGCGGAACAGTGGACTGCTTAGCCCTTCGGAAGAAAAGAATATCGCCAAACATGAGCTTCTCTGCAATCTGGAAGAGCTTCTGGTCTGGACCAGAACCTGGCTTAAAGAGACCGGTAGTGCTTATTTCATTTTTCCCGAAAGCCGAAGAGAAGAATTTGAGGCAGAAATAGAAAAGCTGGGTCTTAAAGTTAAAACCAGAAGGTCGGTTTTGCCCCGGGAAAATGAGCCGCCCAATTTCTTTCTGGCGGAATGCGGCTTTCATAGTGAAAAGCCCCGAACCATTCCCCCTCTGATTCTATTCGGTCAGGACGGGCGATATACCAGAGAAGCTGAAGAAATCTTCTCTGGCCGCCAGAACCCGGGATTTTAAGGTCTTGATTTCTTTAAGGGCCCTAAATGAAAGCTTTCTTCTGTTCCTATTATTTTGATATAATTAGTAAGACTTGTCGAGCTGATTGAGTTGGAGCAGTGAGAAACGGGCATGCTTCCGGGTCTTATAAAGGTTATTACTGTTGTTTGAAGCTCTGGCTCAGGTTCTGACAAGATTAAGGTTGACTTAATCTGATGAAAGACACTAATTTAAGTAAATAAAAATTTAAGAGGACTGAAAATGGGCAAGAGTTTAACTTTAAGAAGCTACTGGCTTCGTTTCTGGAGCTTTTTGGCTGGACTGGGTATGGCTATATCTTCTTATCTGACCATTGACCACTTCTTCAAGGCCAATTTTCCTGAAACCATTTTCACCGGCGCCTTCTGTGATATAAGTTCTTTCTTCAACTGTGATAGCTCGGCATATTCCTCCATCGCTCACTTTCAGGGAGTACCTCTTGGTTACTGGGGACTGGTTCTGGGAATCCTGGTGATGATCGGTGCGGTTTTGCCTTCAGCCCGGATGGAAAAAGTAAATAAACTCCTGGCTCTGCCAAACGCTCTTGGAGTAATAATTCTTTTTATCTATTCGGTATTTTTCCTTAAAAGCCTCTGTCTGCTGTGCAGCGGATATTATGTGTTTTCCCTTTTTAATTTTTACCTTTTCTGGAAATTTGGTATCAGAAGTGAAATTCCTGGTCTTTACGGTTTTATCAAAGAGCTGGTGGCGGTTTCTGTCAAACCCCTGATAGTTATCGGTCTGATAACCCTCATGGGAGCCTACGGTTTTCATCTCTTTTACCAGGCCAAAAAAGATGCCCAGTTAGGAGGTGTAGCCACGAAAATCGTCAAAGAATTCTACAGTTTGGAACCGGTTAAGAACCCAAGCTTGATCTCCCCTTACTGGACGGCTCGGGCCACGGAGAACTTTGAGGAGGCTCCTATCCGGATAGTTGAATATGCCGATTTTCTGTGCCCGGATTGCCTTTTGCTGTTTCGACAATTAGAACAGCTAAAAAAAGAATATCCCGGTAAGATAAACATTGCTTTTCAGTTCTTCCCGTTGGAAGCTGCCTGCAATGATGTGGTAGATAAAGACAAGCACCCGGGTTCCTGCGAGCTGTCTTACATTGCCGCCTATGACCCGGCTAAGTTCCCCCAGATTCATGATGAAATCTTCCGGAATTTTGAAAAGGCCAAAAAGCCGGAATGGCGACTCCAGCTGGCCAGAAAATACGGAGTGGAAGCGGCTCTTAACGACGAGAAAACCAGGGCTCTGGTCAGGCAGATTATTGAAACCGGCAAGGAATACGAAAAAACTTCCGAACGCTATCCCTACGGAATTCGTTCCACCCCGACCATGATTATCAACAATCGGATGATTATTGGCACGCTTCCTTATCCTCACTTAAAAGCCATTGTGGAATCGCTTTTGGCCGAGCAGGAAAAGCCGGCTGCCGGCAGCACCAGATTTCTGGAAAACTGGGTGGATACCAGAAAATTGAAGAAATAGACCTGAATACTGAGGACCTAAGACCTCAGTCGTTTTACTTAGGCGGCGTCCTGTTTTTCGGTGATAAAAATTCCTCTTTTCTCCAGAGTCTGCCTTATAAAACTGAAGACTTCTGGCTCATAGACCAGGAATTCTGGGGCCACTATCCCTTTCCTCTTGACCAGGCCGGAGGTCAGGGCCCTGACCACAGCCGTAGCCATATAGCCGGTGGTTCTGGCCATGCTGTGGATGCCAGTTTTTCGGTCAAATCTGTCCAGGAGTTCAAAGGTAATTTTTCTGGGCTTTCCGTCTTTCCAGCCGCTGACTACCACCCTCATAACGGTCAGGTCTTCTTCGCCGGGCTCCAGGATAAGCCTGGAGAAAAGAACCCGAGCTGTAACTTCAACCGGTTTAACCACCTGATTTCCGATAATTACGGGTTCAGAGCTGAAAAATCCGGCTTCTCTTAAAATCAGCATTTTTTCCCGGTGACCAGGATAGCGAAGGGTCTTTTCTTTCATGTCCGGCAGGTCCATGGTTTTGAGCAGGGTGCGCAAGCCGTCGGTATTGAAGGCTTCCAGTGTTCCCAGATTTTCAAACTCTAAGTATTCAGGGTCTGACAGGGCGGGTTTGATCACCAACCGGCCATTTTCTCGAAAACGGGCTGGACGAAGATATTCTTCTATGACATCAAGCGGGGAAAATACCGCCTTGTATTCAAAGGGCCACTGTCGTTTAACTGGTAGACCGCCGACGTAAATTTGAAGAGAATCTGCCCGGTCAAGAAGGCGGCATCCGTAAGCGGCCAGGAGATTGCTCAATCCCGGGGCCACCCCACAGTCAACCACAGCCGTCAGGTTATTCTGCTGGGCTAAGGGGTCAAGTTCAAAAGGGTCCTCTGGAAAGAAGGCTATGTCCACTACCTCACAGCCAGCCTCCAGCGAGCTTTTAAGACCCTGAAAACCGAGACGCCCGGGGAGGGCGTTTACCACCAGTTCCTGTCCTTTTACTGTCTCTTTCACTACTTCCGGTCTGCTCAGGTCCTGCCGAAGAGTCTTTATTCCGGCTCTTTCCAGCTCAACCAGACGGGTTTCATCAATATCAACTGCCACCACTTCATATTCCGGTTCGGTAATGAGATCCAGGGCTATGGCTTTACCCACCAGTCCGGCTCCGAGAATCATCGTTTTCATAACCAGCTCCTTTCCTGAAAAAATGTTTGGCTAAATGCCTTTTGTGAGAAAAAGATTTCGGGAGTTGAGGCTAATGGAATTATAGGCCACTGAAGTGGTTGAGGTAAAACAGGAGCGAAGCCCGCAGAGAGTTCAGCACAATTTTTTTGGTTACCATTTTTTATAGCATTTCAATACCTGTTTTTTCACAAATAGTTAAAGAGGAAGGCATAGCCTTCTCTTTAAGTCAACCACCCGGTTAGCCGGTTATCTTAAGTATTATTTCAGGTTTCCAGACTTAGGTGGCAAGACTTACTTCTTATCAAAAGCTTTTTTAACTTCCTCCAGGCTAACGCCAAAGATTTTACGGCAGATATTATCCAGGTCTTTCTCTTCTCCCTGTAGATGGATGGTAGTGTGGACATGGCTCAGGGACTGTCCGGGGTTAAGGGCGGCTGCGGGCGAGGAAGATTCCAGTTCGTAAAAGGGGCCGAGGGGTTTGGCTCCAGGAGCAGCCGGTCCGTCGTTATAGCTATTAACCACATCGCCAGCATAGGGATCTTCCTGGATTTCCCACATAGAGTTTACGTAGCTGTGTTCGGCTGGATTTTCCGGGAGAGTCAGGTGAACTATGGTCAGAACCCGATTTCGGGCATCGTAGCTACCGCAGAAGGGAAGAGCTCTTTTCGGTGAGATGCCGATTTTGCTTCGGTACTGACCGTCACCCTTAAAATAAATGACCCGCTCGGTAATAACCAGGCGGTCCGAGGGTACTTTGCCGAAGTAAGCATCGTTAACCACCGGTCCCAGTTCTTCTTCAGGGCCCGTTTTATAGGGAATGATCACTGTAGTTTCGGGAGAGGGATTAAACATGCCCAGAATCCAGATGGAAACCAGCCCGGTTTCCTTCCTCCAGGGCAGGTCACCGATGTTGGTTATTCGGTTATCAGAATGAAAGGCCACCCAGTTAATATCTGCGGCGAGGGAAAGACCCAGTTTTTCGAGCTCAGGCTGGTCCAGCATTCGTATTGCGCGGTCGACTCTAATCTTGAATTCAAAGTCGGAGTAGTTAACCAGCGTCATCTCTTTTTTCAGAACAACCTGAGTCTTATCGGCTGAGACCAGGTCAAAAGCACCTTCGTTTATCGGAGGAGGGGTGAACCAGTGTTCCAGGTCAAAAGGAGAACCTTTCTTAAAGAACAGAGAAAACTGACCACCTTCAGGACCGAGCCAGAAGCGGTCCTCACCACCAAAAGCGTTAATGTGGAGGTTATTCTCGCCCGAAGCAATCAATTCGCGGTTAATCCAGCCAAAGCTCAGTCCTTCTGGACCAGCGGCGGTACTGGTCATAACCCGTCCCTGAATATCGGGGTTGACGGCCACTATGGCCTGTCCGTTTCTGGCTTCCATGGTTATTACTTGAGTGTGTTTTTTTAGAAAGTCCAGGTCATCCTTGAACAGCGTGCCCTGCACAGGAACTGAAGGTCTGGAGCAAGAAATCAGAAGAAAGAGCGAAATAAAAGAGAGCGTTAAAATTGGAAATGATAATAAGCAACGCATTCCAATCCTCCTTTCTGGAGAAAAATAGAATAACAATTGCCTTAAATATTCTCAAGCTATTTATTCTGTTTATCAAATAAAAAAGCTAGTTGTCCCCTCGTCCTTACTCAATGAAGGGTTCACGTTCTCCCCTCAGTTCCGGAGGCAACCGCCAGCCTTTCCCGGTTTTTCTTCATGGCCCGGCTGAACCAGTCCCAGATAGCCCGGTGAAATTCCAGGCTGGGCGGATTGTTCTTGAGTATTTCGTAGTAGCTTCCGGGCCGGTCCTCAGGTTTTTGCCTCACCTGAAGGGTTTCATCCCAGAGTCGGTAGCTTTCGGGGTGGAACTGAAGGCCCAGAACGTTGGGGTATTTAAGGTGATGGATGGCTTCCACCACTTTACCATCTGGAGAGGTGGCCACCACCCTAAAGCCCTGGCCCAGCTTTTTAATGGCCTGGTGGTGAGAGCTGAGGATGCGGGGACGATCCTCAGGTGAGAAACCCAGATTTTTTACGAAAAAGCCATCCGGCAGAAGCTTTATCCAGTGAAAATTGTAGCCGCTTAAACGGAGGTGAGGGTAGAGCTTGATAAACGGGTTGTTGTGCCAGCGGTCCGGCCCAAGAGCGATGATGTCCTCAACAAAATTCTTTCCATAGATTTCAGACCAGATGTCCTGGGTCAAAGTACCCCCCGTGCCTACATTCAGACTCTGTGCACCCAGACAGATGCCCAGGACGGGCAGCTCCGGATTTTTCTCCAGTAGAGCCTCAAACCGGTTGTCCTGGTATCCTCCGAGCAGATGGAAAATGGCTGAAAGCTCAAAGTAATGGCGATAGGGATCTTCTATTACAGTCAGCAGACTGGTCTTACTGCCCCAGATGGCCGGCGGAATATCGGGACCGCCGAAGAAAATAATTCCATCTGAGTTTTTAAAGATTTCTTCCAGTTCTGCAGTCAGGCCATTTTTTTGAAAAAGATTTTTCTCGCTTAGCTCGGCCGAAATAGCTCTGAAGGACATCCAGTCAATTCCGGCCGATTGAGCAAATTTTCTGGCCTCTTCATAGTTGGTCATTTCTTTGAGGTGATAAACTCCAGTGACTTTAAGCTCTGGCAGGTTGATAAAACCACGGTCGCGAAGAGCTTGAAGGTTGCGAATGGTACCTACTGAAGGATAGAAGACAGTTAGCCTTACTTCATCCGCCGCAGCTGGAAGTGGGGGAAAGAGCAGGAAAAGCAAGACTGCCAGGAATAACAAAGCATAGCTGCTAACAATTTTTCTCATGCCTTACCTCCAGTTTCAGCTTCATTATAATTTTAGGGTCGGGTTGATTCAAATCTTTTTGTAATTGCTGGTGGAGGCCAGTTAAAAGAGCGGGATTTTTTGACGTTGACTTCAGTTAAGATAGCCGGGGGGTCATTGTGGTTTCTAATCTCCCCACTAAACAGGTATAATCAGAGGTGTCAAAATGCAAAGACCATTTGACCGGGTTGAATACTATGCTGGAGGCTGCGGCCAGGAAAAGCCGCTGGCTATCTATCGGGGAGAGAAACGATTGTTAGTCAAAAAAATCGTTTCTGAAAAACGTATTCTGGATCGATCCAGCGGTCGGCGTCTGGAAGTTTTTGAATGTCTGCTGGTTAACGGAGAAATCGTGAAGATAGAAAAGGAACTCAACCCGCCCCATTCTGAAAACTGAGCCATTTTCAGAGTAAAACTTTAAGAAGAAGGAGGAATGATGAGTAAATCATCCGGCAGGCTTTTTAGTGTTACGATTTTAATTTTTTTATTATCGTCGTTCTGGCCATTGTTTTCTCAGCAGAGCCTGCTTGCAAAGAAAAACGCTCTGGTCCGTCCCTTTTCAGTGGGGAAGCTGGTGGCGGCTCCGGGTGAAATGGTCAGTGGTTATCTGGAAGTGCCGGAGGGAATAGACCCGGCTACCAGGATTCCGGTTACCATCATAAATGGAAAGCGACCTGGGAAAATTCTGGCTGTGGTAGCCGGAGTTCATCCCTACGAATACCCGCCCATTCTAGCCCTTTACCGGTTGAAGAAAATGGTCAACCCGGAGGAGCTTTCCGGTACTCTAATTCTGGTCCACATCGCTAACCTGCCTGCTTTTCAGAGGCGGCTGATTTACTACAATCCATTTGACTGGAGAAACCTCAACCGGGTCTTTCCGGGTGACAAGAATGGAACTCAGAGCCAGAGGATAGCAGCGGTCCTTACTGAAGAAATTGTAGACCGGACTGAAGCCCTGCTTGACCTCCATTGTGGCGATGGCAACGAGGCTCTTATTCCCTATACTTACTGGATGGTAAGCGGTGATAAACAGCTGGATGCTGTCAGCCGGGAAATGGCTCTGGCCTTTGGTCTCAAGCACATAATCATCGACGATACCAGGTCTCAGGACATAAAAAATTCAAAATACCTGGGAAATACAGCTATAGTACGTAAAAAGCCCGCCATCACCACCGAATCGGGCTACCTGGGTCGGGTGGATGAAGAGGCCGTGGTGACTAACCTGCACGGGATTTTGAAGGTAATGAAATATTTTAAAATGCTTCCCGGGGAAGCCGAGCTGCTAAAAGATCCTGTCTGGATTGATAAATATGAGGTGGTCTATTCCAGTTATGATGGGTTGTTTTATCCCGAAGCTCTGAGGGGAGCTTATGTCAGGCAGGGGGAGGTGGTTGGAACAATAACTGATTATTTCGGCCAGGTTATGGAAAAAGTTCGGTCTCCTTTTACTGGCATTTTGCTTTACCTCATCGGGACCCCTCCCTGCAATAAAGGAGAACCGTTATTTATGGTAGGCCGGGTAAAAGAAAATTAAGTCCTTAAGCCAGCCCCAACAGCTTACTCACACCATGAGCCAAATCTCAAACTTTGTTCCTCAGAGGCTGAGGTTAATGTGACAATTTTGAGAAATTGTCGGGTTTTGCCAGCCTCAGGTTAATACTGCAACCCTGGGCTTTTCCTTTTTCTAAAAAAATATCGGCTTCTTAAGATAGACCTTCATCATTCTCTCGTCTAAAATAACTCTGTGAGTCTGGAGTTTCTGGCCGAACTACCAGAGTTTAGGGCCCTGGTAGAGAGATTAAAAAAGGGGGAGGACTGCGCTTTTTTATCCGGGCTGGTCCCGGAGGCCCGCCCCTATTTTTACAGTCTTCTGGCCAGAGAGATTGAAAGACCTATTTTCGTAGTCAGCCCCGAGAATCGTCCTCTGGATGAACTCCGCAGGACTACTGAAGATTTTCTCCGCCTTCTTTCTATAAAAAGAGAGATTCAGGTATTACCGGCTCTGAGTCTTGAACCTTATCTTGAGGTGCCGGCTCCTCTTGAAGCTGTGGCCTTTCGGATGAGAGCCCTCTATTCTCTTCTTCAGGGCCACCGGCCTTTGATTCTTACTAGCCTGGTCGGTCTGCTGAAACCTGTACCGGACCCTGAAGGGCTTAAGGAATCTTTTCTCAAGATTAACACCGGTGACTGCCTGGACCGAAACTGGCTTCTGGAACGGCTCAGGGAATTCGGTTATGTTCAGGAGGACCTGGTGGCTTCGGCCGGAGAATACGCTTCCAGAGGTGGAATCGTTGATGTTTATTCTGCCTGGTCTGATTTTCCCTTCAGGCTGGAGTTTTCGGAAGACCGGGTGACTTCCCTTCGGGAGTTTGATGTTTCCACCCAGCGGTCAGTACGCCGTCTGGAAACCGTGGTTATACCGTCACTCAGGGAGTATCCGGGCAACTCCGGTTTTAAGGAAAATTTTATTGCCCGGGCCAGAAAAAGGGCCGGCTGCTACCGGGACCTGGATAAAAAAATAGAACTTTTACGCCAGGGCGAAGATTTCCCGTCTTTTTTATATTCAGCTCTGGCTGTGCGGGAGCGTTTTGTCCCACTGACCGCTTATCTGGAAAATCCGCTTTTCATCATTGAGGACCGCGACCTCTTAGAAAAAAACTGGCTTGACTTACAGGCTGAATGGCTCAGGGCTTATGAAGAGCTCAGTCAGCAGGGGCAATTTTATTTGCCTCCGGAAGAAATATTTTCGGTTGACCTTCTGGAAACTGTCCGCAAACAGGCACTTAGCCTACAGGAACTGGAAAACGAGTCCGGGCAGTTTCAGATTCATTTAGGCTTCCAGTCTGTTCCCCGGTTTGCCAACCGCCTTCCCTTTTTCCTCCAGTATCTAAAGAAGCGCCAGGAAGAAAGAGACCTCTGTTATATCTTCCTTTCCAACGCAGTGCGCCGGGAGCGGCTGGCGGCTTTGTTGCGGGAGGAGGAGATAGCGGTTCAAATCCTGGAAGACCCCAGGCAAAAGCCGAGGGGAGAGGAAGTTAATTTGGTTGAAAGCCGGCTTGACCAGGGTTTCAGTTATCCCGCTCAGAAAATCTTCTTCTTTGCCGAAAGAGATATATTCACCGAAGAGAAGGTTATTATCAGCCGGGTTCCGCGAAAGCTGTTTTTCTCTCAATTCCAGGACCTTAACCAGGGAGATTATGTGGTTCATACCGAGTACGGAGTTGGTCAATTTAACGGACTTAAGAAGCTGGAGATAGAAGGCCGGCCCCATGATTTCATAGAAATAATTTATCGCGACGACGACCGGCTCCTCGTCCCGGTGGAGGACTTAAACCTGGTCCAGAAATTTTCCAGTTCGGGTGGGGTGAGGCCTCAGCTGGATAAGCTCGGTACCCAGAGCTGGGCCAGGACCAGAGCCAGGGTCAAAAAAGCGGTTGAAGAAATTGCCCAGGAGCTACTGGAACTCTATGCCAGGAGGAAAACCGTCCAGGGGTTTGCCTTCAGTTCGGAAGGGCAATGGGAAAAAGATTTTGAAAAAATTTTCCCTTACGAAGAAACTGAGGATCAGCTCCGGGCCATTGAAGAAGTCAAAAAGGATATGGAATCGCCCCAGCCGATGGACCGGCTGCTCTGCGGGGATGTCGGTTACGGAAAAACGGAAGTGGCTATGAGGGCCGCTTTCAAAGCAGTTATGGATGGAAAGCAGGTTGCTGTTCTCTGCCCAACCACAGTGCTGGCGGTTCAGCATCTTAATACTTTCCGGCAGAGGATGATGCTTTTCCCGGTCAAGATTGAAGCTCTGACCAGATTACAATCCCGCCTGGAACAACAAAAAATAATTGCTGACCTGAAAAAAGGTTTTGTGGACATTATCATCGGCACCCACCGGTTGCTTTCACCGGATGTCGAATTCCGCGACCTCGGCCTTTTGATAATTGACGAGGAGCAGAGGTTTGGGGTGAGCCACAAAGAAAAAATCAAGCAATTAAAAACCAATGTTGATGTATTAACTTTAACTGCCACTCCAATTCCCCGCACTCTGAACCTGGCTCTGAGCGGTTTGAGGGACATAAGCCTGATAGAGACCCCTCCCCGTGACCGCCTGGCTGTGCACACAGTGGTGGCTCCCTTCAGCACCCGGTTGATTGCCACGGCCATCAAGCAGGAACTTGACCGTAAGGGTCAGGTCTTTTACGTTCACAACCGGATTGAGGATATTGAAAAAGTTAAGGAGCTCATTGAAAAGCTTTTGCCACAGGCCAGGGTCATCAGCATTCACGGCCGGATGAAGGGTCCTGAACTGGAAAAAAGAATGCTTGAATTTATTAACCAGAAATACAATGTTCTGGTTTCTACCACAATCATTGAAAACGGAATCGACATCCCGCTGGTCAACACTCTAATTGTCGACCGGGCCGACCTCTACGGCCTGGCCCAGCTTTACCAGCTTCGGGGCCGGGTGGGCCGGTCTTCTCGTCAGGCCTATGCCTATTTTCTGGTTCCGCCTCTTTATGAACTCAGTCCTGAGGCCCGGGAAAGGCTTATGGCTCTTAAAGAGTTCAGCGAACTCGGCTCAGGCTTCCGTCTGGCCGCCAGAGACCTGGAGATAAGGGGAGCTGGTAATATTCTCGGGCATCGCCAGCATGGTTTCATAGAAGCGGTGGGGTATGAGTACTTTCTTCAGCTTCTGGAACGGACCATCAGGGAGCTAAAAGGCGAGGTGGAAGAAGAAGTCAGGTGTGAAATAAACCTCAGAGTAGATTTTCGCATTCCTGAAGACTATTTACCTCAGGTGAACCTCAGGCTTAATCTTTACAAACGCCTCTCCAGTCTGGAAAAAGCTGAAGAAGCGGAGAAAATCAGAGAAGAAGTAAAAGACAGGTTCGGTCCCATGCCTGAAAGTGTGGAAAACCTTTTCCTTTATGCCCAGATAAAATTCTACGCCCGGAAGTTGAGATTAAAAGCTCTGGACCGGAGCAGTTCCCGGCTTCTGATTAGATTCCCGCCGGAAGTCAATTTTCGCTGGGAAAAAATGCAGAGCCTGCTACGCCAGTTTAAGGGCAGTTTTTCTCCACTTGGAATGCTGACTCTGAATCTCAGCCTTGAAGGCGAACGGGAGTTTCTCCGGCAAACTCTTCTTATCTTGAAGGAACTCCACAGCTATACTATAATCAATTGAGATTAAATAAATGAAAAAAACTCTACTGGTTCTGATAATAATAATTCTTATGGGGGCTGGTCTGTATTACGGTTATTTTTCCTACCAGGGGAAAAAAGAGCAGAAAAGGGCTGAAGCTTCTTTCTCCCGACCAGTTTTCCGGATAGAAGAGAAAATTTATACTCTGTCAGATTTTGAACATTACGTTAAGATATTGAACCCTGATCAGCAGGAGTTACCGGCTGAGACTCTAAGGCTTCTTTTTGAGCAGTTTGTGGAGGCTAAAATAATTCTTTATTCCGCCAGAAAACGTGGTCTGGAGTTGACTGAAGAGGAGAAGCAGGCTTTCTTAAAAAGAATCATACGGGATTATCCGGCCGAAGAGGGTCTGGCTGAAAGACTGGCTTCGGATCTGGCTTTAGAAGAGAGTCTTCTGGTAGATAAATACAAAAGAGAGCTGGTCAAAGATTTGACTATCAGCGAGGAAGAAATCAAGCAGTATTATCAGGAAAATAAGAAGGATTTTCTTGTCCCGGAACGGGTCAAAGTCAGTCAAATTCTGGTCAAGTCCAGCGATCTGGCCGTTAAACTAAAAGAAAAGCTGCAGCGGGCTTCGGAAGAGGAGTTCAGGCAGGCAGCCCGGGATTATTCTCAGGCTCCCGATGCTTACAAGGGCGGGTTGATGGGCGTCTTCAAACCCGGGGAGCTGCCCTACGATATGGAAAAAGTGATATTTTCTTTAGAAGAAGGAAAGATTTCAGCCATTTTTCAATCGGCTTATGGTTTTCATCTTTTCCGGCTTGATAAAAGATACCCGCCAACCCTGCTGGAACTGGATGAAGCCCGAGCCAGGATTCGCAACCTTTTACGGGAAAAAAAGGTTAAAAGCATTGTGGCTAAGGAAATAGAAGAACTCAAAGCTACCTATCACTGGGAAATTTATCCGGAAAATCTGCCTTTTCAGTATGAAGGGAAAGAAAATGATTAAGAAAAAGATATTTCTACTGATGCTGGTTGGCCTGAGCCTTTTGACCATGCTGTCGGCTGATGTGGTGGAAGAGATTGTGGCCATAGTTAATGGAGACATCATCACTTTGTCAGAATACAAAGAGCAGTTTAATTCCACCGTTAAGATGCTCCGCTCCCAGCTCAGCGGCGAAGAATATTTCCGGGAGTACGAGCGGCTCAGAGAGAATCTGCTGGAAATGATGATTACCGACCTACTTCTACTGCAGCAGGCGAAAGAAAAGGGTCTAAACGTCAAAGAACAATTAAAAGCCACACTGCAGCAGATAAAAGAGCAAAATCATCTGGAATCGGACGAGGAGCTAATCCAGGCTATCCGTTCCCAGGGTCTGGATTACCAGGCCTGGGTCAAACAGCTGGAAGAGACCCTGATGAGACAGGCGGTTATTTACACTGAAGTGGACCGGACCATAGTTTTAGATGATTCAGAAATTGTTCAGTACTACCGGAAAAAGCCAGAAGAATTCATTGTTCCCCCCGAATTCCATATCAAAGCAATTTACCTTTCATCCACCTCCAACCCCAGCTCTACCCTGGAAATGAAAAAGGATGAAATCTCAAACAAGCTCAAATCTGGAGTTTCCTTTGAGGAGCTGGCAGCTGAATATTCAGAGGGTCCGAAAGAAAATGGTGGCGACCTCGGCTTCTTCAAAAAAGGTGAGCTCGAAAAGAACATCGAGCAGGCAGTGGAAAAACTCAAGGTTGGGGAAGTTTCGAACTGGATAGAAGCCAGGAATGGCTGGTACCTGGTCAAACTGGAAGATAAAAAAGAAAGCTATCAGAAAACTTTTGACCAGGCCAGGAAAGAAATTGAAGAAAAGATTTACTTACAAAAGAGACAGCAGAAGATTGAAGAATATATTAAGAAGCTAAAAGAACAGAGTTTTATTAAAATTCTTAAACCCAATCCTTTAAATCTTTAAGCTTAGCTGTTAATCCAAACTTCCTGGTATTCTGCTTCTATTGCTTTTTAAATTCTGTCTGGTCATTTGATCAGGTAATAAAAACAGCGGCGGCCACGGCTGTTGTCCAGAGACCTCTGGCTCCAGTAGCCACCTGAGAAATACTTCTGGTCCTGACAGTCAGCTGGTCGGAGATCCGATAAAAATTTTCCTTTCCTCTTTGAAAGTTCTGGCGTGAGTAAACTTGGCCGAGTTTGGTAGCCAGCATCTCGGCCGCCAGCTCCTCAGCCTGAGCGCTGGCTTCCTTCTCACTTTCGCCGAAGCCTTCATGTTCGGCCAAGTAACCGTAATGGTCTCGATCCTGAGGGATGGCCAGTCCTATCGAAGCTGAAATCACCCGGTGAGCTTCATCAGTTGAATTTTCACTAATCACCAGAAAAACTACTTGCCCGGGCCTCAGTTTTTTAAGGCCTTCTGCCCGACTGATAAGCTGGCAGTGGGGTGGGAAAATGCTGGACACCCTGACCAGATTGAAGGGGGAAATGCCGGCTTCCCTGAGAGCCAGCTCAAAGCTAACCAGTTTCTGGTGGTGCTGGCCCTTACCCTTAGTCAGAAAAACCTGTTTTGGTAAGATGGTCTCCATTTCTTCATCCTTTCTCTATCTGAAATTCTGGCTGGTGTTTATTTCTTTTCTTCTGGTTTTTTCTCAACCACGGGGGTTACTACCTGATCTTCCTTAAAATCTATTTCTTTAGAGACTTCCCATTCGCCAAGCAGAATGAATTCCGAGCCAAGTCCTCTGGCAAACAGTTGAACTACAACCGGTCTCCAGTAAGGGTTGTTCTTAAAAGAATCAAGAGTTTTGCCTTCAACTCCGAAATTGCTTTTCAGGGTTATCAGGTGGCTGGTCTGACCAGGCATGACGGGGTCTTTGCGAATAGCGGCCAGGAAGTTATCTCCCAGATTCTTGGCTTCCCCTTTAAATTTAAAAATAGCGTTAAAATTGATGTAGGTTAATGGCTTGTCGCTTATGTTTTTAACCCGAAAAGAAATGACTGGAACCAGGACCAGCTTGGGTGGCCAGGCCCGGTATTCTTTAGCTACCCATTTAGTTTCAACGTCAACGATTTCTATGGAGTTCTTGATTTCCTCAGGGGTCATTTTCTTACAGGCCGGGAGAAAAAGACTGGTTAATATCATAATCAGGCTCAAAGCCAGGATTGTTAACTTTTTCATTGTTTTCCTCCAGAAGGAACTTTCTATATTAGTATAGCAGAAAAATTACAAAATAAATAAGCATCAGGTAAACTGCTAAGGGGGAAAGTGAAGAACATTATTTTTTAACCAGAGCCGAAACTGGAACCACCTGAAGATCATAATCAGCAGCCTTTGGTAAGTAGGTCTTCAGGGCTTCCAGTGTCTCCGGATAGGGGTGGCCGATACCTATGGCCTGCCCCTTCTTACGAGCCAGGTTGAAAAGCTCCACAATTCTCCCGGGGATCTTTCGTCTGTCTTCATCAGCATCCAGGAAAATGTGTCTGGCCGCGGCCGGGACCTTCTTCTTCAGAGCCAGCTCATAAGCGATGGAACGGGAAGAGGTTTTGCTGTCGAGAAAATACAGGTCGTGATCTTTGAGGAAGGAAATAATTATTTCCATCAGGGATTCATCGGCTGTGGCTTTAGAACCCATATGGTTGTTCAAACCTTTAGCGCTGGGAAGGATGGACAGGTTTCTCTCTAATATCTGCCGGACCTCCACAGGACTCATTGAGGTCCTGATAAGTCCCTCAGCCCCACCTGTCTGATGGTTAAAGGCTTCAAGAGGCAGGTGGATGATAACTTCAAGGTTATTTCGCTCTGCCAGCTCAGCAGATTCTTTGGCCAGGGCCAGTTCCGGAATGATGGCCACAGTCAGCGGAACCTTCAGGTTGATTAACTCCTGGAGAAAAGCCAGGTCTCCTCCCAGGTCATCGATAACGATGGCTACTTTTTTGGGCTCTGGTCTTGGGACAGAGGCAACTGGCTCAGGCTGAGTTGATTTTCTGGTCGTTTTTGCTGAGGTTTGAACTGGATACTTAAAAATCAGCCAGCCTGAAGCTCTGGACTTAGAACTGAGTTCCAGAGTGGCGACCATCTCTCCATGCCTGGATTTTTCTTCTTTCAGGTTTATTTTGATTTTTTTCTTCTTGAGCCGGCTCATTATTTCCGGCTTGAGCTTTCGGTACTCCTCGGCCGTGGAATTGACTGAGAAGTAAAAAAAACCGTCTTCCTGTTCTTCTTCTTTTACCATATCGAGATTTAATCCAATTTTTCCCAGCTCCTGGCGGAGGTAGTCCTTAAGTGAAAATTCAGGGGTCGGTTTTGTTTCCTCTTGGCTGGCCGCAGTCCAGGGCAGAAAGTTTTCTTTTCCCTGTTGGAAATTCCAGTAATCAAGGTAAGAAGCCGAGCCCAGAGCCAGAAAGCTGAAAACAAGGGTTAAAATCAGAAAAAAATGCCTTGGTTTGCTCAGCTCAATGGTTTGTGAGTTGCCCGGCTGCATTAATTCTTAACCGATATCAGGCTCAGGGTTTTGTCCAGGTAAGCTTTTTCCAGGTCTTGGGTAAAGGACAGTTTTTCGTCGAGCGGCAAGCTGTTATCCCAGAGTTTAGTCCCGGATTTTAAGGAAAAGACAGCAGTTGTCAGAACCACCAGGCTGCCGTCAGGTAGAGGGAAAGACTCCTGCTTTCCGGCCAGTCCAGGCGTTGCCGTTCCGATAACCTTTGCCCGACCGAGGTCTTTCAAGACTCCGGCGACTACCTCGGCTGGTCCGTAGGTAGCCTGGTTCACCCAGACTATCAGTGGAAGTTTCGGAAAATCAGGTTTATCCGGACAGGAAAGGGGCTGCTTCTGTCCCCGTCGCTCAAAATAACCAGCTTCCTCTTCTTTTAAGAACAAATTAATTATTTTTCTGGCCTCTTCATAATCTCCTGTCCAGCAATCTCTGAGGTCTAATACCACAGCTTTTGGTGCAGCACCTTTTTTGAGGTAGAGGGAGAGGGATTTTTTAATTTCCTGAGACAGGCCCTGATAAATAAACGAAGGCTTTAGGCTGACGAGCTTCGATGGTCTGGCCGTTATCTGCAGGGTGGTAGGGGCTATAAAATCTCTGATTACTTCAAATTCCAGAGCTTCAGTGCCCCTGACTACCCTCAGTTTTAGGGGTTCCCGTCCGTTCTTGTCCGGGTCAGCTTCCAGCAGCAGGTTGGTTTCAAGCAGGCTAAAATTCATTGGGTTGCGGTCATTTATGGCACTGATGTTGTCTCCGACCCTCAATCCGGCCCTGGCAGCCGGCGAGTTTTCCAGAAGTGAAACCACCACGGGAAAAACACCGTATCTTTTGAAAATTATCAAGCCAGTGCTGGCGGTTTTAGCCTTCTTTTTCTGATACTTGGCGGCCAGGTCTTTATCTAAGTAGGCGCTTAAAGGGTCGAGAGAGTTTATCAGGCCTCGGAAAGCTCCTTCAATAGTTCGGTTCGGATTCGGTTCTTCTAAATAATCGGTCTTAATCAGCCGCATCACCGTGCTGATCAGCTCGGGGCTGCTGGGACTGAACTGGGGCTGGGGGTTCTTGGCTGGCAGAAACCTTTTATCCAGAAGAAGAAGGGAGGTAAGCAGCAGGATTATGGTGAGCAGATACAGGTTTATTCTTTGAGTTTTCATTTTTTAGCCCAATAGATTCTATCATCTTCTCCTTAGCCATTGCAAGGGATCAACAGCCCGGGATTTATGGCGGATTTCAAAGTAGAGGGACTCGCCTTTGATGGAGTCAGAATCTCCGGCCTGACCGATGGGTTGACCGGCCTGAACCAGGTCTCCCACTTTTACCTGGAAGCTACTGAGGTGACCGTAAAGAGTGTAGTAGGAAAGGCCATGGTCAACTATTATCAGGTTTCCGTAGCCCTGAAAATAATCGGCAAAAACCACCCGTCCGCCATGAACGGCTCTGACCACTTTATCCCTTGATGGGGCAATCTCTATTCCATTGTTTATTGTCACGGTATTAAATCTGGGATGTCTTTCCGGTCCAAAACGAGTAATTATCTTGCCTTCTAATGGCCAGGGGAGTTTACCTTTACGCTCATTAAGGGGTATGAAAGGAGACGGGAGGGCAATCTCCTGGCTCTGCAGTCGTCTCAAGAGCTGCTGGAGTTGTTCCGAGCTTTCCTGCAGTTCAACCATCATCTTCTGGTAGGTGGATTTATTCCGCTTGATTTCTTCCAGTAGCTTCTGGTTTTTTCTTTCTTCCTCGTTTAACTTTTCCTGATTCTGAATGGCCTGTTGTAGCAGAAGATCAGCCTCGGCCATTTTCGCCTGGAGTTCCTTTTCCAGAGCCTGAAGCTCGCTGAGGGTGTTAAAGTAGCTGCTGATAGCTTCTCCCTGGTAACGGGCCAGGAAAGTCAGGTTTTTGCTCTCCCGCAGGAAGGTCTCCAGGCTGGAAGCTTTCAGGAAAAAGTGCATAAAGTCCAGACGACCGTAGCGGTAGAGAGTAACCAGGGTTCTTTCTACGGCTTCTTGCTCTTTTTCCAGAGTTATTTTTAGTTCTCTGGTTTTTTTTTTGAGGTCAATCAACTGTTTTAAGACTAAAGACCTCCTGAGATTCAACGATTCTATTTCATTCTGTAAAACTTTTTTGTTAAGTCTAATTTTTTCCAATGTCGAAAGAAGAGAACTCTCCCTCTTTTCTTCCTCGTTGAGTCGGGCTTTAAGACGGGTAATCTGGTCGTTTATCTGGGCTATTCTTTTTTCTATGTCTGAAACTACAGCGGTCTGTTCTTGCGAGAAGACCAGGTTGTTCGGTAGAATGAGAATGAAGAACAAAATTGAAGCCAACTGCTTGAAAGGTAAAGAGGCTTTTTTCATCTGCTTCTCGGGCAGAACCTCTGAGTTCGAATTCATCAATTAAATCCATTTATTATTTACCATAATAAGGTAGAAAGTAAAAGAAGAACTGATTTGAGGAAAGCTGGCCAAATGAATATAAGTCTTAAAGAAATCGCTGAAATGGCTGGAAAAGCTGCTTTGCAGGCAGTTCAGCCAGCCCGGTTGATAGCTGATAATATCGCCCGGGAAGGGGATGAACTAATAATAAGCGGGTCCCGGCTTGATTTAGAAGAGTTAGATAAAATCAGGCTGATTAGCTTTGGTAAAGCCGGGGAAAAACTGGCTGAGAGCCTGCTACCTCTGGTGGAAGACCGTCTGGAAGAAGCGGTGATTACCGGCGTTTATGAATACCGCGAGGAGAAAAGCCTGGCTTTTTTCCCGGCTGCCCACCCCCTACCAGACCGCTGGAGTCTACTGGCCGGGAAGAAAGCCTATGAGCTGGCTCTGAAATCTGGCCAGAAGGATTTACTTCTGGTCATGATCTCGGGTGGGGGTTCGGCTCATCTCTGTCTGCCCGAAGAGGGGATAACTCTGGAAGAAAAAAGAATAGTCACTGATCTGCTGCTCAAAGCGGGGGCTGACATTAAAGAATTAAACACGGTCAGAAAACATCTATCCCGGATAAAAGGAGGCCGACTGGCTCGAGCTGCCTGGCCTGCCCGGGTTTTTAACCTGATTGTCTCGGATGTCGTTGGCAACGACCTGGAGAGCATAGCTTCAGGCCCGACCTGGTACGATTCCACCACCTATGACCAGGCCTGGGGCGTGCTTGAGAAATATGACCTGCTGACTGAAGTTCCTGAAGCTATCTGTCGGGTGCTCGAGGAAGGCCGGCTGGGAAAACGAGGAGAAACTGTGAAGAAAGGCGACCGGGTGTTGGAAAGGGTTAGCTCGGTAGTAATCGGCGATAACCTCAAGGCTATCTATGCAGCCAAGGAAGCGGTTAGACGTCGGGGGTTAGAAGCGGTGGTTTTAACTTCAGAAGACAGTGGTGAAGCTAAAGAAGTTGCCCGAAACTACCTGGAAAGATTTCTGGAATTTGCCCGCAAAGCCCAGGAACAGAAAAGAGCTTTTTGTCTTCTAGCCGGGGGTGAACTTACGGTGACAGTCCGGGGATCGGGGGCTGGCGGTCGCAATACAGAATTTGTTCTGGCCACTCTGGTTGAGATTATGAAGAGAGAAGCAGAATTGCAGAGGTTGGACTGGCTAGTGATGAGCCTGGCTACCGATGGTCGGGATGGACCCACTGATTCAGCCGGAGCCTTTATCAGCCCGGAGAGCCTGCATCAGGTCAGAGAGAAAAAACTGAGACCTGAGCGGTATCTGGAGAACAACGATTCCTACGGATTTTTCCAGGAAGTTGGCGGTCTGCTTTTCACCGGGCCGACTGGTACTAATGTGATGGACCTGCGGCTGTTTCTACTGGCTCCAGAGTCTGATTGAAGCAGTTACTTGCATTAAGTCGGAAAAAATGATTTTATTAATATAATTGAGGTGTGGTAATGGAGATGGGAAAGATGAAAGAAGAAAAATGGCAGAAAGAACTGAACCAGTATTTTGAAGGTTTGAGAATTATAGAAAAGTATCAGCAGGAGGCTAGGGACCATTTCAACCAGTTTTGTGAATTCATAGTTGAGCCAGCTTTTGAGGCTCTGGAAGAAGCCTTCAAGACGCGGGGAATAAAAATTAAGTCTGACTTTCAGAAGAGTCGGTCGATTCACCTGCAGATAAGCTTTCCCGGGAGCAAAATTGACAATTTCCACTACACCATTCTCCTCCCGCCCAATTCCATTGAGCTGAAGCTAACCCTAAAAACAGCCGGTCGAAGAGATAAAAGATCTCCCCTCTCTGAAAAAGAACGGCCCTTTATGCCTTCAGTAAAACCGGAAGATCTTCTGAAGCTAACTAAAGAAGATCTTATTCTTGATATCATTGATAAACTAAAAGAATTTAATTATGCGGCTCGGGTCTCGCCCGATTGAGGCCGGTCTTAAGACGGGGCTCAGAGCTTTTTCTGCTTAACCATTTCCAGAATTTTGAGCAGATAATCGCAGCTCGGGCGGTCAACGGTGTTTTGACTGAGATACTTAAATTTCAGAAAACCCTGGTCGTCTATTATAAATACTGCTGGAATGTTCTGCTCAACTTGACTTCCTCCCCAGTTAGTGCTGAAAAGACCCAGGCCCGATGAGACCAGATGATCAGCGTCAATCAGTATGGGGAAGGGAGCTGGAATATTATCAGGTTTGAAAGAGAGGTCTCTGGGGAAAAGCTTCCGGTAGCGTTCAACTGATTGCCTTCCTTTTTCATCAAGCTGGTCATAGTTTTCAGGATATTTCCAGTTTTTAATCTTATCAAGCTGGGCGGGTAGAATCTCCAGCCACTGTTTGATGGTTTCCTTAGGGTAAGGGAGGACAAAAAGAATCTCCAAGTTGTATTTCTTCTGTAGCTCCAGAGACTTTTGCAGTTCTAATAATTCTGCGTACTGGTAATGACAGATAGTACACCAGCGGTCAGGGGCAGCATAACCGCGGAGAAAAATGAGCATTACATTTTTGCCTTTCAGGCTGGAAAGGATGACTTCAGGACCCTGGTAGGACGGCAGCCTGAAATCAGGCATCGGCTGGTCGACTGTCACCGGACGGAGCGGGTTTTCCTGAGTTCTAACTGAAATTGGAAACAAGGCAGTAAATAAAACTAAAAGACCGGTGAGAATTAAAACCCTGAAAAGCGTCTTTTTCATTGTCAGACTCCTTAAGAAAATCATTGAGGTCATAAATCATTATATTTTATTTTCTGCAGCTTAGTAAATTTTGGGGTTGACAGGAAGGGTTAAAAATTATTATTAAAAATAAAACCTGTAAAGATGGTAATGAGTTTTTCTCGGGGATTAGTGGCGTTTGGGTTTTTTCTCCTGGTTGTCATTCTTACGCCGGTTATTTTTCAGTCTGCGCCTGGTCACCCTGAAAAGGGACCTGGTTTCTCCAGAAATCTGGAAAGAGCCGTGTGGCTGCGGGAACAGGGGCTTTACAAGAAATCCATAGAAATACTGGAGAAAGAACTTTACCAGAAAGACCTTCAGAATGACCTTGGTTATCAGACCCGGTGCTGGCTGAATCTGGCTCTTAATTATGTGAACTTAAATGAAATGGCCAGAGCGGAGAATGCCTTTATTTTCAGCCAGACCCTGGCCTCTCAGGCGGGTGAGATAAAAACACAGGATTTTGCCAGGAAATCCCTTGAGATAATCAAGCTTCTCCGAGAAGCGAGGGAAAAGCGTCAGGATAAAAAGTTTGAAGAAGCTGAACAGTTACTTTTTAAAGCTCTAAAATTGTCACAGGATTGGGAGCTGAAGGAGCTGGAGTTAAGAACATCAGTCCGCCTTGCCAGTCTCTACTGGCATAGCGGAGATCAAGAAAAATATTATGAATTTTCTAAAAAGGCACAGTCTCTGGCAGATATATTAAATAATAAAATCATTTTAGTTAACATGCTGGCTAATTGCGCTGAATATCACTCCAAGAAGAGAAATTTTTATGAAGCCTACCAATATGCAATTAAGGCTTTGTCAATTACAGAGAGTCATAAGATAGAAGGTATAAGAGGATTATGTCTTTTAAACTTAGGTTCGATAACATATTCATTAGGACAATACGATTTATCAGCCTACTATTTCCGAGAAGCAATAAAAGAGTATGATAAGTTAGATGAAATAGATACATATATTTCTCTTTTATATGGATTAGCCATCTCAGTATATAAAAGTTCTTTGCACAGAGATATCGATTCAGCTATAGTTCAAACTGATTTACTTTTGAAAATAGCTCTTGAGCTAAGCCGGAAAGCAGGCCTGCTGGAGCTGGAAGCCAGAATCCTGAACAACCTTGGTTATGTATTGATTGAAGAGAACCCGGACGAATCTGAAAACTATAGCCTTCAGGCTTTGAAGCTTGGCCAGAGAATCAAGGACAAGGAGGTGGTGGCTGCTTCGCTCAACAATCTGGCTACCGTGTATTTCAATCGCGGCCTGATAAAGAAAGCCAGAGATTTTTTCACCCGGGCTCTGGAGGAAGCCAAAAAGGCTGATTACTGGAAAGAAGTCTGGAATGATTATGCCGGTCTGGCCAGGTGCTACGAAAAAGAAAGAAATTATGGGCAGGCCTTAAGCCATTACCGGCAGGCTCTTGAGACTTTAAGCCGAGTTCGGGATAAAATTGGCTCCGAACTATACCGGATAAGTTTTGACCGGGAGAAAAGAGAGGTTTACGAGGGAATAATCAGATGCACAGTGGCAGTGAGAAAAAGCACCCCAGGTCCGGATAGGGACGAGCTGGTTTTTGCCACATTGAACCAGGTCAAAGCCAGGGTTTTTCTTGAAGAACTACAAAATTACGCACAAGGGGATAGAGAATTTTTTGAAGATAAAGAGTTAAAAGAATTAAACCTGACTATCAGCGAATTCATGAATCAGGCAGATAATCTGGGGAAGACAGACTCATTAACCAGACTTCAGGAGCTCGAACATCACTACCTCCGGCTACTAAGCTCCAAAAAGGCCCAGACTATAGTGGAGAGCAACCAGAAATTTTATGATTTAAGATTGCAGATGGTCCAGAAGAGCTTTCTTGAGCCAGGACAGGTCATCCTCGATTATTACATAGGAAAGCAGGAGTCTTATTGTTTTTTAATCAGCCAGGATAAATTTCATATATTTAAACTTCCTCCGGAAAAAGAAGTCGAAAAATCAGTCAAGCTCTATATAAAGCTTCTGGCTGACCGGCGGATTTCCGCAGCTGATTTAACTCTGACTGGAACAAGACTAACCCATTTGTTACTTCCCCTCTCTGAGATATCCGAAAGTGGTTTTGAATCTTTAATTATCATTCCTGACGGAATTCTCCACTATCTTCCGTTCGAGACTCTAAGAATACAGGCAAAGGAAACTGGCAGGGAACAGTATTTAATAGAGAGGTTCAGGATTTCTTACAATCCTTCGGTGGCTTTTTTAAGCCTGAGCCAGAAGAGTGTAAGGAATGAAAGGTACGAGAAGGAATTACTGGCGCTGGCTAATCCCACAGTCAACAAAAAGGAGCTGCCAGCCAGACTTTTTTACTTAAACGGACTTATTTCAGATAAAAGAATAGAGCTTGAAGCTCTGCCTTTTTCCGGGGAGGAAGTCAGAAAAATTGCCAGACTTTTTCCAGCAAGAGGCCGGGACCTTTATCTTAACCGCAGAGCCACCGAAAGTCGTCTAAAAAGTTTAAACCTCAGTCGGTACCGGATAATTCATATTGCTTGCCATGGCCTGATTAGCGAACAATTTCCCCTGAGGTCATCATTAGTTCTGGCCGGAGAATCATCGGAAGACGGACTTCTTACCATCCGGGAAATCTACGGTCTTAGAGTCGAGCCTCAACTGCTGGTGCTTTCGGCCTGCCAGACCAGCCGGGGTGGGCTGGAAAAAACTGAAGGAGTTATCGGGTTTCCCAGAACATTTCTGCTGGCTGGGGCCGGTTCAGTAGTTTCATCGCTCTGGGCAGTAGACGACCAGGGCACTTCTGAGCTGATGATTGAGTTTTACCGACAGCTGAATGCCGGTCGGAGGCGAGATGAAGCATTAAGACTGGCCAAGTTGAAACTGATTAATTCCGCTTTTTCTCATCCCTATTACTGGGCAGGTTTTATTCTCTATGGGCAGGCCGGGAGTATTTATTGAGGGTTGAGCCAGGCCTTCCGGGCTGGCGATTCCAGCCGGTGGCTTTCTGAGGTGTAGATTATAAGGTGCCAGAAAAAATAAGGGGAAGCTTGAAGTATGCTTACGACCTCTTCTGGCAGTTCTACCCGGGTTTCTTCAAGTGATGGGCTCTGCCATACCATATACATCTGGTGATCAAAAACTTCCACCCGGTAAAAGAGAGCTTTGTCCACAGGTTTCCAGATAAGTCTGATGGTTGCTGGTTGGGAAAAGGATATTTCTTCTGAAAGAGAAAAGGATTCGGTCAGGCTGGGGGTTCTTTCAACCCAACGGTCTTTATCTGGTTTAAGAAGTAAAAAATAAGAACTGGCCAGGACCAAAAGCAGAAGGGATATGGCGGCAAATTTAAGTAAGGCCGGTCCGGTAATAAGCAGTCTTACAATTTTCTGAATAGGATTTGATGGCTTTCTCAAAACCCTTCTTTCTACTTTTTCAATCAGATTAAGGTAACCTCTCACCAGTTCAAATTCTCGCTGACAGGAATTGCATTGAAGTAGATGGTCTATTATTTTTTCTTTTAGTTCGGGAGAGGCATCTGGCTTGAATGAATAAACCAGCTCTTCAGGAGTTGGACATCCGGTTCTGGGCAGGCGGAGTTCGTTACTTTCGTCCCCGCTGACTAAGGCTCTTAGTCTATCGTCTCTTCTTCTCATAATTAAAACCCATTTCTTTAAGGGTGGTTCTCAGGTCGGCCAGGCCCCGGTAAAGAAGGTTTCTGGTCTTAGCCCGGCTGTAATTCAAGTAGGCTGAAATTTCAGCAAGGTTCATGTTTAGAAGATAAAGCTTAACCACGGTTTTTCTGGAATCCATCAGACGGTCGGCCGCTTTCAGTATGTATTCTTTGGGAGAACAGTCCAGATTATGATAAAGGCCGGTTTTTGGTTCTATTTCGGAGATTAATTTTTGCCTTTCGGAAGTAAAGACCTCTTCCTCTCTTCTTATCTTGCGAATTTGGTCCAGCACTGCAGTTTCCACTACCTTCCTTAAGTATGACGCCGGATTATCAATTTTTTTCTCATCGATGATAATTTTCCAGATTTTTAGCCGGACGTCCTGCATCAGGTCTTCGGCTTCCAGACCAAGTCGGTTGAGGTTGAATTTTAATACTAAAGAACGCAGATAGCCAGAAAATTCATCCATTATTTTCTGAAATTCTTTTTCCTGACGGGTTCTCATCGGTTTCTGGTATCCGGTTCACTAATATTAGATGGATGAAGCGAAAAAAATTCTCACGACAGGGAAAAGTTCTCAAGCCTCCTTTCTTTCCATATTAAGCCTGATTATATTAAAAAACAGGGCTTTATTAAACTCGTTTTTGGCCGCAGACTTATTTTTTCATCCTGGATTTCTCTTTGCCGTGGAGCTAAGACTTAGACTAAAAATCTTAAGAGTAATTAGTGGCTGGCAAAGTGGTTTATTTTTTGTGATTAAAAAATTTTTTTCGAATTAAAAAGGCTCCCAGACTCAACCCCACGATAGACAGGGCTATTGTTAGAGGCATATTGTAAGAAGGGGAGAAAATTTTGATATCGCCTTGGCCATTCAGGATGAAAGGAGCCCAGTAATAAGGGTGAGAGACCCTGGCTGAGTCAATCATTTCCAGTTTGACTGTTCTTAAAGCTTCGGCCAGGCTTTCAGATTTAAGATGCAGGTAAAACCTCTCCATAAACTGTGATGTTACCTGGTCATTAACTGTCCAAAGACTCACCACAACTGCAGAAGCTCCGGCGTAGAAGAAAGCCCGGCTTAGTCCTTCAATACCTTCTCCTCTTATGAACTGCCCGAGTCCGGTCTGGCAGGAAGACAGAACTACCAGGTCATTATTTAATTTGAGACTCAGGATTTCCCTCATCTGCAGGAAGCCATCTTCAGCCGGGTCGTTATCCAGGGTCAGGACGATGGCGGACCGGGCTGGTTTCTGGTCATCAATGAGTCCATGAGCGGCAAAGTGAAGAATTCGGTAGTCAGCCAGGTTGGCTCTTTTAATCAGGTCTTCAGAGGCTTTTTCCCGGGTAAAGACTGTAGTTTTAGGAATCAGGCTTGAAATCCGGCAAATTTCTTCTTCGGAATATCGCAGACGGTAGAATTTCATATCGGAGAGAGAGTAGAGGTCCTGAAAAATGGTTTTGGTAGAAATCTCTGTGAACTTTTCCTCAAGTTCGCCGTAATAAGGGTCGCCCACTGCCAAAAGGTTTCGAGAGGGTTTCTGGCGATTTTTTCTGTTCTGGAAACGGGTTAAACTTTTGAGTGAAGAAAGAGAAGGGGCGTAACCTACAGTGTAGTGCCTTATCAACCAATCGGCTGGCTGGTTGGAAACCACTAGGGTTTCAAAAGGCAGGATAGTCAGCATATCGTCGGGGACAATTAGCAGTCGTTTTATTCCTGGCTCCAGCCCGGGCTCAATCAGTATCTTAAAGAGCTCCTGGCCACTTCTAAAATCCTGATTGTCAGTGTCAGAGATAGCCCGGCGGTGTTGAATTATTTTTTCTCTCAGGTCTTTCTGAGGTGGGAGTTTGAAGACTTTGAGCCCCCTCCGGCTGAGGGAAAAACCATAACCTGTCTCTTTTCCCACCAGAAAAGCCAGAACAGCCGTCTTGCCGTCAACAAACTCTTTTCTGGCCTGCTGGTAGGAGATGATTTCGGGGTAATTCAGACTGGCGTAAGCAGGGTTTCGGGAGCGAATCTGCCGCCGGACATTTTCCAGTTCTTCTTCCAGGAGTTTTATCTGATCAAGGAGTCTTTTTCTTTCACTTTCTTCAATTTCTGGAGTAATAAGCCGGGTATAAATTTTTGAGAGGTCGTTCATCAGCTCTTTTTCTTTATTAGCCAGACGGATATCAACCGGAAACTCCTGGCTAAGGCGGGTGGCTTCAATACTTTCCAGGAAAGCCCGGGCCCTGGCTCTTTCCATATAATTAAAAGCCTGAGCCAGATCTTCGGGTCCGCTTCTGTTGGCCCGATTGATAAGCAGGTCGACCAGGTTATGATAGGCATCCAGTCTTTTATCGCTGCCCAGGAAGCTGGCTTTGTCTTCTTCGGTCAGGAGTTCTGAGCGCAAACTCTCTATTATGTTAATGGAGTTCAAATAGTAAAATCTGGCTTCCTCATTTTTACCTTGTTTTCTTAGCAGGTTAGCTTTCTCTAAATAGCTTGCCCAAAGGTAGCGTTTTTCGTTTTCGGCCAGGGCCAGGTTGATGGCTTTATCATAAAAAACAGTTGAATTTTGATAATCTCCGAGGCGGGCATATATTATGCCAATATTGGTATAAATCGATGCCAGGTAGCTATTGAGATTTAGTTCTTCGGCCATTATTTTCGCTTTATTTAAATAATATAGCGCATCTAAGTTTTCTTCCTGGTGGGCTTTGATGGAACCAAGATTATTCAAGGTTATCACTTCAAAATTTTTGTTACCTGTGCTGGCAGCTGCCATCTGGGCCCTGGAAAAATATTCAAAAGCCTGTTCGTAATCATCATTATTACCTAAAGTCAGGCCCTTTTTAACGAAACTGAACCCAAGACCTATCAGAGTAGCAGAATAATATGGATTGTCTTTATTGCCAGAGATTATATTCAAAGCGCTTCTGAAATATTCAATGGCTTTGTTAAAATTTCCGATTTCATTGTAGACGGTGCCGAGGTTGTAATAGACGTCAAAGGCATCCTGGGGCAAAGTGTCTTCGTTGATGAAGGGGAGAGCCTGGCTGAAATAGTCGATGGCCAGATTTATATTATTTTCAGAAAAATACCAATGTCCGATATTATTTAAAGTTATGATTATTTCTCCAGCGTTCTTTAATCTTTTGGCAAGGGCATGGGCTTCCAGGTTTAACCTGAGGTAGCCTTCTTGATCATTGAGGTCTAAAAGAGACAGACTCTTTCGCCGAAGGCATTTAATCTTTAAAATTTCGTTATTTATCTCATCGCAGATAATAATGGCTTCGTTCAGGACTTTGATGGTTTCCTCATGATTTTTATTCTGTCGGAGCTTTTTGGCCCGGTTGAAGAGGTCAATCGCAGTCAGAGTCTTTTGACAGTAGTTGATTTTAGCAGGGTCTCTTGTTTCCCTGGCTAAAATCAGACAATGAGAATAGCTCTCTGCAGCCTGGGTTAGC
>CAYQZX010000010.1:0-70818 GCA_964422165.1 uncultured Eubacteriales bacterium | reverse complement strand
AGGCCCAGTTGCCGGAGTGCTTCCAGAGCGGCGTTTTTGATTATATTCCGGTAAGAAGGAAAAGCAGCCGCCTTTTTGAGAAAATCAGACTGCTTTTTATCACCGGTTTTCCCCAGGGCTCTCAGGGCTTCAGCCTGGGCTACGTAGCTATCATCCCGGTTAAAGCATTCCTGGAAAAACACGGCCAGCGCAGGCTGCGCAAAGTCTCCCAGAGCTTTCAGCGCCGCGGCCCTTACCTGGGAATGACTGTCTTTACATTTATCCTTTAAAAAAGGAATAAACTTCGTATTCTTCCAGCTGCCAATGGTTTCTACGGCTGTTTTCCTCACCGCCCAGAATTCATCTCTCCGGGCCACATCCAGTATAGCTTTCACCACTTCTGGTTTGTCAGCGAATTTTTCCAGTTGCTCGACAGCCCACATCCGGCCGATAACATCATCATGCTGTGCTTGATAAAGCAGCTCCTCCATACTTTTAAGAAAAGTCCATTCCTTGAGAAGATAATTACCGCGGTCAAAACGGACCAGCCTGGGTTTAGCCGTCAGGTGAAATTCATAATAATTTTCTCTCTCCATTATCCAGATTTTGTAAATGACTTCATCATCTTTATCCCCCTTAATACTGCCCTCATCAAGGCTTTTGCTGCCCCTTATCCCTATCAATACCGGAGTTTTATATACAGGAATCCCGCGGGAAGTGTCCTGAACCTGTTTAATGGTCAGGCCAAGTGTTTTCTTCCCTTCATCCCATACTGAGGAAATCTCAAAAACCGGGTGTCCTGGTTTAAAAATCCACTGCTCAAAAAACCAGTCCATATTTTCACCAGTAACTTCTTTGACTGTCTTCATAAAATCATGGGTATCAACAGGTTGGAAGGAATAGCGGTGAAGAAATTCTTTCAGCACCTGAAAGAAGCGTTGGTCACCAAGCACAAATCTAAGCATATGAAGCACGCAGGCCCCTTTCTGGTAGGAATGGGCATCAAACAAATCCTGTGGAACATCATAATGGTCAGTAACAATTGGCCGGATATACCTGGTTCTGGCTTCCCGCAGATAAGCATTTTTCTTGTTTAGCAAATTTATAGCCCCTTCTTCTGGCCCGCGGTCATATTCATAGTAAAGATAATCAGAGTAGGTGGCAAAACCCTCGTTGACCCAGGCCTGCTCCCAGCTCCGCAAAGTTATCAAGTCTCCCCACCATTGATGAGCCAGCTCGTGCGAGACAATGCCAATGCTGGAAAAATCTTTCTCGGCTTTTTCGTCATGGATAATTGCATAAGTCATGGCCGTAGCCGAAGTGCTTTCAGCACCACCACCTAAGGGCACTGATATCTGGTCATATTTATCCCAGGGGTAAGGAGTGCCAAATGTCTTGATGAAAAACTCCATCATCTTCGGCGTTTTTTCATAAGAACGAAGGGCATCTTTGAGATGCTGGGGGAAGACCCAGTAGTTAATGGGAATGTTCTCGTAGCGGTCACTGATAATTTCGTAAGGAGCAGCTGCCAGGAAAATTAAATAAGTAGAATGAGGTTTATCCTGAAGCCAGTGATAGGTCACTGTTTGTTCGCGCTCATTCTTTGTCACGCTAACCAGACGACCATTAGAAGCAACCTTATAAGGCTCTTTGACAGTAGCGATTATTTCATTGGTGACTTTATCATTTGGAAAATCATAGCAGGGAAACCAGTGATGAACTCCGTCAGGCCAGGAATCGGAAGCCACCAGCCTCGGGTGTTCCGCTGCGGCCTCATAAAACCGGAGTCCTTTCTTGTTAGTAGTTCTCTGGGCCTGGTCATCACTGCGATAAAAAACTGTGATGGAAAATATTTCTCCTACACTATAAGGTTGCCGGAGTTCAACAAAAAGCTTTTTGTCTGTTTGTTTAAAAGTAAGGGTTCGACCCCATTCGTCATTTACTTTTTCAACCCGGTAATCTTCAGCATCAAGTTCAATAATTTTTAAATCAGGCCGAAGAGAACTTAGGGTCAGGACCGCCTCTCCCAGGAAAGCCTTGCCCTCAACGTCCAGATTAAGTTTAATCAAGTAGTGACGAGCATCAATAGTTCTGCTTCTTTCCCACTGGCGTGGTTTTTTACTGAAATCAATCTGCTGAGCCGAAGCTCCGGGGATTTCAGGCAAAAGAAAGATTAAGCCCAGGAACAAAATAAAGATTATAATTTTAAGGAAGGCTACATATTTCCTCACGGTCATACTCCTGACATTTTTTTCCATAGCAGGGTTCTGGCTCAGTAAACCTTATTCTTTTTAAGCACCTGAATAATTCCGTCTTTTTTCATCAACTCTTCAATTTCTTCAATGGTTCGCGGAAGTCCTTCCCCCAGATTCAGGTAACCAACTTCAGTAATAACAATTGTGTCTTCAAGCCGGATGCCAATTTGCTCCTCAGGATGAATAATTTGAATATCACACGAAAACACGTATCCAGGTTTTAACACTTCATCAGGTCCGGAAAAAGTGGCCTGGACATCATGAGTAGCCAGCCCAACTGAATGGTTATACCCACCATAACGAAGAGGACCTCTTAAATCACGGTCATCAGTGGAAAGACCTTTTTCCTGCAAAAATTTCTTGGCCTCTTCAGATACCTGCCGCAGAGTAATTCCTGGCCGGTAACTATTCAGGCAGGCCTGGCGAACCAGCAGGGCTTTCTGGTAAAGTTCTTTCTGCCGCGGGGTAAATTTTCCGTTAGCCGGAAAAGAGGTGGAAAGGTCAACGTTGTAGTATTTATAATCAGGACCTCCGTCCAGGATTATAAAATCTCCATCCTGCAGGGTTCGGTCATAGGCATGATAATGACCAAAGGCATGATTTTTCCCTGACATAATGATGGTATAAAAAGCCAGGTCCTGGGCTCCTTCTTTGAGGCAAACATACTCAAACAGTGCGGCTAGCTCTTTTTCGGTAACACCCGGCCGCGTGGTCTGAATAACTGCCCGGTGAGCTTTGACTCCAATTCTTCCAGCCTGGCGAAGTACTTCTATTTCAGCCGGGGATTTATATTTTCTCAAATCCCAGACTACGGCTGAGACATCTTCAACCCGAAGCCGCGGGAATTTATTCCTTAACTGGAAAACAAACTGTAACTCTTTGGTCAGGCGCTGGTCGAATAAATCCAGCACCATCGTCTTCTGTAAGGCATTGTATTTTTCTCTGCTATTTTCCCTCATTAATTCTTCGGGATAAAACATGGTACAGACAGTCCGGCCCTGGTTATTCAACCCTGTTAGATAACCCGGGAACTGCTCTAATGGCAGAACTTTATCTATACCCGTTACTTTTTGTGGCTCGCGAATTAAAGAAAGAGGAAGGCCCTCGCTTTCGGCCTCTTTTTCACTCATATTAAAGAAAAGAAGGCTTTCTTTTTTCTGACCATCAACCGCCAGGATGGCATTTGGAATTTCAACTCCGCAAAAATAAATCAAATCATTGTTTTGATAAAACCGGTAACTGCCGGAAGAAGACCTGGCCCCAAGAAAAATAGCCACACCATCACCGATATGCTCCATCAACCGGGTCCGGCGCCGGGCATATTCGTCCGGAGGGAAAACAAATGCGGCAGAGAGTAAGGCAGAAAGATTAAAAATAATAACAAAAATCAAAATAATAAATTTGAATGGAACCGCAAATCGGCTTTGAACATACTTCATAAATCTAATCATTTCTTTTTTAACATAACTAATTAACTCATTTAAGTCAAAGGTTTTTTCCAGTATATTTTTCTCAGCTGTAGTCTCAATCTCACTTTATCCTGGAAAATGCCATTTTCCCCGCCCTCAGAGTTAAACAAGCTAAATCGCCAACCATATTTGACAGTACGATTACCCTGAAAAAGCTTGATATACCCCTTTTTATTTGATAATTATTGCCCACAGGAGTAAGCAAAATGAGCGAAAAATTAAACCGCCGGAACTTCTTGAAACTAACGGCCATTGGAACTTTAAGCCTGCCTCAGGTTTTTTCTTCCATTTCCTGCCGTAGATCGAGCTCCAGACCGAATATTATTTTAATCCTGTCTGACGACCATGCCTGTCAGGCCATCAGTGCTTACGGCAGCCGTCTTATCCAGACGCCTTACCTGGAGAGGCTGGCTCAGGAAGGAATGCGTTTTGACTGCAGTTTTGCGACCAATTCCATCTGCGCCCCCAGCCGGGCTTCTATTCTCACCGGTCAATACAGTCATCAGCATGGAGTTATTGATAACAGTGTGGAAATGAAGTCCCAGGAAGGAACCTTCCCCGTACTCTTTAAAAAAGCCGGCTACCAGACAGCTCTGGTGGGAAAATGGCACCTGAAGGCTACTCCAGTCGGCTTTGATTATTTCTCCATCCTGCCCGACCAGGGGCATTACTACAATCCAGACTTCATTGAAAAGGACCAAAAATACCAAGAACATGGCTATGTCACCGATATTATTACCGAAAAATGCCTGGCCTGGATTAAAAACAGAGATAAAAGCAAACCCTTCCTGCTGCTATTTAACCATAAAGCACCTCACCGCAACTGGATGCCGGGTCCGGAAACCCTTCACCTTTTTAGAAATGAGGACCTCCCTGTTCCGGAAACTTTTTTTGACGATTATCGCACGAGATGCGAGGCCGCCCGCAGTCAGGAGATGAGAATTGCTGCCCATGCCTACCTGTCTTATGACCTGAAGCTCTTCCCATTAAATGCTGAAGAAACAAACGGACCGGAAAAAACCGGCCTGGCTTACTGGCACTCTGTTTATAACCGCCTGACTGACGAGCAGAAAAAAGCCTGGGAAGAAGCTTACCGGGATGAAAATGAAGAATTTAGAAGGAAAAAGCTTGAAGGCCAGGAGCTGGCTTTATGGAAATATCAGCGCTACATCAAAGATTATCTGCGCTGCATTGCTTCGGTTGATTTAAGTGTTGGGCGGCTGTTGGATTTTCTGGATAAAGAAGGCCTGGCCAGTAACACCCTGGTCATTTACGCTTCTGACCAGGGCTTTTTCCTGGGTGAACACGGCTGGTTTGACAAACGGTTTATGTATGAGCCGAGCATCCGCTTCCCCCTGCTCATCCGCTACCCTGACGGCGTGGAAACAAAAGTTGACCGCAAACATATGGTGCTCAATGTGGATTTAGCTCCAACACTGCTGGATATGGCTGGATTGCCTGTGCCTGCTTATATGCAAGGACAATCATTTAAAGACATCCTTCAGGGAAAAAGAGTTTCTGACTGGCGAGAATCTTTTTATTACCATTATTACGAATATCCGGCTGTTCACTCTGTAAAACGTCACCATGGAGTCAGAACTTCCAGATACAAATTGATTCATTTTTACTATGATATTGACTGCTGGGAACTTTACGACCTCGAAAAAGACCCCCAGGAGATAAACAACGTCTATGACCATCCTGATTACCAGAAGGTCAAAGATGACCTGATGAAAGAGCTTAACCGTCTGAGAACAGAACTTGGAGTCAAACCAGAAATTTAATCAATTTCCTCTTAAAATCTGGAAGCTTTTTTAACAAAACTTCGGCAAAAGGCTAATTTCTATATTACTTGTCATCTTGCTTAAGTTCGTAAAGCGCAGGAGTTATAACAGGGATAACGAAACTTGTCAACCAGACTCAAAAAGTTTTTTTATATTTGCTAAATACCTAAAACTCGCCGAAAAATTATTTGGACCATCCACTTCAATCACAGCCAGCCATTTTAAGAATTTCAAAATTTTCTGGCGTTAAAATCTCCTGCCCTTAATTTTTCCCCGAGAATCAATCGTTCTCAGTTGAAACTTTGCTGGAATTTTTTCCTGTCTTCTACCAGTCGTTGAATCCACTTCTGGCAGTGTCCACGGAGCTTTTCAAGAATAGCCCGGTATTGAGGTAAACGGGCCAGGTTGTGTTTTTCCTCGGGGTCGTTTTTTAAGTCAAAAAGCTCAACATATTCCGGGTGCCTGGGATACTGAATATACTTCCAGCGGTCTGTCCGAACACACTCACTTTGAGGGATTTCTGGATTGTCCCAGAGTTCCTCGCAGAAAATTTCTTTTCGCCAGTCTATCTTGGCCCGTCCCAGTAATGGTTTAAGACTGCGCCCTTGGTATTTATCCGGCAGGGGGAGACCGGCCAGATCCAGGATGGTGGCCGGAATGTCAATGTTGAGGACCAGTTCTTTTCTCACCAGACCACGGCTTCCTTGTGGAGCCCGCGGGTCATAAATAATTAAAGGCACTTTTATGGATAAATCATACATAAGCCATTTATCTGCATATCCCCTTTCTCCAAGGAAATACCCATTATCTGAAGAAAATATGATGATCGTGTTTTTATCCAGGCCCGAGCGCTGCAACTCAGCTAATATTCTCCCGAGCACTAGGTCCACCCCACTTATCATCCGGTAGTACCCTTTAACCATCTTCTGGTATTTCTCAGGAGTATCAAAGCGCCAGAACCAGCGGGTACGGTTCAAGGTGTTTTTCAAAAAATCAGGCTGCGACTCATAATATTTGGGGTCAGCCATCTCAGGAACAGGAGCCTCTACCTCCTGGTATAAATCATCCACCTCTGGCGGCCAGAAATACTGCTCAGGGTTATCATCATCAGCATGAGGAGCCCAGGGGCACCAGATCAGGCAGAAGGGCTGGCTGTCCTTTACCTGGCGAAGGAAATCAATGGCGTACTCTCCTTCTAATTCAGTTATATGACGCCTGACTCCATTAACTGTCTGGAAATAAGGGAAACCAGTCAGCTTCATATAATCAAACATCTGGTTCTCAACGCCTTTTTCCACCTTTACTCCAAATTTACCCACAAAGCCGACCCGGTAGCCAGCTTGCCTCAGCAAAACAGGGTAACTTATATCAGTAAAAGTCCGGCTCAGAGGCGGTTTGGTAAAGGTATAAGTATGGGTTCGCTCATAAGTGCCGGTGAAAATACTGGCCCGGCCGGCAGCGCAAATGGGTGTGGTGACAAAGGCCTGTTCAAATCGAACCCCTTCCTGCGCCAGACGGTCAAGGTTTGGTGTCTTAATAATGGGATTGCCGGCGCAACCCAGCATATCAAAGCGCTGGTCATCGGTCAGGACAAACAGAATGTTTGGTTTTTCACCTTCCTTCAAGTTAGCACCCAGTTGCTTGTGTAAAATTAAAGTTCCTAAGCCAGCGACCGAAACCTTCAGAAAATCTCGGCGCCTAAGGTTTTCCATTAAATTTTTCCTAAAGGTCATCTTATGCCTGCTATTATTATTCAATTAATATCAGGCCAGATATCAGTCTAACAAAAAGCCAGCCACCAAAACAATGTTCAATATTTTTCTTGGCAGACGGCGCTAACCAGCAAAAAACCAATAAGAATAATTATGGCTATGGATCATCAGCCCATAATTAACACAGTAAGCTATCAAAGAACTGCTTTTATTGCCTGAGCTGAGTTTGATAAAGCTCTAATTTTGCTTTAATAGATTTTGTTTCCCAGACTTTTCTGCCCGGAAAATTTTTCTCGCTTTTATTTCCATTTATAAATGAATACAATATTGAAGAAAATTAAATTGGAAAAATCCGGGTTTAATAAATGACCAAAGCAGGCCTTGTCAACAGAAAAAAACTGACCAGCCTGCTGATTAAACCAGCCGGTCCGGATTGTAACCTTCACTGTCATTATTGTTTTTACCTGAAGAAAAGCGAGCTGTTTCCCGAAACTCACCACCGGATGAGCCTGGAAATCCTGGAAGAAACCATCAGGCAGGCCATGTCTCAGTCAGGACCGGAAATCTATTTTGGCTGGCAGGGTGGAGAACCTACCCTTATGGGCCTTGATTTCTTCCGACAGGCAGTTTATTTCCAGCAGAAATTTGGGGCTCGGAAGTCGGTGGGCAACGGCTTTCAAACTAACGGGCTTTTGATAAACAAGGACTGGGCTCTGTTTTTTCGCGCCCACAACTTCCTGGTTGGGTTGAGCCTGGATGGTCCCGAACATATCCATGACCGTTATCGCCGCCACGCCAGTGGTCAGGGCTCGTGGTCAAAAGTGGTAGAAGCCGCCAAACTGCTTCTTGATTCAGAGGTAGCCACCAATGCTCTGGTCGTGGTTAATGATTATTCGGTCAGATTCCCGGAAGAAATATATGAATTCTTAAAAAGCCTTGGGCTTACCTATATGCAGTTCATACCCTGCCTTGAGCCTGACCCGGGATACCCTGGGAAACCAGCCAGCTTTTCTGTCCCGGCTGAGAAGTTCGGGGATTTTTTATTAAAGCTGTTTGAGCTCTGGAAAGCCGACTTTCGTGATGGTCGGCCTTCAACTTACATTCGCAACTTTGAAGCCCTGCTTTTTGCCTTTGCAGGTTTAACCCCACCTGACTGCACGTTGCACAAAGAGTGTGGGGATTATGTGGTGGTGGAACACAACGGTGATGTCTATTCCTGCGATTTTCACGTTGAGCCGGAGTGGAAGCTGGGAAATGTTAAAGAGAAGCGACTGATTGATATGCTTAACTCCGCGGTGCAGAGAAAATTTGGAAAAAGAAAATCTCTCATGCCCGAAGCATGTAAAAAATGTACCTGGCTTCTTTACTGCCGCGGTGGCTGCCCGAAGGAAAGAGGCTACCAGCCTGAGCCAGAAAAAAGCTTTTTCTGCCAGTCTTACCAGCGTTTCTTTCAACAGACTTCCCCCTTTTTCCAGGAACTGGTAGAAAAGTTGAAAAAAGATACTTCCTTCCCTGAGGGAAAAAATTAAATCAAACTCTGTACTTAATTAATCTCACTAAAAATTAGCGAGATTAATCAAGAATAAACCGAGAAGGGATAATCAGGTTGAGATTTATATTTTTTGCAAATAATGTGTTCAGTATTTTATATTTATGGCAGAATCGTGCGGGCCAGAGTAAAACTGAAAAATAACAAAAGCGAAGAACAAATGACGCAGCCAGAGCTCGAAAAATTTTAATAAGGAGAAAAGCATGCCTAAGCTAACTGCAACTCTCGCCATGGCTATCATACTTATCTCTATTTTCATTTATGCTTTAAGCGACCAGCCCCTTTCTAAGCTTCGAGCTGATTATGACGGGCTGGCTATGACACCGCCTATGGGCTGGTATCCCTGGAATACTTTTGGCCAGGAACCACAGAATGAGCAGTTAATCAAAGAAATGGTTGAGGCTCTGCTCCGCAGTGGAATGAGAGAAGCAGGCTATGCCTACATCGGACCTGATGAAGGCATTTGTTTTTATAGAGCGGAGAACGGAAAGCTAACTACCAATTTAGAGCGCTATCCCAGCGGCTTACGCGGACTGGGAGATTACATTCATCAACGAGGTCTTAAATACGCCCTCTACACCGACGCCGGCACCCTTACCTGCAGCAAGGCTATGCCCGGCACCAAAGGTTATGAATTTGAGGATATGCGCCAGTTTGCCGAGTGGCGAACCGATTACCTTAAAATTGACTGGTGCAACACTAAAGGGCAGGATATCGTCCAGACCTACACCCTGCTGGATGAAGCCCAGCGCGCCGCCGGCCGTCCCATCGTTCAAAGTCTGTGTTCCTGGGGAGTGGGAGAACCCTGGAAGTGGGCCGCAGCCGTGGGCCATCTGTGGAGGACAACCGGTGATATCTGTGAACCAGGCAAAGCCGACTGGAACTTAGCCCTGAAAATAGTTTTTGCCAACGAGAAATTGTTTGCCTATGCCGGGCCGGGTCACTGGAATGACCCGGATATGATGATAGTGGGCATGCCCGGGCTGAGTGAAGCTCAAAACCGCAGCCTCTTCAGCCTGTGGTGTATGATGGCGGCACCGCTTATTGCGGGAAACGACCTTCGCCAGATGACAGAGTCCACCCGGCAAATCCTGACCAACTTAGAAGTTATCGCTGTAGACCAGGACCCGCTCGGGATTCAGGCACACATCATCAGAAAGGATGGAAATGTCAGCATCTGGGGTAAAAAGAAATTGTTTGATGGCAGCCAGGCAGTACTCGTTTTCAACCAGAACAATTCGCCCTCTGAGGTAACCATTACCTGGGAGGAATTCGGCTTCAGCGGCGGAGGCAGCCTCTATGTCCGGGACCTCTGGAAACACCAAACAACCGGACCAATCGCCAGGGGTTTGACAGTGACCGTACCCCCCAACGATGTAATCATGCTGCGTCTGTCCAATACCAAAGAGTTTCCGCTTCCGCCGATTATTAGTGCCGACACTTATCTTATCTCGCTGCGTGCCAAAAGCTCTAAGCCAGAGCAACTCTCCGCTTCTTTAACCATTCATAATGCCGGAACAGTTGATTTGCCTCTCTGGAAGGTTCACGGGTCTCTTCCAACCTGGCTTACGGTAGAAATTAAAAAACAGGGTAAAAACCAGATTGTTACTAACAAAATTAATACCGCAGGTCTCAACCCTGGCTATTATCACGCTATCGTCAGGTTAGATAATACTGAACCCATTTCCAAAAGACCGCTGTCCGCTTTCTATTACGATGTAGAGCTTGAAGCTAAATAATGAGAATAAATTTAAAAAGTTTAAACTAATCCATCAGGTCAAAAATTATACAAGGTCGGGGCTTCTGCCAAATTATAGCTCGATAAAAAATTCCTGAACTCTGATTATTCAGGTAAAAATCTGTTCTAACTTTCGGTACTTTTAAATCTTCTTCCATTTTTCATTCATCATGCTTTCAGGCACAAAGAAGTTAAACCTGCTGGAAAAATATGTTCTAAATCTTCAATAATTACCTCCAGACGCTAACGCACAGATTTTAAACGGCTTCTAAAATTTTTTCTCAAGCTACACTTTATTATTTCAGAGTCTTACGAGGCAGCTTGATGTCTGTCATAGCCGCCTCATAGGCAAAAGCAGCCATGACCACCGCGTTTTTCATCAAATCTTCTGGTGAAAGAGTATCAAGAAAATCCAGGTTGGTATGACCGGCAGTGCCGGCGATTCTATCCTGAATAAACTGAAAAGCTGGCAGACCGGCTTTGTCGAAAGGTACATGGTCAGTGCTGCCGACACTCCTGATGGAGATAGTAGTCATACCAAAATCCCGGAATGGTTCCATCCAGGCCTGGAAAAGGCGGCGCACCTGTTCGTTGCCCTGGAGATAAATGCCCCGATACTGCCCGGCTCCATAATCCTGATTAAAATAAACCTGGAATTTTTCGTAGTCTCTGGTCGGGGGGTTGGCCGGGTCTTTAGGGTCGCCAAAATGCTTCTTGACATATTCCGTGGATCCGAAGAGCCCCTGTTCTTCTCCGCTCCAGAGGGCCACTCTTATGGTCCGACGGGGCGAGACTCCAATGGCCTTAAGAATACGGGCCGCTTCCAGCACCACGGCACAGCCAGAAGCGTTGTCGCTGGCGTTTGGACTGGCGTGCCAGCTATCGAAATGTGCCCCAATCATAACCACTTCATCCTTAAGGTAAGTACCTGGTATCTCACCTATGACATTGGCAGCCTTTTCTACCCTTTCTCCAATCTGGTTGCGAATTTCCAGTTCCACCTTAACCGGAAGGCCGCGCTTAACAATTCTATACATCCGGTTATAATGCTCGGGAGTAACAGCCACAATCGGCAGTGAATCCAGAGTTTTTTCTCGTGACCACTTATCCTTAACGCTTCCCGGACGGGAATAACCGACCACCACACCTGGCCTGCCACCCTCGCACTGGAAGACAGCCACGGCACCTTCGGACTTGAAAAAAGCAATTTTTTCTTCAGGCGTGAGTAAATCGGGATTGGGCAGTGCAGGGACGGGAGGCGCTGGTGGAATAACATCCTGTTCCAGCTTCTTTAAATCTTCATCGCTCAGCCGGCTTACCCCACGCGATAAATCAGCCTGCGTTATGGGCAACGGAGGGCTGCTTAAAACCACTGCCCCTTTTAATTTGCCTTTGAGCTCAGCCATTTGTGATTTCAACTTGATATCACCGATTACCACTGGGCAAACGACTTTGCCTTTTGTCCCAGGGGTATGAGCCAGAGGAAATCCGGTCATCGGTTGATAATCAGGTTCCAGCATATGAAGAGAAAAATATTCATTATCCCAGGTTACGCCATAATCCATATAGGGCTCAATGACCACATTTTCCAAACCAATCTCTTTCATCTTGGCTACCGCCCATAGCTGAGCTTTTTTCATGGCTTTGGAATTGGTCAGGCGTGCCCCCAGAACATCAACAATGTAACCAGCTATGTCCATAACCTGTGAGCGCTGCAGCCCTTCCTCTCTTATTCTGGCTATGGTTTCCCAGTGGACCTGAACCTGTTCCTGGCTGTTCAGGGAAATTTGAAACAAAGAAAGAGTGATCAGGATAATAGCTAATAAACGACCTGCTTTTTTCATGTCCAGCTCCTTCCCGCCTGAAGGGAAATTTCAGGCGAAGTTATTATCTGGATTTTTTTATTACCGATATACAGGAATTTAGATTAATCCAGACCATTTTAAAACCAGACCTCATCTTTAACCCAATGCACATAATTATAATTGTTCAGACCGAACCTGAAAAAAGCTCCAGCACTTTTTACCACCATCGTTATCAACAGTGCCTAATTTGATTTTTAAAATAGTCAGGGGCTCAAGATCCTCACTAAAAATTTTCAATCCTGGCAAAAAACTCAACCAGAAATATCTTGACATCATAAAAACCGTTTTAATATAAAGTATGTGATATTTTACACAACGGAGATAAAAAATGAAATCAAAAAAGTTCTTAATTCCCATACTTTTTTTACTAATTCTTCCAATCTCAGAAATTAACCTATCTGCCCAGGATAAAAATCAGGAAAATTTAACTCTGGAGAGAATCTTTGCCTCAGGAGAATTTGTTCCTGAAGGTTTTGGTCCAGCCCACTGGCTTAAAGATGGATTGAGCTTCACTACTCTGGAAAAATCCACCGCTACACCCGGCGGTAAAGATATAGTCCTTTACCGGGCTCGCTCTGCCCAGCGCCAGATTCTGGTCCCGGCTTCTTACCTCATCCCCAAGGACCAAAAATCTCCTCTTTCTATTGATGGTTATTATTTTTCTGAAGATATGAAAAAGGTTCTCATTTATACCAACAGCCAGCGGGTGTGGCGGCAGAAAACCAGGGGAGACTACTGGGTACTGGACCTAAATACTCAGGAGCTTAAAAAACTCGGCCGGGGCACCGAGCCAGCTTTTCTTCAGTTTGCCAAATTTTCGCCCGACGGACAAAAAGTAGCCTACGTATATAAAAATAATATTTACCTGGAAGACCTGGCCACCGGCCAGATTACCCAGCTGACCGAGGATGGGTCTGAAGATATCATAAACGGCACTTTTGACTGGGTTTATGAGGAAGAATTTTCTCTGCGGGACGGCTTTCGCTGGAGCCCGGATGGTCAGAAAATCGCCTTCTGGCAGCTTGACACTACCGGCGTTCCGGTATTTCACATGATTAACAACACCGATGACCTCTATCCCAGGATAATTTCTTTCAAATATCCGAAAGTGGGTGAGACCAATTCCGCCTGTCGCGTGGGGGTAATTGATCTCAGCTCCAGAAAAATTACCTGGCTTAAAGTCCCGGGTGACCCCAGGAATAATTATCTGGCATGGCTTACCTGGGCTGCCCTTGACCGGCTCCTTCTGCAGCATCTCAACCGGCTGCAGAATAGAAACGAGATTCTCCTGGCCGAAGCCAACACCGGAGAGGTCCGAACCATTTTCGTTGATGAAGATAAAGCCTGGGTAGAAGTTGATACTGATTTAATCCTCTATGATAACGGGCAGCACTTTCTTTTCACCAGCGAGAGGGATGGCTGGAAACATGTTTACAGCATTGACCTTAATGGCCAGGCCAGGCTTTTAACACCCGGCAATTATGATGTCATCCGCCTCAGTGGCCTGGATGAAAAAAAGGGCTGGCTGTATTTCATTGCTTCGCCCGAAAACCCAACTCAAGCTTATCTCTACCGCGTCTCTCTGCAAAAACCAGGTCCACCAGAAAGAATAACTCCCCGGACTCTGCCGGGCACCAATTCCTACCAGCTTTCTCCAAGCTGCCAGTTCGCCTTCCATACCTATTCCCGCTTCGGTCAACCGCCAGTGATCAACCTGGTGGAACTTCCTACCCATCGTTTGTTAAAAACCCTGGTAGACAACAAAACTTTAGCCGGCCGGGTCAAGGCCCTACACCAGTCGCCGGTGGAATTTTTCCGCGTGGATATTGGTCAGGGAGTTGAGCTTGATGGCTGGCTGATGAAACCGCCGGCTTTTGACCCGTCTAGAAAATATCCGCTATTCATCTATGTTTATGGCGAGCCCGCTGGCACCACAGTCCGCGATGCCTGGGGTGGGAACACTTATCTTTACCATCTGTTCCTTACCCAGCAGGGCTACCTGGTGATGAGCATAGATAACCGGGGCACTCCCCAGCCACGCGGTCGGGACTGGCGCAAAATTATCTACGGGCAGGTTGGCATCCTGGCTCCGGCTGACCAGGCCGCTGCCCTCCGGGCTGTGCAGAAAAAATGGAGTTTCATTGATCCGGAACGTGTTGGCATCTGGGGCTGGAGCGGTGGCGGTCAGATGACCCTTAACGCCCTTTTCCGTTACCCTGATCTTTACAAGATGGGAATTGCTATAGCTTTTGTCAGTGACCAGCGGCTTTATGATACCATCTACCAGGAACGTTATATGGGCCTGCCCAAAGACAATCCAGAGGGCTTCAAGAATGGTTCACCTATCACTTTTGCTCACCAGCTTCAGGGGAAATTACTCATCATTCATGGTACTGCAGACGACAATGTCCATTACCAGAGCTTTGAAAAACTGGTCAACGAGCTTATTGCCCACAACAAGCTTTTTTCTATGATGATATATCCCAACCGCTCGCACGGAATCTCCGAAGGGAAGAACACCACCCTGCACCTTTACCGGACGATGTTTGATTTTATCAGGAAGAACCTTTGAGTCATTCGCCCCGGATTAGAGTAAAAAACATTTTTTAATTTAACTGAACAAAATTGAATTACCGTAGCAGTAAGAACCGTACCTGAAAAATTGTCCTCAGCTCAAGAGCTTAATTTTCAGGCCTCTCTCTACGGAAAAAATGGACCAATTTTTATAATTTTTATTGTTGAATCCTGCCTAAGTTGAGTTGCAGCGAAGAACAATGGTTCTACTTAAAATATTAAACATTAAGGAATCAAGCTGTCCTCAGACAATTTATCCACGGTAAAAATCAAAATCTCTACCCGCGCCCTTGTCCAGAGCCATTTTAAGTATCCGGCTGCCAAGGACAATGTCCTGAGCAGCCACACCAACCGTTTTGAAAAAAGTAATTTCTTCCGGGCTTAACCGGCCGGGCTTTTTACCTGAAGCTACCTCGCCAATTTCGGCCACAATTTTTTCAGCCGAGAAAACCCCCTCTTTAATCGGAATAATCAGATCACCCGCTTCTTCCAGAGCCATATCTCTTTTGTCAACAAAAACCCGGGCTCTGGCCACGGTTTCAGAAGGAATTTCACGTTCAGCCGGCTTGTAAGAACCAATAGCGTTTATATGAACACCTGGTTTGATATCTTTATCAGAAAAGACCGGAACTTTAGAAGTGGTGGCGGTAGAGATTATGTCTGCCTCAGCCACAGCCTGTCTTTCAGATTCTGCTACCTGGATCTTAAGACCCAATTTCTCGGACATCTCGTCAGCAAACTGTGCCGCCCGCTTCCGGTCCTGGTCAAAGACCATAACTTCTTCCAGACTCCGGACCGCAGCCACTGCTTCCAGTTGAAAACAGGCCTGGAAACCAGCTCCAAAAAGAGCCATTTTCCTGCTATCCAGTCGGCTGAGCAGCTCAGTGGCCAGACCACAGGCCGCACCTGTTCTAAGGGCAGTAAGAGTGCTGGCTTCCATAATTCCCAGTGGCTGACCGGTACTGGCTTCAAAAACCAGCATAAGCGCATGACTAAAGGGAAGACCTTTACCAGGGTTTTCTTCATAAAGGTTAATAATTTTAACCCCGATTTTCTGCCGGTTGGGGAGATGAGAAGGCATAATCAGGGAAGTTCCCTTTGACTCAGGGACATCAAGATGAATTCGCGGTGGCACTTCTACCCTGTTTTCGGAAGTCAGGATAAATGCTTCCCTGACTGCCTCAATTGCCTCTCGCATAGAGCACAGGTTAAGAATATCAACAGAGGATAAGAGTAAAACTCTATTTGTTACCATTTTCTTGCCCTTTATTTTTTTAATTTTTTCTTTCCTTCTTTTTTAAAGCCAGAGCTGAAGGACACACGGCCAGTCCCCCGAGTGAGGTAACTCTAAGCTCAGGCGGCATGGTCTGGCCCACAGCCAGAACAGCATCTATGGTTTCATCCAGGGGAATTGGGTTTTTGTAACCACCAAGGATAAGGTCTGCGCAGATGAAAGCACTGGCAGCCGCTACCGCATTCCGGGTATGGCAGGGTATCTCGCAAATACCCTGGACCAGGTCACAGACCAGGCCCATGGTGTTCTGAAAAGAGATGGCCGCCGCCTCGCAGGCCTGCTCCGCCGTGCCGCCAGCTGCTTCTACCACAGCGGCCGCTCCCATGGCTCCAGCTGCCCCGATTTCCACCTGACAGCCAGCAATTTCGGCAGCAAAGGTTGCCCGGTAAGCCACTACCAGGCCCACAGCTCCTGCAGCCAGCAGAGCCAGGCAGGATTTTCCCCGGTTCAGGTTCATCTCTTCAACCATGGTGGCAATCACCCCGGGGATGGTTCCGGCTGAGCCTCCGGTGGGTGCAGCACAGACCACTCCACCCGAAGCGGCCACGTGTTCTGCGGCCAGGGCTCGGATTGCAGCCCGGGAAAGACGGCCACCGGTCAATCGACCTTCTTTTTCTGCTTTAAAAATGAGACCAGCACTCGGTTCGAGAAGTTTCATTCCTGATAACTCAGAATTCAAGCCTTCATTAACTGAAGCCAGCATAATATCCAGCCGCCGGCTCATTTCTGAAAAAACCTCACTTTCCTTGAGGCCCAGAAGTCTGGCTTCATAAGTCAGAGCTGCCTTACCCAGAGAACCGCCAAGAGAATTCGCCAGAGAGATCATTTCCCGGGCCGAGACAAAAAGCGGCTGCCCCGTGACCACAAATGAAACCGGCTCAGCTTCCCAGAATTTTAGGTCTGCCACCTGGCTTAACTTCTGCCGTTCATCCTCAGTTAGGGGCTTCAAACAAGCTGCCCGAATCAAGACTCTCCCTGGAATTTTCTCCGAAGTAACAAGTTCAGTTCTGGTCACAACTCCAGAATTTCTTTCCAGAAGGTTCTTAATGGAAGAACCCGCTCCGGCCGGAACCTCAACCAGCAGCTCATAATAATCTCCGGTTAAAAAAACAGGCCAGTCGTTCACTTCAACAATCTCAATGGCCCCTCCCCCCACTGACTTAGCTTTCAGGTTGAGCTTCTGGCCTGAAGCTGAAGTTAACTCCATCCGAATAAAATTCGGGTGGTCAGCGCCCTCAATTGGCTCCACAAGAAATTCAAACTTCCGACCCTCAGAAGCAGAAAACTGAAGTGACTGAAAAAATCGGGAGTCGGTTACTTCCCACCCCAGAAGCCCGGCGGCAAAAGCCAGGTCTGAATTCTGTTCCCGAAAGACTCGAGCATACGAGCCACCCTGGTCAAAAATAATCCTGGCAGACAGGGGCTCTTCGCCAAGCAGGCTTCTCGCCACTCGCCCGAGCCGGAAGGAAGCCGCTGTGTGAGAGGAACTCGGGCCTCGCATAATCGGCCCGATAACATCATTAAAAATAGATACAGACTTCATAGTTAGCTATCTTATGAGCCCCTGAGACAAATGTCAATATATTAATATTTCCGCACTGACCACAACAAAAGAACCCATCTTTCAGAAAAAAATAATCCCGACCAGCTGAAAACTCTTTGGAGCTTAGTCAAAGTTTTAAAGAAACCACTGGATCCCGGCCGCAGAATCATCAATCAAAGTTCAAGTTCTTCCCCCTTTGATTATCTCAAATTCACAAATATAAATCAGGCAATTTGAATTTTGTGGCTGGCTAAACTAAAATCAGGGCATGGAAGCTCTGAGAATCTTTACCGAAAAACCCTACCGGCTCCGGGGTGAAGTGACTATCAGCGGAGCCAAGAACGCTGTTCTCCCGGCCATTGCCGCCTGCCTCCTGACTGAAGAAAAAGTTCAGCTGACCAACGTTCCCCTGGTCAAAGATGTGGAGACCATGCTCTCTTTGCTCAGTGAACTGGGTGCTCTGTACCGCTTGAAGAAAAAATCTTTAGAGGTTGAAGTCCAGAAAATAACCTCTGCCCAGGCTCCCTATAAATTGGTCAGAGCCATGAGGGCTTCCATTCTGGTACTTGGACCCCTCCTGGCCAGAAAAGGCAAAGCTATAGTGGCTCTACCCGGCGGTTGCGCCATCGGAACCAGACCGGTTGACCTCCACCTCAACGGACTGCAAAGACTTGGAGCCCGAATCACCATAGAGCACGGCTACATCGTGGCTGAAGCCAGAAAACTTAAAGGTACCGAGATAGAATTCGACAAAAAAACAGTGACTGGAACTGAGAATCTGGTCATGGCGGCCAGTCTGGCCAGAGGCGAAACCGTGCTTAAAAATTGCGCTCTTGAACCAGAGGTAACCAACCTCTGTGAGCTCCTCATTAAAATGGGAGCAAAAATAGATGGTGTTGGCGAAGAGACTATTAGGATAAAAGGTGTTGACCAACTGGGCGGAGCTCGCCACCGCATCATCCCTGACAGGATTGAAGCCGGTACCTTTCTGGTAGCTGGAGCTCTAACCCGCGGTGACCTGACCCTCAAAGAGGTAGAACCAGACCATCTCGGGGCAGTCCTCGACAAGCTGACTATCTCCGGAGCCAGAATTGAGAAGATTTCCAGGGACTGTTTGCGCATTGTCGGCAGCGAAGAAATCAAACCTCAGGATGTAACCACCACCCCCTATCCTGGATTCCCTACTGACATGCAGGCCCAGTTTATGGTGCTGATGACCCAGGCTAATGGAACCTCCATTATAACCGAGACGATTTTTGACCGACGTTTTGCGCACGCCAACGAGCTGATAAGGCTGGGAGCCAGCATCGAGATCCAGGGGGATAAAGCCATAGTCAGGGGCCCCACTCCTCTATCCGGAGCTGAAGTAGTAGCCACTGACCTGCGGGCTTCTGCCTCTCTGGTCCTGGCCGGCCTTATAGCCACCGGCCAGACCACTATTAATGACATTGAGCATCTGGACCGCGGCTACGAGAAAATTGAGCAAAAACTCCAGGCCCTCGGAGTTAAAATCGAGCGCCTCAAAAATCATAACAATGGAGTAAAAAAATGAGCGATTGCCTATTCTGTAAAATTGTCAAAAAAGAAATCCCGGCCAGCATTGTTTATGAGGATGAAGCTATTCTGGCTTTTGACGACATCAGACCACAGGCACCAGTGCATACCCTGATCATCCCAAAAGAACATATTTCCACCTTAAAAGAAGCGAGCGATAATCACGCAGAACTTCTGGGTAGAATTTTAATCAAAGTCAGAGACCTGGCCCGCCTCAAAGAAATCGACCGGAGCGGCTTCAGGGTGGTGCTCAATACCGGTCCAGATTCAGGTCAGGAAGTCTTCCATCTCCACTTCCATCTTCTGGGTGGACGTCGTCTGGGGTGGCCCCCCGGCTGAGATTGGAAAAACCGGTTCTGTTGGGCAGCACCTGGATACCAAATGGCCTACTTAATAGACGGGAACAATCTGATGGGACAGTCCGACCCCTATTTCAGGTACGACCCCGGCAGCCGGGGAAAAATAATCGCCAGGCTGCTTCTTTTCCAGAAGATTACCAGAAGCCGGATTTTTCTGGTTTTCGACGGCTGCCCACCACTTGGTGAGCAGCGGTTCAAACTGAACCCCAAGTTTACCGTTCTTTTTCCAGAATCCGGCCAATCGGCCGACCAGCTAATGGAAGAACTAATCAACCAGAAAAAAGACCGCCGCTACTTTCTGCTGGTCAGCTCTGATAGAACCTTGAGAGAAATCGCCCGCTCTAAAGGAACTCGCTCCATCACCACTCAGGAATTCTTAAAGCTGCTCAAACAGACTCTTAAGGAAAACCGGGAAAAAAGAGAGCTGGAAAAAGAGGACGAACAATCCACTCCTCTGGAGATATCGCTGTGGAACGAACTTTTCAGAAAAAAATAGCCGATTTTTCCCTGATTGGAGCCGGCCGACTGGGGACAGCCCTGGCTCTGGGGCTGGTAGCCAAAGGGCTGACTCTTAAAGTTATTTCTGACTGTTCTCTGAAAAAAGCCAGAATTCTCCGAAGACTGGCGGGCCAGGGTCGAGCCACTACCGATAACCTGAAAGCTGCCAGTTCGGCGGGCATTCTTTTCCTCTGTGTTCCCGACGACCTGATTCCTGAAGTGGTCCGGGAAATTTCGGTGGCCGATTTCACATACAAAACTGTTTTTCACACGAGCGGGGCCTCTTCCTCAGCTCTCCTTGAACCTCTGGCCAGGCGGGGAGCAGCGATTGCCTCATTTCATCCAGTCCAGACCTTTGCCACCCTGAAAACAGACCCGGCAATTTTTAAGGGAATTTATTTCGGCCTGGAAGGGCAAAGCCAGGCCATAGCTATCGGAATGCAATTAGCCAAAAAGCTCGGCGGACACTGCCTGCTTCTGGCCGATGAAGATAAACCGGTCTATCATTTAGCCTGCTCGGTTTCTTCCAATTTTCTGGTGGTTCTGCTCGCAGAAGTAAAAAGACTTTTAGAAACTTTAGGATTTGAGGAAAAGGCCTTTCTGGAAATAATTGAACCTCTGCTTAAAAGAACTTTACAGAACGTAAAAAATCTTGGTCTGGAAAAAAGCCTGACCGGGCCTGTGGTCCGGGGAGATTTGAAAACAGTTAGAAGCCATTTAACCATTACCTCAAAATTCCCGGCCTTCGACCGGATCTACCGGGCCATGGCTCTTGAAGCCCTGAAGATAGGAGAAAAGACAGGGCTGGACAAAGACAAAGTCAGAGCATTGAGGCGGTTGCTGAAACAAAAATGACTTCTTCCTCCAATCTTATTCCTGAGTTTTTCCAGACTTTTTCTTTTAACACGGCTGCCAGAGTCAACACCTCGCTGGCCGTGGCCCCACCGAGGTTGATGATAAAATTGCAGTGACCTGGATAGACCGCAGCCTGACCAACTTTCAGGCCGCGAGCCCCGGCCTGTTCCAGAAGTTTACCAGCCGGTATTTTCTGCCCATCTGGAAGAACTGGATTCTTAAAAAAACTCCCGGCGCAGGCAGTGCCCTCTGGTGGGTGTTTGGTTTTTCTTTTTTCAAGATATTCTTCCACTCGTTTTCTTATCAAAGTTGAGGAGGCGGGTTCAATTTTAAGTCGGGCTTTTAAGACCACTCTGGGGCTATCTTTCAGAGCAGAATATCGGTAGTCGAATTTGAGGGAACCCCTGTCCAGATGAATTTCATGACCGTTCTCACCAATAGCAACTACCTCAACTACTCTATCTCCAATGGCCTGACCAAAAGCTCCGGCATTGCCATAAATAGCTCCACCAACGGTACCGGGAATACCAGCCAGAAATTCCAGGCCTCCGAGACCCTGGGCCACAGCCTTATTTACCAGACAGGAAAGCTCAGTCCCGGAGAAAGCCTCAACCCAGCCCTGACCCAGGTCCCAGCTCAAACCGGAGACCAGATTCCGGATTATCAGGCCCCGATAGCCAGCATCATCAAACAGCAGGTTGTAGCCTCCGCCAATCACAAAAAATGGACACCTGTACTTCCGGGCAGTCCGGACAGCCTTGAGTAGGTCGGCCAATTCCCGGACCTCCAGAAAATAATCAGCCGGCCCACCAATCCGGAAGCTGGAATAGGCAGATAGAGGAAGACCGGTAGCCAGCCTCAACCCGGTCTCTTCCTGAAAAATATTTCCGAAATCTTGAAACCCTATCATTTTTTCTTTATTTTTATATTATAGAGAATGTTGAAATTTAAGTCTAACCGCCGAATTGGCATATATATTGCTGCTAAAAATTAGAAGTTGTGCTCATCGAAATAGAACCTATTGACATTTTTTATTTTAACGGGCAAGATATTGAGCAAAATAATTTTTTAACGAGGTTAAAGATGAAGAAAACATCGTTGTTAATTTTCAGCCTGCTTTTACTGACCAGCCTGGTCCTGGCTCAAAGTCCTGCTGACGAAGCATATATCAAGGCCATGACTGTAAATGACCCCTGCGAGAGGGTTAAGCTGCTCAAAGAGTTCATCGATAAGTACGCTGGCAAGGGCTCCCAGTACGAGAACTATGCCTATGCTTACCTTTGCCTGACTAAATGTCCGAGTAAAAGTCTTCAGGAATCTCTGAACTACGGTGAAAAAGCCCTATCGGTTGGCGGCCTTGATGCTTTGACCAAGGCTTCTGTGCTTATTTATTTATCCGACGGTTACCTCGGCCAGGGACAGCATTTAGATAGGGTCAAAAATTACGCCAATCAGGTCATAGAAATTGGAAGGGCTGAAAGAAATAAGGAGGGAGCTAACCCAGACCAGTGGAATAGATTGATAGCCGCCGGTTATTTCATCCTGGGTAGCGCCGCAGAAAAAGGAAAAGACATTTCAGCTGCAGTTGAGGCTTATCTTTCAGCTTATTCTATGAGTAAAGACCCCAAGATTATGGTCTCGATCAGAAAGATGGCCAAAGAACTGGCCGAGGCTAAAAATCTTTCCGAGGCTGAAAAAGTTTACCGGTCTGTTTATAACCAGACCAAAGACCCCAATGACGCTCTGGTTCTGGGACAGCTCCTAAATCGTTTAGGGAAAAATGACGAAGCTCTGGTTTTACTGAAAGAAGCCTACGCCAAGAAAAAAACCGGCGAGGTAGCATTCTCCATTGCCGTTATCCTGGCCAACAAAGCCAAAACCGACCCCTCAGTGGTCAACGAAGCCGTCCGCTACTCCCTCGAAGCAGCTTTCCTGCCCAACCCCAACTCCCAGAAGGCCATGAACATGGCCGAAAGTCTTTTCTTCACTATGAACAAGGACCTAAAATATAACGAAACAGTTCTGGCCATCCAGAGCAAGGTTAAAGAACTGGAAGAGCTAACCCAGATTTTCAATGAGCGCTTCGGCGGAAAGAGTGAAGAGGAGCTTTCGGAAAAAGATAAAAAGCGGCTGCAGGATATGAAGGCCGAAATCGAGGCCCTTCAGGCTGAGATTGAAAAGCTCAAGAAGCAGCAGGATGCGGCCATCAGCAAATTCAATCAGTTAGTCGAAGAGACCAAACGCCGCCTGGGTAAATAAAGCCAGTAGCTTGAATCTCTCCCCGCCTGCGAAAGCAGACTTAACACCATCTGTCTTTTTTCTTAAAATAATCATTGGAAAACTTTTTCAAGGAGGGGCCGGATGGAAAAGAAACTTTCGCGGGAAGAAGCCAGAAAAAGAATTGCCGAACTCAGGGAGCAGATTCTCTATCACGAGAAAAAATACTACGTTGATAACGATCCCCAGATTTCCGATTATGAGTTCGACCAGCTCATGGCCGAGCTTAAAAAACTGGAAGAAATCTTCCCGGAATTTCTGACCCCCGACTCTCCAACCCAGAGAGTGGGGGAAAAACCAGTGGAAGGATTCCCCACAGTCGAACACCGACGCCCCATGCTGAGCATTGAGAACTGCTACAATGTGGAAGAACTCAGGGAATTTGACGAAAGGGTCCGGAGACTGCTGCCGGGGGAAAAAATTGAATACGTGGCTGAGCTCAAAATTGATGGCTTGAGCATGTCCATTATCTACCTGAACGGCCGCTACCATCAGGCGGTAACGAGAGGGGATGGATTTCGAGGAGACGAAGTCACCGCCCAGGTTAAAACCATCCGCAGCCTCCCCCTAACCATACCCTTAAAGGACGAAGTTGAAGTCCGGGGAGAAGTATACCTGCCTTATGAATCCTTCAAAAAAATCAATCGGGAAAGAGAAGAGCGGGGAGAACCTCTTTTTGCCAACCCCCGAAATGCCGCTGCAGGTTCTATCCGGCTGCTTGATCCTCGAGAAGTGGCCAGTCGTAACCTGGACATTTTCCTTTATTACATTTTTATCAACGGCCAGGAAATGCCCACTCAGTGGGAAAATCTCCAGCAGCTCAGAAAGCTGGGGTTCAAGACTAATCCGGAAGCCCGTCTCTGCCGCTCTCTGGATGAGGTTATAGACTACTGGAAAGAATGGAACGAAAAGCGGGACTCGCTCGAGTATGACGTAGATGGGGTGGTGGTCAAGGTCAACTCAACCAGACAGCGAGAGCTTCTCGGAACCACGGCTAAATCTCCCCGCTGGGCCATTTCCTTTAAATTCCCGGCCCGGCAGGCCACCACCAGAATTAAAGATATTATTGTCCAGGTAGGGAGGACCGGAGCTCTGACTCCAGTGGCCATTCTTGAGCCAGTTCAGATATCGGGCACCACCATAACCCGCTGTACTCTTCACAACGAAGAAGAATTAAAAAGAAAAGACATCCGGATAGGAGATTATGTTCTGCTGGAAAGAAGCGGAGATGTCATCCCCCATGTGGTTTCGGTGATGAAAGAAAGACGAACCGGGAAAGAAAAGCCTTTCCTCTGGCCCAAAAATTGCCCTGTCTGTCATTCGGCTGTTTACAAGGAAGAAGGTGAGGCTATCTCTCGCTGCCTCAACCCTTCCTGTCCGGCCAGAATCAGGGAGTCAATTCTCCATTTTGCCTCCCGCCGAGCCATGAACATCGAGGGACTGGGGGAGGCTCTGGTGGACCAGCTCCTCACAGCCGGTCTGGTAAAAAAGATACCAGACCTTTACCACCTTAAGTACGATGAGCTGGTCAGGCTGGAGCGGATGGGACCAAAAAGTGCTCGCAACCTTCTGGACCAGATTGAAGAATCTAAAAACCGGGAACTGTGGCGACTGATTTTTGCCCTTGGTATCAGGCAGGTGGGAGAAAAGCTGGCTCAAGCTCTGGCACGAAGGTTTCTGGATCTGGATAATCTGGCCAGGGCCAGTGAAGAGGAGCTCCAGCAGCTGGAGGATGTTGGACCCAAAGTGGCCAGGAGTATCGTCTTTTTCTTTGCTCAGCCTGAAAACAGAAAGTTGCTCGAAGAGCTAAAAGCTGCAGGAGTAAAATTCAAAGAAAAAGCAGAAAAAGCTGGGCCCAGACCCCTCCAGGGATTAACCTTTGTCCTGACCGGCACACTTTCCTCTATGACCAGAGACCAGGCCAAAGAAAAAATCGAAAGTCTGGGAGGAACTGTGTCTTCTTCAGTAAGTAAGAAGACCGATTATCTGGTTGTGGGTGAAGAACCGGGCTCCAAACTGGAGAAAGCCCAGGAATTAGGAGTAAAAACAATCAACGAAAAAGAATTCCTGAAGCTTCTTGGGGAAGGCTGAACTACTTTTTTTTCTTAAAAAGGTCAGAAAAATTTATGTTAAGAAAAGCCTTGAGGCCGGTTTTCTTTTCCCCCTTTTCCAGCTCGGCCAGAGCCATCTTAGCCTGAACATGGTCAGGGTCTATTTCCAGAGCCTTCTGGAGCTGCTTTCTGGCTTTAACCTTTAAACCTTCATTCATGTAAAGAAGGCCCAGTCCCAGGTAAGCTTCAGCATTCCAGGGTTCCATTTCTATGGCTCGCAGAAAATCTTCTTCGGCTTTTTTCTTGTAAGCCGGAAGTTTCGACTCAGCCATGGCCAGCAGCAGAAAATAATCCGCTCTGGCTTTCTTGAGGCGAATTGCTTCTTCCAGAAAAATGATGGCTTCCTCATACATTCCCTGGTTATAAAGCGTCCGTCCCTGGCGGTACTTTATCTCGGCTTTCTTAGCCAGGTCCTCGGCTGACTCCTGAGAGGGCGCTATTAGCTGCTGGTCATACTGCTTTCTTCTGGCCGGGTCGCTGAGAGTTCGGTAGGCCGTGGTAAGAGCATTAAAGACTTCATTTATCAAAACCAGGTCAGCACCTGACTGGTTAAATCGGTCAGGATGGTATTTTCGGGCCAGGTTGAAATAGGCCTTTTTTAGTTCCTCTTCTGAAGCCATTCGAGAAACGCCGAGCAATTCGTAATAATTACGAGTTTTAAGATGAGACTTTATTTCTCTTAATTCTTCCAGTCTGGCTTCCAGCTCATCTAGTTCCAGATTCTTTCTGGCTTCTTTTTCGAAATCGTCTTTTTTAAAACTGGAGTCAATAGCAGCTATCTCAATCATATCCAGGCAGTAAAAAAGATAAAGCGAGCGATAAAAACTCTCGTTGGAAAAGCGCGCCGGCACAGACATTCGGTCTATAACCTGAGCGGAAGAGAACCGCTCCAGCAGGGCTTTTTCGTCTTCAGTTAGGAAATAGGAATATCTGATATTTTTCAGAGACACCTTCCGCCCAATGAAAAACTTTTGAATGGAAGCATCGTACTTCATCCGGCGCAGGCCGTAGTCAATAATAAAAGGCACGTCCACTGCAGGAAGTTCCTCAGGTGATTCCAGGTCTTTTTTCTCCTGAAAATGAATTTCAGCATCAAAGAAGCCAAAAGTCGCCAGAATCGATTCTCGAATCTGAAAGGCCAGGGCTTCTCTCAGATCGGCTTCTTTAATCACTCCGCCCTTTTTCAGTGATTCACCCAGAGGCTGATTGGGCTGAATATATTCCTCAATCCGGGAAAAGGTCTGTTCCTGAATCTTCTGCAGTTTGAAAAGAATTTCGCCCAGCCTTTCGGTCTTAACGTTGGTTTTTACCTGAAAAGGTTTACCTTGACTGAAGAAGAAATATTTTTCTATCTCCTGTCTTTTGAAGGATAGCTTTCCGCTTCTATTATTGAAAAAAATATCCCTTAGGAAATAACCTATGTGGTTTATGTTACTCAAATTGCTGCCCTTTCCACAGTCAACGTGATTAATTTATAAAATTAAACCGAAATTTTCAACCCCCAGAACAACTTTACCGGTCTTGTTGGACAGGACATCCTTTTTTGTGCTATTTTCAAGGTATGAAAATAGCCATAGCTCAGATTTCTCCTGTCCTGGGAAACCTGGAAAAAAATCTGGAAACTCACCTGAGGCTGGCCAGAAAAGCTCAGGAGCAAGAAGCAGACCTTATCGTTTTCCCCGAGCTCAGTCTGACCGGATATACGCTGAAAGACCTGGCCTCGGAGTTAGCTATAAGAACCGATAGTTCAGAGATTTTCCTGGAGCTTCTTGAGGCTTCTAAAAATATTGATCTGGTTTTCGGGTTGGTGGAAGAAAGAACAAACAATCCGGGAATAGTTTACAATTCGGCCACTTATCTCTCAGGGGGGCAGATTGTCCACCTTCACAGAAAGGTATTTCTGCCAACCTCGGGCATGTTTGAAGAAGGGCGGTTCTTTGCCAGTGGACGGCAGTTTAAGACTTTTCCCACCAGGTTTGGACGGGCCGGCCTTCTGATCTGCCGTGATTTTCTCCATTACGGCTCAAGCTACTGTCTTTTTGCCGGAGGGGCCGGTCTGATAATAGTTATCTCGGCCGCTCCAGGCCGCGGGGTTTCAGGTGATAACTCTCAGAGCTTTGAAACCAGCCGGATGTGGGAGCTGATGGGTGAAGCTGTGTCTTTTTTCTCCAGCTCCTTTGTTGTTTACTGCAACAGAGTGGGTTTTGAAGACGGAGCCTGCTTTGCTGGTGGTTCCTACGTTTTCTCTCCCTACGGCAAGCTGATCCAGAGGCTGCCATACCTGGAAGAAGCTTTTATGACTCTGGAAATAGACCTGAAAGAAATCGGCCAGGCCAGAAAATCCTGGCCTTTCCGAAGGGATGAGCGTCCAGAAGTTATTTGGCGGTCTCTGGAAAAAATAATAAGGCAGGAAGATGAAGATTAACGCCCCTTTTGTAGTTAAAGTACTGACCAGTTTTATCAGGGAAGAAACTAAAAAAGCCGGTTTCGACCGAGTGGTCCTGGGACTGTCGGGGGGCCTTGATTCTTCCGTTTGTGCTTTTCTGGCAGTGGAGGCCCTTGGGGAAGATAAAGTTCTGGCTCTGATTATGCCCTACCAGAACCTGGATTCAGAAGGGGTGCGTCATGCTGAGCTGGTGGCAAACACCTTAAAAATAAAATGGCATAAGATTGATATTTCCCCTCAGATTGACGCTTACTTTTCGCTCTTTCCCACCGATAACCCTATTCTCAAAGGTAATAAGATGGCCAGGGAAAGAATGTCCATTCTCTACGATTTTTCCGCAAGAGAAAAAGCTCTGATTCTTGGCACCAGCAACAAAACCGAGCTGCTGATTGGCTATGGTACTATTCACGGAGACATGGCCTGTGGTATTAACCCGATGGGAGACCTGTATAAAACCCAGGTCCTGGCTCTGGGACATCATCTGGGGCTTCCGGAAGAAATCCTCAAGAAAAAACCGACCGCCGGACTCTGGCCGGGGCAGACCGATGAGGAAGAAATAGGAATTTCTTACGACGAACTGGACCGGATTCTATACCGGCTGGTGGACCTAAGAAAAAAGCCTGAGGAAGTAGTGGCTGAAGGGTTCGACCAGACCAGAGTCAGAAGGATAATTGAGATGATAAAAAAGTCCGAGTTTAAGAGGAAAATGCCCCCGATAGCTAAGATATCAAGCCGGACTATAGGGCATGATTTTCTTTATCCTTACGACTGGGATAAGTAAAGGTAATGAAACCTAAGGGACGCCTTTTTGTGGTGGCCACCCCGATCGGTAATCTGGAAGACATCACCTTGAGGGCTATTAAAATCCTTAAAGAGGTGGAGGCCATAGCCTGCGAAGATACCCGCCAGACCTTGAAACTTCTCAACACTTACAACCTGAAAAAGCGGCTTATCTCCTATTTTAAACCCCGGGAGCACCAGAAAATACCCGAAATTATGAGCTTGCTTAATTCCGGGCAGGATGTGGCACTGGTCTCAGATGCCGGAACTCCGGGAATTTCAGACCCCGGTTTTCCTCTTATCAGAGAAGCCATAAAACAGGGAATTCAGGTCATCCCCGTCCCCGGACCCAGTGCCCTGACGGCCGCCCTCTCCGCTTCTGGTCTCCCCACCAGCCGGATACTTTTTGTAGGCTTTCCTCCCCCTAAGAAAGGAGCTCTTAAAAATTTTCTCACCAGGCTGGCTGATGAGGAAGGTACCATGGTATTTTTTCTTCCAATGAGAAGAGTCAGGGAATTTATAACCCTGGCCTATGAAGTATTCGGGCCAAGAAGAGCTGTTCTGGCCAGAGAACTGACTAAAGTTCACGAAGAATTTATCCGAGGCAGCCTTGAAAACCTCTTAAGAGACCTGACTGAAGGAAAATTCAAGGGAGAAGCCACTCTATTGATAGAGGGAAAATAATTTTTTTAAAAAATACTTGACAAAAAGATACTCAACATATATATTAATATTGGACTAAAAAATTTAATTAGGAGGTGAAACGATGGCCATCACCAAATGGGATCCTTTCCGGGACTTAATGATTCTCCGTGACCGGATGAATCGGCTGTTTGAGGATATCGTTTCTTCTCCGAGAACGGAAGATTCAGAGATAATTCAGAGTACCTGGTCTCCCGCGGTTGACATCTACGAAACTGAAAACGAGCTGGTGCTGACCGCTGAGCTTCCTGGAGTGGACGAAAAAGATGTAGAAATCAAGATAGAAGATAATACCCTGACTCTGAAAGGTGAAAGGAAGTTTGAAAAGGAGACCAGGGAAGAGAATTATCACCGGATTGAAAGGGCTTATGGCTCTTTCTACCGGTCATTTAGCCTGCCGAATTACATAGACCAGGACAAAATCAGCGCTGAGTACGAAAACGGGCTGCTCAAGGTCCATATGCCCAAAAAACCTGAGGTCAAGCCACGCAAGGTCAAAATCCTGAAACCTCAAGCGGCCGAGAAATCCGGCGAAAAGAATTCAAAGTAAATCTCCAGCAAAGACCTTCAAACCCCGTCCCCACCGGACGGGGTTTTTTATTTTCAGGCCCTGGCCAGAGTTACAGCTCTCACTTCTCTGGCCCCGGCCTTAAGAAGTACAGCCGAGCATTCCTTAAGTGTTGAGCCGGTGGTATAAACATCGTCAACCAGCAGGATTACCCTGTCCGCAATTCTTTCTGGCTTTTTTGCAAGGAAAGCCTCCTGCAGGTTCAGCTTCCGGCTTTCCGCTTCCAGAGAGACCTGGGCCGGAGTGTTTTTAATTTTTAACAGGGCCCTTGTCTCTACTGGAATTCCGCAGAATTTTCCTAATTCCCTGGCCAGAAGCTCAGCCTGGTTAAAGCCTCTGGCCTTTTCTCTTTTTCGATGGAGGGGTACCGGGACTATCAATTCCACTCCCGCCAATAAATTGCTCCTTAGCAGCTCTTTATAAAGAACAAAGGCTAAGGGCCGGGCCAGTCCTTCGTTGCCTCTATACTTAAAAAGAATAACCGCCTCCTTCAGCCGACCGGAGTAAGGCCCCAGAGAGCAGTGCCTGGCGAACGGCGGCGGTTCTTTGAGGCAATCCCCGCATGGCCACCCAGCTTCTTTATCTGAGTAGTAATAAAAACGGCCACAAATCGGACAGCAAGACCCATGATGAATTTCCAGTTTTTCCAGACAACCAGAGCAAACCTGCTTTTCAGCTGGCTTCAGTAATGGCTGCTGACAGAGCCGGCAGAATGAAGGGAAAATTACCGTTAACAGTGGATGCAAAATCCAGTTTAATTTTTCCCGGAATTTCACTTTAACCGGGTTTCTCCCTCCTTTTTTTCCTGGCAATCAATACAATAGGGTGCCCAGGGGATTATTTTTAATCTCTTCTGACTAATTTCCTTATGACAGATTAAACACAGGCCAAACTCATCTTTTTCCAGTCTTTCCAGCGCCTGGTCAATCAAAGCCAACTGATCCCGCTCGCTATCAGTCAGACCTAGCAAAAATTCTTTGGTGTAGGAAGTCTCAGCCTTATCCACCAGGTCCAGAGCGGTACTGGTCTCAATTTCTTTGCTTTCATTGTAAAACTGGCTGAGCTTCTTGATTATGCTGTTTTTCCTGTCCAGTAGCAGCTTTTTGAATTCTTCTTTTTCTTTTTTACTTAGCTTGAGTTTTGCAGGCATTTAACCCCCTCTCATTTTGGATATGAGTATCCTTTGATTAAACTCAAAGCCCGGTAGACCTGCTCCAGCAAGACTACCCTGGCCAGTTCATGGGAAAAAGTCATCCGGGATAGCGACAGCTTCAAATCGGCTTTGGCCATCAGCCGGGGCGCCAGCCCCAGAAAACCTCCCACCAAAAATATGAGGTTCCTCGAAGAAATCGCCGCTTGCTGCTCAATCAGCCGGGCCAATTCCTCTGAGGTCAGCTCCTTTCCTTTATCTGAAAGGCAGATAATATAGCCATCCTTGAGATATTTTTCAAGACCCCGGGCTTCTTTTTCCATAATCAGTTCCGGATGTTTTTCATCTAATCCTTTGGCCGCAGCCGTCTCCACCAGATTGACCCGGGACAGGAGTTTTATCTTGGCTAAATAATCTTCCTGTAAAAATCTGAGGTAACGATTTTTTGTCTTTCCTGGCCACAAGAAAATTATTTCCATCTAATCAGGTTTTAATTAGATAAATTTTTGTGAGACAAATGTCAAGAAAAATTTGACAGTTTTCTAATATTTTTAATAATCCAACCGGGGAGCGTCAGCCCAGAGTTTTTCCAGAGAGTAAAAATCCCTGGCCCTTCTGGAAAAAATGTGAACCACAAAATCCCCGTAGTCCAGCAGAATCCACTCGGCAGTTTCCAGACCTTCAACCCCGAATGGCTTTATCTTCTCTTTAGCCAGTTCCTCTTCAATGCTCTCATAAATGGCTACGTTCTGTCTTGATGAATTACCATGCATGATGATAAAAAAATCGGTAAAGCTGGTTAACTCTCTCAGGTCCAGGACACACAGGTCTTCAGCTTTTTTGGCCAGACTGACTTTAATTAAAAGCTTTACGGCTCTGGGCAGATTTCGTTTGCTAAATTTTCTGGCGTTCTTTTGGAATTCAGTCATCTTAACCTCAACGATAAAGATTGTTTTTTTGAATGTAGTCTTCCACACCTTCAGGTACCAGTCCTCTAATGCTAAGGCCAGTCCGCACCCGCCTTCTGATTTCGGTGGAAGAAATATCCGAAGTCAAGGCCTCAAGAAGAAAAAGACCGCCGGACAGGAGCTGATTCTGGCCCAGTTGCCCGACTATCTTCAGGTCAATCACCTTCTCAGGCTTTATTTTGTCAAGCACCTTACTCAACAATTCTAACCCGAATCCTGGTCGACTGACAACCACAAAAGAACATTCTCTAAAGAGCTGATCATAATCTTTCCAGGTATCTATTTCCAGAAAAGCGTCCGACCCCACTATGAAAAAAAATTTATCTTCAGGATAAATTTCTTTAAGTCGGTGCAGGGTGATTATTGAATAAGACGGACCAGGCCTTCTGGCCTCGATATCTGAAACCTGAAACCTTTCCTTCCCCTGACAGGCAATCTCCACCAGTCTGAGACGGTGCTCAACCGGAGCCACCTCTTGAGAACTTTTATGAGGCGGAATGTAAGCCGGGATAAACAGAATGCGGTCCAGAGGCAGAGCCGCCATCACAGCTTCGGCTGCCTGGAGATGGCCGTTGTGAATAGGATTGAAGGTTCCTCCAAACAGCCCGGTCAGACGTTTCATTTTTTATCTCCATCTGTTCGACCAGCAGGGTCATTCTTTTCATTCTCTTTTAATTCCTCAAGCAGACTGGCCAGAAGTCCCACCAGTTTTTTTACCCCTTCACCTGTCTTGGCCGAAATGGCCATAAAAGGTTTTTTTTCTCTAACAGCCAGTCTTTTTACCGCAGTCAGACGTTTCCGGTCATCACCGATCAGGTCGATTTTATTAGCTACTATCACCTGCTTTCTTCTAAGAAGTTCAGGATTGAAAGCTTTAAGCTCATTCTGAATAACCTGGTAATCGCGGACCGGGTCCCGACCCGAGTAGGGGGAAACATCAATTAAATGCACCAGTACTCTGGTTCTTTCCACATGCCGCAGAAACTGGATACCCAGTCCGTGCCCCTGATGGGCCCCTTCGATCAGGCCGGGAATATCGGCCACGACGAAGCTTATTTCCTCCCCCACATCCACTACTCCAAGGTTGGGAGTCAAAGTGGTAAAAGGATAATCTGCAATTAGTGGTTTAGCCGCTGAAATTCTGGAAATTAGAGTTGATTTTCCGGTGTTCGGGAAACCCACCAGACCGACATCGGCTATTAGTTTGAGCTCCAGGATAAGCTCTTTTTCTTCTCCTGGCTTACCCTTTTCAAACTCCCTGGGAGTTTGATGGGTAGGAGTAGCAAATGAAGCATTGCCTCTTCCTCCCCGACCTCCTCGAGCTGCCAGAAAAACCTCGCCAGGTTTAAGAAAATCATAAAGAACTTCACCGGTCACCGCATCCTTGACCACCGTACCCACCGGCACTTTCAGGTAAAGGTCTTTTCCTCTTTTCCCCTGTCTGTTAGAACCCTGGCCGGGGGCTCCTTTCTTAGCTTTGTTTATCGGATGATAACGAAAGTAGGCCAGAGTGTTGAGGTTGGAGTCGCTGACCAGATAAACATGGCCGCCGTCGCCTCCGCGCCCACCATCAGGGCCACCTTTGGGAACTCGATACTCTCGACGGAAGCTGACACAACCATCGCCCCCCTTACCGGCAATTACAATTATCCGGACCTGGTCAATAAACAAAGCCGTCCCTTTGCAAGAAAATTATTAAGGATGGGGAAAAACCACAACAAACTAGGATTTTCCTTTCAAACGAAAAGAGAAAACCAAATTCGGGAGTCGCTCCCATTTTAAGAGGCGGTCTCGGCTGTTTCCTCCACCGGAATAACCGAGACAAACTTGCCCATCCTTCCTTTATCCTCGAATTTGACTATGCCCCTGACCAGAGCAAAGAGGGTATCATCGCTGCCGCGGCCGACGTTCTTTCCCGGTTTGAAAGGCGTCCCGCGCTGACGAACCAGAATTGAGCCGGCATTGACCAGCTGGCCGCCGTATCTTTTCACTCCCAGGTACTTGGGATTGGAATCTCTTCCATTAACTCCTGACCTTTTCCCAGCCATGGTCATTCCTCCTTAGCAGTTTTTCCGCTGCTTTTCTTGTCGGTCTTTCTGGGTTTAGTAGTTTTAGATGCAGTCAGCTTTTCCCCCGTTTTAGCTGCTTCTTTCTTTCTGGTTTTCTTGGGGGCTGCTTTAGTTTCTTTTTTCTCTTCGGTTTTCTCCCCGACAACCGCCTGGCTTCCTTCCGGGTAAATACCGGTTATCCTGACTTTGGTCAACAACTGGCGATGACCCTTTTTACGTCGATACCCCTTTCGTCTTTTCTTCTTGAAAACTATAACTTTATCGTCTTTGTAAGTCTCAAGGACTTCAGCTCTGACCAGGGCTCCTGTCAGGCAGGGAGTCCCAACCTGAATTTTATCTCCATCTTCCACCAGAAGGACCTGGTCAAAATCCACAACCTGACCTTTCTCAGCCTCGAGCTTTTCAACCGAAAGGATATCTCCTTCCTTAACTCGATACTGCTTTCCACCTGATTTGATAACTGCATACATTTGTCGTCACCTTTCCGGGGGATAAAAATAGGATGTTAAATTTAACATATCAGGCTATTTATGTCAACAAGACCCCAGTCCCCTAAAAACTGGCCTTGATTATTCAGCAGTCCCATGCTGAGTTTCCGGGCAGCCCTGTCTTGACAAAGACATTTATTTCTCATAACTTAGTGGTAAGTTAGACCAAGGGCGGTTAGCTCAGAGGCAGAGTGTCGGTCTTACAAACCGGAGGTCACTGGTTCGAACCCAGTACCGCCCACCACTTCCTTCACAAGAAGACCGGCCTGCTGAGAAGAAGGGTAATCAACAAAGAAAAAAAATGAAGGGTAAAGCTATACTGATTGTCGAAGACGAACTGCTCATCTCTCGCCACATTGAACAAATGGTTAAAAACCTCGGCTATCAATCAGCCGGAGTGGTAGAAAGCGCCGAACTGGCCCTGGAGAAGGTCAAACAGAGCTCGCCTGACTTAGTGCTGATGGATATCAGACTTAAAGGTGAGATGAACGGAATTGAAGCTGCTTCTATAATCTGGAATAAATTTTCCATCCCGGTGGTCTATCTGACAGCTTATGCTGACGAGGATACCCTGATTAAGGCAACTTCGGCTGAACCATTTGGATACCTGCTAAAACCCTTTGAAGAAAAAGAACTCCTGGTGGCCATAGAGCTGGCCCTTTACAAACACCAGGTGGAAATCAAAAACCGCGAGCAGCGCCGCTGGTTGAATGCCATCCTGACCAGCATCACCGACGGTGTACTTTCTACAGACGCCGAAGGTTTTGTCAATTTCCTTAACCCGGTTGGCGAAAAATTACTGGAAAAGACTCTGACTGAAGTCAAAGGCCGGCGCCTTGAAGAAATCTTCCTGGTGAGAGAAGGACTGACCGGAAAAATCGAAGGGCTTGATCTGGAAAGGCTTAAACTGGGTTTTTCTGCTGACCAGGATTTCTATCTGGTAAGAAATTCCGGCAACCTCCCGGTTGAACTCAAAAGTTCAGTTATTCAGGACGAAAACAATCTACTTGCTGGCCTGGTTCTGGTCTTCAGGGACATTACTCAGAGAAAGATTCAGGAAGAAAGGCTAAGCTATCTGGCCATTCATGACGCCCTGACCGGCCTTCCTAACAGAATGCTTTTCAATGACCGGTTGAAAATAAGCCTGGAGCAAGCCAGGAGAAAAAACCTGAAGGTGGGTCTTATAATGCTGGACCTGGATTTTTTTAAGCTGATAAACGACACCTACGGCCACTCCTTTGGAGACCTGGTGCTGATTGAAGCCGGCAAAAGACTAAAAGAACAGGTCAGGAAGGTAGATACTCTGGCCCGTTTCGGTGGAGACGAGTTCACCGTCCTGCTCAGCGAACTCAACTCAGAAGAAGGCGGATTCCAGGTAGCCCAACGAATCATACATTCTTTCAACCAGCCGCTGACCATAGAAAGTAAGCCCATAAAAGTTACGGCCAGCCTGGGCCTGGCCATTTTCCCTGACGATGCCGAAGGGCCGGAAGACCTACTGAAGAAAGCCGACCTGGCTCTATACACTGCCAAAGAAGCAGGCAGAAATCAGGTCAAACTTTTTTCAGAACTCTAAGCCATCCAGAAAAAATTGTTTACTACAAAAAATTTTTTTTATAATATTGTAACAATAGCCTGGATGGAGTAGAAAAATTGAGTTCTGAACCAAATCAGAACCAAAAAATTTATTTTTATATTCTGGACCTTACCGATAAGAAAATCAGCCTGTCGGAAGACCTTATTTCTTTAATCGGCCTGAAAGAAGCCTCTGCTGGCTGGCTTGATTACAGGAAATGGCTGGATAGAATCCATCCAGACGACCGCTCCCGGGCGGATTGGTCAATAGCAAAAGCATCCAGAAATGATAAAGCTATCATTAGCTACAGGCTTAAAACTGGAAGCGAGGATTATCTAGAAGTCACGGACCAGTCCCTGAAGTTAAGGGTTAAGCCTGAAGCGAAGGAATACCGGCTAGGTGTGCTTAACCCGATCATTGAAACCAGCCCGGATAAAAGGCTGGAACAAGCTCTTTATGAGATTTCCAGGTTGAGCGTGGAAACTGACAACCTGGTTGAGTTGCTCAGATCCATTCATGGAATTATAAAAAAACTTCTCCCGGCTGAAAACTTTTACATTGCCCTTTATGACCAGAAAACCGGATTAATTTCTTTCCCTTATTTCGTTGATGAATATGACCAGCCGCCCCTGCCTCATCCACCGGGAAAAGGCTTAACCGAGTATGTACTGAAGACCGGAGCCCCTCTTCTGGCTTCGCCTGAAGTTTTCAACCGTCTGGAAGCTGAAGGGAAAGTTCAGTCCATCGGAGCCCCCTCTGTGGACTGGCTTGGAGTCCCTCTAAAATACCGTGATGAAATATTCGGGGTGATGGTAGTTCAAAGCTACACGGAAGGAGTTCGATATAACCAGAAGCATCTTCAACTTTTAACTTTCGTGGCCAACCAGTCGGCTCTGGTCATCAAGAAGAACCTGGCTGAAGAACAAAGGCGAGAAACAGAAAAGCTTCTGATTGATTCTTTTGCCTCCATTCAGGATGGAATCTCCATCCTTGACCTCGAACTTAATATCATTCAGGTCAACCCGGCTATGGAAAAATGGTATGCCCACGCCATGCCTTTGGTGGGTAAAAAGTGTCATCTCGCCTACCATGGCCGCAACAGCTACTGCCACCCCTGTCCGAGCCTGAGAACCTTGAAAACCAAAGCCCCGGCCAATGATACTGTGCCCAAAATCGGGCCGGGAGGAGAGATAACCGGCTGGTTAGAGCTTTTTGCTTTTCCTCTCATTGACAATAAAACAGGACAGCTTAAAGGTGTAATTGAATACGCCCGGGACATCAGCGACCGGAAAAAAGCTGAAGATGCTCTTAAAGCTTCTCTCAGAGAAAAAGAAATTCTCCTGAAAGAGGTCCACCATCGGGTTAAAAACAACATGCAGATAATTTCCTCGTTGCTCAACCTCCAGGCTGGCTATTTGAAAGACCCCGAAGCCCGAACTGCACTCAGAGAGTGTCAGAACCGCATCCATTCAATGGCCCTGGTTCATGAGAGGCTCTATCGTGAAAAGGACCTGGCTTCCATCGATTTTCGCGAGTACGCTGAACACCTGCTGATTCATCTCTTTCAAATTTTCAGTGTTCAGAGTGCCGGGCTGTCATATTCTCTTTCAATCGAAAGTCCTCCTTTAACGGTTGACCTGGCCATTCCTTTAGGTCTAATTCTTACTGAGCTGGTCACCAACAGCCTTCAACACGCTTTCTCCCCGGGGCAGAAAGGCAGAATAGAAGTCTCGTTTCTCCGGAAAGGACCTGATTTTCTGCTCCAGGTGACTGATGACGGCCGGGGCTTTCAACCCCCGGTTCAAAACCGCTTCGGTCTGGAGATAGTCAATCTGCTGGCAACTCAACTTGGAGGAAAATTCAATCTTAAGGCCCAATTGGGTCGGGGAACAACAGCTATTGTTTCCTTTCCGGCCGGAGAAAATGATAGAGACAATAATAAAGTGTATGGGAAAAATTAATTTTGTCAGGATGATTAACACGTGTATAATAAAATAAAAGAAACCAAATAACCATCATGAGCAAGGCTCGCCTTCTTATAGTCGAAGACGAAAATCTGGTAGCCCGCGACCTCTACAACATGGTCAGAACTCTGGGTTATGAAGTAACCGACGTGGTTCAGACTGGAGAAGCCGTTCTCCACAGCATCGCCCGAAAAAAGCCTGACCTGGCTTTACTGGACATCGTTCTCAAGGGAAATGTTGATGGTATCGCTGTGGCTTCAGTCCTCTGGGAAGAGCACAACATCCCTGTAGTTTACATCACCTCTTTTGCTGATGACCTGACTTTTGAAAGAGCTAAGCTGACTGAGCCATTTGGCTACCTGATCAAACCTTTTGAAGAAAGAGAGCTGGAACTAACTATAGAAACAGCCCTTTACAAGGCCCGGATGCAACTTCTCCTTAAAGAAAAAGAGCAATGGCTATCAACCATCCTCAGGAGTATCGATAACGGCATAATAGTGATTAACCCACAGGGAAGGGTGGATTTTATCAACCTGGCAGCCCAGAAAATTACCGGCTGGTCAGAAATTGAAGCCTTAGGTCAGGAGCTGGAAAAAGTTTTCCAGCTCAAGGGAAAAGCCATTGGGAACCATCTTTCAGGTCTTTCTGAAACGTCTGAATCAACCCTCATTTCCAGAAGAGCCCAGGAAATTCCGATTGAGCTGAGCTTAACTTCCCTGTCTGGAGAAAAGGATAAGAGCGGGGGCAAGATCATAGTTTTCAGAGACATAACAGTCAGGAAAAAGGCGGAACAGGAACTCCAGGAAAGCTGGGCCCGCCTAAAGCGCACCCTGGAAGGCACAATCCAGGCCATTTCCACCACCATTGAAATGCGCGACCCCTATACTGCCGGCCACCAGCGGCGGGTGGCTAAAATTGCCGAAGCTATTGCCAGAGAACTCAAGATGCCCGAATCTGTGATTGAGGGCATCAGGTTTGCTGCAGAAATTCACGATATTGGTAAGATTTACGTGCCGGCCGAAATTCTGAGTAAACCTACCAAACTTACTGACCTAGAATACACTATCATTAAGACGCATCCCCAGGCCGGTTATGATATCCTTAGAAACATCGAATTTCCCTGGCCCATTGCTCAGATAGTCCTGCAGCATCACGAGCGGGTCAATGGCAGTGGTTATCCTCAGGGACTCAAGGATGGCCAGATTCTGCCCGAAGCTAAAATATTGGCTGTGGCTGATGTGGTAGAGGCCATGTCTTCTCATCGACCTTACCGACCCTCATTTGGCCTGGATAAAGCCCTGGAGGAGATAAAAGCTAATCGGGGAATACTTTATGACTCCCGGGTGGTTGACACCTGCCTTGAGCTCTTCCTGAAAAAATCATTTACTTTTGAATAGGCTCTTTTCCATCATCCTGTCACCTAACCAGTTAACCAGCAAAACCAAGAAGAAAAACGAAAAAAAATAAGCGCCCCCGACGGGATTCGAACCCGTGTTGCCGCCTTGAAAGGGCGATGTCCTAGGCCGGGCTAGACGACAGGGGCGCAAATGAGCCGTGCTGGACTCGAACCAGCGACACCCGGCTTAAAAGGCCGGTGCTCTCCCTCTGAGCTAACGGCCCCTTTTCCAAGCCGCATGAAAAATTATTTATAGCTGAAAATCACAAAATGTCAATAAGGTTAACTAACTTTTAAGTCGAAATTCAGAAGCTGGTTGACTTCAGCTTACAGGCACAAACCTCAATATTTTCCACTGGCCATTAAAAGCCCGACCCGAAGCTTCATCCTTGAGGGTGTACTTTTTCATTATTACCCTGTATTTCTTTTCGGCTCCAGTTTTGGTCTTGACGCTGATGACCACATCTTTGATATGGACATTTCCCGTCATCTCCCTGACTCCGGGCAGGCTCTTAAGCCCCAGGGAGAATAAAGTCATTTCCTCTTCCTTAGCAGTAGCTTCTTTGGCCTCGTTGTATTGCCTTTGCAATTCTTTGTAGGCATTATACTTTTCATCATAAGCAGCCTGAAGCTGTTCCACCTTTTTCTTTAAGGTGGCTCTGGCCGCAGCCGTTCTGGCATTGTCCAGGTCGTCCTTGGCAGCATCCAGAGCATCTTTAGCTTCGACCACAGGACCAACATTGTCATCCATCCGCTTTTTGGCTTCAGCTTCTTTCTTAGCCAGTTCTGGCAGGGGAGCCGGCTCTACCTGTTCCTGACCGATACTTTCAATCCGGTAGCTTACATAATCAATGGCCAGTGGTTCTAAAGCCATGGCAGCCATAGTCTGATTGTCGTTCATCGACAGGGCATGAAAGTATTTATCCAGCAGGGATTTTTCAGGAGCCGGAGCACAGCCAGCATAGATTAGAACCATAATCATGATTAGACCAAACAACCAAAGGCTTCTAATTTTCATTCTTCCTCCTTCCTCTGGTTAATAGTACACTTCTATTATTTTTGAAATCAAGTTTTTTTTCAAGTAAAAAAGCAAAATCAAACAAGTCCTGTTCGAAAAAAGGCCTGGCTAAAATCTGTAGCCCGAGCGGCAGACCAGAACGGGTCAGACCGCAGGGAAGGGAAAGGCCAGGGAAACCAGCCAGGCTGGCAGCCACCGTAAAATAATCCTGAAGATACATGGAAATGGGATCTTGTTTTTCTCCCAATTTAAAAGCTGCCTCTGGTGTAGTCGGGGTAATTATAAAATCAACACAAGAAAAAGCCTGCATTAGCTCAGCGGTGATAGCCTGGCGGGCTCGAGCCGCCTTAGCGTAATAGGCGTCATAATAGCCCGAACTTAAGGCAAAAGTTCCAAGCAGAATCCTCCTTTTTACCTCACTGCCAAAGCCCTGGGTTCGGGTCTTGAGATACATCTCCGATAGGTCTTTAGCCCTGGCTCTAAAACCATAGCGGACACCATCATACCTGGCCAGGTTAGAGCTGGCTTCCGATGGGGCAATAATGTAATAACAGGGTAAAGCCACTTCCCAAGAAGGAAAAGTTACAGCCTCAATTTCCAGCCCGAGCCCCCTGATTGCAGAAATAACCTGATGATAATTTTCGGCAACTTCGGGCTTAATTCCTTTAAGAGATGATTCGGATAGCACCCCAACTTTAATTCGGTTGTAGGATTTCCCGAGCCCGGCCGCATAATCGGGAACCGGCACCTGAGCCGAGGTAGAATCCCTGGGGTCAAAACCAGCTATGACCGTGGTTACCAGAGCGCAGTCTTCCACTGTTCTGGCAAAAGTTCCGACCTGGTCAAGGGAAGAAGCAAAAGCCACCAAACCATACCTTGACACCCGACCATAGGTGGGCTTAAGTCCTACTACTCCACAGAAAGCAGCTGGCTGGCGGACCGAACCACCCGTATCAGAACCAAGCGCCGCCATTGCTTCAAACGCGGCCACCGCGGCTGCCGACCCCCCACTTGAGCCTCCAGGGACTCTCTCCAGATCCCAGGGGTTTCGAGTCGGGAAAAAGGCTGAGTTCTCAGTGGAAGAGCCCATGGCAAACTCATCCAGGTTAGTTTTGCCGATTATTATGGCATCTTCCGCCTCGAGTCTTTCCACCACAGTGGCACTGTAAGGTGGTATAAAATTTTCCAGGATTCTGGAACCGCAGGTAGTTCTTATTCCCCTGGTTACAATATTATCCTTTACAGCTATAACCGCTCCGCTCAGTCGGCCCTTTTCTTTTTTCAGGTCAATCCGATGAGCCCTTTCTCTGGCCTGTTCAAAACAAAAGGTCAGAAAGGCTTTTATTTCTGAATCTACATCCTCAATATGCTTTATGTGAGCTTCAACGATCTCTTCCGCTTTAAGCTGGCCTTTCTGGACCAGGTCCACCGATTCCTTCAGTCCGAGCTCAACCAGTCTCATTTTCCCACCAGCACCTTCGGCACTTTTATAAAATCGCCTTCTTTCTCCGGGGCCATTCTCAAAACTTCCTCCCGGGGCAGAGAAGGCTCAATGCAGTCGGCTTCCAGTCGAAGGCTAAAATCGACCGGGCTGAATTTTCCCTCCTCGGTTGTTTCTAGCCTGGCCAGCTCGCCCACCCAGTCTAAAATTTTCTCCATCTGAACCGATAGATATCCCTTTTCTTCTTCGCTTAGCTCCAGGTGGGCCAGACGACAGATATGTTCCAGGTCAATTTTCATGCTTGAATTATAAATAATAAGTGATGAATTAACAAGACAAGTCTTTTAGAAAACCATCATTTATGATATAAATAGTTCTAATTTTATGCAGGGGTCTGATATGGACTTAATAAATAAAATACTGCAAAAACATGGTCAGAACAGGACTAGATTGCTGGCTATTCTTAAAGATATTCAGACCGCAGAAGGTTTTATCCCTGATGAAGCTATTGACAAGATAGCCCGCAGCCTCAAACTTTCCCGGGCTGAAGTGGAAGGTGTCATTACCTTTTATCACTTCCTGAACCCTCAAAAACCAGGGAAATATGTGGTTTACCTCAACAACTCCATCACCTCAGAAATGGCTGGAAAAGAAGAGGTGGCTAGAACCTTTGAAAAAGAAGCCGGCTGTGGCTTCGGACAGACCTCGCCTGACGGATTGATAACCCTGCAGGAAACTTCCTGTATAGGAATGAACGACCAGGAGCCTGCAGCTATTATCAACGAGGTGATTTTCACTCGACTGACGCCGGAAAAAGTAAAGAAAATAGTGGCCTTGATGCGAGAAGGCAGGCCAGTTCAGGAAATGGTTGAAGAATTTGGTGACGGCGCCAACGGTCACGAGCTGGTGCGGGCCATGGTTAAGAACAACATCAGAAAACCTGGCCCGGTCGTTTTTGGTGATTACAACCCCGGCCAGGCCCTCAGAAAAGCTCTGGAAATGACACCTGAAGAAGTCATTGAAGAAGTAAAAAAAGCCAACCTGCTCGGACGTGGTGGCGCTGGCTTTCCAACCGGGCTTAAATGGGAATTCTGCCGCAAAGAAAAAAGCGATGAACATTACGTTGTCTGTAACGCCGACGAGGGTGAACCTGGAACCTTCAAGGACCGGGTCATCCTGACCGAAAGGCCCCAGATGGTCTTTGAGGGCATGGCCATAGCTGGCTACGCCGTGGATGCTAAACTTGGTCTTCTCTACCTCAGACACGAGTACACATACCTCAAAAATTATCTTGAATATGTCCTGCAAAAAATGCGGGAGGAAGGAATTCTCGGCAAAAACATAGCCGGAAAAGGCTTTGATTTTGACATAGAAATAAAAATGGGCGCCGGTGCCTATGTCTGCGGCGAAGAATCAGCTCTGATTGAATCAGCCGAAGGAAAGCGCGGGGAGCCCAGAGACCGTCCTCCCTTCCCGGTGCAGAAAGGTTACCTCAACCAGCCAACTACAGTGAACAACGTGGAAACACTGGCCGCTGCTACCCAGATTATCATTCGTGGAGCCAGCTGGTTCCGCTCCATGGGCACACCGGTTTCTGCCGGTACCAAAGTGCTCAGCATTTCCGGGGATTGCGAAAAGCCCGGGATTTACGAAGTAGAATTCGGCCTGACCCTAAAAGAACTGCTAGAGATGGTCGGAGCCAGAGACACCCTGGCTGTTCAGGTAGGAGGTCCTTCTGGAAACTGCATCTCTGAAGCCGGCTTCAACCGCAAAATTTGCTACTCAGACTTAGCCACCGGCGGTTCTATAATCATCTTCAACAAAAGCCGTGACCTTTTCGCTGTGGTCCGCAATTTTCTTGATTTCTTCATTGAAGAAAGCTGCGGCTGGTGTGTGCCCTGCCGGGCCGGTAATGTTTTGCTGAAGAAAAAATTTGAGAAAATAATTTCGGGCAAGGGCACCAGTCAGGACCTTAGAGAAATAGAAGCCTGGGGTAAAATCATAAAAAGTACCAGCCGCTGCGGCCTGGGCCAGACTTCACCCAACCCGATTTTAACCACCTTAACCAATTTCAGAGAGCTCTACGAAAGTCGAATCAACAGAGAAATTGATTTTATCCCAGAATTTGACCTGGGTCAGGCCGTAGCTGAAGCCTGTGAGCTGACCGGAAGAAAATTCCAGGAGGAAACTGACCATGTCTGAGGTTATAAAATTTTCCATAGACGGGAAAGAATGCCAGGGGCGGCGAGGTCAAACCATCTACGAAGCAGCCAGAGAAAACGGTATTTACATCCCCATCCTCTGCCACTTCGAAGGGCTTAAACCGGTGGGCAGCTGCCGCATCTGTTCGGTGCGGGTCAACGGCCGGTGGATGGCTGCCTGCACTCAGCCGGTCACTGAAGGAATGGTTATCGAAAATGCCGTTCCTGAAGTTGAAGACTATAGGAAGGCCATCATTGAAATGCTCTTTGTCGAAGGCAACCATTTCTGCCCGGCCTGTGAAAAGAGCGGCAACTGTGAACTTCAGGCCCTGGCCTACCGGTATCAGATTATGGTGCCTCAGTTCCCCTACCTTTTTCCCAAAAAAGACATAGAAGCCTTCCCTAAATTCCTGCTGGAGCATAACCGCTGTGTCCAGTGCCGGCGCTGCATCAGAGCCATAGAAACCAAAGATGGCCGGAAAATTTTTGCCATGAAGAATCGCTCTGGCCAGGTGCGTCTCAACGTGGACCGAAAACTGGCAGCCAGGATGAGCGAAGAACAAACCCGGAAAGCCATGGACATCTGCCCGGTGGGTGCCATCCTCAAGAAGGAAGTTGGTTTCAGGGTGCCAATCGGAAAACGCAAATATGACTCCAAACCAATTGGCAGTGAGATAGAAGAAAAAAGCGAAGAGGTAAAAAATGAGTAAACCAGTAATTGCCACTGCGTCCTTAGCCGGTTGTTTCGGCTGCCATATGTCCATACTGGACATTGATGAAAGGATTCTGGATTTAATAGAACTGGTTGAGTTTGATAAATCACCCATAGATGACCTAAAGAATTTTTCCCGGCCGGTGGACATCGGCCTGATAGAAGGAGGTTGCTGCAACGCAGAAAACGTGGAAGTTCTTCGTGCTTTCAGAAAAAATTGCCGGATTTTAATTTCCGTGGGTGAATGCGCTATCATGGGCGGCCTGCCAGCCATGCGCAACACCATCCCGCTCCGGGAATGTCTGGAAGAAGCTTACCTGAACTCTCCCACAGTGGCTCCCGAAGATCGCCTCATCCCCGACGATGAAGAATTACCGCTTCTCTTAAATCGAGTTTACCCCTGTCACGAAATCGTAAAAATAGATTATTTCCTGCCCGGTTGTCCGCCCAATGCCGACCTCATCTGGGAAGCCTTAACCGCTCTTATTCAGGGGCGTTCTTTGAAGCTCGATTATCAGCTGGTAAAATATGATTGAAGGATGAAAAAAATGCCCAAGAAAATTACCATAGAACCAGTAACCAGAGTTGAAGGACACGGTAAAGTTACCATCCACCTTGACGACCAAGGCCAGATTGCTCAGGCTCGCTTTCATGTAGTGGAATTTCGCGGATTTGAGCGGTTTGTCCAGGGCCGGCCTTACTGGGAAATCCCGGTGCTGGTCCAGCGTCTGTGCGGCATCTGTCCGGTCAGCCATCACCTGGCCGGCGCCAAAGCCATGGACTTAATCGTTGGCGTTGGCCCGGAAAAACTTCCCCCCACGGCCGAGAAGATGCGGCGGCTGATGCATTACGGCCAGATGCTTCAATCTCATGCCCTTCATTTCTTCCATTTAGCCTCTCCTGACCTGCTCTTTGGCTTTGATGCTGACCCCACGGTGAGAAATATTATCGGCGTAGCTAAAACGCATAAAGACCTCGCCGTCAAAGGAGTCCTGCTCAGAAAGTTTGGACAGGAAATCATAAAAGCCACAGCTGGAAAGAAAATCCACGGCACCGGCGCCATTCCCGGTGGCATCAACAAGAGCCTGACCCCAGAAGAAAGAGATTACTTCCTGAAGTCTCCAGCGCCTTTCAACATAGATACCATGATTGAGTGGGCTCAGGAAGCGGTGGAACTTTTCAAAAAAATCCACCGGGAAAACAGGGCCCTCATTGACAACTTCGCTAACTTTCCTTCCAACCACCTGAGCCTGGTACGTAAGGATGGAGCCCTGGATTTTTACCACGGAGTCCTGCGGGCGGTGGATGCCGAAGGCCGAAAAATTCTTAACGACGTGGATTACCAGGATTACCTGGAATACATCGGAGAAGAAGTCCGCACTTACAGCTACATGAAATTCCCTTACCTCAAAAAACTGGGCAAGGAAAAAGGCTGGTACCGGGTGGGCCCCATTGCCCGGCTCAACACCTGCGATTTCATTCCCAGCCCGCGCGCCCAGAAAGAATTTGAGGAATACAAAGCCTACACCGGCGGCAAGCCCAATAACATGACCCTGCACAGCCACTGGGCCAGGCTGATTGAGATGCTGCATGCTGCGGAAGTGATTAAAGACCTGCTGAACGACCCGGACATCCTTGGGGACAAGCTGGTTAAAAAAGGCAAAAAGAAACATGAGGGCGTGGGCCTTATTGAAGCTCCGCGCGGCACGCTTTTCCACCATTACCGCATTAACGAAGACGACCAGGTCACCATGGCTAACCTGATTGTTTCCACCACCAACAACAACCAGGCTTATAACGAAGCCGTCAGACTGGTGGCTGAAACCTTTATCGCCGAAAAGCCGGAAATCACGGAAGGTATGCTCAACCGGGTAGAAGTAGCCATTCGGGCTTATGACCCCTGTCTGAGCTGCGCTACCCACGCTCTGGGTCAGATGCCCCTCGAAGTAGAACTTTACAATGCTGAAGGTCAGCTTATTGACCGCAAGAGGAAATAGCCACGAAGACCGAAGTTAAAAAGAAAATTCTGGTTTATGGTATAGGCAACCCGGGACGCCAGGATGATGGTCTGGGTCCAGCTTTTATTGAGAGGCTGGAACAGGAAAAACTGGAAGGCCTGGTGCTGGAAGCCAACTATCAGTTTCAGGTGGAAGATACTCTGCTTTTTTCTGAGTTTCAAAAAATATTCGTGGTAGATGCCCTGAAAAAAGGCTCCGCTCCCTTTGTCTTCAAAAAAATTAGACCGCAGAAAAAATTCACTTTTACCACCCATGACCTGCCGGCTGAAGCAGTAGTCTACCTGACCAAAAGCTTATACGGCCACAGCCCTGAAGTTTACCTCCTGGCCATCCGGGGGTACGAGTTCGAAGTTGGTGAAGGGCTGACGCCGGCCGCCAGGCAGAATCTGGAGCAGGCTCTGGCTTTTTTTAAAGAAAACATAAGCTGAATTTTTGGTGTTATGAATTTAAATTTCGTAATACTGAAAGAAGTTTTGGTTCTGCTATAATGAAAAAATAGATAAAATTAAGAAAAAGCTAAGGTGAGAAGTGATGGATAAAAAAAGAAAAGAAGTCCTGGTGCTAGAAGATATCCTCGGCTCAAACAAAAAAATTGCCAGCTCCATCCGCCAGAAACTGCTGGAGCATCAAATCCTGGCCGTCAACCTCCTGAGTTCTCCCGGTTCGGGTAAAACTTCACTGCTGGAAAAAGTCGGTCAGAAGCTGCAGAGAAAATACCGTGTGGGTGTAATTGAAGGTGATGTGGAAACAGAAAGAGATGCCGAAAGAATAAGAAAAATTGGCCTGCCAGCCTGGCAGATTACCACCCACGGCGCCTGCCATCTGGAAGCTAAGATGCTGGCCCGGATTTTTGACCAGATTCCGGCCGACCTGGATTTCCTGTTCATAGAAAACGTGGGCAACCTGGTCTGCCCGGCCAGTTTTGACCTGGGAGAGAGCCTCAGGTTTGTTCTGCTGTCCGTGCCCGAAGGCGATGACAAGCCCAAAAAATATCCCGAAGCTTTTATCACTTCCCAGGTCTTTGTGCTGACCAAATGCGATCTTCTGCCTTATCTGCCTTTTGACCGGGAAAGAGTTGTTAAAGAAGCCCTGGAAATTAACCCCAGGCTCAGCGTTTTCCAGACCTCGGCTGTAACCGGTGAGGGGATTGCAGAGCTCTGTGCCTTTTTAGAGTCAGAACTGGAAAAAAGGCGGGTAAAAAATGCATGAGATGTCCATTGTGGCTGACCTTTTTACCATAATAGAAGAGCAGGCCAGAAAATCCGGAGCCACCAGAGTAACCAAAGTCAAAGTCCTGATTGGCGAGCTTTCCGGTGTAGTACCCGAGCTCTTTCGCTCGGCCTTTCACAGCTACAAAAAGGGCACCATCGCCGACAAAGCCAGGCTGGAGATTAAGGTCACAAAAATAAAATTTAAATGCCACGATTGTGGAAAAGAAATCACGGCTAAAAACATCATGGATGAATCTTTCTCTTACGCTTGCCCTTTCTGCGGCTCCAAGGACATGGAACTGGTAAGCGGCCGCGACCTTTATTTAGAAAAATTAGAGATTGAAACCTGAAAAGACTTTTTAATTCATAACTAATATAGATTATTGTAGATATAGCCAGAAACGGAACCAGGCTAATACACCTGTGGTCTCTCGCAGGTTATGGTATTCCAAAATCCATTTTTGTCTTTGGTGCAATAAATTACACATTCTTGTGCCTGCCACCCGGATTGAGCTCCGCACCCTCCCTGAGTACATGTCCCCGGAAAAACATCTTTGCAAAAAATATTCCCTCCACCAGCCTGCCCAGAACTCCGGGAAACGAAAAACGCTATTGTTGAGGCGCAAAATAAAAATAAAATCAGAAAAATTCTTAAACCTTTCATCTTTTACCCTCCTCTTGTAAGATTCCTATCAAATAATATCCTGTCGATTCCTCTTGAAAAGAAACTACAAAGTTTAATTTATTGTTTAACCTAACGCTCCTTATAAATTCAGGCCCAAGGCCTTTAGGCAGAACAAATCTTTTTTTAATTTCTAAACTTTTTTTATCTACGGCTAAAATTTCATATCTGCCCCCTGTCACATAGCCTAACATTAAAAGATATAAATAATCTCTATCCAGACAGGCATCATTTATAATCCGCAAGTTTGTAACTGTGCCATCTTCGTTTTTTTTCAGACCATACTTAAAAATCATTTCCCTGTATCTTTCGCGATATTTTTCCAGGCCGTTTACCCCCGTTAACTTCTTTTCCAGAATAACCCGGCCCGAGAAATCAAAGGTCTTAATTTCTCCGAACAAATAAGATACATAATAAATAAGCTCTCCGTCGGAGAAGATAGACCCCGCATTGACAATTTGATCTAAATAGTATGGTGAGATTTCTGGGCTTAATGAATATTCTAAATTATATTTTTGACCAATTGATTGAACTAAATTCCCCTGATAATCATACACCTGCACCAGGCTTTTTTCCCCTGGTCTCGCTACTAAGGCTAATATTTTAGAGGAGCCGGCGTAAAAATTAATAATTCCCGTAAAGGTCCTTATCCGACGGACAAAATTCCCCTTCGCCTCAAATACCTCAATTCCGTTATTGTCTTTGATCATTATTTCGCCTGTCTTTTGATCAACGGAAATTTTACTTGGCCATTGTAATTCGCCCGGCCCCTGACCCAATCCACCAAATTTAAACAATAGGTCACCATCTTTATTAAACTTAAATACAAAGTGCTCCCGATTATCTACCGCATAAATACAACCATCATTATCAACATCTATTATGGGAAAGGACCTGAAAAAAATCTCTTGGGAGGGAAAAGAACTAACCAATTTTAGCTCTGCCTGCGGTATCTTTTCAAGAGCCAGAACGCCCAGAAACAGCCATGTTACCAAAATCAGTTGAAATAGATTTTTTTTCATCTAAAAACCTTTTATTTCAACAATTTTGCCATCAATCATATAAATAAGAAAATTTAATCTTATACCCCATTTATTTTTATTACACCTTAAATAAGCATTCTGCCACCTTTCATCCATACGTCTGATATCAACAGGCACATCTATGTCAAAAACTCTAACGAAGTTTTGAATATCTGAATCAGTAAAATCAGGTTTGAACATGAAGATGATCCTTAGGTTAGAGTTTGATTTTAAGGCTGCATAATCGATCAAAGGGCGACAGGGTAAATTTACATAATCAATTAAATAAATAGCCGAGTCTTTATAATAATCTTTTTCTTCCTTGATAAGACGAGAAATACTTTCCCGACAATCTGAAGCCTTTTCTTTATGATAGAAATAAGAAACCGATAAAGAAATAATCAGAATAAGCGTAGCCCAAAGAATACTTTCAATTTTTAGAAGCCCCCTCTTAAACTCAGCCTGCCGGCTGGTTTCACCTTGCCATTTTCCCATTTCTGTTAACTTTCCATAGATAATAATAAAAAAAAAAAAAACATCTTTGTCAAGGGCAGACTGTCGCCTGCCGGCGTTGAAACAGACCTGGCCCTCTGCTAAAATCTGTCTATGAATAAAGCCCTGATTCTTGATTTTGGGTCGCAGTATACCCAGCTAATAGCCCGAAAAGTTCGCGAGCTGGGAGTTTATTCCGAGATATACCCGTTTAATACTCCGCTAAAAAAGATAAAGGCTTTAGCTCCTGGCACCGTCATCCTCTCCGGCGGTCCGCAGAGCGTTTATGAGCCAGATTCTCCCCATCCTGACCCCGGGATTTTTACCCTTGGAATTCCTATTCTTGGCATCTGCTACGGTCTGCAGATCATCGCCTATCACCTGGGCGGACAGGTCCAGAAAGCACCGGCTCGTGAGTACGGTTTTGCTGCGCTTCACATCCTTGACCGAAGTGGCTTGCTTCATGGCCTTAAAAACAAAACCCAAGTCTGGATGAGCCACGGTGACCGGCTGGAAACCATCCCTGAAGGTTTTATCATTACTGCTCGCACGGCTAATTCCAGGGCCGCTGTCATTGAAAACCAGACCAGAAAAATCTACGGCGTGCAGTTCCATCCAGAAGTAGCCCATACCCAAGAAGGTAAAAAAATCCTGAGCAATTTCCTTTTCCGCCTGGCCGGACTTCAGGCTGACTGGAACATGGGTTCCTTCATTGAGGATAAGGTAAAAGAAATTCGCCAGCAGGTGGGCAAAGAAAAGGTTATCTGCGGTCTGAGCGGCGGCATAGATTCGCTGGTAACTTCGCTCCTCATCCAGAAAGCCATTGGTCAAAATCTTTACTGCATCTTTGTCAACAACGGTCTGCTGCGCAAGGGTGAGTACGAAAGCCTGCTGGAAGAATTTCGGCGCCAGTTTTCGCTTCAGGTCATCGCCGTAGAAGCTGAAGACCGGTTCTTAGAGAAACTTAAAGGTGTTACCTCGCCAGAAAAGAAGCGAAAAATCATTGGGCAGGTGTTTATTGAGATTTTTGAAGAAGAAGCCCGAAAACTGGGACAGGTAAAATTCTTGGCCCAAGGCACCATCTATCCTGATGTCATAGAAAGCACTTCGGTCAAAGGACCTTCTCACACCATTAAATCTCACCATAATGTCGGTGGGCTGCCGGAAAAACTCAATTTCCAGCTGGTAGAACCCCTGCGCGAACTCTTCAAGGATGAAGTCCGGGCCCTGGCTCTCGAGCTCGGGGTCAGCCGTGAGTTTATCCAGCAGCATCCCTTCCCCGGACCTGGTCTGGCGGTGAGAATCATCGGTGAGGTCAACCGGGAAAACCTGCGTCTGGTCAGAGAAGCTGATGCTATACTTCTCGAAGAAGTCCGAAAAGCTAGGATATACCATAAACTCTGGCAGGCTTTTGCCGTGCTTCTGCCAGTCCGTTCAGTAGGGGTTATGGGCGACCAGAGAACCTACCAGCAAGTAGTGGCTATTCGTCTGGTTCAGAGTTCAGACGGCATGACGGCCAACTGGTATCCGGCTTCCCCGCGCCTTCTCAACCGAATTTCCACCAGAATCGTTAATGAAGTTGACGGCGTCAACCGGGTGGTTTACGATATCACCTCCAAGCCACCCGGAACGATTGAATGGGAATAGCCGTTTGGCGGCGATTGATTAAGGGTTGTAATCATGGATAATGCCTTCATTCACCTCCACGTCCACAGCGAATACAGCATCCTCGACGGCTGTCTGCGCCTGTCCGACCTGGTGGAGCATGTTTCCAGGTTCAACATGCCGGCGGTGGCTCTGACCGACCACGGCAACCTGTTCGGGGCGGTTGAATTCTTCAAATCCGCCAAGAAGCAGGGAATAAAACCGATCATTGGCTGCGAAGTTTATCTGGCTCCCAAATCCAGGTTCGAGAAAAAACCAGGAAACGGGGACGAAGCCAATAACTACCATCTGCTGCTCCTGGTCAAGGATGAAAAAGGCTACCGGAACCTGTGCCGCCTGCTGACCGCAGCTTACCTGGAAGGCTTTTATTACCGCCCGCGCATAGACAAGGAAATATTAAAGGAATACTCTTCCGGTCTGATAGCCCTGTCCAGCTGCCTGAAGGGCGAGGTTAACGATTACCTGGTCAAGGACATGGAAGATAAGGCCGAACAGGCCGCCCGGGAATATTTGGAAATTTTCGGCGAGGAAAATTTCTACCTGGAAATCCAGGACCATGGCTTGCCAGAACAGAAGAAAATTATTCCAGGGATAGCAGCCCTGTCGAAAAAACTGGGAATTCCTTTAGTGGCTACCAACGACGTTCATTTTTTAAAACAAGAAGACGCCCAGATTCAGGATGTCCTGCTCTGCCTTCAAACAGGGAAGAAACTCTCTGACCCAGACCGTCTGCAGTTCTCCAGCGACCAGTTCTACCTTAAATCTTCAACTGAGATGAGGGAGCTTTTTAAGGACTATCCTGAAGCCCTGGAAAACACCCGCCATATAGCAGCTCGCTGCAACTTTGAATTCCCGCTCACCGGCTATTTCCTGCCCAATTTCCAGGCTCCAGACGGGAAAAACATAAGGGATTATTTCGAAGAAGTGGTCAGACAGGGCTTTACCGAGAGGTTACCCCTAATTCAGGATAAAATAAAAAAGGGAATTAACCAGCACACCCTTGACGAATACCGCCTGCGTTTGGAAAAGGAAATAAAGCTCATCGAACAAATGGGTTTTGAAGGCTATTTTCTTATTGTCTGGGACATGATCAGAGCTGCCCGGGAGAGAGGCATCCCGGTAGGCCCCGGTCGTGGTTCAGCCGCGGGCAGCCTGATAGCTTACTGCCTGGGGATAACCCAGATTGACCCGATAGAATACGACCTTCTTTTTGAGCGCTTCCTCAACCCGGAAAGAATCAGCCTGCCAGACATTGACATTGATTTCTGCGGGCGCCGTCGTCAGGAAGTTATAGATTACGTAACGGAAAAATACGGGCAGGAAAATGTCTGCCAGATAATAACCTTTGGGACCATGGCCGCCCGCCAGGCCATCAGAGACGCTGGCCGGGTCATGGAAATTCCGCTCAACGAGGTGGACCGGGTGGCAAAGTTAATACCGCCAATGGGTCCTGATTCAACCATAGACGGAGCCCTGAAAAACATCCCTGAGCTGAAGGAAATCTGTCAGAGAAATCCCCAAATATCCCGACTTCTCGAAGTAGCCAGGAAACTGGAGGGACAGGTCCGTCACCCTTCTATTCATGCCGCTGGAATAGTGATAACCCCAAAACCGCTGGTGGAGTTCTTACCCCTATATCAATCCAATAAAGGTGAAATCACCACTCAGTTTCCCATGGGCGACATCGAAGCCATTGGTCTGCTCAAAATGGACCTGCTTGGTTTGCGCAACCTCACGGTCATTACCGACACCCTGGAGCTAATAGAAAAAGACACCGGGCAGAAGATTGACCTGGATAAAATACCACTTGACGACCGAAAAACCTTTGAACTTTTCCAGCAGGGCCGCACCGATGGAGTCTTCCAATTTGAAAGCCATGGGATGAAAGAACTTCTCCGACACTTCAAGCCAGAGGAATTCCGCGACCTCATCGCTCTCAACGCTCTCTACCGGCCCGGGCCACTCAAGAGCGGAATGACCGAAGAATTCGTCCAGAGAAAGCACCATCCAGAGAAAATAACCTACGAGCTGCCCCAGCTGGAGCCCATTTTGAAAGAAACCCGCGGCATCATCGTATACCAGGAACAGGTCATGCGCATAGCCACAGACCTGGCCGGTTTCACTATGGCAGAAGCTGATGTCCTCCGGAAAGCCATGGGCAAGAAGGTCAAAGAGATGATGAAAGCCCAGCGGGAGAGGTTCGTTCAAGGAGCGAAAAGAAAAGGTATTCCGCAGGTTAGGGCTGAGAAAATTTTTGATCAGATTGCCCAGTTTGCTGAATATGGTTTTAACAAGTCTCACAGTGCAGCCTATGCTTATCTGGCCTATCAAACAGCCTATCTGAAAGCCAACTATCCGGTGCATTTTCTGGCTGCCCTGCTGACCTCGGAGGCAGAAAAAGGGGATACTTCCCAGATTGTCAAATACATCAACGAATGCCGCGAGCTCGGGATTCCAGTTTTACCTCCTGATATTAACCACAGCTATTATCATTTCACCGTAGAACAGGGCTCAATCCGGATGGGGCTGGCGGCAGTGAAGAACGTTGGTGAAAATACCATCCAAGAATTAATAGCTCTTAGAAAAAAGAGGGGTGGATTTAAGGACCTCTTTGATTTGTTTGAAGAATATGATTCTAAAATCTTTAACCGCAAAGCCCTGGAAAGCCTGATAAAGGCCGGAGTTCTGGATTCCCTTGGCTGGAAGAGAGCCCAGCTTTATCAGCTGCTTGATCTACTGATTGAGTACGGTCACCAGAAGCAGAAAGCCCGGGAAGAAAAAGCCATTTCCCTGTTCGGCGAGGATTACATCCGTCGGCCGGAAATACCGGCTGAAATTCTCTCCATGAGCGAATGGGAGGAACAACTGCTCCTGAGCTATGAAAAGGAGGTTCTGGGGACTTATCTATCCAGCCATCCACTGGCCTGCTACCGAAAAAGGCTGGCCAGCCTGGTCAGCCATACGGTTGAAGCTCTGGACCCGGAAGATGATTTCGACCGGGAAGTTCGCCTGGCGGGGATTATCGTGTCTGTCAAGCTGCTCAAGACCAGAAAAGAAGAACGCATGGCCACCTTTGTGCTGGAAGACCTAACCGGACAGGTGGACGTGACTGTTTTTCCGGAAGCTTACAACCGTTTCAACGTTTATCTCAAAGAAGGGCAACTGGTCTGGTTAAAAGGCCGAATGGCTGCCGACAGTTTTGAAGCTCGAAAGGTCCTGGCCTCACAGCTTATGCCCCTTACCGAAGCTATGGAAAAACTGGCCAGGAAAACTGTGGTCAGAATTCCGGTTGAAGCCCTGGAAGAAGATACGATTCAAAAAATTAAGAATATTTTGGAATCCTACCCGGGAGATTGCCCGCTCTATCTTCAGCTGGAAGATAGCTTTAGCTGCTATCTGGTTCAATCGGCTGAAGTCCAGAGCGTTAGTCCCTGCGACAGATTTGTCCAGAAGATGGAAGAGCTCTTCGGCCCGGATTCGGTGGTGATTGAATATTAATCTTGCCTGATTGACAGAAAAAAGCTAAAAATGTAGAGTAAATTATCTGTTTTCAAGGTATTTTCTATCTGTTAATTGAGGAACAAATTGGCTTACAACCTGATAGCAGCTGAAACCAGCCCGGCTCTGCGAAAGCTGTACCAGGCCATCTTTCCGCCTGAACAGTTTGAACTATACTTGGCCAGCAGCTTAGAGGAAGTAAGCCAGCTTCTGGAAACCATTAACTCTGAAGCTCTCATTTTAAGTTCAAATCTCCTGGAGTCCGCTGAGGCTCTGGCTCAGCTTCAGGCCAGATTGACCGCTGACAGCCGGATGCCGGTCTTTCTGGTAACCGGAAGCTTTGAGCCTTCGGTCGGTAATTACCTGGATTGGCTGAAACCAGAAAAAGTGTTTATCAAACCTTTTTACTCTGAAAACCTGGCCCAGGCTGTCCGGGAAGCAATAGAGAAAAGGCGGATACCGGATACCCTGCCAGAGGAGCTTCCTGAGGCCCCTGGAACTCAGACCCCGACCTCCAACGCTTTTCTCAGTCCGGCCCTCGTCCGAGAAGTGAGGTTACTCATTCAGCAGGAGGTGCTGGAGGCTGAAAGGGAACTGGAAAAAAGACTACGCTCCAGCCTTCTTAATGAATTAAAAAAAAAATAATGCAAAAGAAAATATTGAAGCAGAAAAAGAAAAAAACGAACAAGGCAGAAAAAAAGGTTAGAATTACCATGAGACAAAAAATGATTCTTGAAAAAGCTTACGATCCCAGGCCAGTTGAAGCCAGATGGTCAAAATTCTGGCTGGAAGAAAAACTGTTTGTGGCTGATGTTCATTCCAGCCGGCCAAAATTCTCCATGGTCCTGCCACCACCTAACGTCACCGGCGTCCTCCATATGGGCCATGCCCTTTGTTTTACACTGCCCGATATCATAGTCCGATGGAAGAGAATGCAGGGCCACAACACCATGTGGCTTCCCGGCACCGACCATGCCTCAATCGCCGTCCACAATGTTATCGAGCAAACTCTGGCTGAAAAGGGGCTGAGCCGGGAAAAAATTGGCCGGGAAGAATTTTTGAAGGTGGCCTGGGATTGGAAAAATAAATACGGCGGAGTGATTACCGAACAACTGAAGCGCCTGGGCTGCTCTCTGGACTGGTCCAGAGAGCGCTTTACCATGGACGAAGGCTTTTCCCGGGCTGTTAAATACGTCTTCGTTTCTCTTTACAGGGAAGGTCTGATTTATCGCGATTACTACCTGGTTAACCGCTGTCCGAGATGCCAGACAGTCCTTTCCGATATCGAGATTGAGCACAAAGAGCTTCAGGGCAAGCTCTGGTACATAAAATACCCACTGCCGGGGTCTGAGGATGGCATTGTGGTTGCTACCACCAGGCCTGAAACTATGCTGGGCGACACAGCCGTAGCCGTCCATCCCGAAGATGACCGCTATCAAAAGTTCCACGGGAAAAGAGTTTTGCTGCCCATACAGAACCGTCTGATTCCAGTTATAGTCGATGAAAGGGTTGAAAAAGATTTTGGAACAGGAGCGGTGAAGGTTACCCCGGCCCATGACCCGGCCGATTTTGAACTGGGTAAAAAGCATCGGCTGGAGCAGGTAATTGTTATAGATGGCAACGGTAGGATGACTGAAGCAGCCGGAGAAGAATTCAGGGGGCTGGATCGCTTTGCCGCTCGAGCTAAAGTGGTTGAAAAGTTGAAGGCTCTTGGGCTACTGGTCAAAGTGGAAGATCACACCCACGCCGTTGGTCATTGCTATCGCTGCAAGACTGTCATAGAACCCCATCTTTCCTGGCAATGGTTTGTTAGAATAAAACCCCTGGCTGAAGAAGCTATCAGAGCTGTTGAAGAGAAGAGAATTGTCTTCATCCCGGAAAACTGGACCAGGACCTATTTTGAATGGATGTATAAAATCCACGATTGGTGTATTTCCCGCCAGCTGTGGTGGGGGCACCGCATTCCGGCCTATTATTGTCAGAGCTGCGGCCACATCATGGTAGAAATGGAGGACCCGACAGCCTGCGAAAAATGCAGCGGCCCGGTAGTTCAGGATGAGGACGTGCTCGACACCTGGTTCTCCTCAGCCCTCTGGCCCTTCGCTACTATGGGCTGGCCAGAAGAAACTGAAGACTTAAAAGTTTTTTACCCGACCGACCTTCTGGCTACCGGATTCGACATCATTTTCTTCTGGGTTGCCAGAATGATTATGATGGGTCTTAAGTTCATGAAAGACATTCCTTTCCGGGAAGTATTTATCAACGGCCTGGTCAGGGATATGAAAAAGCGCAAAATGAGTAAATCAGAAGGCAACATCATCGACCCTCTGGAAATGATAGATAAATATGGAACGGACGCCCTTCGCTTTACTCTGGCTTCTCTGGCTGTTCCTGGTATGGATATTGCGCTGTCTGAAGAACGCATGGCCGGCTACCGGGCCTTCGCCAACAAAATCTGGAATGCTTCCAGATTCGTTTTAATGAATCTCAGTCAAGAAAAACTTCAGGTTGAGCCGGAAACTCTGACTCTGCCTAACCGCTGGATAAGAAGTCGTCTGGCCAGGGTCAGCCGACAGCTTAGCCAGTCCCTTAAAGAATACAAATTCTATGAGGCCGCCGAAACCATCTACCATTTCATCTGGCATGAATTCTGCGACTGGTACATTGAGTTTATCAAACCGGAACTCCGTCAGGGAAACAGGAATACTCAAGCAGTGATGGAAGAAATTCTGGAAAAGATTCTGCGGTTACTTCATCCTTTCATGCCCTTCATCACCGAGGAAATCTGGCATCATCTCCCGGAAAGCGGAAAGTCCTTGCTGGAAGCTGAATGGCCAGAACCTCCGCTCGACTGGCTGGACGACCAGGCCGAAGCTACCATGACCTTTCTCAAGGAGCTGATTTCTGAAGTCAGAACCATCAGAGCTGAAAATCGGGTTCCGATAAAAGAAAAAGTTAACCTCTGGATTACCGGAGGTCAGAGAAACAGGTCGCTATTCGAGCCATACCAGGAGGCTATCAGGCTCCTGGCCGGTGTGGAGAAAATTGAATTCATAGAGAACCTGCCGGAGGCAGGCCAATTGCTCAAAGGCATGGCCGGTCTGACAGAAATAGGGATCCAGGTAACCAAACCAGTAGACCTCAGCCAGGAAAAAGAGCGGCTGGAAAAAGAAATTACCAGACTCAAAGAAGATCTATCCAGGTTAGAAGCCAGGCTGAATAACCCGGATTTTATCAAAAAAGCTCCGGCAGCTGTGGTGGAGGAACACCAGAAGCGACTTTCTGAACTTCAGGTGAAAAAAGAAAAACTGGAACAAAATCTCCGGGAAATCAGCCGCCGCTGAGCCCGGCATTAGATTTGACAACCTGTGATGTCAAGCATGAAAAATAATGTCAAATGTGGTCAGGTCGTTTTCCGGTTTTCTATTCTTTCTTCAACCATGGATTTTGCCCGCAGGCTGGCCTTTATGAATTACCCTGAAGGCACAGCGGTTATCGCTGAGGAACAGACTGCCGGTCGAGGTACCAAAGGACGGAGCTGGCATTCAGCCAGGGGTCTGGGACTTTACGTTTCATTTATCTTTCGCCCTCAGACTTCTTTATTGAATTTAATCCCTCTCTCTGCCGGGCTGGCTGCCGCGGAAGCGGTTCAAAAACTTTCGGGAGTTGAGGTCAGACTAAAATGGCCTAACGACCTGGTGGCTGATGGGAAAAAACTTGGGGGAATTCTCTGTGAAGGGGTAAAAAAAGGCCATCAACCCGGCTGGACCATCGTTGGCCTCGGGGTAAATCTGAACCACCAGGCAGAGGATTTTCCCCATGAAATCCGAGGACTGGCCACCAGCTTATTTTTATTAACCGGAAAAAGATGGAGTCCGGAGGAACTTTTTGAAAGGCTTGGTCTGGAGCTTCAATTCTGGTATAATAATTTAAAAGAAGGGCAAAATAATTTACTGTTAGAAAATTACAAGAGTCGTCTTTCTTTTAAGCCTGGTCAATCTCTGGTTCTTAAGACCCAGGAGGGAGAAATCAGTGGTCAGTTCCTGGGAATTGAAGAGCGGGGCGGACTCAGATTAAGGTTCGGTTCTAATGAAAAAACCTTTTACAGTTCTGAAATCATCAAAGTTCTAACATAGATGCCAGCCAGGAGAAGAAAATGTTAATTGCATTTGATATCGGCAATACAACTACCGGAATCGGACTTTTTCAGGGCAAGAAACTGGTGGTAGACTGGAAAATAAAAAGCGACCGCGACAAAACAGCTGACGAATACGGGATCATCTTTTGCCAGCTGTTGAGCCAGCAGCGCTTGAGCTGTCAGAAAATTAAGGGAGCCATTATCTCTTCAGTAGTCCCTCCACTGACACCTATCTTTCAGGAAGCTTGCGAAAAATTCTTCAGGGTAAAACCTCTGGTGGTGGGGCCGGGGGTAAAGACGGGAATTCCCATCCTATACGAAAACCCGGCTGAGGTCGGTTCCGACCGGGTCGTGGCCGCCTGTGCGGCCTATGAAAAATACGGCGGTCCCTGCCTGGTAGTTGACTTTGGCACTGCCACCACTTTTGATGTAATCACCGAAAAGGGTGAATACCTTGGTGGAGCCATCGCCCCAGGACTGCAGATTTCAGCCGAAGCTCTCTATTTGAGAACAGCCAGGCTCCCCAGAATTGAGGTCCGAAAACCGAAAACAGCCATTGGCCGAACTACCGTAGCCAGCATGCAATCTGGTCTTTACCACGGCTACATTGGCCTGGTTAGAAACATCATCAGCCAGCTTTCATCTGAATTAAAGGTCAAACCCAGGGTAATTGCCACCGGAGGACTGGCAGGTTTAATCACCGCCGAAATCCCCGAGGTGGAATTCAATGATCCAAACCTTGTTCTGGAAGGACTCCGAATAATCTTCCAGAAAAACAAAGCTGAAAAATAAAGTCCATGACCCAGGATCTGTCCAGTCGTCAGAAATATTATCAGACTATTGCCAGAACCTTCCTCAAGCACCAGGCTTCCCTGTTCTTCCTGCCACCCCGGGATTTAGAATTGATCTCTGAGTGGGAAAAAATGGAAATTCCGCTTGAAGTAATAGTGGAAGGAATTGAAAAAACATTCGCCCGACAATTGGCCAAAAAAAAGCAAAGGAGAATTTTTTCTCTGAGCCAGTGTGAGAGGGAAATACTTAAAACCTATGCTCAACACCAGGAACGTTTGGTAGGACAGAAGGCCGGGCCGGTTGACCGCCAGAGTAAAGCTGCCAGGGCCAGAGCAGAAATTGAAAATTTCTTAAAAATTTTTCCCTCTGGCCTGGAAGCTCTAAAAAAAATCATGAGCCAGGCTCTGGAAGAACTCAAAAAAGAAACTCCTGACGAGCCGGTTCTGGAAGCTCTTGATGAGGAAGTCGACCGGATAATCTGGGAAATGAGCCCGGCTGAAGAAAAAATCAGAGCTCTTGAAGAAAGTCGCCAGGATTATCCAGGCCAGAGCGATAAAGACCTGATTGAAATCCAGCGAACCCGCCTGATAAAGAGCCAGCGTCAGCTCCTCCGGATTCCCTATGCCGCTCTCTTTTATTATTAATTAAAAAGGAAAAAATTATGGAGAAAAAAATCTTAGAATTTATCAAAAAAAACCAGAAGCCAGTCAGCCTGAACAGGTTGATTAAAACCCTGAACCTCAGCAAAAAGGAAAGGCAACAGCTGGCTGGCACTCTGAATTACTTAGAAAAAAAAGGATTGCTCAGACTAAAGGGAGACCGGGTGGTCAGAACCACTGAATCTCAAACAGTTAGAGGAATTTTCTCGCTCAACCCCCGGGGCTTTGGTTTCGTTACCCCGGAAAATCCTGACCAGATCGGACAGGATATTTTCATCCCGCCCAACCAGACCTCAGGAGCAGTCACGGGAGACCTGGTTGAAGTAGCGATCAGAGAGAAGACACTTAAGGGCAAACCGGAGGGGCGGATAATAAGGATACTGAAAAAAGGTCGACCTTCCATTTTCGGAGTTTTTCTGGAAATAAACTACCAGCCTTTTGTCCTACCCATGGACACTCTCTTTGAAGAAGCCATTCCTCTGAAACTCCGGGGACGGAAAAGACCGAAACCAGGTCAGATTGTGGAAATCGACCGCAGCTCCTTTGAGCTGAAGAGGGTTCTCGGTTACCAGGATGAACCTGGAGTGGACCTGGAGGTGGTAATAAACCAGCATCACCTCCCTCGTGAATTTTCGGAAGCCGCCCTGAAAGAGGCTGAAGCCCTGCCTGAAGAGCCCGGCCTGGAAGATCTGAGAAATCGGGTGGATTATCGAGGCTGGAACACCTTTACCATTGATGGAGAAAAAGCTCAAGATTTTGACGACGCTGTCAGCATTAAAAAGCTACCCGGAGGTAATTTTCTTCTGGGGGTCCATATCGCGGATGTTTCTCATTATGTCAGGCCTGGTTCAGCTCTGGATCGTGATGCCTACGAGCGAGGAACCAGTGTCTATTTCCCGGATCTGACTCTGCCTATGCTTCCGGAAAAGCTTTCCAACCACCTTTGCAGCCTCCTGCCCCGCGTTAACCGGCTGACGGTGACCGCCCTGCTGGAAATAGACCAGAAAGGGAGTGTGGTTAAAGCCGATTTTCATCCCTCGGTCATAAAAACAGTCGAACGACTGACCTACACTTCAGTCTATAAAATTTTCAAGGGCGACCCGGAAGAGACCAGCCGTTACCAGCACCTCAGGGGCGACCTTGAAGAAATGTGGCGTCTGGCCAGAATTCTGAAAGAGAGAAGACTAAAACAGGGTAGCTTGGATTTTGACCTGCTGGAACCCGAACTTGTCTACCAGGAAGGATTGCCGGCTGCGGTTATTTCCGAAGAGCGCAACGAAGCCCACTTTCTGATAGAAGAATTTATGCTGACCGCCAACGTGGCTGTGGCCAATTTTCTGACTGAAATAGGCTATCCCTGCCTTTATCGGGTCCACCCCCCGCCGGTTCGTTCGGACCTGGAAAAACTAAGAAATCTGCTGGTTCACTTCGGGGTACACCTTCCCCGGGCCAGTCAGATAAAATCAACCGACCTTCAGAAGGTGATTGAAGACTTCCGGGGAAAGCCCGAAGAAAAATTCATCACCATCCAAGTTCTCCGTTCCCTGCGCCTGGCCGTCTATTCAGACGAAAACTGCGGTCATTTTGGGCTGGCTCAGAAGGTCTACACCCACTTTACTTCACCAATCAGACGATACCCTGATCTGGTAATACATCGTCTGTTGAAAAGAGCTCTCGCCGGACACAAACCCCGACCCTGGCCTCTTGGTGAGGTGGCAATGCATTCGTCCCAGCGAGAGCGGATCGCCGATGAGGCAGAGCGCTCGCTTCTTGAATGGAGAATCTTGCGGCTTCTAAAAACCAAACTCGGGCAGGAATTTACCGGCATTATCACTGATATCAATCGGGCGGGCCTGGTGGTGGAGCTCGACGACTATTTCGTGGGCGGACTGGTCCCCTATTCGGCTCTTGGTGATGATTTTTACCTGAGGAAAAATGAAAGAATTCTCAAAGGACGTCAGACCGGGACTGTTTTCTCGCTGGGTGACAGGATTAAGGTGGTGCTGGTCAGCTGTAACCCTCTGCTCAGAAAAGTGGAATTCCTGCTGGCTGAAAATTAATGATAAATAATAATTAAGAACAGGAAGAAAATGGCCGTTGAAACTAAATTCTTTGCTGTAGCCACCAATCCCCTAACTCTCCAAGAGAAAAAACTCCCTGCTGTTATACTGCTTAAAGAAGAAAGACATCCTGCTTCAATAGTGCCAACAACGGTTTTTTCTGATAAATCCCCCAATCCCTTCCTGCTGGTTATAGCCCGGCTACCCGCGGAGCCAAAATGGGATGACCGACTGGTAATCCAAATGGAAAAAGAAGAGCATCACTTTGAGCTCAAAGTTATCTATCCTCAGGCCGGTCATCTTTTGGAACTCAAAGAGGAAAAGCTTTCCTTCTGGTTAAAGAGATTTGAAGGCCCGGCCGAAGAAATGTTGTTGGCCCTGGCTGACTTAGCCGGCATCAGGGGATTAAGGCAGGAAAATCTGACAGAATTCTGCCGCCTTTCGCCGCCTGAACTCAGGCATCTGGCCATGAAGCTGGAAAGAGAAGGGCTGATCCATATCCTGGAATTTTCCCCGCTTTTTCTTATCAGCCAGAGAAGTTTCAGTTATCTGGTAGAAAAAATCTACGCCTATGTCAAAAAATACCATGAGAAAAGGCCGGCCGAAACCGGGGTCAGCTTCAAAAAAATCAAAGACCGTTTTTCGCTGCCCAGACAGATTCTGCTCCTGGCCTTAAACTGGCTGGCTAAAAACGGCCAGGTGGTACTTGAGGGGGAAAATGTCTCTCTAGTCGGTTTCGAAACCCGGCTCTCACCTGAAGAAGCCGAAGTTATGAAGACAGTGGAACAGCTACTTCACCAGGAAAAATTTTCCTCCTCTTCTTTCGACGAGCTGGTCAAAAGGTTTAAAATCCATCCGAGCCGGCTTAACACTATGTTGGACCTGCTGCTGCGACAGAAAAAAATTGTTAAGAGTCAGGAAGGCTTTTTGCTCCACTCCGAATGGCTGGAAAGCTTGAAACGACAGCTAACCGAACTCAAAAGAAAAGGTCAGACCGAACTCACCGTTGGAGATTTTAAAAGGCTTACCGGACTGACCAGAAAATATGCTATACCGCTTCTGGAATTCCTCGATGAACAGGGCTTAACCAGAAGAGTCGGTAATAAGAGAATAATAGTCTGAATCAGCCCCCGGGGCTTATTCCTGCTTAAACATTAAGAGAGTTGGCCGGCTTATTTCTCTTCTTCCTGCTTCTGTTCTGGCTGCTTTTTACCAAGGGCCGATTTGAGCATCTCAGCAAAGAAACCAAACTTGGGTTCTTCCTTGGCTACCTCTATCTCCACCGGAATGGCTTCTTCAGCTTCCTCTCCCTCTACCAGTTCTTCTTCCTGAGCTTTGATAGCTTCCAGGGCTTCCATTTCAGATTCTTCTTCAATAATCTTTTCCTCAAGAGCTCGCCGCTCACTTTTACGGGGTTTAGGACCCCTTTCCTCTCCTTTGACCTTTTTCTTGGGAGGTTTTTCTTTCTCTTTCTCCTTCTCTTTCTCTTTCTCCTTCTTTAGAGGCTCAAGCTTAATCTGAATTTCTGGCTCGGGGCCAGGAGTGGTTATTTCACTCTCAGGTTCAACCTCCGGCACTTCTTCTGGAACATCCTCAGGTTCTGCCCCTGCAGTTTCTGCCGCTTCGGTTTCAGCTTCGGCTTCTCCAGCCGCCAGCTGTTCAGCCAGTGATTGCAAAAGCGAGGCTTCGGCCCCCACTTCCTCAACGACTGCTTCTTCTGGCAGCCGAACTTCCTGGTAGAAGAACATGCCTTCTTTCTTTTCCGACTCGACAAATTCCGGGGCGTTGTTCAGTACATACTCTACATCTTCAGCTGTGGTGGCTTTAATCAGGTCTACCATATGATAGGCCCTGAGATAATGAAGGGAGCGGGTGTTTCCGGTAAGCTCCGGTGTGGTCAGAATTCTGGTCAGCAGCTGTCTGAGGTCCAGTTCACTCCACTCGTCGGAAAACCGGAGCAGCTTCTCCAGCACCTCTTTTTCTAAATAGATACTTTTATTGGGCATGGCCAGGGTATGGACTTCAACTGGACTTAAAGAGAATCTGCCGCTTCTGGAGTCATACTCAAGAACCAGGGTTGAGATTTTTTTCTTGGATTTTTTAATCCAGAAAGTCAGTTTATCTGGGCCTTTCTTGTCAACTGTCAGGCTGGAACCCTGGGGAATGTGATTGGCTTTGAAATATTCGGCCAGGCCCAGAAGGTAGTTACCTTCGGGATAGTAATAAACTGTATAGACCTGCCCGTCTTCATCATCAACCATCTGATATTCCCGGGCCTCAAACTCCCGGCTAAGACTTCTGGGAACTCTGATTGCTCCCGAAAGCACCTCTCTCCAGGTCAGGTAAACTTTGAAAGGAAATTTTTCAACACGGGTATGCTGGACCCCCTCACTTTCACCCAGGTCTGGAACGACAGCCAGAGGGGCTGAAATGGGCAATCCGGCCGGCAGGTTGTTAAGGACGCTCTTCAGGTGCCATTTTCCCCAGTCTCTGGTGGAAAGACAGATGAATTCCCGGCGATATTTCTTTTCCAGAAGGTGGTTAAGAGCAAGACAGTAAAGCTCAAACTGGTCGGCTGACGGCTCAAGGTTAAAATATTTTCTGACTAGGTTCTGAGTGGATTCAGAAGCCACCGAGCCAGCCAATGCTTCGGCTATTTGCTTAATTTTTTCCTCCGGAATTTCCGGCTTCCTGGAGCTCAGCTGCCAGAAATCATTCCAGCCAAAAAAACTGTCCGAAGAACTCAGGGCTTTGCGCAGGTTTCTTTCAAGAGTTTTCAGGTCCTTTTCAGTAAGGGGCAGTTCGGTCAGCCTGGGATCGCGCTCCTCTTCGAGGGTGGCGGGCTCCAGAGCTTTCCCTTCCAGGTTGGAGGGCAGTAAAACCTGGGTTTTGGTCTTTTTCATATAATCAATGTATCTGCGGAAAACCCCTCCACCTTCGTAATCCACTTCAAGCATTTCGCACTGATAGCTGGGGTAGTTGATCTTATTCACTACTTTCAAAACTACGCCGCCCTGGAAATGCTCGGTTATTTTACTGCCAACCTGAAGGTTTTCGTCATATTCTCTGTAGACAAAATCCCCGACCTCGTAGCGGGCGTAGGGGTCATAGATTTTAACCGGCCTGGTCCTCTCACTGGCAGTTTTGGCAAAAGCCAGCTTTTCAGCCAGTTCAGCTGTCGACAGAGGACGGCTGGTCCGAAGTAATTCCTGTTCGACCACAGCCATATCTTCGGGGCTTATGGCTGTGAGTTTTTGGTTTTCTTTTTCCATAGCCTATTTCTTCCCCATTAGAAGCATCATTATTACTTTTTGAACATGCAGCCTGTTTTCGGCCTGGTCATAAACCACAGAATTGGGCGAGTCAATTACCGCATCTGTGACTTCCTCGCCACGATGAGCTGGCAGACAGTGCATAAAGTAGGCATCGGGTTTAGCCTTTGAGAACAGTTCTTCATTGACCTGATAGGGCATAAAAATTTTCTTCCTGGCTTCTTTTTCCGCCTCCTGACCCATGGAAGCCCAGACGTCGGTATAAACGGCATCAGCTCCACTGACAGCTTCCACCGGGTCGGTGGTTATGGTCAACTCAAAACCGGTATCTTTTCCGTCTTCCCTGGCCCAAGCCACTATTTCCGGTTTCGGTTCATAGCCCGGGGGAGTGGCTACGGCCATTTTTATCCCGGCTCTGGCTGCGGCCAGCATCAGGCTGTGGCAGACGTTATTCCCATCTCCAACATAGGCCAGTTTCAAACCGGCAAAGCTGCCTCTTTTCTCCCGCAGGGTGAAAAAGTCGGCCATTGCCTGACATGGATGAAGCAGGTCAGTTAGAGCGTTGATGACCGGCAGTCTGGTGCTTTCAGCCAGCTCCAGGATGATATTATGTCCGAAGGTTCTGATCATAATCCCGTCCACCCAGCGCTCGAGATTCTTTCCGATATCGCGAACGCTTTCTCTGGTGCCCATCTGAATGTCAGAAGGAGCCAGATAGACAGCTTCTCCCCCCAGCTGGAGCATCCCAACTTCAAAAGTCATTCTGGTTCGCAGGGAAGGCTTCTGGAAAATCATAGCTAAAATTTTATTCTTCAAAACCTTCCGGTACTTACCAGGATTCTTTTTCATTTTTTCAGTGAGATCCATGATTTCATGGAATTCATAGGTGCTTAAATCGTGAATAGTAATGAAATCTTTTTTCATAATTGTCCTCCAAAGGTTAAAGCCTCTTTTTTATAATCTCCGGCCACAATTCTGGTCCCGGAGCGGTTGAGCAGAGCCGCTTTCAGGTGACTGGCAGAAGTAATGAGAACTTCTTTTCCTCCCGCTTCAATGTATTCAATAGCTGCCTTAATTTTAGGTCCCATGGAGCCTGGCGGAAACTGCCCTTCAGCCAGATATTTTTTGGCCTCTTCTACGGTTATGACCGGTAAGGGCTTCTGGTCGGGTTTACCAAAATTGTAGTAAACTCTGGAAATACCCGTCAAAATGATGAAAAGCTCAACCCCTACTTCCCTGGCCAGAAGACTGGCCGCATAGTCCTTGTCTATAACTGCCTCAACTCCTTCGTACAACCCCCGGCTGTTGATAATCACCGGAATTCCACCGCCCCCGGCGGCGATTACTACCCGGCCAGACATAACCAGGTCTCTGATAACCCATTTGGGAACTATGTCTATTGGCTTGGGTGAAGCCACTACCTTCCGGTAGCCCCGGCCAGCATCTTCTACCATGGTCCATTTTTTCTGGCGGGCCAGCTGCTGGGCTCTGAATTTGGGATAAAAGGGTCCAACCGGTTTGGTCGGCTTCTGAAAAGCCGGATCATCTTTATCCACCACCACCTGGGTGATTAAGGTGGCCACATCCTTATCTATAGAATTTTTACGGAGCTCATTGACGATAGCCTTTTCCAGCATAAATCCCATACTGCCTTCGGTCATGGCATCACAGACATCAAGGGAAAAGGGCGGAATTTTATTGGAAGCTTCTTCCATCTGAATCAGCAGGTTGCCGACCTGAGGCCCGTTGCCGTGAACTACAATCAATTCATAGCCCTTTTTGACAATCTGAACCATGAGCTCAGCTGCTTTCTGGGCGTTGCGCATTTGCTCTTCCTGCAGACCTCTCTGGTTTTCGGGCAGAATGGCATTACCGCCAAAAGCTATCAGAGCTACTCTTCTTCTCATTATGTTGCGTTCCACCTTTTATATTTATCCGTTATTAAAAGTCCTTCAAGATGGTCTTCAGGTTGGGAGTGCCGATTTCCTCCAGCTCATAGCGAACCCGTAGCATAGGCTTGTTAACCTTAATTACCCGATTAAGGTCGATGGGAGTAGCACTAACCACCAGGTCGCAGTCAATCCGGTTGATGGTAGCAGCCAGTTCTTTCATCTGCTTTTCCCCATAACCCATTGCCGGCAAAACCTTATCCAGGTGGTTGTACTTTTCAAAGGTTTTTTTGATGCTGCCGACAGCATAAGGCCGGGGGTCGACAATCTCAGAAGCCTGGTATTTCTGGGCAGCCACGATGCCGGCTCCATAACGCATACCACCATGGGTCAGAGTCGGGCCATCCTCAATGACCAGCACCCGCTTTCCCGAAATTCTGGAACCATCCTCCACAAAAATGGGAGAGTTGGCTTTGATTACCCTGGCTTTAGGATTGATTCTTCTGATGTTTTCCATAACCAGCTTGACTTTCTCCGGGTCAGCAGTGTCAATTTTGTTGACCACATAGACATCGGCCCGACGGAAATTGGTTTCGCCCGGATGATAGCTCAGCTCATGACCGGCCCGGTGAGGGTCAACTACCACAATTTCCAGGTCCGATTTATAGAACGGAAAATCATTATTGCCACCATCCCAGAGGATGACGTCAGCTTCTTTTTCAGCCTGCTTTAAAATGGCTCCGTAATCAACTCCGGCGTAAACTACGATACCGTTATCCAGGTGAGGCTCGTACTCTTCCCTTTCTTCTATGGTACACTCGTGCCGGTCAAGGTCTTCGTAGGTGGCGAATCTTTGTACAGCTTGCTTGACCAGGTCTCCGTAAGGCATGGGATGGCGGATAACTACCACCCGGCGACCCTTGGCCTTTAAAGTAAGTGCCACCTTTCTGGTAGTCTGGCTTTTACCAGAACCAGTTCTGACTGCACAGACCGAAACCACCGGTTTTCGACTCTTAATCATTGTGTCGTTGGGACCGAGCAGTACAAAGTTGGCTCCGGCCGCCAGGACCTCCGAAGCTTTATTCATCACATATTCATGGGAAACGTCGCTGTAAGCGAAATGGACTTCGTCAACTTTGTATTTTTTTATAAGGTCAGTGAGCTCAGCTTCAGAATAAATGGGAATTCCTTTGGGATAAAGTTTTCCAGCCAGAGCAGCCGGATATTTGCGTCCCTCAATGTCAGGAATCTGGGTAGCAGTAAAAGCTACCACCCTATAATCTTTATTATCGCGGAAAAAAACATTAAAATTATGGAAATCACGACCAGCTGCACCCATGATGATTACCTTTTTCATTTTCTTACTCCTTTTTAGCTACAATTTTAGTCCAGTCTCTTCAAACAGGATGAAAATAAGTTATAAGTATAGCAAAAAATGGGGGTTAAAGTCTAATTCAGGGCTTGCGGTCAGAGGTGGAGTTTAAGTTAAACTGATAATTTACCATTATCCGCTGTCCGTTATACCGCGAATCTTTAAACTGGCGGGAGAGCAGGAGTTTTTCTCTTTTTTATCCTTCCGGGCAAACTTTTCCCGGCCGAAGAAAGCTGGTTTCTACCGGGCTTTCGGATTGAAAGCCAGCCCGGCTTCTGCCGGTTACCAATTCCTTTCATTTCATCTCTCGCAGGCCATAGAAATTAAAATTGTAATAGCCCCGTTAAGTTCAAAGTACCACCACATCCACTACCAGAGTTTTTGGGTCAAGAAGAGCCACAGTGCTGACGCCTTTGACCCAGCCACAGGTTTCGCCCGGGTTTATCAAAACCCGCTGACCATCACGATTGACCTGGGCTCGGTGGGTATGGCCGAAAACTACCACCTGCACCTCCTCCGGTATTTCAGCTTCTACTGGATAGTGAGATACCAGAAATCTGAGATTTTCATGTTGAAAAATCAGAGGGGCCTCTTCAATCTGACCAAACCCGGCCAGAGCCTGAATCAGCCCTTTTTTTTCTCCGTCACAGTTGCCAAAAACTGCCTTTACCGGGCACCGCAGATTCTGGAGTTCTCTGGCAGCAAATGGGGCCACCACATCTCCGGCATGAATAACCAAAGAACATTCCAGCCGGTTAAAGAGGTTAACCGCCTGGCGGATGGCTGGCAGGTTATCGTGAGAATCTGACATCAGGCCAATCATATTTTTATTATAGCTAATTGAGCCAGGTTTACCAACGAACCTGGCAAAAAACTCTGCTCGGGCCTGAAGGTAGCCGGTGTCTTCCCAAATTCATCGTCGGCCCTGTTGCCTCATCTAAGAATCTATATGAAAGCATATTCATTGCCTCACGTAAGAATCTATACGAAAATTTGTGCAGTTTTTCTTTGTTTTTTGTAACCGCCAAAGCCTGTTTTTTTAACCTGTCTATCTCTGTTTTTAACTTTACCACATTTAGCTCCTGGTAAATTTGGCGAAGGCGATTCTTCTGTTCCGGACTTATCCCCGGTGATTCTAATAATCTCTGGTAAG
>CAYQZX010000009.1:0-3932 GCA_964422165.1 uncultured Eubacteriales bacterium | reverse complement strand
TTTCCAATAACCTGCGCGGTGTTTGATGTTTACTTAAAGATTAGAGGGGGAAGCCGAAAGCTTTTCTGGCTTGGAGCTCTTTGAGCGCAGCGAGATAAGATAAGTATCAGCACTGATAATCGGCGGAAGCGGAAAATCTTTTGACCGGGAGAGGCGCAGCATGAGGACATCATTCGGGGGTACCGCAACCGAAAGCCTTCCATCTTCCGCTCTGTAAAAACAGATGCCCTCATCAGGTCCTATGTACATGTAGCCGGCTTCTCTCATTCCACTTCGGATCAGGGCCTCGACCATTTCTTTAATGAGCTTTTCATTCTGCGGTTCCTGGCCAAAAGTATTCCAGGGATACCAGCCCATGGGCGGCGTCATGGCCAAGCCATCATAATCCGCTCGAAGGGCCGGCCCGGGCTTTTCAGCTGAGGCGGAAATAAAATGAAAGCCGATCAGCATCAAAGCAACAATTGGCAGTAACACTTTTTTCATGGTTGACCATCCTTTAAATGAATTTTTCTGATCATCAATCCTCGTCATTCAGATGTTGCTGGAAGTTTTGTCGATTTCCAGATTTTTGGTTAAATCCTGGAAAAAAGGACCGGACTGCGAAAAAAAGCGTTTGTAGGACTGGCAGAAGTAATTTTTTCCTGGCTCGGTCTGGTAACCTCGTTCTTTTGGACAGCCGCCCCGGCAATAGAGAAGCCATTCGCATTTTTTACATTCTTCGGGCAGAAGGGATTTCCGTTTCCCAAATTTTCTCTGGCTGGCGGAGTTAAGCATATCAACTAGACGCTTTTCCTTAACATTTCCCAGCTTCCACTCAGGCTGAACATAAAAATCGCAGGCATAGACCTCGCCGTTGTGTTCGACCACCACATAGTCGCCGCATTCTTTATGCAGGGTGCAGTCAGGCGGGGTCAAACCGGAAAAGGCAAAAAGCAGGGCCTCGAAGTTGCGGATGTAAGTTGAAGGCCGACCATGACGGAAGTCAGCTTTCCAAAGCTCAAACAACTTTAACAAAAAGTCGCCGTACTGTTCAGCCGGGACAGAAAAGTCGGCCGGTTTTCCCGGGTTACCCGGGTTAGGTTCAAGGCAGGGGATGAACTGCATGTAGGTTAGGCCCAGGTTTTTTAAGAATTCATATATTTCTTCTGGAAACCTGACTGAATAATCGTTAATGACGACCAGGGCATTGGTCGCCACCTCTGAGTCAAGAAGCCATTTGGCGGCTTCCACCACTTTTGACCATGAACCCTGACCGTTGGAGTGGCGACGATAATGGTCGTGAACGTGTTCTGGGCCGTCTAAACTTAACCCCAGTAGAAAATTATATTGGTGAAAAAAACGAGCCCAGTTCCTGTCGATCAGAAGTCCATTGGTTTGAAATCCATTGCCCACCGACTGGTGAGTTCCGTATTTCTGCTGGAAATAAACCGCCTGCCTGAAAAAATCAAGGCCCATTAGGGTCGGCTCTCCCCCCTGCCAGCCAAAATAGATTTCGGGAGCCGACTGAGACATGGCCTGCTTGATGGTTTCTTCCAGGATTTCCAGGCTCATCCGATGATGGTGAGTTTCCGGGAACAGCTCGCTTTTCTTCAGGTAAAAACAATAATGACAGCGCAGGTTACAATCCGGGCCGGCGGGCTTAATTAGCAGGCTGGTCAGCCTTTTTCTATAGCCCAAATACATTTTCGGAACGAGCATGAGGACATAGGAAATATAGGAAGGCTAAATTGAAAGTTCAAGGGGTTCAATTTCCCTATTCAACACGAAACTTTAATGGCTCCCACGGTCAGCCCTGGCCTGAGGCTTGGAGGATCAGTTTTTCGCTCTGGCTTCGTGGTGCCGGCAAAACACGTCCTGGCTAAGAAAAGGTTTGAAGGTTGTTTTGGTGCCTGGTTTTTTATTACACTCCTAAGGAAAATCGTGGCCTTCTCAGGAAAGAATTGGTCCTCAACATTGACTTCCCGGCCACCATCCTGGACCTGGCTGGCCTGGCCATTCCGGATAAGTACCAAGGACGCAGTCTTAAACCCCTGCTCAGGCGCGGGAAGCCAGCCTGGCCCGTTTGCCTCAATACCATTCTAAGCTTGAAGAGCTCCGTAGCCACTGCCAGCAGTGGATTCAACGTCTGGTGGGAGACAGGAAAAAATTTTAAGTTCTGTTCTCAGGCGGTTGAGCTCATTCAGCAGGTCATCTTGAACCTTATGGTAATCTGGATGATTAAAGACATTTTTTACTTCCGGGGGGTCTGCTTCGAGGTCGTACAATTCCCAGCAATCGATATCATGATAAAAATGAATCAACTTGTAGCGGGAGGTCCTGACTCCATAGTGACGCCTGACGGAATGGACGGCTGGATATTCATAATAATGATAATAAAAAGAGTCCCGCCAATCAGAAACTCTTTTCCCCCGGAGGATGTCTTTAAATGATTTCCCCTGCATGGAAGCGGGCACAGGCAGTCCAGCCATTTCCAAGAGCGTTGGGGCTAAATCCACGTTGAGGACCAGGTGTTCCCTGTCGACTTTTCTTTCCACTCCGTCGGGGTAGCGGATGAGCAGAGGGAAGCGGATGCTCGGCTCATACATAAAGCGCTTGTCAAACCAGCCATGTTCACCCAGGAAGAAGCCCTGGTCAGAAGCGTAAATGACCAGGGTGTTATCGGCCAGTCCTTCTTTATCCAGGAAATCGAACAGCCGGCCGATACTTAAATCAACCGAAGCTATGCACCGCAGATAATCCTTGATGTACCGCTGGTATTTCCATAAAGCCAGTTTTCGGCCCTCGAGCTTTCTCCTTCTGAACTCTTCATTTTCATCTCTGTAGGCTTCCTCCCAGGTTTTTTTCTGCTCATCAGTCAGGCGGTTATAAACCGAATTCCAGTATTCCAGGCCGGTTTTTTCCCGCTCGTTTATTTCTTCTTCGTTTAAGGGGAAAAATTTCAGGTCGGAAGATAAGTCAGCGTGGTCCGCAATCCTCATTTCCTGCAGTCTGGCGGCCTCGCATCTCGTGCGATAATCGTCAAAGAAGGTTTCCGGGATCGGCAGGTCCTCATTCCTGAACAGGTGAAGGGCTTCCGGACCCGGCATCCAGTTGCGGTGAGGAGCCTTGTGGTTCAAGAGCAGCAGGAAGGGCTTGCTTTGATCTCTGTTTTTCATCCAGGTCAGGCATTTTGCAGTCAGAATATCGGTGACGTAGCCATGTTCCTGGTATTTTCGGTCTTTTTCAATGAAATCTGGGTTATAGTAATGACCCTGGTCCGGCAGAATGGAGAAATAGTCAAAGCCAACCGGGGTGGCCTTGAGATGCCATTTTCCTACCAGAGCAGTCTGGTAGCCGGCTTTTTTAAAGAGCACGGGAAATGTTCCTTCCTGAGATTTCATTTCCACACCGTTATCGATAACTCCGTGCCGATGACTGTATTGACCGGTAAGAATAGAAGCCCGGCTAGGAGCACAAATAGAATTGGTAGCAAAGCTGCAATCAAAACGAATTCCTTCCTGCGCCAGCCTATCCAGGTGAGGCGTCTGGATAAGACGGCTGCTGTAAGCGCTGACGGCCTGACAGGCGTGGTCGTCAGATAGGATGAAAATAATATTCGGTTGGGAGCTCTGGCTCCGGCAAGAAATGGAAGAAAAAACCTGGGGCAGGCTTAATGTGCCAACTGCAGTTAATTTCAAGAAATCCCGGCGATTTAATTTTCCGGCCATTTTTTTTGCTCCTTGTGGATAATAATTATCAATTCGACCGAATCATCTCAAGTTTTTTAATTGAATTGTCGTTGGTTATTTAATTTGTCCTTAATTATTCAAATTAAGAATGAAATACGATGGAATTCATAAATAAAATCATACTCAGTTTGGATTGATGAGATTAAGAAATGGCCCAGATATCCCTTTCAAGTCCAGGAGGAGCCATAAGGAGAAGAAGGGCTC
>CAYQZX010000008.1:0-120747 GCA_964422165.1 uncultured Eubacteriales bacterium | reverse complement strand
CAGCTTTTCTGGCGCCCAGGTTTAACACCAGGTAAAAAGCCACCGCGAATAAATAGCCGGGCAGCCAGCGGAAATACAGATGCACAGGGAGAAGGAAGGCAAAAATCAGGCTGCCGCCCCAGACCAGCAGAACCTTCCAGTTAAACACCTGCTTTCTGGTTTCAGCCTGGTAGCGGGGAAGCCCGAGCTTCGGGAAAATCCAGTGTTCGGTAAAAACCACCGCTCCGATGGGCATCAAAACCAGTCCATAAATGGCCACGTAATCCAGAAGCTTCATAAAAAACAGCGGAAAACAGGACAGGACCGAAGTAACCAGACCGGCCACCAGGGTTATCTTCCAGCGCGGCCAGCCGGTTACAGTCTGAAGGGCCAGTCCGGCCCGGTAAAGAGTGGGATTAGCCGTCGTCCAGCCCGCCAGCATGACCGCTACCGCTCCGGCTAGCCCCAGAGCTTCAAAAGCCATCTTGCCCGGGTGCATTTCCCGACCGATGGCCGCTACCATCACCCCCGAGCACAGCCAGGCCAGGAAATGACCGGAATACATGCCAAAGGCTGAATAAAACCCGTAGGTCCATTTCTTTGCGTAGCGGAAAAGGGCCATATCCGACAGCCCTACGTGCATGGCCAGGTTGCAAAACCAGGCAAAAAAGACTACATGCCAGAAACCGAATTTCTCCTGCCCAGCAGCTACTACCCCATTCCAGATTCTGGTAGTAGCTATTTCCCAGAAATTGCTGAAATCAGCCCTGACTCCGAGCTTGGGCAGGCTGACCAGAGCCCCGGCCACGAAAACCAGAAAAATCCAGGGCGAAGCCACTTCCGCAAACCGGCCCAGCTTCTCAAAGCCGAGGATGGCCAGCAGGGTAAAAAGAAGACCCAGAGCCAGGCAGACCAGGACCCAGAGAGCATTGGTTGGCAGGATATCATTCAACCCGGGAACCTTTAACCCAAAGGCCAGGCCTACGGCTGTGGCCGAAACTGAAATCATGGCTCCAGCCAGGATGCAATAGAGGAAGGCATTGGCGATGTTGTAAATAATGGTCACGCCCGGCCCGGCAATTTTTCTCAGGTACCAGTAAAGGGTTAACCGGGTATTAACCGCAATCGGGGCACAGAGAAAAGTCCAGCTGAGCACCGCCAGGAGATTACCCAGCAACAACCCGAGGATGAGCTCAGAAGCCCGCAAGCCATGCAGCACAAAAAAAGCCCCTATCACAAATTCGGTAGCGGCCACATGTTCTCCGGCAAAAATGCTGGCAAAAAGAATACCCTTTTTGAACTTATTGGGAGTAACCGGTTCCCGGTCAAATTCGTATAGCCGGTCAAGGCGGGAAGCAATACCTGATAAATCAACAGCCATGATGTCAGCTCCTTTCCTCCGGGAATTTTTAGAAGGATTATAAAATTAAATTAATAAAAAATGAATAAAATTAAAACCCCCGCCAGAAAGCCCACCCCTGATGACGCTTCGAAATTCCGGGGCTTCAGCAGAATGGTCAGCCAAGATGATTTTTTTCTAAAAGCCAGATTTTTAAAGACTCAAGCAGGGGAACACTTTCTCTGTTCTGGTTTTCTGGGCTGGCCGTATAAGAGGCAGAGACTGGGTAAAAGAGCTGTCCTTAATTTTGAGCCAAAAAATCAGCCTGATTTTCGGGTATAATTAAATCCTTAATTCAGACCCGACGCGGCTACGGCTGCCGGGTAGAAGGAGGAAGTCATGGCCAGATACGAAGAATTTATCCGTTTTCGTCAGGAAATGAATAAAAAAATCCTGGAAGAAGGCACCCTGGAGATTAAACGCTTCTTCGGTCTGGACGAGCAAACTTACAAAGCCGGAGCCCTGGATGAAAAAACCAAGGAGCTACTCGGTCTGGTAGCCTCAATGGTTCTTCGCTGCGATGACTGCATAAGCTACCATATACTGCAGGCTCTCAGGCGGGGAGCCACCCGTCAGGAACTTTACGAGACTTTCACTATTGCCTTGGTAGTGGGTGGGTCAATAGTTATTCCCCACCTGAGGAGAGCCGTAGCTTTTCTGGAAGAAGCCATGGCCAGCAGTCAGCCAGAATAAATTGCTGACTCCGGTGGTCCCAGCCGATTGTCATCGATTGACATATGACTGATTTAAGAGTATTTTAAGGCATAATTTCAGGAAATAACCTTGAATTTAAGTTAATAAGAAGATAAAACTCGGGTAAAGACGATGAAATCCAAAACTCAGGTTTTTTCCCTCCCCCTGCTGATAGTCTGGATACTAGTTCTGGCTGAGCCCACTCAGGCCAGCGATAAAAACCGGGAAACTCTGGTAAAAAAAATAATCTCCAACTTCAGTCTGGCTGAAAAAAACAGCAATTATTGGACACAAGAGTCAGTCTTGAACTTTTCTCTTATATCTCCCCTGGAGGCAGTCAGTCCTTTTATCACCGATCCTGAGCAGGCTTCAGCTGAGCTTAAGCCCCGGCCGAAAAAAACCCGGGCCTTCTGGCAACTGGCAGCTCTTATGTCCTATTCCCAGGCTCGCTACTGGATCAAATACAGCCGATTCATAGAAGACTGGCAGTATGAACTTACCTGGGAGGATCAGAAAAGAAGGTTTTTCACCACCGAAGCCCTGCGCTTTGATTCTAACGCCTTTTACCTTAACTGGACCCATGCTTTTGCTGGAATGCTATATTACGAGTTTGCCCGGGCTAATAACCTGAGCTGGCTCCAAGCTTCACTTTTTTCAATAGGCGGGTCACTTTACTGGGAATATATTGTGGAGTGGCGAGAAATCATTTCAATAAACGATAATATCATGACTGCGGTGGGCGGCATTCCCCTGGGCGAATCCTGGTTTCAGATGGGCCGGTATCTACTCAATTCAACCAAGCCGGTAAGCCGCCTGGCCTCCTGGTTGAACCCATTGCTGAAAATAAACGGCTGGCTGGATAGGAAGAAAACACTTCCTCCCTATCAACAGAGTTATAACCAATCAGCTCAGGATGTTTACCTTTTCCTCGGCTACAGGCATTCTCCAACCTCAGAAAATACCAGCCCAACCGGCAACCTGGCTTTGAGCCTGCATTCCAGAATCATTACCAACAGCAGTTACGGCATTACGGGCCGGGTGGACGAGAAGTTCACCTCTCCTTTTTATTCTCAGCTTGATTTTGACTTCATGTATCATGGCCGGTACCGGGAAGAAATGGGAGCCACAGCTAAAATAGTGCCTTACGGGCGTTTTCTCCAGAACCTTTCGCCTGAACGCCGGGGCTACAGCCTTTTTTACGGCCTTGGTACGGCTTATTTCCTATATGTTAAAAGGCCGGTTACCGATTACGATGCCGGCAAGTTACCGGTCAATGAACCTGATAAATTCCATTTTGAGTTGCCGAGAAATTTCCGCGACAAACTATCAGCCGTCCATCTGGTCGGTCCAGTGCTGGACATAACTTATTTCAGTCATCCCTGGAAAATGCATCTTAAAGCTGAAGCCTACCCCAGTTTCGGCATGATTAATGCCCTGGCCCTGAATAAATATTCTATAAACCACGACGTTCAGGGTATGAAAACCACCGTAACCTACTACGGTTATCACTATGCCTTAGGCCCAGCCCTTGAGTCTGAGCTCGGCCTGGACTACAAGAACCTGAGATTAAAAGGCTTCGTCAGCTATCTATATTACCGTTCCATTCAAGGCCGAGACCGTTTTCAAAGCTGGATTACCGACGATTCGGTAATCCGGGATTCAAGATGGCACACCGGCCTGAGCCTGAACTACCGTGTTCCGGGGAGCGATTTTTCTCTGGTTGCTGCCCTGGAATGGGTAAAACGCTGGGGTAAAATTCATGAGGTCGAGGACCGGAATCTGGAAAAACGTTTTTACCTCGGCTTGAAGTATAACCTTTGAGCTCCTTTCTCCTGGTCAGTTTCCTGATGGTCAAACCTGAAGCCGGCTATAAAGTCCAGGTTTTTATTTCACCCCTGCCAGTTTTAACTGCAATTCTTCTGGTTTCTTCCTTTTTAGATTAAGATAACCTCTCTTTTCCCATAATAAGGCCTTTTTTGTCCTTAAAATACCCTTTCCACTTATCCAGTTAACAAGTCTGAAGAAAAATGTTAAAATGAGGCGTAGTTTGAGGAAGAAAAAAATGGTCAAAAAAAATAGATCACCCAAAAATCTTATTTTCTGGATAGCCTCTCTGGTTCTGCTGATTGTCCTCTGGAGCCTTTTCCCCACGGGACCCAAAACCAAAGAGTTCACCTTCTCCGAGTTTATGGACCAGGTAGAACAAAAGAATGTTCAGGAAGTAACCATTCAGGAAAATCAGGCTCAGGGCAAACTCAAAGACCAGACCAGTTTTAAAACCACCCTCCCGCCTCAGTATGCGGACTTGATTAAAGTTCTGAGGGAAAACCAGGTCAACATCGTGGTCAAGGACACCTCCCGCAATAGCTGGCTGACCATTCTGCTCAACTGGTTCCCCATATTGCTTCTGATATTTTTCTGGTTTATGTTCATGCGACAGATGCAAGCTGGCGGCAACAAAGCCCTGTCCTTTGGCAAAAGCCGGGCCAAGCTGTTTTCTCCGCTTCAGAAAAAGATTACCTTTAAGGACGTGGCCGGAGTAGATGAGGCTAAAGTAGAACTACAGGAAATAATTGAGTTCCTCCGGGAACCGAGAAAATTTCAGCGGCTGGGTGGGCGAATTCCCAAAGGCGTGTTGCTGGTAGGAGCCCCGGGAACCGGAAAAACCTTGCTGGCCCGGGCCGTGGCCGGTGAGGCCAACGTTCCTTTCTTTTCCATCAGTGGCTCCGATTTTGTAGAAATGTTTGTCGGAGTTGGCGCTTCCCGAGTCAGAGATCTTTTTGACCAGGCCAAAAAACACGCTCCCTGTCTGATTTTTATAGATGAGATAGACGCTGTCGGTCGCCAGCGTGGAGCCGGGCTGGGCGGAGGTCATGACGAGCGTGAACAGACCCTGAACCAGCTTCTGGTAGAGATGGACGGTTTTGACTCCAATGAAGGCATAATTGTCATCGCGGCTACCAACAGACCTGATATCCTGGACATGGCTCTACTGCGCCCGGGTCGGTTTGACCGACGCATCGTGGTGCCGATGCCTGACGTCAAAGGCCGCGAAGAAATACTGCGAGTTCATACCCGCCGGGTTCCTCTGGCCGCCGATGTTGACTTAAAAGTTATTGCCCGTTCGACCCCTGGATTTTCCGGAGCTGACCTGGCCAACCTCATCAACGAGGCCGCACTTCTGGCTGCTCGCAAAGGGCAGGAAAGCGTTACCATGCGTGACCTGGAAGAAGCCAAAGACAAGGTTTTGATGGGCGTTGAGCGAAAAAGTATGATCATCAGTGATGAAGATAAGAAAAACACTGCCTTTCATGAAGCCGGCCATGCTCTGGTCGCCGCTTTAATCCCAGAGGCTGACCCGATTCACAAAGTGACCATTATCCCCCGCGGCCTGGCTCTTGGGCTGACTCAACAGCTGCCACTTTCAGACCGTTATACATATACTAAAGATTACCTGGAAGCCCAGTTAGCGGTGCTTCTGGCCGGGCGGGTCACCGAAGAGATGATTCTCGGTAAGATTACTACCGGGGCTGCTAACGACCTGGAAAAAGCAACCGATATTGCCCGAAAAATGGTCTGTCAATGGGGTATGTCCGAGCTTGGACCTTTATCTTTCGGGGAACGGGATGACCTTATTTTCCTCGGCCGAGAACTGGCCACCCACAAGAACTTCAGTGAGCACACAGCCGAAATGATAGACGCTGAAGTTAAAAAGATAATCACCCGCTGCTACAACCGGGCCAAAGAACTGATAGAGAAGAACCGGGATAAGCTGGTAAAAATAGCCGAAGCTCTGCTGGAAAAAGAGATTCTTTCTTCTGAAGAAATAAACGAATTAATAAACGGACAATCTAAACAGGGAAAAACCGAAACCCCGGAGCTCAAGCTGGAAGAAATGGTTCTCAGCAAAAGCACGGAATAGCTTTATTTTAATAAATCAGGAGAAATGTCCCTGATTGCGATAAATCAAATCAAAAATCGCTGTTTTAGCAGGCAGTATCAGGTTGACCTGAGGGGTGAAAAGCTAACTATCGGTCCCGAGCCCTGGATTATGGGCATTTTAAACGTTACTCCTGATTCCTTCTCCGATGGGGGCCTATTTTTTGACCCAGAGCGGGCGGTGGAAAGAGCCCTGCTTATGGTTGAACAGGGAGCCAGGATAATTGACATTGGTGGGGAAAGCACCAGGCCTGGCTCAAAAGAAATTCCAGCTGAAGAAGAGCTGAAAAGAGTTCTGCCTGTTATCAGGAAGCTGAGAGCTAAAACTAGAGTTCTAATTTCCATCGACACCAGAAAAAGCCAGGTGGCCAGGGCTGCTCTGGAAGCCGGGGCTGATTTCATCAACGACATAAGTGCTCTGAGGCACGACCCGGAAATGGCCACCCTGGCAGCCAGATATCAGGTCCCGGTCATTCTAATGCACATGCTGGGTACCCCTGAGACCATGCAGTTAAACCCCCATTATGATGAAGTTCTTTCCGAAATAAAATCTTTTTTCCAGGAAAGAATCAGTCTGGCCGTTGAAGCCGGGATAAAAGAAGATAGAATTATTATCGACCCCGGAATAGGCTTCGGCAAAAATCTCGAGCACAATTTGAGGCTGCTCAACAACCTTGATTACTTTCTGGACCTGGACAAGCCGATTCTGGTCGGACCTTCCCGAAAATCCTTCATCGGGATGATTCTTAATGCCCCAGCTCAGCAGAGACTGGAAGGGACGATTGCTGCAGCCATCCTCAGCCGCCTGCGAGGAGCGGCTATCATCCGGGTGCATGATGTCCTGGAAGTAAAAAAAGCTTTACAGGTAGCAGAATCTATAGTAAACGAAAAGCAAGTGGCGAACTAAAATGATGGAAAATCTTCTGGTTGTCTTCAGGCACATCCAGTTTACAGATATCCTGGACATTTTACTGGTAGCTTTTATCCTTTACTCCATTTTCCTGCTGATCAAAGACACCAAAGCCTACCAGCTCACCCTGGGTATCATCCTGGTTCTTCTTTTCTTTTTAATCACCCAGTGGGCTCGTCTTTATGTTTCCAACCGGATAATTAAGTCTTTCATCAATTATTTAATCATAGCCATAATCGTTCTATTCCAGTCTGAGCTGCGGCGTTTTTTTACTAGCCTGGGTTCCCGCACTTTTCGTCGCCCCTTCAAAATCTATTCCTTAAAAGAAAAACTGGACGACATCCTGCTGGCCGTGGATTATCTTTCCAGGAAAAAAATTGGCGCTCTAATTGCCATCGAAAAGGAGTTTGACCTCTCTTCCTACGCTGAACTGGGGACCATGGTTGAGGCTACCCTGTCCAAAGACCTGCTGGTCAGTCTGTTTTTCCCAAAATCCCCCCTTCATGATGGAGCGGTTATAATCAGGGGAAACAAAGTTTTGGCTGCAGGCTGTCTTCTGCCTCTTCCCCAGACCCATACTCTGGGAGAAAACTTTGCAACTAGAACCAGACATCTGGCAGCCCTGGGTCTTTCTCAGGAAACTGACGCCGCCGTCATTGTAGTCTCCGAGCAGAGCGGAGATGTTTCTCTGGCAGCTGGGGGACAGATTGAAAAAATACCAAATAAAGAAATTTTGAAAGCCAGACTGACCGAGCATCTTAAAATCAAGTGAAAATGATGATAAAAGAGCTAATCTTTAGAAACTGGCAGCTAAAACTTCTGGCCCTTTTCCTGTCGCTAGTTCTATGGATAGTGTTAATACCCGAAGAAAAGACCTTTGCTGAAAAAAGCCTGACGGTCAATCTGGACCTGATTAACCTGCCTGACGACATAGAACTGGTTGAAAAACCTGATACCAGCTTAACCTTGAAAATCAGAGCCAGGAAGAGAATCATTAACCAGATAGGCCCGGAGAGCATTTCAGCCCAGTTAGACATGAGTAAAGCCACCATCTATCAACAGGAATACCTCATAGAACGCAGCATGATTAAGACCCCGGCTGAAGTGGAGATAGTCAGTTTCAGCCCAGCCTACATCCACGTCAAACTGGAAAAAACCAGGAAACTGGAACTGGAAGTGGTGCCGACCATAATCGGAAGGCCACCAGAAGGCTTTAAAATTACCAAAGTAGAAGTAACACCACCCAGGGTTATGGTAGCCGGACCTGAAAGCAAACTCCGGCCGCGCGATAAAGTCATTACCAGCCCCATCGACGCCTCCACCCTGACCACTACTTCAACTCTAGAAGTTGACCTGATTCTTCCCAGACCTGAACTCCGGCTTTTGATTCTTTACCCCCGGGCCAGAGTTAATATAATGGTGGAAAGAGCAGAAACCAATGCTGCCAGACCCTTACCTGGCAAGAACTCAGCCAGCCGAAGCAGCAATGAACCAGGTTACAATTAACCTGTTTTTAATAAAGAACTACCAATCAAGATTAGCTTAAAAGGTAAGGAAATAAGAACCCATGCCCAGGCTTTTTGGAACTGACGGACTCAGAGGCAAGGCCGGACTCTTTCCGCTCAACGAAAAAACCATCTTTATTCTGGGACAGGCTCTGGGTAATCTTCTGACCCGAAAGAGCCTGCCCCTCCGCCTAATCATTGGAAAAGACACTCGTGAATCAGGAAACTGGATTGAAGAATGCCTCTATTCTGGTTTCAGTCTGGTTGGTGGAGAAGCCATCTCAGCTGGTATTATAACTACTCCTGGTCTTTCCTACCTGGTCCGACTCAACGGTTTTAGCGCTGGAGTGATGATTTCAGCCTCTCACAATCCCTATGAAGATAACGGAATTAAGATTTTTTCTCATCAGGGATTAAAAATTCCTGAAGACTGGGAAGAAGAACTGGAAAAAGAACTTCTGGCTGGCGATTTTTCCCGGGTTATGGCTGAAAGGCTCAGCCCCCCTCAAGAACCAGACCTTGGAAGAAGCTACCTGGAATTCTTAAAACAAACAGTCGGCCTGAACCCTCGTAAAAAACTGAAACTGGTAGTTGACTGTGCCAATGGCGCCAGCTATGAACTGGCACCTGAGCTTTTTAAGAGCCTTGGCTATGAGGTTCTGCCCATAAATAATACTCCTGATGGAAAAAACATCAACTTCGGCGGTGGCTCGCTTTTCCCTGAAAAGCTGGCTGAAGTGGTAGTTAGAGAAAAAGCAGACCTGGGCATTGCCTACGACGGTGATGCTGACCGGGCCCTCTGGGTCGATGAACAAGGCACCATCCTTAACGGCGACCATACCCTCTTTGTTCAGGCTCTTCACCTGAAGGAAAAAAGGCGCCTTAACGATAACACCGTAGTGGCCACTATTATGAGCAACATGGGTCTGGAGAAAGCTCTGGACAGCAAGGGGATTAAACTGCTGAGGACTAAAGTTGGAGATAAGTATGTCCTGGATGAAATGATGAAAAGGAACCTTAACCTGGGAGGGGAACAATCTGGCCATACTATTTTTCTTGACCATTCAGTGGCCGGAGACGGCCTTCTGACCTCCCTAAAAATGCTGGAAGTCATGTCCGAACGTGACCAGAAATTGTCAGAACTGGTCAGAGATTTTGTGGAATATCCTCAGGTTTTGTTAAACATCAGAGTCAGGGAAAAAGTTCCCCTGAATGAAATCCCGGGCTACCAGGAACAGGCTCAGGAAATAAAAGCTGAACTGGGACAGGAGGGCCGGCTGGAAGTCCGCTACTCTGGAACTGAGATGCTCGCCCGGATAATGCTTGAAGGCCCAAACCTGGAACAGATTGAATCCCTGGCCCGAAAGCTGGCCGCAATCATAGAAGATCATTGCGGAGCGAAATAGAACTCTTTAAGGATAAAGATAATGACTCTTATTTCACCAGCGGGGAATAAATTCAATTTTTTTTAGCATAATAAACCATTCAGGGAGGCTATCATGCGTTTAGCAGTCAACATTGACCACATAGCCACTATCCGCCAGGCCAGAAAAGCCAGAGAACCCGAACCGGTTCTGGCAGCCCTGCTGGCTGAACAGGCTGGTGCTCACGGCATTGTCTGTCATCTGAGAGGAGACCGGCGGCACATTCAGGAAAGGGATCTCCGTCTGCTCAGCGAAGTTATTAAAACTAAACTTAACCTGGAAATGGCTGCCACCGAGGAAATGCTGACTATAGCCAGGAGGGTGAAACCTGATGTGGTCACCCTTGTTCCTGAAAGCCCTAATGAAGTTACCACTCAAGGCGGGTTGAATGTTATCAGCCAGAGAAAATACCTGATTCCCTTCATCCAGCAGCTTAAAAAGGCTGGAATTCGGGTTAGTATTTTCGTCGACCCAGATGAAAAGCAGATAGCCGCCTGCCGGGAGGTCGGAGTTAACCTCATTGAAATTAACACCGGAAAGTATGCCGAGGCTGAGAAGGAAAAAGAGCGGGAAAAAAACCTTGAAGAGGTGAAAAAAGCCGCCGCCTATGCTCAGGATCTGGAGCTGGAGGTTCATGCCGGTCACGGGCTTGATTACCATAATGTTTCACCGATTGTGGAAATAAAAGAAATTAGTGAGTTAAGCATCGGATTTGCTATCATAGCCAGGGCGGCAATCGTGGGTCTCACCCAGGCAGTCAAAGAAATGCTGAACCTTCTGGAGAAATAAGAGGCTAAAGATTGAGGGCAAAACCTCAGAAAAAGGATCAGTTTGATGATCAACCTTAAGATTAATCTGGAGCGGCTGTTAAGAGACCTGGAAGAACTGGGTGAAATTGGCCAGGACCAGAGTGGCGGCGTCTCCAGGCCCTCCTTCAGCCTTCCCGATCTCGAAGCCAGAAAATGGTTGAAACAAAAGATCGAAGAAGCTGGTCTGATTTACCGGCAGGATGGAGCCGGAAACATTTTTGGCCGTCTTCCCGGAAAAAATCCTCAGGTAGTTATGGCCGGCTCCCACCTGGACACGGTGATAAATGGAGGCCGTTATGACGGCTCAGTCGGAGTGCTGGCTGCTCTGGAAGCCCTCCGAAGAATAAAAGAGGAAAAACTCCATCTCCCCCACACCCTGGAAATGGTCTCGTTCACCGATGAGGAAGGCAACCTGGTAGGCGACTTTCTGGGCAGTCGGGCTTTTACCGGGCAGCTATCCCCCGACCGACTGAAGAAAGCCAGAACGCAGTTCGGTCCACCCCTGGAAGAAATCCTGCAGAAAGCCGGCCTGTCGGTGGAAAGTGTTCTTCGAGCCCATAAAGAAAGACCCGATGTTTCGGCTTTTCTTGAACTCCACATAGAGCAGGGTCCAGTTCTGGAAGAGGAAGGCTTACCTCTGGGCCTGGTCTGCTCTATTGCTGGTAAAAGATACTACCAGGCCACCTTTGTGGGGAAAGCTGGGCACGCTGGAACAGTACCTCTGGAACTAAGACAGGATGCCTTCGTTACTCTGGCCGATTTTACCCTGAGAGCCACCCAGCTGGTGGCTACCAAATACTACGGAAATACCATTACTATCGGCCGGGTAAGGTTAAAACCCGGTTCTTTTTCCATTATTCCCGGTGAAGCCGATTTTACCCTGGATATGAGAAGTCTGGATGGACAAAAGCTTAAATCTATGGAAGAAGAAATCCTGAACCTGGCCTCGGAGGTAGCCGCCACCCGGGGGCTGTCTTTCTATCAGAAATTAGCTGATTCTACCGAACCGGTTACCATAGAAGAAGCGATGCTGACCAGGCTTAAAACTCTGGCTGAACAACTGGGCTATAAGTACCGGTTAATCCACAGCGGAGCTGGTCACGATGCTCAGATTCTGGCCTCAATCTGCCCGGTTGGATTGATTTTTATACCCTCAATTGATGGAATAAGCCATACCCCCGAAGAAGCTATTAATTTCGAAGACCTGGAAAAAGGCGCCAACCTGCTTCTTCAAGCCCTGCTCAGTCTGGCAGCTGGGTAAAGAAAAAAAACCCTCTAATCCAGATCTTCTTTTCCCAGAAATACCTTTCTCATCTCTTTTAAAAGTGCCCGACGTTTTTTGTCGGCCAGTATTTTTTCTTTAGCCCTCTTGGACCTTTTTCTCTTTTGCCTTCTGATTTTTTCTATTCGCTGCTGTTCCTCAGTTTCCTTTCCCAGAATCCTGGCTTCCAGCTTCTCAACCAGAATCCTTCGAGCCAGAAAGCGGTTGAGAGCCTGGGAGCGCTCTCTCTGACATTTTACTTCCAGACCTGTTGGTAGATGTTTGAGATAAACACAGGTGGCTGATTTATTTACTTTCTGTCCACCCTTACCGCCAGAGCGTACAAATTTTTCCTCAAGGTCCGTCTCTTTTATTCCCAACCTGGCCATTCTTTCCATCAGGTCCTTTTCTTTTTCAGGTCTTACTGGAAACAAACCCATAGCTCCGACCTCTTTTTTTTGATTATTTTACCTCAGGTAGCTTAACTAAAGCCAGCCAACCAAATTCTCTCAGCACGAAAATAGCCTCGGGTCAGACTGCTCTTTGCCTGAAAAATGATTTGACCGAAAAAGAAGACCGGGGTAAACTTTCCTTCTTGTAACCAGGGTCTGTGCTCCAGCTTAATTTGCAGATTACATAACCCCGGTTCAGGTAAAATTTAATAGATATTTTGACCCGAGCCATTAAGGATTTTTCCTGATTCGAACTTAAACTTTAAAGAGAAAAACAAAAAAGGATTTTAGCCATGATCAGAAAAATTAAAAGCCGAAAGAATCTCTGGTTTCTTAGTTTGTTTTTCTTTCTGGTAACCATTTCAATCCATACCCTGTTAGCTAACTTCAGAAAAGAGATTGTATCTGAAACTCCAATCCCAGAGAAGACCAGGGCTAACCAGAAAGCTCCAGCCCGACCTCAGGCAAATCGCGAACCCTCTTCCGTTCCCGCTAACCTGCTAACCGTGGCCGAAAAAAGCAATTTCACCGCCACCTCTCGCTATCAGGAAGTTCTGTCTTTAATCTCCGAACTGCAAAAAATCAGTCCCAACCTGGTGGTTGAAGAAATTGGGACCACCGCTGAAGGCCGAATAATTCCACTGCTGATTATAAGCAATCCTCCTGTTTCCAGCCCCCAGGCTGCCAGAAACCTTAAAAAAATGCCTGTTTACATCCAGGCCAACATCCATGCTGGAGAAGTGGAAGGCAAAGAGGCCTCGCTGATGCTAGCCCGAGAGATTTTGCTAAATCCTTCCCATCCTTATCTTAACAACCTTGTTATTCTTATCGTACCCAATCTCAATGCCGACGGCAACGAACGTATCAGCCCGGAAAACCGACGCCAGCAGCCCGGACCGGAACAGGGGGTTGGAATAAGGCCGAACGCCATGAACCTGGACCTCAACCGCGACGCCATAAAGCTGGAAAGCCCGGAAATGAAAGCTGTGGTTCAGAAAATTCTTAACCGCTGGGACCCGGCAGTTATAGTGGACTGTCATACCACCAACGGAGCCTATCATGAAGAAACGATAACCTACTCCTGGCCCCTTAACCCTAACTCCGACTCTGAGCTACTCAATTACCAGCGGGATGGGCTTATGCCGGTTATAGTCAAAACCCTCAAAGAAAAATACTCCACTCTGGCTGTTCCTTATGGAATGTTCCGCGACTGGCGCGACCCGTCTAAGGGCTGGGTTACTTTCGAACCTCAGCCCCGCTATTTTACGAACTACACGGGCTTAAGAAACCGAATTTCTATTCTGGACGAAAACTATGTTCATGCCGACTATAAAACGAGGGTGATGAGCTGTTTTTACTTCCTCAAAGCTATCCTTGATTCTATTTCGGTCAGAACCCAGGAAATCCAGAAGCTACTGGAAGAAGCTGACCGGCGTACCATTCTACAGGGGTTAAACCCGGAGGGCAAAACCTTTGCGGTTGAATATGACCTCCAGCCTCTGCCCAAACCGATTACCATCAATGCCTATGAACTTGAAGTTCTTGAAAGGCCGGGCGGAGGTTTCCCTCAATTAAAACCGACCGATAAAAAGAAACCCGTTACCGTCCCTTATTTTGCTAACTACCTTCCCAAACGCTCAGTGAATTTTCCTTCAGCTTACCTGGTCACAGTCCCGGACCCCGAAATTAAAAACAACCTCCTGGCCCATGGTCTGCAGGTTGAAAGACTGACCGAAGAAGTTATCCTGGAGGTGGAAGTATTCCTCCCCCTGGAGATGAAGGCCACCGAAAGGCCCTTTCAAGGACACCGGCTTAATCAGATAAGAGGTGAATATAAAAGGGAAACCAGAAAATTTTCTGCCGGAACCCTTCTGGTCCGAACCGCTCAGCCCCTTGGCTTCCTGGCTGCCTATCTGCTGGAACCTGAAAGCGACGACGGTCTGGTGGTCTGGAACTTTTTTGACCGCTACCTGGTCGGTCAGTGGCAGCGTGGCTTCTCCGAACTGCCCGTTTACCGGCTGCTGCAGCCCTCTAATCTGCCAGCTGTTAAGCTCCGGGATTGAGCAGATTTTCTGGTAAATAAAAATTCAATCCGAAAGACTGACAGCCGATCTTCAGAAAATAAAGAGTCTAATCGGGTCTTATTAGTTAGGTTTATTTAGATAGACAGGTCGACTCTTTTTTGGGGAAAAATTCTTACTCTTAAACCCCATCCCTGGCAGGAGAGTCAACCCGGTTCCATTTCTGGAAATGACTTTTTACTCTTATCTGGCCAGTTTCTTTTTGCTGATTTCGGTTCCGGTTTTCTTGAGCTTTTTTATTTTGCCAGCGGCCTGTATTTTCTTTTCACTTTCGACTTTTTCTTTTTCAGCTCGCACTTTTTCTATCTTTTCTCTTTCTCTAGTCAGTTTTTCTTTTTTCCTGGGGGAAATCAAGTACTTCCCACAATTTTCACAAACGTAGATGTCGTTACTTTCTACAATGGCAGAAGCCATCTGGGTAGAGACGCTCATGTTGCAGCTCTGACAGACACCTTCAATGACTTCAGCCACCGCATAACCGTAACGATCCATCAGAAGGTCAAAGCGAGCCAGCAGTGATTGGTCGAGCTCTTCTCGTATCAGGCTGCGATGTTTCTGCAGCTCTTCCAGCCGGTCTTTGGGAGCCCGGCGGATTTTCATCTCAATATCCTGAAGCTTTTTTAATAGACTTGCCCGGTTAATTATTTTATCTTCGCGAGGAAAAGAAAACTGAATTTCGGAAAGAACGCTGTAGAGTTCGTTTTTGTCTTTTGCTCCAAACAACCGTTCTCTATTCTCCGGTTTTACCAGAAACCTGGCCAGCCCGGCAAAAAGATGGTTGAAAAGCCCCGGAATGGTCGGGTTCCAGACTACCAGGATTATAAGATGAACCGGCTGTCCATCAGGAGCTTCAAAATTTATTCCCTCCGCCGAGCGTCCAACAGCAACCGCTATCTGGCCTTCGGTATCAACCCGGGCATGAGGCACAGCAATACCATGTCCCAGGGCTGTTGATTCCAGGTTCTCACGGTCGATGATTCTGGTCAGGGTCAAGTTTTTGTTGTTGATGAGCTTTTGCTTCACCAGGCTGTCGAGAAGTTCTTCTATGGCTTCCAGCTTGTCTTTGCTTTTAAGCTCAAAAGTTATCTGGGATGGTTTCAGGAACTCGCCAAAATAAGTTTCTCTAAGGTTCATTGCGAAATTCAGATTTTAATTTTATCACAAAATGGGCTGTTTGCAACTTTTAATTAAAGAATGAATTTCACTCGCCTGAAGGCCTCTGGAAAGGACTGTCTGGCCTGAAACCAGGCAATTTTTCTTGTTTTCCCAGCAGTTCAATTACTTCCCGGGCCCAGCGCAGAAGCTGCAGAGCACCACTCAGGTCCCAGTCTTCCTGTATTTCATCAGTAACCTGATGATAATGATATTTCTGATACTCCAGAGCTTTCCTCATGACTTTTTCCTTATCTTCCCCTTTAGCCACAAGGCCTTCGTGCAACCAGACAGCCGGTATCCCGTGCCGGGCAAAGCTGAACTGATCGGAACGAAAGAAAAAGCCATACTCGCCCCCCCTTTCGGCCGTGTAGCGGTAGCCGAGCTTTTCGGCCGCCTGACGGCAGATTTCATCCAGTTCTGAATACCTGGCCCCGATGGCATAGACATCTTCGGTTTCTCCCCAGACGTTGGTCATCTCAAAATTCAGGTTGGCTAAAATTGAAGAATTGGGCACCGGCAAATGAGCTGCCAGATAACTGGAACCCAGCAGGTTTTGCTCCTCGGCCGTAACCGCAGCAAAAATCAGATTAACTGGTAAGTTCCCCCTGAATTGAGAATAATAACTGGCCAGAGCCAGAAGACAGGCAGTAGCCGAGCAGTTATCCACAGCCCCGTTGTAAATCTGATCTCCTTGAAGGTTCGGGTCCCGGCCGAGATGGTCATAATGGGCCGAAATGATCACATATTTATCCCTGGCCTGAGGTCTGGTGCTTTGAAGCCATCCCACCACATTTTCAGCCGGAACTTCCCGAAAAGACGGCTTCTGGCGAACTCTGATTTTCAAACCCAGGGCTCTGGGAGTAAAGGAAGGCAGTTCAGCTTCTTCCAGAATTTTTTTTCGTTCAAATCCTGATGCCGCCAGAATCCTTTCAGCCAGGGCCGAAGTTATCCAGCCCTGAAAATAAAGTGTTCTTTTCTTTTCTGGAAGGAAAAATGACTCTTTGGCCCAGGAGTTTCGAACAACACTCCAGCCATAAGTAGCCCCTTTATCATTGTGGATAATTAAAATTCCGGCTGCCCCCAGCTCAGTGGCTTTTTCAAATTTGTAAGTCCAGCGACCGTAATATGTCATATCCGGTCCGTCAAAAATTCCACCAGGATAGTTGCTGGGCTCATTAATTTCCACCAGAAGTACTTTGCCCTTCAGGTCGACTCCTTTGATATCATCCCAGTTTCTTTCTGGAGCCTGAATTAGATAGCCGCAGTAAATCAGCTCAGCTTCTACTTCCGAAGGACAGTCTTCCCTTTCAGATTTGACCACAAAATCCTCCAGAATCACCGGGACTATCGGCTGAACCTGTTTGGTTTCCTTTAAAGAAATTATCTCCATGGTCGCCTTAAGGTCAGGTTCTACTCCAACCACAGTAAAAGGCTGGCGGTAGCTATGACCGAATAACGGCTTAAGCCCGAACTGACGAAAAAAATCTTCCTGATAATTGGCGGCCAGCTCAATTCCCCGGCTGCCCAGGCCACGCCCCTCGTAAATATCATCTGAAAGAATTCTGATATGAGCCAGCAACTCTTCGGCTGTAATTTCCACCGGAGTCTTAGAACCACTGCAGGAGGAAAAAAAAGAAAGGTAAATAATAGCCAGAAAAAAACAGCTCAGAGCTTTTAGCCACCTCAAATCACCATTTGAAGCAACTGACATCTTCGCCCTCCACTTAACACTCATCCCTGAAATAAAAAAGCTCTAACTCCTTTTTAATGCGGAGTTAGAGCCTAATTTACTTTTTTTTCGGCCGAAAATCCAGCTTCTTTTCTCTTAAATCTCTTTCTGTGGCTTCATAAAAACTTTTTTTACTTAATCAGAGAAAAGGCTACCGTCAGGCCGGCCATGACAATGGAAACCATGCTCATCAGCTTGATAAGGATATTCAGACTGGGACCGGAAGTATCTTTGAACGGATCACCGACTGTATCCCCAACCACTGCTGCCTTATGGGCAGGAGAACCTTTCCCGCCGAGATTACCTTCTTCGATGAATTTTTTAGCATTATCCCAGGCTCCTCCGGCGTTAGCCATGAAGACAGCCAGGACAAATCCGGTTGTAGTAGCACCAATTAACAGACCCATCACGCCCCCCACTCCCAGCAACAGTCCGGTGACAATCGGCACAACGATAGCCGCCAGCGAGGGCACCATCATTGCCTTTTGAGCTCCTTTAGTTGATATGGCCACGCAGCGGGCATAATCAGGCTCAGCCGTTCCTTCGAAGACACCAGGAATTTCCTTAAACTGCCTCCTGACCTCATCCACCATCTTTCCGGCGGCTTTACCAACCGCCTGCATGGTCAGTCCGCAGAAAACAAAAGCCATCATGGCTCCGATAAACATCCCGACCAGAACTATCGGGTTCATCAACGTCACCCGGAAGTAGTTCATAAAATCCAGGAAGCCAGCTCTGGCCGTTTCCACCACCGTTCCATCCAGCATCTGGATGGTATTCTGACCAATTCGGAGTAGCCCAACTTTTAGTTCTTCCACATATGAAGCCAGCAGAGCCAGAGCCGTCAGAGCAGCTGAACCAATGGCAAAGCCCTTACCGGTAGCCGCAGTAGTGTTTCCCAGAGCATCCAGAGCATCCGTTCTCCGCCGGACTTCCGGCTCCAGGTTAGACATCTGAGCATTGCCGCCGGCGTTGTCGGCAATCGGTCCGTAAGCATCGGTAGCCAGGGTAATGCCTAAGGTTGAAAGCATTCCAACCGCTGCTATCCCTATTCCATAAAGTCCCTGTCCGACATTAGTCAGACTAAAACCTGAAGCAAAAAGATAAGCCAGTACCGTCCCGGCTGCCACCGCCAGTACCGGAATAGAAGTAGAAAGCATTCCGGTTCCGATTCCAGAAATGATGACGGTAGCTGCCCCGGTAGTGGCGCTGTGAGCAATTTTCCTGGTGGGGTTAAAAGAATGAGAGGTAAAATATTCGGTTGATTTACCGATAGCAATTCCGGCTAAAAGGCCGGCTACCATGGCCAACCAGACCCCGAGCGGAAGCTGCAACAACTTGATGATAAAGTAGGAGAAAATGATTATGAACACCGAGCTGGCATTTATCCCCCGGCTGAGGGCATTTATTAGGTCTTTTTGAGTCGCCCCCTCTCTTGTTCTAACGAAAAAGATGCCCAGGATAGAAAGCACTGTCCCTACTCCGGCTATGGCCATCGGAGCCACCACGGCATTGAGCTGCAGGCTGCCCTGCCCGATAAAAGCTGAAGCTCCCAGAGCTGCAGTAGCCAGGATGGAGCCAGCATACGATTCATAAAGGTCGGCCCCCATGCCGGCCACATCGCCAACGTTGTCGCCCACGTTGTCAGCAATAACTGCTGGATTCCTCGGGTCATCTTCCGGAATGTTGGATTCAACCTTTCCTACGAGATCAGCCCCAACATCAGCCGCCTTGGTATAAATACCGCCACCAACCCGGGCAAACAGAGCCTGGGTAGAAGCCCCCATCCCAAAAGTCAGCATGGTGGTGGTAATTATAATCAAGTTGTGCTCGTCGGAGACCGGGTAGAAATATTTTAAGATCAAAAACCAGAGCGAAATATCGAGAAGGGCCAGACCGACCACCGTGAGCCCCATGACCGCTCCGCTTCTGAAGGCAATTTTTAGAGCGCTGTCCAGTGAATTCCGGGCTGCATTGGCGGTTCGGGCTGAAGCATAGGTAGCCGTTTTCATCCCGAAAAAGCCAGCCAGTCCGGAGAAAAACCCACCAGTCAGAAAGGCTAGTGGTACCCACCTGTTCTGAACTTTAAGCCCAAAAGATAGAAAAGCCAGGATAACAATAAGACAGACAAACACTATGGCCACTACTTTGTACTGCTGTCTCAAGTAAGCCATGGCTCCCTTCCGGACATAGGAAGCAATCTGAGCCATTCTTTCCGTCCCTTCACTTTTGGTCTTCATCTGAAGGTAGAAAAAGTAGGCAAAAATCAGGGCCAAAGCCGAAGCGACCGGAGCCAGCCAGAAGATTGGATGGGGCATCTTTTTTCCTCCTTTTTAGACTGATAGTTTTGATCCAATTTTGCCTTTTTTTCCCTAAATGAAATTTAAGCCGTAAATTTATCATAAACAGACTTTGGTGTCAAAAAAACTAGAGGCCAAAGATTTCTCTGTTGATTTCCGCTTTTTGAGGATATAAATTAATCTGGTATGAAGACCTATTACCTCGGCACCTCAGGCTGGAGTTATCCCGGCTGGCGGAGACGGTTTTATCCTGAAGAACTCAAGCCAGCCAGCTGGCTGGAATTTTACGCCTCTCATTTCAATACCGTTGAAATTAATATGACCTTTTACCGGTCACCGAGCCCATCAGTTCTGCAGAGCTGGGCCTCCAGAACTCCCGATAATTTCAGGTTCACCCTTAAAGCCAGCCGCCAGATTACTCATCTCAAGAAACTTCAGAAAGTTGAACACGACCTTGAACATCAGGCCTTTCTGGCCCGACAGCTTAAAAATAAGCTCGGTTGTATACTCTATCAACTTCCACCTTCTCTTACCAGAGACCTGGACTTACTGGAATCGTTCCTGAAAGCTCTTCCCCGCGGTCTTCGGCAGGTGATTGAGTTTAGACATCCCAGCTGGTATGCCCCTGAAGTCTATCATTTACTTGCGAACTATGGAGCAATTTTTTGTGTGGTATCTTCAGGCCGGGTCCCGGCCGAAGTAGTAGAAACTTCAGAGGTGGCTTATTTTCGGTTTCACGGACTGACCGGAGGTTACCGCTACCGCTATTCGGATGAAGAACTCAGGAAATGGGCTGAAATCATCAGGCGGACGACTGCCAGAGAAATTTATATCTACTTTAACAATGACTATCAGGCTCATGCCGTCTTTAACGCCCAGAGGCTTTCAGAACTATTATCAGATTGATGATTTTGAAATGAGCCTTTTAGAAGACTGGATAAATTAAGTCAAAATACCGAAAACTTTCAGGAAATCTGTTGATTTTAGCCGCTCCAAACACTAAACTAAGTAAAGCAATCCAAAATGCTGGATAAAAATAATAACTGAGGAGCTGACTAAATGAAAAAAATCATCATTCTGGCCGGTTTTCTGGTAGGCTTAACCCTCCAGTCTGGCTTTATTCAGGCTCAAGACATACCCCGGGCTGAGGGGCCGGTGCTTCTAACTTCCTGCGGGCAGAGCCCCGGTCCGTCCATAATTAAAGTAGTCCTTCAAAGACTCGGTCTTCCTTTTGACCTGGAACCCCTGGCTACCGCTTCTCTACTCCAGAAAAAGAAGGAAGCCGGTCAACCTTACGGCTCAGTTATCATTGTCATGGGAGCCAGTCTCAAGGGTATGGGAGCGGCCGGCATTTCCATTGATGACGAAATTAAGAGAATTTCTCGCCTGATAGAGGAGGCCCGTCAGCAGGGTATCAAAGTCATCGGAGCTCATGTGGAAGGGCTGAAGCGAAGAGCTCAGGGTGCAGCCGCCGGCGATACCACGGATGAACAGAGTATTGACGCTGTAGCCCCGGCTTCAGACATCCTGCTGGTCAACAAAGAAGGTAACAGCGATGGCCGGTTTACAGCCATAGCCCGGAGCAAAAAGATTCCCCTTATTGAAGTAGAAAAGAACCTGGACCTGATGGCTGAATTGAGCAAAATCTACGGGAAATAATCCACAACTTATTCCAGCAGAGGCGGATCTCAAGCAGCTTAAATCTTCACTTCTGGTAATCAAAAGAAAGAGTATTCCTCTGAGTTGCAGCCAGCAATAAAGAAGATAATCCTTAAAAAATGGCGGCCAGTTTGCATTTATCAAATCTACCAAATTTAAAAAATTAATTTTTAAGGCTACAGAGCTATAGCTTTTATGATTACTTTTTCTTCAGCTCAAACAGTCCGGCTTTCTCCATGGCCAGAAAATATTTTTCCACCTCCAGAAGTGGAAGTGGTTCGTACTCGGCTGAAACTGCATTGCGGATTTGTAGAATTGACCTTTGACCGTCAACAAAATTCCTGAGCTCAAAATCAGCTCTGAAAATGGCGGGCGAGAGTTGCAGGTTCATTTCTCTCAACCTCATCATAGCCGCCCAGGGGCTGGCTTCATCCCCGGCTGGTTTTCTGACCGGGACTACCTGATTGAGCCGGATTTCATCAGAGGTCAAAGTCAGTTTTTCAGGTTTGATTTTTAGCCGGGCACATTTCTGGAGGTAGACTTCTTCAAGCTCTTCCCGCCAGGCGATTTTAAGCTGGTCCAGACTTTTCAATTTAGCCTTGAGCAGAGCAGCAAACTCCCGGTCGCTACCGGCAAAAAAGCGGGCCGAATTCAGAGCTTCCTTTTCTCTCAAAACGGCTTGCTCAAGTATGTTGATAGCCTCTTTGCGAGAAACAGCCAGTTCCTTCTCCTGAGCACTTAAAATTAAATCAACTGCTCGTCCTTTCTCTTCGCCCAGGCGTTTCAGTCCTCTTGAAGAAACTTCATTTAAGATCTTGCAGGCTTCTTCTGCCCCGGCTCTGGTCAGAAAAAGGGCAGCCGCTACTGTCAGAGTGACCACTCTTTTCAGCTGGGTGGAATCTGATTTATCGGGGAGGTCGCCGCTGGTATGATACCACATATCAGGCCAGCAGATGAACATCACGGCCGGTACCTTCACTGACCCGTCTACGAAGACGATATGGTCAGAACCACCAGAAAACCGGTCGATGCTGTAGTAAAAGGGGTCGCGGCTTCCGGCTGGAGATAGGACAGCATAATTTCTCCAGCCCTGGTCCTGAGAGATTCTCTGGCTGGCTCCCATCCATTCCACAAAAGAAGCTACCACATCGTTGAGGTAAGTCGGAAGCGAATAAGGAGTAGTTTCCAGACGAAAAGCACTCAGATTTTTAACCAGAGCTTCACCCACCATATCTTCGTTAATGCAGGCAAAGAATTTTTTAGCAATCTCCGGGTATTTTTGCAGGTAAGCTCTGGTTCCCGAGATTTCCGGAACAAACAGAAATCTAATCGAGCGCTTCAGGGGCGGTATGGTACCCTCATTTATCATCTTTTTAAGAACCCGCCCGGCTTCCAGGATGGCCACGCAGCCAGAAGCATTGTCGTTAGCCCCCTGCTTGGCAAACCCTTCAAAAAGATGAGCCACCAGGACCAGCTCTTCATCTGGTTTCTCGCTTCCTCTTATCAAACCGAAAGCCATTTCTTCTCTGTAAGGTACCATTTGAGTTTTAACCATGGCTCTGAGCACCACCTTGACTTTTCTCTCCAGAGCCATTTTCAACTCAAAATAAGTTCTTTCCGAAACCATAAAGGCGAAAGTTGGCTTTTCTTTCTCTCCAATCCGGATTGAATTCCAGCCAATCTGGTCGCGGTCAAATTCCGGATGACTGGAAGAACAGCCAATCAGCCCGACTGCTCCGTACTTTTCCACCGCCAGGCGCCGGGCCGCTTCCGGAGAGCCATAGACCAGGGCGATTTTTCCACTCAGGTCTTTCCCCCGGTAATAATCATCACTGAAGCCCGGACCGACATCCACCAGCTCGGCAGTCACCTCAGCCGAGACACTGCCCGGGCAGAGAACAGCCGGTATTTCTTTGAGGTCAGCAATCTTCTTTTTTACCGGTTCTATCATCCAGAGTTCGGCTTCCTCTGCATCCCAGGTTGTTTGACTCCGGGTCGGAAGGTTAACTATTTCGGCCTCATCAAACCCGTATTCTCTCATTTTTTCCAGAATAAACCTGGTTTCGTAGTAGCCTTCCAAGTACTCTTCAGCTTTTCGGTTGCGATTAACTCCAGTGAGATAAATCTCATTCTGGAGAGCCAGCTCTCCGCTGGCTTCATTGATGATGTCCTGAAGAACCTTAAGCGGCAGAAGAGTTCTGGGTAGTTTTTCCTGAGGCTGGGCTAGAACTGCTCCAGCCATTAACAGGAAAATTAACAGGGTGGCCAGATGCTTTTTCATTCTCTACTCCTTTATCCGAATGAGACAGGAATTTTATAACTTCTAACTAACATTTGCAAAAAGGTTAAGTTGTTATTTTCTTTCTTTTTCTGTTAGAATTTAAAAAACAAGTAAAAAAAATAAAGGAAAGTAAAAATGGTAGCCACCTCAACTGCAATTACTGTAGTAACCATCCTTCTGGCCTTCAGCGTTATCTGGCTGGTTTACATTCTGATTCGTGGTTATACCGAAAGTCTGTTTCGGACCATCGTAATTATTGTTATCCTCGGTGTCATTTTTGGCTACCTACAGAACACCAAACTGGAAACTCTCTCTTTTAAGGCAATTAAAAATGACCTGTTCCCCCCAAAAATTCCTGATTATTACTACACCGTCAGCGAGATTGACACTCAACATTCCCATAGAATTATTTATACTTTTTTAAGTAGTGACCTGCTAATGAAGATAGAAAGGGGTGAAGAAGTACCGCCTCCGCCCGAGCTAAAATTAGTTATGGACCCTAATGGCCGAACTTTCACTATTGAAGACCCGGAGTCACTCAACCTGGTTCTGGATAAGCTAAACCTTCCCCGTGTCAAACATGGAGCTCGAGAGCTCTTTCTGAGCACCGGCAACCAGACTGACATCGGTATCTACCGCTGGGACGATTATCCTCTTGGGACTCTGATCGTGGAAAGAGACATCTATCAGAATAAAAAAACTATGCAGAGCTATCAGGCAATCAGCCGGATTATTATTGATTCTCGAAAATACTGACCGGCCAGCAGGAGAATTCTTAATGTCACAAACCCTGAGCGCCACAATCATATTAGCAGTCATGGTAGCTGTTTATATTCTGGCCAAAATATTTAGGGTTTCAACCGAGCTTTCCCTTTTTCTGGCCGCCCTGGCTGGAGCCCTGGCCGGAGGTGAAGGACTGCCGGCCAGACATCTAGCCGAAGGAGCTATCACTTACCTTGACATCTGCTTGATTTTCCTCACGGCCACTCTTTTCATGAACCTGCTGAAAGAAGCCGGAGGGATAGCTTTCGCCGTCAGAGCTATCCTGAAAAGGTTCCACCGGAGAAAATACATTCTTTTTATCCTGCTGGTTTTTCTGCTTTTAATTCCAGGGGCTTTAACTGGAGCAGGAAGTGTTTCGGTTTTAATTACTGGTTCTTTAGTGGCAATTGTCCTTAGATATATGGGCCTTAGCGATCTTAAAGTGGCAGCCATTATTTTTATCATCGCCGGGCTGAGTGCCGCTGCTCCGCCAGTTAGCCTGTGGGCCATGTTGACTGCCGCTGGGGTTAACATGCCTTATGTGGGCTTCTTTCTGCCTTTACTAATTCCCTGTGTTCTGGGCGCACTCATTACCATTTTCATCCTTGGCCACAGAGCCAGTCCCATTAATCTGGAAAAAGCTCTGACTGAAATACCGGCACCGCCGGAAGGGATGAACTGGTGGAGGTTAAGTCTGCCTTTTGGAATTTTTATGGCTTTGATTGCCGCTGGCCGACTCTTCCCTTTTCACTTCCCGATTCTGGGATTGCCTTTGATATTTGCTATTACAGCCGGAATTACCCTGCTCATTTCTCCAGTTCGCCTGAACCTCTGGGCAATTTCTCTCCGAACCACCGAACAGCTTTTACCCCTGGTGGGCACTCTGACCTGCGTTGGAATCCTGGTGCAGATAATGACTCTGACCGGGGTGCGAGGTCTGATTTCAGTTTCAGTCGTCACCCTACCGGTCGCTCTGGTTATTGCCTCGCTTTTTCTGACGTTACCTTTTTCTGAAGCAGTTTTGATGTGGGGAGCAGCTCCGGTGCTAGGAGTACCACTTATTCTTCTTTTTAACACCAGAGGGCTTGACCCGATAGTGGCCTTAGCCGGTCTCAGCCTCATCTGGCCCCTTGGTGATGCTCTTCCACCCACGGCCATCATCGGACGGCTGACCATGGAGGTGGTTGGAGCCAGGGAAAGATACCAAAAATTTCTGTTGACCTGCGCCGTACCGGCTGTCATTATTGCTGTGCTTGGAACTCTGATGGTTGTCTTCAGCAAGAAGCTTTCTTTCCTGACCATCTTTTAGGAGAAGGTTATGAGCCAGTTGATTACTTTTTTATATTACCTGATGGTAGCTTTCTTTGCTGTTTGTTTTATCTGGAATTTTAAAAAAAGCCGAAGCTGGAAGCAGGAGCTTCTTTACCTGATTGTTATTCTGCCTTTTCTGCTGAGGCTTTTCAGGTTGAAATAAATAATAGCCACGGAAAGAGGATAGAATGAAATTCGACTTCAGAGTCAGAAAGTTAATTCTCTCAGCAGGCTTTGTCATCCTTTTTATTTTTTCCGGGCTGAGCTTCCACCGCAGCCGTCACCTGAAGGAAGTGGTTATTCCAGGCGAAGGCCTGACGGAAGTCAAAAAACTCAGCCACTACTTTGAAAAAATTAAAGGCAGCATTAACGATGTCAATGTCTATGTTCTCGGGAACAGAAATTCAGAAGCTCAAGAAGGCGCGGCCCTCATCCTCGGCGGTTCTCATCCAGAAGAACCGGCTGGTCGGCTGGCTTCACTGATAATTGTGGAAAATGCTCTTATTAGAGCCGGAAGAGTTTTTGTCATCATCACCGCCAACCGCAGTGCCTCTACCTCTACCCGACCGGGGGGAGCTTATCCACCTGATTACACCATTAAAACACCCTGGGGAGAAAGAAAATTCCGTCATGGCGATCGCTGGTCAAACCCCCTGGACCAGTGGCCAGATCCTGAAGTTTACATTCACTACCCCTCAAGGCAGCAGCTGGCTTACATGGATATCAGAAATCAAAACCGCACCTGGCCCGGAAGACCAAACGGAACGATGACAGAAAAAACCTGTTATGCCATGACTCAGCTAATTCTTAAAGAAAAAGTTGACCTGGTTATTGACCTGCACGAGGCTGAACTGCAATATCCGGTTATCAGCACCATTGTTGCCCACCAGAAAGGCGAAGACCTGGCAGCTCTCTCCTCAATGATGATAAGCGGAGAGGAAGGTTTCAACATCGGGGTGGAATATTCACCGGTGTCTCTGCGCGGTCTTTCCCACCGGGAAATCGGCGACCATACCCCGGCCATACCCCTTCTTCTGGAGACCCCGGAGCCTTTTCTGGATGCCACCCGGGGAAAAACAAACCGGGAACTGCTTCTTTCTGGAAAGGATGAGTTTGTGATGAAAGCCGGAAAGCATGGACTTCTTTTTGAAAAACTGGATGAAAAAGGCTGGCCGATTGAGGTCCGGGTGGGCCGCCATCTTTCTTCCATCATTCAGATTTTCCGGGTCTGGACCGACCTTCACCCTGAACGCCCCATCCTGATGGAAAACGTACCCCGCTACCTCGAAGTTATAGAAAAAGGAATCGGTTATTACCTCAAGAACCCGTCCGGAGTTCCGGCCGACCGTCTCTTTTTTGAATAAATAAGTTAGCCACCAACCAGAAAAGACCGGTCAGAACATATCCGATAAAAAGAAAAATCAGTTTCCTTTTCTCCAGGTTTTTTTCTGGCCAGGCTAGCCCCTCTCCAGGCTGCGGTAGGGGCTTCGGATCCCAGGGCAGGCCGTAAATTTCTACCAGCTTTCGAATGTTTAAAAGGTGGATAATCGGCACTTCACGAAGGGCCATTTCCTGAATGAGACCACGGTGGGCCGGTTTTGGTATTTTTTTAACCCGGGTCAGTCCAGGCCGGAGTTCCAGAATAGAAGAATCCGAGCCAAGATTGACCGCACTTCCACCAACATTGATAAAAGCTGAAATTCTCCGGGAGCCAGAAGCCTTCAGAAAAAGACTCAGATGTTCTCTAACTCTTTGCTCGAGGGAAGTACTACCAAGCAACTTCAAGTCAAATTCCCGGCAAAAGTTAATAACTTTATTCTTAAAATCATCCGGAAAATCACCTCCGCTGTCATCCTCGCCGCCAAAGGACAGCGCCAGCAGTCGGTGATGGTTAAAGCCAGCGGAGCGCAGACAGATTTCCATCTCCAGCCAGGAAAACTCCGGATTATTGGCTCCCCACTGGGAAGAACCAAGAGAAACGATTACCAAAAGGTTTAATTCCATCACTCTGGCCGCACTGTAAGTGGCCAAAATCAGGGCCGGGAAGGAACTGGAAGCCCCAAGGGCTACAGTCTGCCCTTTCCGAACGCCCGCTTTTTTAAGCAGGTGCACCAGAAGAGCGGCCAGGTTCGGATTGGTAGTGGTCCTTTTGGCCTGGAGATTGCCCAGAGTGGTAGTAATGGGGCTGTCTTCCAGCCCTATCAGACCAGTTTGGTTGAAGTCGACAGGATTTTTTTCCGGAATCAGGCCTTTTTCTTTCTGACAGCGGAGAAGATTCTCCCTGGCTTCAGCCATCAACCGGGCTGCCAGGACCTCCAATTCGTCAGCCGGCCTTAAACCAGAGGAATTATTCCAGAGGAATAGATATAGTCCCCAAAAAATCAGACTGATGGCCGCCAGACCACTCAGTGTTACGATTTTATTTTTTTTATTACTCATCAGGAAAATATTCTTACTATAAAAAAAGTTAGAACCGAAACTAAAATCAATGAACTGAGGGTGGGTAGAATTTTCTGCCTTTCCAGGTTAGAAGCCAGAATTCCGGGAATTACCCAGCCAATGACCCTTAGCCCTATGGGTTCAGAAAAAAGTTCAGGCAGTATCAAAGCCCAGCTCTGAGCCAGGAGGACTCCTGCCAGAATCATAAAAACAAAGCGGCGCCTTCCAAACAGAATGAAATATTTGGAAGCCAGCCGGTAAAGAAGAAGAGTTACCAGGGCCACCAGAATGGTGGCCGTCGGCCGCCAGGGCTGATCCAGGTAAAGGGCAAAATATCCCGGGACTACCAGCCCGCCGGGAGAAAAACCGGTTAACTCAGCATAAATTAGAGCCAGCAAAAGACCAAGAAAAAGTGAACTATAATCTAACAGCATCGGCTGTCCTCTCCAGATAATCTATAAAACGCTGACCAAAACCAGCGATGTTGCCCAGGCCAAAAACTACTACCTCATTTCCCAGATTCTCTTGATTGAGTTTCACCAGAGTAATCAACTCAGCCAGAACGGATTCGGGCTGATTTTCTTGGAGACACCAGACTTTCTGTCCCCGGGCTGAAAACGGTCTTTTCAACTTTCTTTCCAGAGCCCTGGCTCCCGGTCCGATTAAAGCAACGGAGTTAAAAAGATCTGAGCGTTCAGTTTGCAAAAACTCGGCCCACTGGGCGGTGCGGTCTCCCCTGTCTGCTCTCAGACTGAGCAGAGCGATGACCTGCCCTGGATTCAAGCTCAATCTTTTGAGGACCATTTCTATGGCCTGAAGACTGGATTCCGGGTCGTTGGCCGCAAAAAGGCTGACCAGATTGATATACCGGTCGCAGCCGTATCCCACCCGCCAGGCTCTGGGTCTTCCGTAATCAGGCTGGACTTCGGACCAGCCCCGGAAAATTGCTTCCTCAGAAAGGCCAAGCGATCGCAGTACTTTAAGAGCTAACCTCAAATTTACCTCAAATTCCGGATAAGAGATTTTTTTCAGAAACTGGTCAGCTTCAGCCTCTGGACTTACCTTTACCAGAATTAATTTTTTTTCCTCAGCCAGCCGTCCCATCCAGGGAAAATATTCCTCCTCAGGAATAAAAATTACCATCCCGGCGGGTATGATTTCAAAATAAGACCTGGCGATTTCCTCTCTTTCTTTCCCCAGAAACTCTCCATGGTCAGGCCGGAAATTAGTCAATACCAGAATCTGGGGCTGGAGCAAACTCTGGAGTTCAACCTTTAAACACTCGGGCTGAATACTCATGGCTTCGGCCACCAGAAACTCCACCCCGGAGTCGGCTGCCTGGCGGACAAGCCTTTTCTGTTCCAGAATGTTAGCCCGGCCGCGTCTTTTTATCTCAGATTCGCTGCCGTCAGGAAGAATAATCATGGCCCTGGAACCAGTGGTTTTGGCCATAACTTTAAGCCCATTTCCCCGAAGGCCGGCAGCTATCAGTCGGGTTAAACTGGATTTACCCCGGATTCCGGAGACAACTATCCGGTGCTTTAACTTTTTTAGAGCTCTTCGATGCTTAAAGCTTTCTGAGGCCAGATAAACAATTAAAAGGCCGAAAGCGGTTGATACCAGAAAATCCATAATTCCACTCTTCTTACGGTTTTTTTAATTCTTTCTTTTAGCCAGCAGGGCTTCTATTTCTTCAATTTCCTTTGGTACACCGGCAGTCAGAACCTCACAGCCATCCCTGGTTATCAGTACAGTATCCTCAATCCTCACTCCGAGGTTCTTTTCAGGAAAATAAAGACCCGGCTCTATAGCCATAACCATGCCTTCTTTTAAGACGAGCTCTGCTGGCTGAACATCATGAACTGACAGGCCAACCAGATGCCCCAGCCCGCCTCTAAGTCCCAGGGGGTCAATTCCTTTTTCTTTCATTCTGCGGGCCACATATTCTTGAACCTCTCTGGCCGTAACCCCGGGTTTGAAGGCTTCAATACAGGCTTTCTGAACCTCCAGCACCGCCCGGTAAATTTTTTTCTGCTCTTCGGTAAATCGGCCAGAAACCGGCCAGGTTCTGGTTATGTCCATAGTAAGATAATGAAGGTCCCCGCCAAAATCCATCAGTACTAACTCGCCAGCTTCCATCCTCCGGTTGTTTTTATCATAATGCAGAATGCAGGTGTTGGGTCCCGAACCGATGATTGGCGGGTAAGCGGGGCCGCGGCAACCGTTTCTAAGCAGGACTTCAACTGCCGCTGCTTCCAGCTCATATTCATAAGCTCCAGGTTTTGAAGTTAACATAGCCTTTTTAACTGCTTCAGCGGAGATTTTCCCGTTCTTTCTTAAAATTTCAATCTCTTCCGGTGACTTTATCATCCTTAAGGCATCTATTTTAGGTGTAATGTCCACCAGCCTTACAGCCGGATAGAGCTGACGGAAACGCTCTGCCCTGAATTGATTGAGGCTTAGCTGAGCATTGTAGGGATTTCGGTGCCGGCGGGCAGAAAAAATTGCGGTTTCTGACCTGGCTTCACTTACTGTGTCTTCTGGCGAAAGGCGAAGGTAAAAAACTGGCTCCGGGCCAGATGAAAAGCGGGCCAGAAATTCATCAAAATAACTAATCGGATAAATGGCTTTCAACCTGAGTTTTTCTTTAGCTCCCGGGTCATCCAGACTGTTAGCCCCTTCCATCATCTTCTCTCTATCAGTCTGCTGCGGAACGAACAAATAGCTTTCCCGTCTCCTGGGAGCCATTACCAGGATAGCATTAGAGTCTTCAGAGCCCGTAAAGTAGAAAAAATCATTATCCTGACGGAAATGACTAGCGCCAGTATTGCCGGGGCTGGCAAAAAGAATGATCAGCCCATCCTGCACTGATTCCATAAGAGCCTGCCTTCTTCTCTCAAATTCCTGATACGAATAGCTCTGAGCCAGAAGATTGCTGGTGGATAAAACCACCATCAACACCAGAAGCCAAAAAGCAATAGTTTTTCGTTTCATGGTGTCTTTTCTCCTGTAGCAAATATTTTTCTTTCATCAAATTCTCTGCGACCTTATTGAGTTTATTAAATTTAAGCTCAGGCTGCAAACCTGTTACTTCCACTCGACAAAAAAAGTGTTCGGCCAGCCTGCCTTTAAGGTCTGAAAATTGAGCTTAAGATTTAGTTCGGAAATGACCAATTCAGCTCTTAATCTCCCTTTCTGAAAGCTGGTATAATGATCAAGTTAAGAAAAAATTCTCCTGTTTAGAGAAACCATGACCTTTAAGCCTGTAAAAGTACTGATTACCGGACTTCCCGGGTCGGGAAAAACTACCCTGGTTGAAAGTCTCACTCAAAATTTAAGCCCCCATCTTAAACTGGCCGGCTTTCTAACTAGAGAAATTCGGGAAGGTGGCCAGAGACGGGGCTTTGAGCTGCTCACTCTTGACGGACATCGGGCCCTTCTCAGCCATGTAGAATTGAAATCATCACGGCGAGTGGGGAAATACAGGGTTGATGTCGAAGGCTTCGAAAAATTTCTCGAGCTTATTCCCTTCAACTCTCCAGAAATCGAACTTTTCATCCTGGATGAAGTGGGCAAAATGGAGTGTCTTTCCGAGAAATTCAGAGAACTGGTCCTCAAACTGCTTGAGAGTCCGTCAAATCTTCTGGCCACTGTGGCTTATTACGGAACCCCTTTCATTGAGCGGATAAAAGCCCATCCCGGTCTGGAGATTTTCAAGATTTCACCAGAAAACAGAGACCATGTCCGGCAATTGCTTATTGGAAAACTGACGAAAAATCTGGCCCCGAAAAAAGAACCGTAAAAGATATTTTCTAACTCTGGAAATTCCGCTCCCAAAGGGTCAAGTCATTCTTTTAAGATAAGAAAAGGGAGGGGTGCCGCCGTGCACCCCTCCGATTTAATTGAAGGAAGGGGGAATGGAAAGAAGGGCAAAGAAGGGCAAAAAGGAGGCATTTATAAATTTTTGGGTGCGCTCATCGTCTTCCAGGCAAGAGAAGTGGGAGGGAGATATTGATTTATTCATCGGCCCATATGTCCTCAACGTCTCCCTCCCGGTACCAGCATATGAATCTATGTATAAGTATTGTCTTTTGGAAAGCTTGGTTTTTCTAAGCCTTTTTGTTTCCATCTTTAACTGCCCTCAAAAATAATGCAAAATTCGTGCCAATCTTCTTAAGGCAGAGACCACCATCAAAAAGCTATGAGACCTTAAAAAATATTACAATTTGAGTAAAAATTTTTTACGAATCCCGAATTATTAACCACCGGTCAAAACCAGACCAAAAGGACCGATCCTACCTTAACTCGAAAGATTAAAGACCGGATTAAAAAGAGAGTTGAGGCTGAAAATTCTTCGACCTCATAATTACAAGGGTTCCCTGAGGAACAGCGAGATAACGGGAAACTACTTCACATTTGGCTTTAAGCAAGAAATAAAATGGTCCTTTTTCCTGCTCCAGGCATTCAAAATTACCCTGTCCCTTACTGATGATAAGGTCAGCTTCAGCTAAAATTCTCAAAAACTCAAGAGAACACTGCTCAAGAACTGTGCCCGGAGCCCGGCAGCCACTGGAAACCAGCTCAGCTACCCCGCTGAGGCCCGAGAGCCTGGCTTCTTTCAGGGTTGCATCATTGATGATAGGACTTCCTCTGACCGCATAAATCACCTTTTTGTTCAGGATTTCTATAAACAAGCGATCAAAAACAGTTTCTCCGGAGTTGTCTCCGAGGAAGACAATCTTTCTGGCCCGACTCAAATCTTCCTTTAGCAAAGGATAATCGTCCCAGGCCAGCTCCATCCGTTCTAAGAATCTTCCATCTTTAAACCAGTCTTCTGCCTGAGTAGCTCCAAAATCAATGACATTACCAGCCAAGGAAATTTCCAGGGCGGCTCTCAAAGGGTCTGAAGAGGATTCAACAATTTTCTTCAACCCGGGATAAAGCTCAAAGGCTTTTTCTATGTGGTGTTTTTTTAACTCCTGGTAGGGATCAGGATTTCCGGTCTCCCTGGCCAGAAAAGCATAAAGATCCTCTGAGATTTCAGGCGGTGTTCGGTCAAAGTCGGCTTCCGCCAGAAAGGCACAACCTTTCTGGAACAATTCAATTTTAGCCCTGTCTTCAAGACCAATAATCCGGGCAGTTCTCAGAACCTGGCTTAAAAGGCAGAGGTAACATTCAGCTTCAGCTTTCATACCTTAAAGTTTACCATCCCTGAAGATTTCTTTTAAGAAAGATTTTCCGGCTTGACATCAAGAGGCCGGCCCTGCAAGCAGGCCATCTATGGCTTCAGTCAGAGCTTTAAGGTCAAGGGGTTTGAGAAACACTCTGTCCACTCCCAGCTTTTCCAGTTCATCCCTTTTTATCTGATCAGGATAGGCAGAAATCAGGATTATTTTACCCTGGTAGCCGGCCTGTCGGAAGTCGAAAAGCATTTGAAGACCGTTTTTCTGCGGGAGCCGGAAGTCAGCAATTATCATGTCAACTGGAGCTTTTTCAAACCTGGCCAGAGCCTCACGGGCATCCTTGGCCAGATAAACGTTATAGCGGCTGGAAAGCAGCAGAAAAAAGGTCTTGCGGATAGCTTCATCGTCATCCACAATGACAATCTTTTTATCAAGCATAATAATACCTTTCTCTCTGCTAATAGCAGGATTCGTGCCAGATTTACATTTTCTTTCAAGATATGGAAGTTAGTTTTACTGGCCGGACAGACCTTGTTTTGCCAACAATCTTACCTGGCCGTTAAATTTTTTTACATCAATATAAGTTGAAATTCAGATTTTCAGGTTAATCAGAAGTTTCAACCTTAAGGTTATAGTCCTTGATTTTTTTATCCAGAGTGGGCCGGCTGATTTCCAGTATTTGACAGGCTTTGGTCTTACTTCCCTTAGTTGCCTCAAGCACATACTGAATATATCTTTTTTCAACTTCCCAGAGAGGAACCAATTCCCTGGGCACAATGACTCTCTCCTGAACCTGCGGCGGAGAGGGCTCAAAAGGCAGATGTTCCTTCAGAATAACGTCGCCTTTGGCCAGGATGACCGCTCTGGTCAGAGCATTTTCCAGCTCCCTGACATTACCCTTCCAGGGGCGGGTCATCAGGTATTCCATAACCTCAGAGGGAACCTTCCTGACGTTTTTCTTGAGCTCGCGGTTAATTTTCTCCAGGAGATAAGCCACCAGGTCAGGGATATCCTCCCGCCTTTCTCTGAGAGGCGGCAGATTAATTTCCACCACTTTTAGCCGGTAGTAAAGGTCTTCTCTAAACTTACCCTGAGCCACCAGCTCTTTAAGGTCATGATTGGTGGCAGCGATAATCCTGGCTTCAGTTTTGAGAATTTTCTCTCCGCCAACTTTCATAAAATCCCTGGTCTCTATTACCCTGAGTAGTTTAGACTGAAGGTTGGGAGAAATATCGCCTATTTCATCCAGAAAAAGAGTGCCTTTCCCGGCAATTTCAAACTTGCCCCGGGTTTCGGTCACAGCATCGGTGAAAGCCCCCTTAACATGGCCAAAAAGCTCCGACTCCAGCAGGGTATCTGAAATAGCCGAGCAATTGATGACGATAAAGGGTTCGTCACGGAAAGGACTGTTGTAGTGAATGGCTTTAGCCACCAGCTCCTTTCCGGTACCGCTCTCCCCCTGAATCAGGACATTGGCTCTGGTATTAGCCACCGAACCAATCATCTTGAAGACCTCTCGCATCTGGGGAGAGCGCCCGATTATGTTATCAATCTGATATTCTTTCTGCTTTTCTTCAATCAAATAGCTTACTTTTTCCTCCAGAGCTTTAAGCTGAAAAGCTTTATCTAAGGTCAGGTCCAGCTCTAAATAATCCAGCGGTTTAACCAGATATTCAAAAGCTCCGGACTTGATGGCCTCTACCGTGGTCTTCATGTCGTCAAAGGCAGTCATCACCACCACCGCGGCGGTTTTATCTTCCAGCTTTATTCTTCTCAATACTTCCAGCCCGTTGATATCTGGCAGTTTAATGTCGAGAAGCACCAGATCCGGTTGGAAATTGCGGTATTGTTCAAGTCCCTCTTCTCCGGTCTCGGCCAGAGCTACCTCATAACCTTTTTTCTTTAAGTGGGTAGAGATGGTCCGGCTAACCAGCGAATCATCTTCAATCACCAGAATTCTGGTCATTTTCAGACCTCCTGTGGCTGTTCAATACCGGGCAGAGTTATCAGGAAACAACTGCCCGGTCCGTCCTTTTTTACTACCCTGATATAGCCGCCGTGCTGTTCCACAATTCTTCTGGCATTAGCCAGGCCCAGCCCGGCTCCCGAGCTTTTGGTAGTGAAGAACGGTTCAAAAATATTTTCCCAGTCTTTTTCTGGAATGCCGCAGCCGTTATCGCTTATCCTGACTTCAAAGACAAGTCTCTCACTGGAGCTGCTGGCGGTGAGGACCACCTCTATCTGACCACCCTCCTCCACCGCTTCAAAAGCATTCCTTAAAACATTCAAAAACACCTGCCTCAAGCGATCGGCATCAACGTAAGCCGGAGGCAAACCTGGTTGGTAATATTTTCTTAAGACAACCTCTTTCTCCTGAAGGCAGGGCAGGAGAATCTTTATGGATTCCTCCAGTATCTCCTGGAGGGAAAAATAATCCCTCTGCAAAACAGTAGACCGGGTGTAGGTCAGGAGCTCTTTGATAAATTTCTCTATCTGCTCTATTCCTTCCTGGGCAATGGCTGCGTGCTCTTTCTCCAGCTCATCCAGATGCTCGCTCTCTGAAAGTTTCTGGAGGTTAAGTTTAACCGAGGTCAGCGGGTTTCTGATCTCATGGGCAATGGTAGCTGACAACCGACCGAGAGAAGCCAGCTTCTCAGCCTGAACCAAACGGCGGTTAGCTTCTTCCATCTGGAGTCTGGCTTTTTGCAACTGTTCAACCATCTCGTTAAAACTTCTGGTCAGCACACCAATCTCATCAGAAGAAATTACGGGAATCCGGTAGCTAAAATCGCCCCTGGAAATCCTTCTGGTCCCCTCCACCAGAACTTTAATTGGCCTGGTTATCCGGCGGGCCAGAAGGTTACTGCCAATTACTGTCAGCAGCAGGGCGGCCAAACCAACCGCCAGCAGAACCATTCTGGTACGCTGGATTCGCTGGAGAACATCCTCCAGCTTGAGCCCGATTTTAACCGAACCCCATTTACTCTCAGAGCCCGGGATAAAAACCGGAATTTCTATTTCCATAACCTCCAGGCTTTTCCCGTCCATAACTACCTTTCTTTCCGAGTAAAAAACGGCCTCGGGGCTAACCTCTCCGGCACAGCTGGTCTGATTGAGAATCTCAGCGTTTTCGGCGATACTTTCGCTGACTACCACCGGGCGGCCGTCACGGTCATAGAAAATGATGTAAGCCAGGTCATCACGGATAAGTCCGGAGACATTTTCATCGATAGAATCCAGGTCCCAGAGTATCAACCTCCGGACGTTCATTTCAGAAATGTACCTGACCATTAACAATCCTCTTTCTTTTTTCTCCTGATAAATGGACCGCACTTCCCGACTCTGGATGATGAACAACACTCCGGACATCAGCAGAATCAAAATGACCGAAGTCCAGAAAACCATCTGAGCATAGATGGAGATTCTGGCCCGGCTGGAATTTTTCATTTCGCCACCCATGCCGTACGTAAGTTCAGAGAAAAAATTCCGAGCGGCCCTGCCTTCAAGTTTTTGATGTAGGGTTGATAGGCCAACCGCTGACGATAGTAAAAAAGCGGTATAGCCGGAACTTCTTCTTGCAGGATATTCTCAATCTGTTTGAAGATTCCCACCCGGCGGTCAAACCTGAGGTTACTTCTCTGATTTTCCAGCAAATCATCAATGATTTTATTGCTGTAGTGAAAATACTTTCGGTTAAGTTCAGAATCGGACTGAAAAAGCGGTTTAATCAGAAATTCTGGGTCAGGCAGTGGCAGCCGATACTCAAAATAAATCAGGTAAGGGACCTTAATGGCAACCATTTCTTCTGGAGCTGGATTAACCATTAACTCCAGTCTGATTCCAGCAGGTTTCAGGGCTTCTCTTAGATATTCATAAAATTTTCTGGCTTTATCTTTGGTTGAATTCTCAAAAACCAGATAAACGGTAAGCGGCTTATCTTTATTGCCCAGACCAGCTCCTTCCAGAGCCTGGAGCACCCGGCTCATGCTTGGTCTCCCATCTCTGGATTCGGGAACGAAGCCGGGCAGAAAAGTCGGAATAAATTCATCCAGGACCTGACCGAAATAAGCGGTGGTAGAGCCCAGAGCAGCCAGAGGCCGGCGGTCAATGAAACTTTGTATGGCTCTTCTGACCTCTGCCTGATCAAAAGGTGACAGATGACAGCTGAAAAAAAGATAGGCCAGGTGGAGTGAGTTGAACTCCATGACCTGATATTTATCCCGGGAAATTCTGTAGGAGAGATAAGGAACGACCTGGACTTCATCCTCAAAGAAGCCATCCAGTAGAAAATTCGGACTGACCTCCAGACCTTCAAGGTAGGGTTTTGGCCCAAAATAATTCTCGTTCCGGCTCAGGCGGATGCCGATGATATCAAGGCGGGAATTCCTCAACCAGTAATCAAACTTAAAGGGACCGGCTCCTACTGGCTTTTCAAAAAACTTCTTTTTCTGGCTGAGAACCAGATTCTTAGGAAGAATACCGGCAAAATCAGCCGCCAGAAAATAAACGTTGGAAATAGATGGTTCCTTCCAGGTGATAATCAGGGTTTTTTTATCAACCACCTGAAGACCGGAAACCTCCTGAGCCTGTCCTTTCCAGAATTCTTCTCCTCCTTCCAGCCTTGAAGCAAACCAGTAGAATAACGGATTGCTCTTAAGCCTGAACAATCTTTCAAACGAAAATTTGACATCCTCAGCCGTTACCTCCTTACCGTTGTGAAAAAAGGCATCTTTTCGGAGGTAGAAAGTTATCCGTCTACCAGCCTCGGTGACAGACCAATACTCCGCCAGACCCGGCAGAATCCCAAAATTGGAGTCCAGGCGGACCAGACCCTCATACAGGTGCTCTATAACCACAGAATAGCCCTGGCCAGCCGGATCCAGGTCAGTATTTAATACTGAGCTATATGGTTTTATCCTTAAAACACCGCCTGGTTTTGGCCTCGGAGTTTCTAACGGCTCAGGATGCCCCTGGACCAATCCAGCCAGTAAAAACCCCACTATAAAGGCCAGAATAGGAGAATAACGCCGTAAGACTGCGGTCATTTCCCAGCCATGAAACTTCATTACCTATAAATAATAACTCAACTGGCAGACAAAATCATCACCACAAAGGGGACTATAAGTTTTATAGCTGATCAGAAGCCATTAAACTAAAATAAATAGTTTTCGTTTCAGGACTATCTCAGTTTTCTGGCTACGGCCTGGGCCTCGTTAAAAACCCGGAAAAAGTTCTTACCCCAGATTTTTTCTATGTCTTTCTCGGAATAGCCCCGTCTGAGAAGTTCGACCGTGACATTGACCATCTCGCTGACATCGTTACAACCGAGAACTCCGCCTCCACCGTCAAAGTCAGTGCCGATACCAACATAATCCACCCCTACCAGCTTTACCACGTGGTCAATATGATCAACCAGATCTTTTACGGTCGCCAGGTCAGGCGGGAATTTTCGGTTTATTTCCTGCATTTCTTCCATGATTTTCCGTCTAACTTCTTCATCCTGAATATTTCGCCAGTTACCATACTTAGCCCTGAATTCAGCCAGGGCTTTCTCCCTTGCCGAGTTTGGTTTAGGAGTCTTAACGTAGGAGGAAAGAAAGCAGATTTGAATCACACCACCTTTGGCAGCCAGAGCTTTTATCATTTCATCGCTCAGGTTTCTGGGGTTATCGCAGACTGCTCTGGCACAGGAATGAGAAGCAAAAATAGGAGCCTGGGAAGCAGCCAGTACCTCATAAAAGCTTCTGTCTGAAGCATGAGAAATATCAATCAACATTCCAACCCGGTTGCACTCTTCCACCACTTTCCGGCCGAACTCACTAAGCCCGTTATCTTCTGGGTCCTGGCGGTCAGTTGAAGAATCACAGATGTCATTATCAGAGGAATGACAGAGGGTTATGTACCGAACGCCTGAATCATAAAAATATTGAATTAGGCTCAGGTCCTGGCCGATAGCGTAACCGTTTTCAATACCGAGGAAAGCCACCAGTTTTCCTTCTCTTTTAAGACGATAGGCCTCCTCAGGGTTAACGGCCAGGCCAATCGTCGAATTATTATCTAAAATCATTTTCTTGACTGCCTGGATCAATTCCTCAGCTCTCTTTCTGGCCTGCCTGTAACCATCTTCGGTCCTGGGGCCCTGAGACACAAAAGCTGCAAAAAACACAGCATCCAGACCGCCTTCTTTCATTCTGGGCAGGTCTATTTTGCCGCTTTCCGGAAGGGAAGGATCATGCCGTTCGGCTGGATTCCAGTTACCCCGCAAAAGCCTCATAGCCGTATCACAATGAGTATCAAGGGTAAGGATTTTCTGGTGAATAACCCAGGCCCTTTGCCTGAGACCTTCTTCAGAAACTTCCGTAGCTGGCTTTCTGCAGGAAGCCTGCAGTAAAACTGAACCCAGAATCCCTACGGTCAAGATTAACCTTAATGAATTTTTTCCCATGGTTCTGAATCTATCCTTTCATCTTTAATCAATTTCATCTCTTTCTATCATAGCTTCTAAAAAACATCTTATGAAATATATCAAAGAAACCCATTTTAACAAAAAAGGTTAGTCCTTTTCACTTTTTTGTTGTTTCAGGGTGATTTTCGCAGCAGATAAAAACAACCCGGAGGAGCAGTTTCTAATTTAAGGAAATCTACCACCCGATATCCCTGTCTAAAGTAATGCTGAAAAACTTCCCTCGTCCTCAGACGCCAGTGCACAGGTATCCGACGGATTTCCGGGTCAGAGATATCAGTCAGGTTTAGCATCAGATAAAAATCGGCTGGAACGGGAATTAGAATAAATTCTTCTGAGAGGCTTAAATCAGGCTGGCCTGGTATTTCCAGAACAGCCTGTCCTTTTTCCGTCTTGACCTGACGATAACTCAGGGAAAGAGCCCGGGACTTCTGGTTGACCACTTCAGGGATTTTCTCAACCGGAACTAAGGACTGAGTTTCTTTTTCAAGCTCCCAGGCCATAAAAAATCTATCCGAAGGCACATCCTGGCGGTTAAGACGACCTCCATATTCGCCGTAAGGAGCCACCCGATATTCAAGCACCTCCATTCCAAAATGGCGCACATTCCGGTAAGCATTAACTGCGGTCAACGGGTCATAAGTGCAGACAACCGTTTTGAGATGTAAAACCTTAAGCAGAACTTCTCTCTGAAATTCTTTAATCGGAATCCCGAGGCCATAATTGAGCCGGTCTGGTCTTACCCCTAAGAATTGCGAATAGAACCAGAGGTTCTCAGCCCGGTCAAAACCCAGGGTCTTGTCTTTTATCCCGACAAATCCATAACTGAAACCAACCAGATGGGCTTCATCCAGGAGGAACTGGCCGGTGTCGCTTTCTTCAAATACTCCAATGAACAGACTGCTGCCTTCGTGCAGAAAATTCTCGCACATCAGATTTCTGGTACCGGCCAGGTGGTCTTCAGCAAACTGCCAGATTGCCTGCCGGAGATTTTCGTATTTCTGGTAATCAGCTGGCATTGAGCTTTCTTCAACCTTAAATAAAAATCTCCGACCCTTTCTGGAAATAATCATTTCTGGTAAGGTACTCATAGCATGATAATTTTATCATTTTTTAGCCAAAATTTAATTTATGAAACATACGAATTTTGTTAGGATGAGGTAAAAAGATTTGGAGGAGCTTATGGAAATTCGAATTAAAAAGTTTTTAATAGGGTGGCTCCTTGCCCTTTTTATTACCACAGCCCTCCAGGCAGCTGTTGAAATAAAGAAAATTGAAGACCCCAACCAGCTACCAGCAGGACTTAAAGATTTAGCCAGAGCGGGAGATTATCTTATAAATGACGGGAAATACTTATTTTTAATGGGCAAAGAACCAAGGGAATTTAAGAAAATAACTTATGACCCTGCCCCGGAGGGCCAGGGAGCCATTCTGGCTCTGGTGCCAGCTGAAAACGGCCTGACCAACGACCTGATAGCAGGCCAGCTCCAGGTTAGAATAGGGCCTGACTATTATTATCCAGCCTACTCCCTGACCCGGGTCAACCCGGGCCGCACCAGAAATTCTCCACTGATGGTTGAGCTGGAGGCCAGGCTCACGGGAAAGAACCAGGAAAGAGCCAGTCTCAAGACCACCTACACTTTCATTCCTGAAAAAGGTAGTCTGGATATTAAATCGGTTTTTACCAACAGTGGTGATAAAGTCATAGAGCCTCTAAGCCTTTCAGTCTATTTCAATGCCTTTCACGCCTACCACTTCAACCCTTATCATCAGAAACATTTTCCTGACCTGAACTTCAGGGTCTATCAAAAAAAGGGAATTTATTCAGCCTGGATAAACCGGGGTAGTAAGCCCGCAGAAATTCCTTCCAGCCTTCTTCCTGGCCAATCAGTGGAGCTCCATTATGGGCTTCTGGTTAGAAAAGACCCGGAAGAACTTCTGAGCGAGATTTACGCTCTCCTGAAAAAAGAAGTCTGTCCGGTGGAAATCAGCCTGATTTCAAACCACAAAAAACCGGTTGAAATTGTGGTTGAAGAGGTCTTTTCCTCGTCGGTTTTTTTCCGCTCTTTCCTTGATGAAGGACAGGAGAAAATCAAAACCTGGCTTCCGCCAGGGCTTTACCGGCTGAAAGCCCATTTCTTTCCCGCTGTGGTCGAAAAGATGGTCAGAGTCGGCAGCCAGACAGCAGAAAATTTCCGTCTTGAAGAACCGCCCACCGGTTCACTACGAATTAAATTAGTGGATAAAAAAGGAAAACCCCTACCCGGCAAAATTTCTTTTTTCGGTTTAGATGGCACTAAAAACCCCTATTTCTCCCCAGAGAATCCTCTGAAAAGCGGAAGAAGCTGGGAAAGAATTAAAAATTCTGTCTATGCTGTCAATCAGCCTGTGGAGGTAAAACTTCCGGTCGGGCGATACCTTATAAGCGCTTCTTTCGGACCGCTTTACACCAGAAGCCAGTTAGCAGTAGAAGTGCTGAACGGGCATGATCAAGAGCTCACTTTTAAGTTAGAAAAAGCTGTCAAACTTAAAGGGTATATGTCGGTCGACCCTCATCTTCATACCATCTACTCCGATGGTAGCTTGAATGTGGCTGAAAGGCTTAAATCAATTGTAGCTGAGAACCTGGAGGTGGCCATTGCTACCGACCATAATTTCATAACCGACTACCTTCCAGAACTCATAAAACTGGGACTGAACGATTATCTCAAAGTCTTTAGCGGTTCAGAAGTGACACCACTTAACAATCACCTTCACCTGAACAACTTCCCGCTTACCCCACAACCGGAAGAGAAAACCAGGGGTTCCGTCACCACCAGGTTCGATAAAGTAAAAGATTTGCTTCAGACCTGTTTGAAGAAAAACCCAACTTCCCTTCTTCAGCTCAACCATCCCCGGGCTGGCCGGCTCGGCTATTTTGAGAATATCGGACTGGACCGGGAAAAAGCTGCCTCAGCCTGGGAAGAGCCTGAGCTCAGCTTTGATCTGATTGAAGTGATGAACGGTCCTTTTTTTCACGGGGCAAATGAACAGGCCATAACTGACTGGCTTAATCTGCTGAACCGAGGTTATCTGCTTCGGGCCGTTGGCTCTTCCGATTCTCATGGAGCTGACGGCAACGAGCCTGGCTATTCCCGGGTTTTTGTTCGCTGCCCAAAAAAGTTAAAAGACCTGACCTGGGAAGACATAGCTTCGCCCCTCAAGCGCGGGCAATCTTTTGTAAGCAACGGCCCGGTGGTGACTTTCAGTCTAAACCGGAATCATCAACCTGGAGACCTGCTCACTGACCGTGACGGCCAGGTCAGAGTCCGGGTTACAGTTTCAGCCGCTCCCTGGATTGAGGTTTCAGAATTCCGGCTGATTATAAACGGTGAGAGAAAATTGGTCTTTCCAGTAGAAGCCTCAACCAGGTCTCTCCGGTTTGAAAAACAGTTCAACGTGGAACTGGGTCAGGATTCTTACCTGATAGCTGAAGTCCTGGGAAATAAATCGCTCTACCCGGTAGTTCAGCAATCGTCACGGAGCGGCAGTCTTACAGAAGCAGCCCTGCCCTATGCCATAACCAACCCGATTTTTGTTGATGTGGATGGCAACGGTCGCTTCGACCCGCCGTGGGGTTCCGAGATTAAAGTTAAACCCAGAGCAGTCTCAGAGCCCAATCTGTAATAAAGCCTGCCAGCCTTTGACAGCACTTATGGCTCGTGATATAAATTAAAGCGTTTCTGTTGAATCTGTTTTTCAATGATGGATAAAAATGGAAGAAAGCCAGAAAGATAGAATAGTCTGTTTAATAAACCCTCTGGCCGCCAACAAGCGCTGGAAAAGGCGACGGCGGCTTAGGGCTGAACTGATCAGGAAACTTCCGGGAATCTGTCTGGATACCCCACAAAATAAAGAAGAAACAGTAAAAATGGCCAGGGAAATATGTGGCCAGGCTGACGTAGTAGTGGCGGTGGGCGGGGACGGAACCATTGCTGATGTCCTGCAGGGAATCTATGAATCTGGTCGACTGAATCAGATAACCTTTGGAGTGATTCCATTCGGCAGCGGCAATGCCTTCAGAAAATCCCTTGGCCTTCCCAAAAATCCTTTTAAAGCCATAAAATACCTGAAAAAAGGCGATCCTATGACTATAGACCTGTTGCAGGTTGAGGACCGGGTAGCCGCTTTTGCCAGCATTGGTTCCACAGCCGCAGTTACCGGAGAGAAAACCAAACATCCCATTCCCGGACTCCTCGGACACCTGCTGGCAGCTCGCAAACTCATTTTCTACAGGCGTCCAGAAAGAATTCTGGAACTTTATGAGGCGGTTGACGATCAAGGTCAAAAATACGACCGCCTGGAAATCAACAGCCGTTTTCTGGATTGTGTTGTGGGAAACACCAACTACTTTGGCTACAGCTGGCTGGTAATCCCTCAGGCCAAGATTAACGACGGCTACCTGGACATTATCCTCTTTGAGATGCCGGCTATTCTTTACATACTACTGTTCCCCTTGATCTATTTTGGCTGGCTTCAGAAAAGGTTAAGACATTACAAGGCTAAAGAACTGGTCATAAAGGGCCCGGCACTGGATACTCAGTATAACGGCGAGTACCTGGGTGCTCCGGAGACGGTCAGAATTAAAACTCTGCCTTCAGCACTGAAAGTCTTAGGCTGCCGGAAAAAAGCAGCCCGCTTTCTGACTCGGCCGGAAGGCTGAAGTTTTAATTAAATAAACGGTAAAATTCTGTCATACCTTACAGTTATTTTGCTTGTTTTACTTTATTAATTATTTTTTTTCTTCCTTCTTCTCATTACCCCAGAGCTTCCCGCCACCTAAAGAATTCCTCCAGGCTTCACGCCAGCGATGAATTTCCACCACTCGCACCGATGGCAGGTTCTGCCGCTCCTCTTTCGGTCTAAGTGCGGGGAAAGGCTTGTGAGGCTCTTTTTGATACCAGTAAGCTACGGTAACCAGGTCCAGAATCAAACAGTTATTATGGCCATGCTCAATAGTGGCTTTGAGTGACTTTTCAAAGGCAATGGGCGATTCCAGAAAGAACCGATAGCAGTGAGTCCTGCCCAGCCAGCCTGTTTCGTTATTAACCCGGGCATAGCCAAAATAAGGATGCTGGTAGATTTCTTTCGGGCTCCAGGATGAGTTGAAGAAATCTTCCGTACCAGTACCATGAAGGGAAGGTGGCCATTTTTCCCCATCGATGAAAAACATATCATCACCTTCACCGTACCACATCGGAGATGGATTATCCACATAATAGTTTATTCCAATAAAATGACCTTTCCCTTCAATGTCGGCAATTACATAGTTCCGGGCTCCATCCAGATTTGGACTCTGTGGACCCAGGACGGACCATTCATTCTCACCATCAGGCCCTGGCTCGGTCAGCTCCCGGTTCCAGAAAGCATGAAACCTTCCCAGGTCAGCTGGTATGGATTTGTGCTGTTCGTAATCGATGTAATAGTAAAAGGCATCAATTGGTTTATCCGATTGATTTTCCAGGGTAATTAAAGCCCCACTACCAAAAGGCATAGGAAAATAACAATTGAGAGCATTGCCACCACCAGGAGCTGCAGCCAGCGGCAGACTGACAAAATTATATTTTTCTCCCCAACCCTGACCAAAAAAATCACCGAGAGGCACTTCCACACTCGGATTCTTCTCGCCGTCCCAGTACATCCTCAAGACCGCATTACGTCTGATCATCGGGTCCTGACAGGCCACCGTAATCCAGATGTGTTTGATGATCCCGGCCCCTTCAATCCTGGCCAGCTCAGCCGTCTCCCCCGGTTGAATCTTCAGGCTGTCTGCGTTTTTCCCGGTCCGGTCATAACTTGAAATTCTTTTATTCCGATAAGTTTTCAACCTAGCCAGTTCATCCAGGAGAGAACCACCCGACAATTTTTCCTGAGCCAGGCCCATTGAAGAAAAAACCAGACCGACTACAGCAAAAAGCCAGAGGATTTTCTTAAGCTTCACGGAACACCTCCTTTGAGTTTAATCTTGACAAAATGATTATCCAACAACTCCCAAAGCTCAGTCTATAAAAATGTTGCCATCTCTCTGAATTAAAACTATAATCCTGAAAAAAACCGGAGAGTTTTACTGATGATAACGGCCGTGACTGGAAGTACAGGTTTTATTGGACAGAATCTGGTCCGCCGTTTGCTGGAAGCCGGAGAAAATCTCAGACTGCTATTACGACGTCCAGGTCTGCCGGAGGGACTGACTGGTCGGCCTCTGGAAACAGTTCTGGTTGATTTTTCAGACCGTTTATCCCTTGAAGACGCTCTTCAAAGCTGTCAACGGGTATATCACCTGGCGGCCTATGCCCGGAGCTGGGCCCGTGATCCCGATATCTTCTACAGAGCTAACGTTGAAGCATTAAAAAACCTGCTTTCCGCCTGTCTCCGGGCGGGTGTGAACCGGGTAGTTCAGGTCAGTTCCTGTGTGGTCAGTGGCCCATCAAAAGACCAACCAGTAACCGAGTCGCAAGGCCGCTCCAATCCTCACTACTTTACTGATTATGAAGCCAGCAAAGCCCAGGCTGAGGCCCTGATCCCGGATTTTCTCAGCCAGGGACTGGAGATAGTAATAGCCCGGCCAACCCGGGTTTACGGGCCTGGGCCGCTTACTGAAGCCAATTCAGTCACCAGAATAATCAGGTATTATCTCAAGTACAAGCTGGCGCCGATGCTGGATGACGGACAGCAGATTGGTAATTACGTTTATGTGGATGATGTAGTTGACGGTCTGATACTCCTGATGGACCGGGGACGAAGTGGCGAAGCTTATCTGCTGGGCGGAGAGAACATCACTCTGGCTGGCTTTTACGACCAGCTGTTTGAGGTTTCCGGTCGCCGGGCCTTAAAGCTTAAGATTCCGGGCTCTTTAGCTCTCAAACTGGCCAGGCTGGAAGCCACAAAGGCTCGCCTCTTCAGAATACCTCCTTTCATTACCGAAAGCTGGGTCAGAACTTTTCTGGAAAATTGGGCCTTTTCTCATGAAAAAGCCACCAGGGAACTGGGCTACCAGCCCCGAGACATAAAAGAAGGGCTGAGGCAAACCTGCCTCTGGCTGGGTTATAGTTTAAGACCTGAAGATGAGAGATAAACTTGAAAAACAGACTTAAAGACTACCTAACATCACCTAAAAGCCAGACTACTATTATTCTGCTAATTACTCCTGTTCTCATTTCACTTTACCGTTATCTTGGAAAGCCTGAAATATTTTATTACAATCTTGCTCCTGGTTTCTCGTCTGGTTCTCTTTATGGATTTTATGGAGATTTTTTTGATTTCCTGATGGCTTTCCTTTTCCTGATGCTGATTCCCGTGGCCCTTCTTAAAATATTTTTCAAGGCCAGGCTCAAAGATTACGGTTTCATTTTGAGTGAGGTCAGAACTGGTCTGAAGGTGCTTATGATTTCTTTGCCGCTGGTTATAATAACCACCTGGGTCTCAAGCTGCCAGCCTGACTTTCAGAAGGAATACTCAGCCTTCAGGCTTAATCCCTTGAACATAAAATCTTTTCTTATATATGCCGCAGCTTTTTTTATCTATTATCTGGCCTTTGAATTTTTCTTCCGGGGCTTCCTGCTGCTGGGTCTGGAGCAGTCTTTTGGTTCCATAAACAGCCTTTTAATTCAAACCATACCCTGCTGCCTTATCCATCTGGGTAAACCTTTCATTGAAGTGCTGGCTTCTATCCCAGCCAGTTTGATTTTTGGTTATGTGGTTCTGAAGACCCGCTCTCTGTGGTCTGTCATCATTATTCACTGGTTAATCGGATTATTGTTGGTCCTGTTTATTGGGCTGAAGTAATTTCCTCTCCCCTAACCGGCTTAGAAAAACAGCCAGCAGACCGACCAGGACGCCAGCCAGCACATCCACTCCGTAATGATACTGCCCGTAAACTGTGCTCAGAAAAAAGAGTAAAATCATCGGTGTAATCAGGAGAAAGGTCTTTCTCCCGGTCCTCCAGGCATAACAAATCATAACCGTTCCGGCAGCACAGTGAGCCGAAGGAAAAGAACCACCGCGGTACTGGGCCGAGGTTTCCACCAGGTCCATTAACCTCCTGAATAAAAACCCCCCGGTCGGCTTCAATTCAGTAAAAATAAACCGGGGGCTTGAAGCCGGGAAAAGCATGAAAAAAATAAAACAAAGCAGGTAGGCCAGACCAAGAGTAAAAACATACTTTTGGAGGATTTCCTGACCCTTCTTCAAAAAAATGACATAAGCCAGCAAAACAACCAGAGGAAGATAAGCGACGTAGGCCACCATCATCAGTTCGGTCAGGATGGGATGGTAAAATCTGACGATTTTCAGGTTCGGACTGAAACCAAAAATCCAGCAGTCAGCCTTAACCAACAGTTCATCCTGCCAGTCAAATCCAAGAAAATGGACCAGGGTTCCGGCTAATTTGTAAAGGTAAGCATAACCGGCCAGCGGAAGGGCTGAAAGGACAAAAAACCACCTGGACCTCTCAGATATTTTTTGCCTTAAGACCGGCAACCAGAAAAAAATTAAAACAACGACCAGGCTGACTGGAATCAGCCATATGGCTTGATTATTGTTCAGCAAAAAATCAATTATTATAAGGACCGAGAAAAAAGCCGTGGAAAAGATTACTAATTTTTCCCCGGAGAAAATTCTTCTCGACTGGCCTCTGGTTTCTGAGGTCAACTCCAGCATGAGGTCTAAACCTTTATCAGCCCTTGACTGCTTTTACTTCAAAAGTAGGTGGCTTAAGAAGGTGAGCTTTAACTGCACACTGGTCAGCCGCCCTGACTACGGCTTCCACATATTTCTCGGGAAAGTCGGCCGGAAGATGAATATCAATGACAATTTTTTCAATCATCTTTGAAACCTGGCCTTTTTCCAGGTCCATAGTCAGATAAATCCCCTCGGTCGGAAGCTCCCTCTGGCGGCAGAAAGCCAGTACATAATAACCAGCACAGGTAGCCAGAGAAGCCAGAAAAAGATCAAAAGGAGCAGGAGCGCTGCCTTCACCACCTGCGTAAACCGGCTGGTCGGTTAAAATGTTCATTCCTCTGTACTCGGCTTTAACTTTAAGATTGCCCTCAAAAGTAACCTTTATTTGTCTGTCGGTCATCAGTATCTCCGTTCATTTGTTTTTTTATTTTACCCCAGATGTGAGCTATTACCAAGCCCCCGCCAAAAAAGTTTTAAACGGACTTTTTGACACCCCGTCCTGCTTGCAAATTAATACAGAGAATCACCTTAAAGGGTGATTGTCAGAACGGGAGATTGGTTCTATGAAAACATCAAGCTTAGAATAAAAATATTTTAGGAGGTTTTTAATGAAAAAAATACTGGCTTCAGCCCTGGTAGCCTCTTTTCTCTTGCTGGCAGTGGCCCAGAGTAGCTCTCTGGCCGGAATTCAATTCGGAATCCGAGGTGGCGGCAACACTTCCAAGCTAACCGGAGCCGACCTGCAGGACCTGGAAGGAACCGTAAAGACCAAAGTGGGTCTGGTGGGAGGTATTTTCTTTGCCATCAACATCGGCAAAGTCATCACCATCCAGCCGGAATTTCTCTACACCATGAAAGGCTCCCAGCTGGAAGACCCGTTCGGGGAATATTCGGGTAAACTCTTCGGAGATTATCTGGAAATTCCCTTGCTCCTTAAGCTTAGGCTTCCCACTCCTGGTATCCAGCCTGCCATTTTTGCCGGTCCATCTATCGGCTTTAAGCTCAAGGAAAAGTTGCAGATAAACGGTGAGGACGTCCCGCTTGAAGAAGCACTTCTGGAGAAAAACGACTACGGAGCGGTCTTTGGGGCCGGACTGGACTTTGGCCGGCATTTTATGATTGACGTTCGCTACAGCCTCGGTCTGAAAAAAGTTTTGACCGCCATAGAAGGTGGAGAACAGCTTGATATTAAAAACGGCGTCTGGTCAGCTACTATCGGAATCGCTTTCTAAAAACACAAACGAATCATTATATCCAAAACCCTGTCTGTATCAGTGAAGACAGGGTTTTTTTATTTATTTTTCCTTAAGGTCACAGGAAAACTTATCACTTTTGATTATTATCACCCTCAGGATTTTTTCCCCAGGTAATCACAAACCGGGTCCCCTCTGACCGGTCAATCTCCAGGGATGCTTCAATCTGCTCTTTGAGCAGAGCAACCAGCTGGAGACCAAAAGTCTGGCTTTCTTCAGGCTTTAAATTATCTGGCAAACCCACTCCATTATCGCTGATTTCAAGCCGCAGACTTCGGGGCGGTTCAAGCTTCTGGAGACTTACTTTAACTTTTCCTTTCCGGCCACCCGGAAAAGCGTGTTTGAAACTGTTAGAGATGATTTCTGAAGCCATAAGCCCCAGAGGAATAGCCTGGCCAATTTCCAAAAAAATTTCTTCCAGCTCTGATTCCAGCTCTATTTTTTCCTGACTCTGCCTATGGACATTATAAAGATGAATGAGCAGTCGATTGAGGTATTCAGCAAAATTGATTCTCGACAGATTGCTTGACTTGTAGAGATGCTCATGAACCAGAGCCATGGAGCGGATTCGGGTCTGACAGTCCTTGAGTATAGAAGTGAGCTCCGGATTCCTGGCCTGATAGGCCTGAAGATTTAACAGGCTGCAGATTATCTGCATGTTGTTTTTAACCCGGTGGTGAATTTCTCGAAGCAGCGCCTCTTTCTCCCTGAGCGAGGTTTCCAGAGCTCTTTCCAGCTCAACTCTCCCGGTCAGGTCTCGAGCTATACCACAGAGAGCGTATATTTCTCCTTTTTCATTCCAGAGCGGAACCTCGGTCACATTCAAGATTATTTTTCTGCCCTGGAAATTAAGTTCCACATCCGCCCTGACTACCTCCCCACCGAGCACCCGGTCAAACCTCTTTTTAGCCTCAGCCCAGTTTTCTGCCGGATAGATATCAATAAATCTCTTTTCCTTTATTTCTTCTGCTCTGAGGCCAAAAAGCTTTTCGGCCGCCTGGTTCCAGAGAATCAAGTCATAGTTTCTGTCGAGCATGAAAATCACATCTTCAGCACTGTTGATTACCATCTGAAAGAGCTCCTTCTGTTTGTTCAGAGCCATCTCGGCCAGTTTTTTTTGGCTTATGTCTTCGACAGTTCCTTCATAATATAAAGTTCGGCCGGTTTCGTCTCTTACTGCTCTGGCACTTTCTCTGACATAAATTACACTACCATCCTTTCTTCTCCAGGCTGCTTCTAAACCTCTAACCTCTCCTTCTTTTTCTACGCGGTCAATAAATTCCTGCCTGGAATAACCTGGCTCAAATCCATCTTTTTCTAAATTTCTTCTTGATAACTCATCAAAGCTTTCATAGCCAAGCATCTTAATAAGGGCCGGATTGGCCAGGAGAATCTGTCCTTCTGGAGTAGTCCGGTAAAGCCCAAGGGTAGAATTCTCAAACAGACCACGAAAGTCCCTCTCGCTTTTTTCCAGCCTGTCTTCAACCAGCTTTTTTTCAGTAATGTCACGACTTATTCCTACTATTCCGATAATATTACCATCATTATCAAATACCGGGGCTTTTATGGTCTCAAAATAGCGGATTTTCCCATCCTTCTCTTCCGAGCGCTCATAAAATCTCAGCGGCTTTTTTTCCTGCCAGACTTTCTCATCAGATAGGCGGCATTGAGCTGCCAGTTCCTTTGGCAAGAATTCCTCGTCCTTTCGGCCAATTATCGCCTCTCTATTCATTCCAGCCAATTCTTCCATCGCCCGATTAATTATTAAGTTGCGTCCTTCAGAATCTTTGAAATAGATGATATCAGGTAGAGCTTCCAGCAGAGAACTAAACCGGGCATTGGCTTCCCTCAGCTCCTGTTCAATCCTGACCCTTTCAGTTATGTCATGAATGATTCCATAAAATCCTGCGGGCCGACCTTGCTCCCCTTTCAAAAGAGAAACCGAAACTTCCACATCGTGCAGCTGACCTTCAATATCCCTCACCTGAATGGACAGCCCGCTTCTCGCCTGACCGGTTCTGAAGACCTCATTAAAAACCCGGAAGACCCGGTCAATACTTTCTGGTTCCAGAAATTCCCGGTAGTTCCGACCCAGCATTTCCTGACGGCTGCGGCCCCAGGCCTGAGCTAAGGCCTGATTAAGGTAGGTAAAATTTCCTTTAAGGTCCACCTCATAATAACCGTCTCTAACTCCTTCCAGAATTGCCCTGGTCTTTTCCAGCTGAGTCACAAGCTCTTCTTCTCTCCGACGTTCGGCCAGAGCTGAACCGAGAAACCGGGACAAAAAGCTTATAAAATCAACTTCTTCCTGAGAAAAGGCATTTAATCTGGTATCCTGAAGGTCAAGAACCCCCAGCAGCCGGTCTCTGAAAGTTATTGGAAAGACGGCTTCAGAATTTATTCCCAGATCCAGAACCTTCAAGTATTCTTTATTTTTGTTAACGTTATTGACCACAACCGGTCTGCAGGTGCGGGCGGCTTTACCCAAAAGCCCGAGGCTTAATGGCTGTCGGTACCCGGGCGGAAGGTCTAATCGACCTTTTTTCCAGCCCTTCAGGTAAACTAATTCCGAACTGCTTTCCTCGTAAACAAAGATGGCCACTCGCTCATGCCCGAAGGCTTTTCCGATTAACCGGGAAGTCTCCAGAAGGAAAGTTTTTAGGTCAGATTTTCGGTCAGCTATTTTTCGCAGCCCGGTTAGAAGGGTAAGTAAGTCTAAGGCGGAAAAAACTTTTTTAAGTCCCTTCCTCAAACTTATGCCTCACAAAGATTTTTGAAGATTTCTTTGCCTCAACTTTATATTTTAATTTTAGTCAAAATCAATTCCTATTGCAAAATCAACAATTCGTATTCAGTTAAAACACAACGAGTTCACTTCTGACTGCTAAAAATTGGTTCTTATCGGAGGTCCTGCAAAATCCATCGCAGATAGAGAAAAGTTTTGTCCCGGGTTCTTTTAGCCAAGTCTTCTTCTACAACTGAATCCGGAGGACAGGACTAACCAGATAGACCAAATAAAAAAATGCCTTAACCGGGTTCTTCAAGGCAGGCCAGGGCCTTATCTACTGCCTGGTGATCACCCACCATAACCAGGATGTCCCTCTCTTGAAGCCTGAAATCGGCTCCAGGTGCACTATGAGTTTTTTCGTTTCTGACGACGGCTATCACGGTGACTCCTGTCCGGCCCCGAAGGTCGATTTCTCCAAGAGTCTTTCCGACCGCCCAGGAATCGCCAGGGACTAGAAAGGTTTCAACTACACCGGCTTCCAGAAAATCGTAAATTTTCTGTGAAAGGCGACGGGAGGTGGACCTGGAGCCCCTCAGCAAGCCATACCTTTCGCTCCGGATTATCTGCACCTGGGTGTTGATGATATTTCTGGGTAAATGATATTTTTCCAGAACGCGAACGAAAATTTCAATTGAAGTCTCAAACTCTTCTGGAATAACATCATTGGCTCCCAGCTCATAGAGCTCTTCAATTTCTGAGACAAACCTGGTCCGGACGATGATGAAAACTTCCGGGTTAAGTTGCCGGGCTCGGCTCACCGCCCGTCTGGCTGCCGCCGGGTCAGAGATAGCAATAACCAGCGCCCGGGCCCTGTCAATGGACGCCTCCTGCAGAATAACCTGACTGGAAGCATCACCGAAAATCACCGGTTCCCCTGCCTGACAGGCAGCCCGAAAAGTTTCGGGGTTGATTTCAACTATGACGTAAGAAATTCCGGTTTCCTTCAGCACCCGGGCCAGATTGCGGCCGTTTAGGCCGAAGCCGGCAATTATTACATGTTCCCTCAGAGATTCGCTTTCAATGGTGGCCAGGTCCAGCCGACCACCAGGCTCGCCGTGTTCCTGAATTTTTTCTACCAGTCGCGGACCCAGTTCCATTAGCAAAGGAGTGGCCAGGATAGTCAGGACGGAAGAAGCTACGAAAACCTGGAAAATAGGCCCAGAAAGAAAGCCATTTTGCCGGCAAACCCCGGCCAGGACAAAAGAAAATTCTCCGATTTGGGCCAGTCCCAGAGCAGTCAGGAGAGAAATTCGGAAGTTGAAGCGCAGCAGCCTGACGGTTAAGAAAACCACGACTATCTTCAAGAGAATTATGCCAACCACTACAGCCAGCACCTGCCAGCCCAGATTGCAGGCAATCCTGGTATCCAGCAGCATGCCAACGGAAACAAAAAACAGGCTGTTAAAAACATCCTTAAAGGGCAAAATATCAGAAACTACTTGCAGGCTGTAGCTGGATTCTGAAATGATTATACCAGCCAGAAAAGCGCCCAGTGCCAGAGACAGTCCAAGAGAAGCTGTCAGGTAAGCCATCCCCAGGCAGGCAAAAAGGGCCGAAAGCAAGAATATTTCTTTTATTCTTGTCCCCACAATAAGCGAAATTATGCTCGGCATTATTTTCCTGGCCAGAAAAAAAACAGCAGCCACTGCCAGCAGGCTCAGGAAAAAGCGACTGCCAAGGGTCAGGATGGAAACCGATTTAATATTGGCCAGCAGTGGGATGATGGCCAGCATCGGCACCAGAGTCATATCCTGAAAGATGGTAATGCCCAAAGAAATCTGGCCGTGGGGAGCATCCAATTGCTTTTTATCTGAGAGTAATTTCAGCACCACCGCCGTAGAACTTAAGGCCACCAGGAAACCATAGACAATAGCTTCCTCGACTTTAGACCCCAAAAAGCGGGAAATCAGAGCCACCGCCAATATAGTCATCAACACCTGCAGACTGCCACCGAACCAGAAATAGCGCTGGATTCGCTGTAGCCTCTCCAGAGAAAACTCTATGCCGATGATAAAAAGCAGCATCATCACCCCGATTTCAGCCACAGCGTTAATCACCCCTAGGTCACGGACAAGACCCAACCCACCCGGCCCGAGCAGAATCCCGGTTATCAGAAAACCAACCACGGCCGGGATTTTCAGGCGGTGGAAAACGACGATAACTAAAATGGAAGCAGCGAGGATTGTAACCAGCTCAAGAAGGAGAAAGAGCGTCATGTGCGTTTTTTAATATTTATTAAAATCCAAAATTAATTTACCTTAGTTAATTACAACAAACAGAAAAATAAAACAACTACCAGGGTTTTACCACCGGATACAAAACTCCCGTCAAATACAGACCTGATGCTTAAAAGTCCTCAGTTTGTGCCAGTCGATGAGACATCCTGAAGCTTTACTAACTCCCTCTTCTATAATCAGGTAGCTTTCTGCAGGATGCCTTTCGCCGGAACATTTAAAGATAGTTTTTATTGTCGGTTATTAATGGCGAAAAGAGCGGTGATGAAGCGGTTGGCTTCCAGCATGTCCTTGAACTCTACTCTTATGATTTTTCCTTCTATCCTCTTTACCCAAGGCAGGTAAGCCGTGGTCTCAGCATCAAAAATGTTTTTGAAAGCAATCTCCAGCACAACCGGTTTGGCTACAATATAGGGTTTCATTTCTTTTAGCCGCCGGACTGCCCTTTCAGCTTTCTGCCTGATTTCAGCCTGGACAACTTTTGGATGAGCTGATTTAGCCGAAAGGAAGCCGAGTGATTCCTTGGTCAGGACCGTTTCTACCGGGCCGAAGTTTTCCAGGGCTTCTTTTACCACGTGCTGGTCGCCGCAGACCATTATTACCGGAACGCCAAAATGACCAGCCACTGCGGCGTTAAACAGAGCTTCTGACATGGCTTTACCGTTAACCCTGATTTCAGCAAACTTGGTACCCCAGATGGTATGAGAAAGATTTGCTTCTGGTGTGCCTTCTTTAGGATGGTAGCCAATGAAAATTACCCCATCAAAGCTGCTGTCTATTCCCTCCATTTGCAGAAGTGGTCGTGGGAATGACCTGATAAGAATAGCTTTTTCGTTAAGGTCTTCAGGAATAATATTCTGGGCGTTGCCATGAGAATCGGAAACCACGATTTCACCGGCTCCGGCGGCCAGGCATCCTTCTATGGCGGCATTAACTTCGGCTGTCATTAACCGCCGGCCGCGCTCGTAGTCAAACTGGCCGGCCGCAGTCTGGGCATTGACCACGTGGGCAATACCTTCCATATCCACCGAAATATAAATCTTGGGTTTTTTGGTCTGTGATTGGGTTGACACTGGCCAGACCAAAAAATAAAACACTGCCACCAACACCACGAAGCCAAAAAATTTTTTGTTCATTCTGCCCTCCTTGGAATCTTTATTTTCAAAGTTAACTGGGTTCCTCAGGTTATCCAAGTTTATTTTTTATTTCATTATTTTTTAACTGGCTTTCTACTTCCTTTATCATAGGCACCGATAAAATCCTTTTCCAGAAGTTCCAGTTTTAAGGGCCAGGGGTCCTGCCAGTATTTTTTGAAAGCAAATCCGGCTATGACCCAGAGCACTCCTGGCTCAGGTTCAAACATATAGGGATAGCTGAGCTGGCCGCCGGGCTGGCGGGCGATAACCACTGGCCACGACCAGGAAAAACCATCTTCAGAGAAAGCCAGGCTCAGCTCCTCCCGGTGCCAGGAAGCCGGAAGCTCGGAATGGAAGGGCGTAGGTCTGGTTTTCTCATAGACCCGCCCTTCTGGATTTAGCCTGTTCCAGACCAGGACATAACGCCCGCTTTTAAGACGAAGGAGATATCCGGGCGAGCTGCTGGCGTCAATTGTTGAAGGCTGGATTGTTCGCCAGTATTTTCCATCTTCTGAAATAGCCTGCCAGAAGCAGTCCAGCCCGGTTCTGATGAGCATCAGCAGGCGTCCGTCAGGCAGTTCGGCTATGGTAGGCTCAAAAGCCCCGTCGTGATGTCCGTGCCCGCCTAAATCAATCCAGTTGCTGCGCTGCCAGGTCCGTCCATCATCATCTGAATAAAAGGAGCAGACCACCAGCCGCCCGGGGTTTGAAACCAGATGCTGAAGCGGGGCCACCACCCTGCCTGATGCAGTTTGAATCAACCCGAAAAAGTTAGGATTATAACCTTCAAGAATCCTTTGGTTATCAACCCAGGTCTTCCCTCCGTCTAAACTCCTTATGGACCAGACTTCCAGTCGGCAATAACCCGGTTCGTTTCTCTCATTATCCCAGCTGAATTTCCTGCCTTCAAAATTGAGATAAACCATGATTAGAACATTGTTTCTGGTGCGCAGAAGATAATAAGAAGCTGGCTCAGCCGGATTTAGGCCCTGACAAACAAACACCGGCTCAGACCAGGTTTTACCCCGGTCATAGCTCAGAGAAAAACCTTTATCATCTACTGTCCCCAGGGCTCCATCAGGCATCAGGACAAATGGTCCCTTCTGGCTGATGTCCAGAGGCCGGCAGGCCGGATGCACCCAGCGTTCACCTATTCGCTGGGAAAAAGAAAAAGTCCCAAACAGCAGGACAAGACCAATTAAAGCCCCGGTGGCTAAAAAGGTTCTAATATTCATTGTTCATCCTCAGTAGTAAAAGTATAACAAAAACCTTAATTCCTACCCAGCGGTGATAATAAAAGTCGGTTTATTTCCTTAACATTTTATTAACAATGGTGGTATAGATAGGTAGATGGATGAAAGAGAAAAAGAGCTGGTGCGGAAAACTATACCAGCACTCTGCTTCAAAAAAAAAAGAAGATGAAATCTCCCTCTACCGGGGAGAGATTCTGGTGTGCCATCAACCCGGTTAATCTTATAGGTAACAACCTGAACTTAAAATCAGGTGACCGGACAGTGGTTGGGGTTTCCATGATCAATGTTTCCTCAGTACCTGATGGTAATAACAAGGGATTGATTCTGATAATCTCAGGCAAGATCGCCTTTTAAGTTCATAAAATATTGATTATTAAATCTTCCCGGACCGGGCCGGCAGCCAGGAATAACCTGGGTGGAATAACCCGGCGGGAAAGGAACAGAGCAACCTGAAAACAAGCTCAACCGGACTCTAACCGACTAATTTTTCATTAATTACCCATTCCCCCGACTAATTTAACTGATAAAAAATTGTTTCCGGCACGAAAAAAATCTTGCGAGAAGAGTAAGAAATATAATAGATTACCTCAGAGGAGGTTACGATGAAAAAAACTGTTGTTATTTTCCTGATGGTCTTAATCATTGCCACGCTGACTTCTCCAGCCAAAGCCCTGGTGACTTTTGGCCTCAAAGGAGGACTGAACAATTCCAAAATCGTCTTCAGTCCAGCCATCGATATGCCCGGACAGAAATATCTTCAGGGTTATTGCTTCGGGGCCTTTCTCACCCTCAATTTCGGGCCTATCGGCTTCCAGCCCGAGGTTCTTTATTCCCGTCGAGGATTAAAAATGGAAATGCTGCTCAATCCCTCCGACCCGAATTCTCTGATCCAGACCAAAGCCATGCTCGACTACATTGAAATCCCGCTCCTGGTCAGGCTGAACATCATTCCGGCTGGGCCGGTAAAATTTTATATCTTCGGGGGACCTTCCTACGGCTTCCTGCAAAAAGCTAAAGCCAGAATTACTTACATAGGCACAAGCGAAGAAGAAGATATCAAAGACGATTTCAAGAGCAACAGCCTGGCGGCCGTCGGCGGCCTGGGTCTTGATATCAAAATACCCTTGCTTTTCAAGATTACCGCTGATGCTCGTTATCATTATGGACTTGGCAACATCCTGGCTGAGGGCTCTTCGATGCCGACTGATAAAGCCCGAAATACCGGTGTTTCACTGATGATCGGGCTCGGTTTCTAAAGGTCTCTATCTGCTTAAGAAATCGGGCAGTAAATTAACTAACGGACCTTCTGTAAGAGCCCATTTTTAAGTCTGAACTCCAGATTGACTCTCCGGCTGGGACAGCACAACGGGTCATCCGGCCGATGAGTTAGCAAAGTAACCAGAATCTTCCCAGAGCTTATTTTCAGGCTTTCTATTTTTATCCGGTCTCCGAGTTCCAGACTATTTGTCTGAATCAAATCGGTTCCATTATTGAGCAGGACTGTAAGATTATAGAATGAGCCGCTTCCTCCATAATTGGCCACCAGAATCACGGCCGCATCAGTCTGGTTATCACTGTTCAGGTCACCAAAATTGAACGAATCCAGCCTGACGCTGACAAAGTCCTCTATTGACTCTCCCTGCTCAAGGTACCCATTCTGTAGCCTGTATTTAGAGCCATCCTCCAGAGTATACTCAAAATTTTTTATTAATCCTTCGAGCAATTCTTTAGAAAGCCGGCTCTGCCCCGATGAATAAAGGCCAGCAGAAAGATAAAATGCTGCAACAAATAAAAAAATGAAAAGCCTGACTGTGGTTAAAAGCACCCATTTTTTATTCATTCCCCTGAACTCCTGAATAAGATTGTTTTTTTCATGACCCAGAGGTTCTTTACTGAACTTCATCCTTTTCGGTCATCAGTCCTTAAAAAGAAATATTTTTCTCCAGTATAACATACAATAAATCAGGGATCTAGATTTTTCAATTTCCTCCAGATTTAATAAAAACCAGAACCATAATCTGAAATTCGACCCTAAAACCATCTAAACTTGCTTGCTGACAGACAAACAGGGGAACCCGGGAACATAATTTTTCGTTATTATTTTAGTGAATGGAATTGTAGTTGGCTTTCGGCTACTATTATTTCTCATTAATTACTATACCGGAGAAAGAGTTAGGAGCTGGAGCCCCGGATACGAAAAAGGAGTCAAACATGTCCAACACTATCTTCAAAAAAGTCAGTCTGAACAATCTTTCAGTAAAAATTATTGGCCCTGTTCTGGTTTTTTCCCTGACCTTATCCTTAAACTCTCTACTCGGAGCTCAAAGTTTAAACATTCCCGCCAGAAACTGGGGTTTAAGCTTCGGAAATTCCAAGAATTTCAGCGGGCTGAGGTTCAACTTCAGGGATAGAAATGTCCAGAGAATTAACGGACTTAACTTCACCCTCTGGAAGCCTTATCCGGATAACAAAGAATCGAAAATTATCGGGCTTTCGCTGGGTGTATTGCCGGGAGCTTCGGAGCTCAAAGGTATAAACCTGGGCTTGCTCGGAACGGGAGCTGAGAAAACTGCAGTCGGCCTGAACCTTGGCCTTCTCGGTACAGGAAGCGGCCGAAATATGTATGGGATAAATATCGGTGGGGTCGGAGTTGGAGCAGGAGGAAATCTAACTGGAGTTAACATTGGTGGATTGGGAGTTGGTGCTGGAAATAAACTGACTGGTATAAATCTCGCGGGACTGGGGCTAGGAGCTGGAAATAACATTATCGGTCTTAATCTGGCCGGTCTCGGCCTGGGAGCCGGAGAAAATCTAACTGGCCTCAGCCTGGCTGCAGGCGGGCTTGGCGCCGGAAATAACCTGACCGGGCTTTCGATTGCCGGCCTGGGAGCCGGGGCCGGTGAAAAAATAAAAGGCCTGGTGCTGGCTGGTCTGGGTGTGGGTGCTGGAGAAAAAATAGAAGGTCTGGTGATTGCTGGCCTCGGAGCTGGGGCAGGGGAAAAAATCGAGGGGATGGTTATCTCTGGCATAGGTTGTGGCTCAGTGAGGGTAAAAGGCCTGATGATAGCCGGCTTAGCGACTGGAGGTAAGGAGCTCACTGGAATATTTCTGGCCGGAGGCACAGTAAGACTGGTCAAAGAAGGCCAGCTCACCGGTCTATCCCTGAGCTCTTTTAACTACCTCCAGGGAAATCTTAGAGGGGTCTCCCTGGGACTTGTAAATTATGCCTGGAAGGTGGAAAGAGGTTTTCAGCTCGGAATTATTAACATCATCCGTCAGAACCGACCGGGCCTGAGAATTTTACCGGTTTTTAACACCAGCTGGTAATTCTACAAAATAAACATGGCTAAAAAGATTAACCCTGATTAAGAAGGGCTGTTTTTGCCGGATTTCATTAGATTAGACCTGCTGTCATTTTTCCAGTTTATCTATCAGACCAGAAAAAGCACTTTTTCTGGAAATTAAAGATGAAAATCAGTAAAATACAAACAAGCGTGGACAAACCAACAGTTGTTATTAGTGCCTGTCTGAACGGTTTCTTCAACCGTTACAACGGCGGTACAGTCAGTGACGACAATGTTAATGCCCTAAAATCTCGCTTTGAACTTATCAATGTCTGTCCAGAAGTAGAAATCGGGCTGGGCATACCGCGGAAAACCCTGAGTATGTATAAATTTGGCGATAAGATTGAGGTTATCCAGAAAGAGACCGGACTTAATGTAACTCAGCAATTAATCGCCTATTCTGAATCTAAAATCAAAAGCCTGCCGGAGGTGGACGGCTTCATTCTCAAGGCCAAGTCCCCGAGCTGTGGGGTTAAAAGTGCCAAGGTCTTTGGCAATCTGGATGGAACCAATATTTTAGGAAAAGATGATGGGATCTTTGCCCGGACCGCCCGGAAGTTCCTTCCCCACCTGCCTTTAATTGACGAGGGCCGCCTCAACAATCGGGAACTCCGCTGGGAATTTCTAGTCAGGGTACAGCTACATTTTCTCTTCCGAAAATCGGCCAAAGATATAAACTCTCTTTTAGATTTTCACTCCAGAGCTAAATACCTGTTTATGTCCATTAGCCAGAAAGACCTGAAAATTCTCGGTCAGATTCTGGCCAAACACCAAAAAGGTGATTTCCAACGAACTCTCACCGACTATCGCCAGGCTTTTTACCAGATATTAATGAAACCCATTAGAAAATCCAATCTTATCAACGCCTTAAACCACATGTTTGGCTATATTTCCAAAAGACTGAACTCTTCAGAGCGAAACCATTTCAGTCACCTTCTGGATAAATACCGTCAGGAGAAAACTGATTTCGTCACTCTGATTGAACTTCTGAGAAGCTATGGCTACCGCTTTGACCTGCCTTATCTGTTGAATCAGTATTTATTGACTCTGGAATAGAGGAACCTGGTTTAAGATTCTGTTAATAATCTAAAAACCTCTTTCTTCTCGGACTTTCTTTTTGTAAAATCTTAAAAACATTAGAGGAGGAAATTTAATAATAAATTCTAAGAGGTTTGAGGAAAAAATGAAGCCGATAATAAAATTTTCCTGGACCGCAGCTCTGATTATGTTCATACTGCACAGTGGGTTCCATCTATTTTCTCAGGAAAGGACTAAGGTCCTCTTCATCCAGAGAACAGACACCCCACCAAAAATTGACGGTCAGCTGGATGACCAGTGCTGGAAGGAAATTCAGCCTGTTTCAGGTTTTATCCAATACAACCCCGTTAACGGAGCACCGGCTTCAGAAGAAACTTTTGTCTGGGCTGCTTATGATGATAAATATCTCTACTTCGCTTTTCTGATGAAAGACTCTCAGCCAGAAAAAATTTGGGCCGAGCTCACTCCCCGCAATCGATTTCAGAACAATGACTCTATCACTGTGATTCTTGATACCTACAACGACCGCCGCACCAGTGTCTCTTTTACCGTCAATCCCAAGGGAGTTCAGAAGAATTCAGTCGAAACCATCTGGAAATCAGCAGCCAGAATCCGGCAAGACGGCTGGGCCGCCGAAATTGCCATTCCTTTCAAATCCCTGCGCTTTTCCTCGTCCCCCGAACAGGTCTGGGGAATAAATTTTGTCCGTTACCTCCATCGCCTGAACGAAACTGATTACTGGACCGAGGTCAAAAGAGACCTGCCCCGACTCCAGCAGATGGCTGAGCTTCGTGGCTTGAGCGGAATAAAGCCGGGACAGAATCTGGAATTCTACCCTTACGCTGGAGTGCGTTCAAGCCGCTGGGAGGAGGAAAAGGACGACAAGCTTGCTGTCGGGATTGATGTCAAATACGGAATAAAACCAAATCTTTATTTAGATATCACTGCCAGCCCAGACTTCAGTCAGGTGGAGTCCGACCCCTTTATCTATCAGCTGTCTCCCTATGAAAATTACCTGCGCGAAAACCGACCCTTTTTTAGTGAGGGAAGCGACTATTTCCGGCTGAAAACCGAACAGGGCTTTGGCTCACCAGCCAGTGTCAGACTATTTTACTCTCGCCGCATCAAAGACCCTCGCCTGGCGGCTAAAATAACCGGCAAAACCGATGGTTTTTCCTTTGGCCTTCTGGGAGCTTTAAATAAAACGGATTATGGCTCTTCTCAGTTTGGGGTCTTCAGAATAACCAAGGATGTTTTCAGCAACTCTCAGGTTGGAATCTACTACACCGGAGTCAGGGAAGAAACCAGCACCAACCAGAATGTGGCTTTTGATTACAGTTTCAACTTTAAGAACATTTATTACCTCAGAGGAGCCAGTATTTTCTGCTTCGACTCAAGTACCGATAACTCCAGAAACGGCATCCATATGATTCAGATGAACCGCTGGCCTGATGCAGGTCTTCAAATGTCTTTTGGCTTTCAAAGAATAGAAGATAATGTCAGACTGAGAACCGGTTACCTCAACCGAATCGACTTTCAGGCCATCAATGGAGCACTGGGCTACGCCTGGCGCTTCAATCAAGGAACAGTGCAGCGCTTCAGACTGAACCTGAGCGGCAGTATAAATGAGAATTCATACGGCCTGAAAGTAAGTGAAAGGCTTGATTTTTCCCTCAACTGGGATTTCTTCAACCGGATAGACTTTAACCTCCAGGCTTTCGGGGGAAAAAGCCAGTACCAGGTAAGAAACGAATACGGAAAGCTCATATGGAATGGAGAATTTCTCAACAATTACGGTGGACGGCTTGATTTCAGCTGGGACCGAGGCGGTTTCTTGAAAAACCTTAATCTGGAACTGGCCTGGCAGAAAAGAGGAATATATAACGAAAATTTCACCGCCATTCTACCAGGAAATCAGCTCGATCTGGAAGCTTCATTTTCCCTTAAACCCCGAAGCAACGTGGAAATTTCCCTCGGAGCTGATTACATCCAGCAAAACCTGACCGAAACGGGAGAAAAAATCTTTGACGGCCTGACCTATAACGCATCTCTTCATTACCAGATAACTCACCAGCTGTTTATCAGCACCAGAATCATCGGAGAGACCAGGGAAAGCCAGTACAACTTTGACCTTCTCCTCGGCTATTATCTGGGCGCCGGTAGCATCGCCCAGCTTTCCTTTAAGACCAGCCGTCACAGAGAATTCATTGAGGTTGAAAAGGGGCATTCCACCACCTTCAAAGTTTCCTATTTACTTAGAATCTAAGTTTACTATTCTCCGAACGACAGACCTAAAAATTGGTCTCTGGGTTTTTAGACAAAAATTCCATTAAGAAGAGTTTCTCAGTAAGCCACCAGGAAAAGGGCCTCAACTACCCGGTCAGGTAAATAACGGCCCTTTAGCTTACGGATATCCTCAAAAGAATTAATCTCTTCAGGTCCTATTTTTACCTTACTCCCCCGCATCAGTTTCACATAAAGTTCAGCCGCAGCGATAATTGCTGCTCCCAGCGGAATCAGACTCAGACTCTTTTCCAGTTCATTAGCCTTCTGTCGGTAATGGACATAATAACTCTGAAGCAGGGGTTGAACTTCAGAAATTATCAGGGCGGCTGTTTTCAGCATAATCTTCTCCCGGTCAGAAAGCCCATCCCGGCTCATGCTCTCCTGTTCCATATAGGCAGTAGTCTGGGCAAACAGAGGCAAGCAGGTAGCCAGCTCCTGAATATCGCTGAGTAAGGCAGCTGATTTAATGTTTTCCACTTCCGCTTTGCTCAGCTCCAGGACCCCGGCAATTCTCCCGGCCAGCTCGGCAACCTTTTCAGCAGAAGATTTGCCTGCTTCCCCGACTTCCAGATACTTGAGGACCACGGCCAGAATACCGGTATAAGCTCTTTTGAGGTTCAAGACTTCTTTTTCCCGCTTCTCACTCAGATGCCCAACAATCCAGGCTGTCAGCACCAGAAAAATGGCCCAGGAAATCAGAAGGATGAGGTCGTCTCGAGTAAGCTGAAACTCAACGCCAAAGACCTGTCGCGAAAAAACCAGGTAAAGAATCTCCAGAAGGATACAGCTTAAAGCAATGAGAATGGCTCTTCGGCGGCCGAGATAATAACCAGAAAAGATTACCGGCAGGAAAAAGAAATTAAGGAGATAAAATTTGTAATGGACCAGAATACCTATAAACACAATGCCCAGAATGATAACGATGGCAATTATGGTTTCAAACTGCTGACCGGAAAAGGCTTTTTTTCGAGACTTGGCCATTTTCTCCTCCTTAACCCCTTATCCAGGTCAGACCAGCGTTCATAATCTTAAACTTCTTCTACTTGTTTTTATAACACTAATCAAAACCTAAGGTCAACTAAAATTTCATACTGAATCAAAACAAGGGGTTAATTGAAAAAATAGGAAAGACCTATTGATGGCTCTACGACAGCCCACCTCAAATTCTTAGGCCCGGCTGCAGACTGCTATTTAAATATTAGCTAAAACAAAAGGGGATGGCTTAAATTAAGAATTAGCTTGCCCTCTGCCCATTCAATCCCGTTTGGAAGAATCAACTGCTGGCGAATGCTTAAAATTTGTACTTCAAACTCAGGGTCAGAGTTGGCCCGATGAGCTCCCACTTAAATTCAGTTTCCTGCCCTTCCAGGTTGACAAAAGTCAGGTTCTGCCCCACCTGACTCTGGTCCATGGTATCTTTTTTTATCTTAAAAGAGCTCAGAGTGCCAAATGGAACTCTGAGATCACCGCATAAATAAAAGTGCTCTGAAAGAGCCAGGTCTACACCGGCGTTGGCGTGGGCAATCAGGCTGTTTTTAGTGGCCACAATTACTCTTTTTCCCTCAGAAACCTTGATCAGGTTTTCCTGCCACAACCAATCTTCTTTAAGGACTACCCGGCCCAGGTAATAGCCTGCTCCGCCGCCTAAATAAACCCGAACCCCAGTTACCGGTACTCTTATCCTGACTGTAGCCAGGATTGGCAGGAGGGACATCTGAATTTGGCCGTGTTGTTTCACGTCAAAGGCTGATTCCTGAATATTTCCGGAAAGCTCCAGGCTGGTCTTAAGTTTCTTGAAAATATACTCAGCCCCCAGGGCTATCGAGAATTGAGGACCGGCCCTGAATTCAAATTCGCCGCCGAAATCAGTCATTCCAGTGAGCTTTCTCAGGTTCTGTCTTACTCCGCTCAATCCTAAATCAAAAAGATAGTCACCGAGCTGTTTTAAGTACTCATTTGTAGCCGGAAGGTATTGTTTGTTAAAAGTGGTGGAAATCGGACCAAAATATCCGCCCTTGAGAGAAAAGGCGAATCTGGATTCCTGAGAAAATCCAGGTGCTGCTAACATTAAAACAAAAAAAGTGAATAATATGACCTTAAAACTCCTCTTCGCTTCCACTCTCATTGTCATTTCACCTCTGTCTTATTTTTTAGCTCGGTCAATTTCCTGACTGCCGAAAGGTTTTCATTACCAGGGGTCTGAGCTGATGTGTTATTGGCAATTGGTCCGAAAACCACCCGGTTGTTGGTCTCATCCTTCTCTTCGATTTTATCCTCAGTGTCGATAACCGCAATCAGATACTTGCCAGGAAGAGTCAAGCTGCTGCTCAAATACTGGGTATAAACTATCAATCGAGAAGACTCAGCCGCCAGATTATAACCGATATCTCTTGTTCCCAAAAGAGTGTCCAGACTGCTGCCATCAGCCGAAAGATAAAAGGCAATTTTATACCCACCCGGGCACTGGGCTTCACCTTCGTTGATAAGCTTTAGAAAAGCAGTTAATACGGTAGTCTTACCCAGAAATCTTGAAATTTTAAGGCTCTGCCATTCGCCAGTGAGGTCAGGAAGAGGCGTGGGACCAAAAACAGCCACAACTGTTTTATCTCCATCCATTACAAAAGTTATGGTTTTTCCCCTTCCGTAAATATCACCACTCCAGCTGTCAAAGCCTGAGTTTTCATCAGGAGTGGCAGTCAGTTTGACTACCGTTCCAGCCGGATAAGAAACTGAGCAGACCTCACCGCAGTTAATTTGTTCATCATCGCTGGTAACCGTGCCGTTTCCCGGACCTGATTTCAGTACAGTCAGAGTGTAGATATCCTCAGCCGGTACAAACCTGGCCGTAAGATTCTTATCTGAATCCATGGTCACAGTCAGAGGGTTATCGGGACTGGTAACATCCCCGGTCCAACCAGCAAAAACGGAGTTTTCAGAAGGAACTGCCGTCAGCTTAATCTGAATATCCTGGTCATAATACTCAGAATTATCTCCCAAATTTATTCCGCCATCCTCACTGACCACATAACCAGAACCACTACCAGCAATAGTAACTGTCAGAAGCCGCTGCTCGGCTCCGGCAAAACTGGCCACAAAGACGTCAGTCCCGCTTATAGATTTATCATAGGCCTTATCAGGGTCGGCTATGGGAAAAGCAGTTGACTGAGTGTATCCAGTGACATAAACATTTCCTGCAGAATCAAGAGTTATCCCATACCCAAGGTCATCGGCTGTCCCCCCAATATAGGTTGAAGCAAAAAGCACCACGAGGTTGGGCGAAAATTTGGCCACAAAGACATCCCAGTTCCCGTTATAACTTCGGTCAAAAGCGCCAATGGTAGTAGGAAGGTTGGCAGATTTGGTCCAGCCAGTCAAATAAACGTTTCTGGAAGAATCTACTATCATAGACCTAAGGCGGTCATCACCACTACCACCGAAGAAAGTTGAGGCTTCCAGAATACTCAGGCTGGAATTTAACTTAGAAATAAAAACATCGTAACCTGCTTTTTTGCTGGTGCTAAAAGCCCCTTCAGTGACCGGATAATTTTCCGAAAGGGTGTAGCCAGCCACAATTATTTTCTGCTGAGCATCCACCGTCAGAGCATAAAGATAATCCGGTCCGCTGCCTCCGATGTAGGTTGAGTTATAAAGTGCATTAAGCTCTGGGGCCAGACGAAGCACAAAGCCGTCGTAATCCCCATTATAAGTAGTATCGTAAGAACCAGTAGTAACCGGAAAATCGGCTGACCTGGTTCTCCCGGCTACCAGGACATAACCAAACTGATCCAGGGCTATGCCCGAACCGAGGTCATAATCACTGCCTCCGATTAAAGTGGAAGCATAGAGAGTGTTGAGGGAATTAGAGAGGCGAGCCACAAAAGCATCATGACCACCTTTAAGACTGGTGCTGTAAGCGCCTGGTGTAAGAGGAAAATTAGCAGAATCAGTCATGCCGGTTATAAGAAGGTGTCCGGAGTTTAACTCCAGGGTCAGAGCTGCTGAATAATCCAGACCGCTGCCGCCAAAATAAGTGGAGGCTAAAATGGCACTTAAATCAGGCGACATCTTAACAACGAAGGCATCATAGTCGCCTCCTTGATAAGTACGCTGGTAAGCATCAGGGGTGGTCGGAAAATCATTAGAGCTGGTTATTCCGGTTAAATAAACGTGCCCGTCCTCGTCCAGAACCATTGAATAGACATATTCATCCTTTTTCCCACCCAGATAGGTTGAGGCCAGAAGTTCAGTCATGGAGTTGTTCAGTTTGGATATGAAAAGGTCATAACCACCGTTGGCTGTTCGGTCGTAAGCTCCTTCTTTAGTGGGGAAATCAGATAAAAACAGAGAGACAGTATAACCTGCCACATAGATTGAACCGCTTTGGTCCAATGCTACACAGAAGCCCCGGTCATTGCCGGTTCCACCGATAAAAGTTGAGGCCGAAAGGGTTTTAAGAGCAGGGTCAACCACCAGTGGGTACCCGGGGTGGTAGGAACCGAGCACCTTAAACCCATATTCATCCGGCCTTTTGATTTCATAAGCCACCTCGACGTAAGCCCGGCGGCCGTCTATTTCCTGAAATCCCACCGGTTTCATCAATTCTAAAGAACCGCTTTCGGAAACCAGCTCCAGACTACCATCTTCAGCGAGTTGAAGCCGGTTTATACCCTCAACTTTTACTCTGATTTCTTCAACTGAAGTTCCGGGATTGAAGTAGAAAATCTTTTCAACATTGGCCGATGAGGCTTTAAGCCGGACTTCCAGGCCCGGATAAACCTCTCCGAGAGAAACTTCCTCGTAGGCAGGGACCTGACTGAATCGGTCTTCCTGGTTCTTGCCAATAAAATATGAGACCCGGGTTGAGGCCTCTTTGAGCCCTGACGGAAAAAGCTCCAGAACCCGGCCATCTCTGCTCAACAACTTTTCCGAAAATACGGCTACCTGGAGGTTTCGGTCAGAAGGTGAAGGCAGCTCAGCTTCAAAGTTTTCTTGGTCGCTTCCGCTTGCTCTTTTTATCAGGGCATAAACCAGTCTGTTATCGGTGACAAAAAATGCTCCTGAAAATAGGTCTGCCCGGAACTTAACCTGCTCAGACCACTGGCCCTGGTTAGGAATAAAAGGTAGAGAGAGGCTGGCCAGGTTCAAAACCGAAGCAGGATGAGAGGACTGCTTAATGCTGCCGAGTTCAGACCTTTCTCTCTCTTTGGTAATTACCAGAGTAAAGATGATTAGAACCAACACCGAAAGAAAAATCCAGACCAACCTTTTTTTCCAGGTTTGTTTGTCATTTTTTAAGACCATGAACAACCTTCCTCACGCCTTTTCCAACTCAGCCTGAATTTCCCAGGCTTTCTCAGGCTTTACTAATTATACTAAACTAAAGGTCTATCAAAATAGATTCAATCCTGATATTTAGCAATCCTGAGGCAACTAACTTTCAAGAAATGATATTATAACCATTTTTCTATAAAAAATCTCAACCCGTTTTCATTTATCTTCTTCAACCTGTTCTCTATGATAAAAATTTTTGACTCCAAGCGTCTTATTATTGTATAAAAAAATTGTTAGCTAAAAGGTGGCTTAATGATTAAAACTTACAATATCATCAGGGTAACAGTAATTATACTGCTTTTAGCCGGATTAGCTCTCGGGGGATTCTGGGTACTTAAAAAAGTCCGGAACCAGGAAAGCTTAAGAAAAAGCACCTCCTCTTTTGCGGCCCAGCAGGAAAGTCCGACTCTTTCTCCTCTGCCGGTCAGAGTAGCCAGAGCCACGGTGGCTGACCTGGAAAAAAGGATAAAGGCTCCCGGGGAAGTCTATACTGAAAAAAAAGTTGTCTTAAAAGCTGAAGTTTCTGGCGTTCTGAAAAAACTTCACGTCCAGGAAGGCCAGAAAGTCCGGGCTGGTCAGCTTCTGGCTGAGCTGGATGAAACTCCTTACCGCCTTGAGGTGGAGCAGAATGAAGCCTCCAGGTTAAAAGCCCTGTCTGAGCTGTTGCTGGACAGGCTGTTTCAGCAGCCTGAACTGGCTGAAAATACTGAGGACTTTCTGAACCTGAAGAAAGCTGAAGAAAGCTGGAAAAAAGCCGAAAAAGCCTTCCAGGAAGGTTTGATCAGCCAGAAAGACCTGGAAAAGGCCCAGCGAGATTACGAGCTGGCCTTGATAGGCAGCGGACTAAAAAGAGAGGAAATCATAGCCGCTTCCAAAGGTTTGATTCAGGCAGAAGTCAGCCTTCAAATTTCCAGAATGAAACTGGAGAAAACCAGAATTGCCGCTCCCTTTTCCGGCCGGGTCACTCTCATTAAAGTTGCCCCGGGTGAAAATATTGAGATAGGAAGAGAACTTATGACCATTGTGAACCTCAGCTCATTAAAGGTTGAAGCCCGAATTCTGGAATCAGAAATAGGCAAAATAAAGGTGGGGCGGGAAGCAGCTATTCACCTGACCGCTTACCCCGGAAGAATTTTCTTAGGTCGGGTAGCGGCCATAAGTCCTCTGGTCAACCCGGCTGAAAGAACCTGCAGTGTATTCATACATCTGGACAATCCGACCGAAGAAATAAAGCCTGGAATGCATGCCGAAGTGGAAATAGTCTCTGAAATTTTTCCGAAAAGGCTGCTTGTCCCTCAGGAAGCCGTTTTGGTTAGAGGGGGCCGCCCCCTGGTCTTTGTAGTCGAAGGCGGACTGGCCAAATGGCGTTACATTAAACCTGGAGAAGAAAATGAACGGTTTGTGGAAGTCCTGGAGGGAGTTTCTGAGGGTGAGCAGGTCATTGTTGAAGGCCATCTGACCCTGGCTCACGACTCTGCGGTCCGGGTCCTGGAATGAACTTCCCAGAGCTGAGGTGAGCTGATGAACCCAGCCAGGTTTTCCATCAACCGACCGGTCACCACCCTGATGTTTTATTTAGCCATCATTATGCTGGGGGTAGTTTCCCTGAGCCGGCTGAGCATTGACCTTTTGCCCTCAATCAGCTTTCCCCGCCTTTCCATAATAACTCAGTATCCTGGAGTGGCTCCGGAAGAAGTTGAAGCTCTGGTTACCGTTCCCCTGGAAACCTCTGTCGGCCGGATTCCGGGATTAAGAAGGGTGGAATCAGTTTCCCGGGAAGGCTTCTCTTTCATCAGCCTGGAGTTTGTCTGGGGAACAGATATGAACTTTGCTCTTCTTCATACCCGGGAAAGACTGGATTCGGCCCGTGACTCTCTGCCCGAAGGCTGTGAGAAGCCGGTCATCCTCTCGCTGGATCCTCAGAGCAGTCCTATTATGACTCTGGCCTTAACCGGAGATAGAACCCTGCTTGAACTCAAAGAGTTGGCTGAAGAGATGTTGAAACCCAGACTCGAACAGGTTGAGGGTATCGCCTCTGTTGAAATCACTGGAGGGATCGAAAGAGAAATCCAGGTTGAAATTGAGCCAGAAAAGCTGGTTAATTACGGTCTGAGTCTGGAAGAAATAAGGCAGAAGATAGCCGGCTTTAACCGCAGTCTTCAGGGGGGAACAATACGTAAAGGTAAGTTTGTCTATTCGCTACGCATTACCGGAGAATTTACCTCGGTTAAAGAAATTGAGGAGATCCCGATAAAATTTACCCAGGACCGAGGCCTGGTTCTTCTCAAACATATTGGACGGGCAGTTGACACCATCAAAGAAAGAGAAGGAACCACCAGACTGAACGGTCTGGACAGCATCGGCTTGCTGGTCAGAAAAGAATACGGAACTAACACCGTCAAAGTCAGCCAGGCTGCCAGAGAGGTCATAGAGCAGATAAAAAAAGAAAATCCGGAAATAAATCTGGAAATAATAAATGAGCAGGCCAGTTACATAGAAGGTGCTATATCCGCTACCAGGGATGAAGTTATCCAGGGAGCTTTTCTGGCCTTTCTAACCCTCCTTATTTTTCTTCAGGAATGGCGGTCGCCTGTTATTATCGGAACGGCCATTCCGATTTCCATAATAGGAGTGTTCAACATTCTTTTCCTGAGGGATATAACCCTCAACCTGATGTCTCTGGGAGGGTTGGCTTTAGGGGTGGGCATGCTCGATGATACCGCGGTGGTTGTTTCAGAAAACATCTTCCGTCACCGTCAACTCGGCACCTCCCTGAAAGAAGCGGCTTCTCTCGGCACCAAAGAAGTTATAAGCCCGGTATCTGCTTCCGTGCTGACAACCATAGTGGTTTTTCTGCCGGTAATTTACGTCAGGGGTCTGGCCGGACAGCTTTTTAAGGATACAGCGCTAACTGTAACCTATACCCTGCTTTCGGCCCTGCTGGTTTCAGTAACTCTTCTACCCATGCTGGCTTCGAGAGAGCTGAGGTGGCCCCGGAGTGAGAAAATCCATTTCAGTCTTAAACTCCAGAACTTCAGACAGCTAAAGGAAAGAAGCGGCCTGAGAAGTTTTTGGGCCTATCCCTGGCTCGGTTTCAAGTTTTTCATCTACAACCTGATTTCATTAGTTGCTAACTTTCTGGTTTTTGTGGCCAGAATTATAGCCTGGCTTTTTTACCGCCTCTACAGCTTCCTGGCGGGTCTTTTGCGCCCGGTCTTAGAATCGGTCTTTTGCGGCTTTAACCGGCAGTACCAGAAATTTGTTGAGGGACATACCAGGATTCTCAACTGGTCGCTTAACAATAAAAAGACTGCCTTTTATTTAGCAGTTTTTCTTTTTTCCCTGGTGGCCGGACTGGGAATAATCCTTCCCAGAGAATTGATGCCGCCTTTGAGGACTACTGGCTTTGAAATTCAGTTAAAAACTCCGGTGGAATACTCGTTGGAGCAGACCACCGCCATTGTTACCCACATAGAAAACTGGCTGAAACAGCAACCTGAATGCCGCCAGGTATTTTCGCAGGTAGGAATTATTTCCAGCAGTGAAGCCTTCAGACCCGACATCTCGGTTAATTCGGCCACTATCCTGGTTAAGACTGACAACCCGGGCCAGCTAAACCGGTTTATGGGCGCTACCAGAATGTTCCTGGCTTCAGTGCCGGAGCTAAGCTTTTCCGTAAATCGGGAGCAAACGGTTCTTGGAGAATTTTTGGCCTTAACCTCAGGAGAAATAGTGCTCAAAGTCAAAGGACGCAGTCTGGTACAGCTTCAAGCTCTGGCCCTTGACTTTGCTGAGAAGCTCAAGATGATTGAAGGCCTGACCGACGTCAATGTCAGTCTGCAGCAGGGAAAACCACAACTTCTTCTAAATATAAAACGAGAGGCTCTCGAAAAATACCCGAACCTGTCAGTCAGTCAAGTAGCCAGCTATCTGGTCCAGTCCGTTAGAGGTGAGATAGCCACTAAATACCGGGAGCTCGAAAAAAAATATGATGTCCGGGTCTGGCTGGAACCAGAATCCAGAAAAAACGTTGACCTGGTCCTAAACTCCTTTTTCCCTTACGGTCAGAGCTTGATTCCCATAAGGGAACTTGTCTCTTATGAGCTGGTCAAGGGGCCAGCTGAAATAAGACGGGAAAATCAGGAAAGAGAAATTCTCATCACGGCCAACCTGAAAGGCAAAAAATTCAGTCAGGTAGCAACTTCCATTCAGGCAAAGATTCAGGAAATGAATCTTCCCCCGGATTACCGGTTGGTTTTCGGCGGGGAAAGAGAAGAAATGGCCACCAGCTTTCAATCGCTTCTCATAGCCTTTCTGATGTCAGTCGTTCTTATTTACATGATAATGGCTGCTCAGTTCGAATCTCTGCTTCATCCTTTTCTGATTATGTTTACTATCCCGATGGGATTAGCCGGAACAATCATTCTTCTTCTGCTGACCGGACAGAGTTTAAACGTTATTTCACTCATTGGAGTGGTGGTGCTGGTAGGTATCGTGGTCAACAATGCCATAGTAGAAATCGATTACATAAATCAGCTCCGGCGAGAAGGCCATTCCTTACGCCAGGCTGTTGTCGAAGGCACAAGAACCAGGCTCAGGCCAATTATGATGTCTACTCTGAGTACCATTGCTGGCCTCATTCCCATGGCTCTGGGACTAGGGCGGGGAGCCGAACTTCTTCGACCGCTGGCTATAGCGGTCATCGGTGGACTTACTTCCTCGCTTCTCCTGACCCTCGTTTTAATCCCGGTTCTTTATGAATTTGTTGAAGCCAGACTGGCTACCGTAACCAGCCGTTGGAGGCCGGAAAAGGTCTGAGATGAGATTTTTCATAGAACGCCCTGTGGCCACCCTGATGATTTACCTGGCTCTGCTGGCTTTGGGGTTCTATTCTCTATTTCACGTGCCTCTCGAACTGGCGCCCCAGGAAGATTTCCCCCAGCTTGATGTGGTAGCTACCTGGAGTGGGGCTTCGCCGGAAGTAATGCAGACTCAGGTAACCAGCCTGCTTGAAGAGGCCGCCCTTTCGGTCAAAGGAATCCGGAAAATAAGCTCTACCAGTGAACTCGGAGCCTGCCGGTTAACCATTGAATTTGACCCGAAAATCAACCTGAATTTTGCCACCTTATCTTTAAGAGAGGCCATTGGCCGGGTTCTACCGGAGCTTCCTTATGGCGTCAGGCCAACTATTGAACCATACATTCCGGAAGATTTCCGGGTCAGACCGTTCCTGACCTACACCATCTCTGGAAACTACCCTCTTCAGACCCTGAGAGAATTAGTCAAAGATAAACTCGAAAACAATCTGGGAACTATAAACGGAGTGTCCAGAGTTGAAGTCAGTGGAGGTTCGGATCTTCACATCCTGATAACCCTTGACCAGAAGAAGCTGGAAAACCTGAAACTTCATCCCTATCTGGTTCTTCAGGTCTTAAACCAGGCTCTGCGGATTTATCCCTCAGCCAGAGTTAAAAAGGGACAGGAAGAGTATCTGCTAAGGGTTGAAAACGTTCCCAGGAATCTTGAAGACCTCAATGAACTCATCATCAGCCACCAGGGCCCTGTCCCTGTCAAGCTTAAGGATGTGGCCTGGGTCAAGCTGGAGTATACCGAAATTTACCACCTGAACCGCATTAACGGGCAGCCCACACTAATGCTGCGAGTGTCCAAAGAAAAAGGCAAAAACACTCTCAAGGTTGCCCGCCAGGTCAAAGAGCGGCTGGAAAGAGTCAGAAGCACTCTGCCTCCCGACTTGATTTTCCGGGTAGTTGACGATGAGAGCCAGGAAATTCTGGCTAACCTGCGTCATCTCTACCTCCTCATAGCCACCATAACTCTCCTGATTTTCACGATGATTTTTATTATAATCAGAAGGCTTTCTCCCTCATTATTAATACTTTCTTCCGTATTATTCTCGGCCGTTATATCCTTTAACTTCATCTATCTGTTCAAAATTTCTCTTAACCTACTAACTCTTGGAGCTATGGCCCTTGGCTTTGGTATCTTTGTGGATAATTCTATCGTGGTTTTCGAAAACATCATGCGCCTCAGAGAAGAAGGTCGCCCTCCGAGGGAGGCCGCCATCCTGGGAGCCAGACAGGTAATAACTCCAGTTCTGGCTTCCACTCTGACCACCATCGGAGTTTTTTTCAGTTTTCCCTTTTTTCAGGGACGACTGAAAATTTACTACCTTCCCCTGGGCCTGGTCATGGCCATAGCCCTGACGACCTCCTTTCTGGTTTCTTTTTCTTTGATTCCCTCTCTGAGTCCCCGGCTTCTATTCGTTAGCAAGAGAAAGGAGGGGGCCCGCCCCTTTGCTTTTTTTGAAAAAATTCTGCGCTTCAGCCTGAAACATCCGGTTGAAATTCTCCTGATTGTTGGCCTTTTGACTTTTGCCAGTTATAAAATTTTCCGGAAAGAAGTGCCTGTCGGAGAATTTTTCCGCTGGTACTCGCGCGACCGCCTGATTGTCTCAGTGACCATGCCTCCCGGGACAAAAATAGAAGCCACTGATGAGCTGGTGAGAAAATTTGAAGAAAAAGCCCTCCTCTATCCCTGTGAAAAGCAAATAAATGCTCAGGTTTTCAGAGAGCGCGGCAACCTTCAAATAACCTTCCCTCCCGAAATTGAGCTCTCGGCCCATCCCTACATTCTGAAAGATGAACTGATTCGTCTGGCCACCAATTTTGCCGGAGTAAGCATCGGAGTTATGGGTTTTGACCCGCAGGGCTATTATTCTTCTATGAGTACGGGTCGATTTCTTGACTCTTATATAAAATTTTACGGCTACAACCTGAAAAAACTACAGGACATAGCAGCTGACCTGGAAATCAGGCTGCGAAGAAACCCCCGGGTAGGAGAAATTAAAAGTCTTACCAGCCAGTTCTATTGGGGCAGTGTTTCTTCCACCGAATATCTGCTTAAGATTCGACCGGAAAGTCTGGCCCGCTACAATCTGGATCCGAATTATCTTTTCTATCAACTGCAGAGTCTGGTGCGAGGAAGTTTTGGCCTCCCTCTGAGAACTGTTTTTGAAGGACGAGAAAGAGCCATTCAGATAAAATTCCCGGAAGCAGAGACAATGGACCTAGCCAGGCTTCAGGAAACTCTTTTACTCACTCCAGCCGGTCAGCAACTCAGGGTTAAGGACCTGATTGAAGTTAATGAGATTGAAATCCCGGGCTCCATCTACCGGGAAAATCAGCAGTTTCAGATGGTGGTGATGTGGGAATTTAAGGGCCCTTACAAAGCGGCTGAGAATTTCCGCAAAGCCATATATGAAACCCTGAGCCTGCCTCCCGGCTTTTCAGCCACTCTTGACTACGGATTCATGCTGACCCGGGCAGAAAAAGCCCAGCTGAAATTCGGATTGCTGGCTGCTGTGGTCATTATTTTTATAATTCTGGCTGCTCTTTATGAATCTTTTATCCAGCCTTTTATCATCCTCCTGGCTGGACCTCTCGCTCTTAACGGAGTTTTTCTGGCCTTTGTCATAGCCGGCTATCCCTTTGATTCTTCAGCTTATATTGGTCTTATTCTGCTGGCTGGAATTGTGGTAAACAACGCCATCATCCTGGTTGACCATCTGAATTTCACCTGGAGAACTTCAGGTTTAAGCCTGACTGAATCCATAATAAAAGCCACCCGGGAAAGAATCCGCCCAGTTTTTATGACTACTTCCACCACCGTTTTTGGGTTGCTGCCACTTCTGCTAATTCAACTGGACAGCGGACGGCGTCAGATCTGGTCCAGCCTGGCTCTGGCTACTCTGGGAGGCCTGACAGCCTCGGCCCTTTTTATTTTTCTGGTTATCCCGATTTTTTACTACCACTTCAGCCGCCGCCCGAGATAGAAGAAAATTATCTTGATGAAAAGAATGAACTGCCAAGAACGAAAATATAAAAACTCTACTTCCTGGGCTGGAAAAAATTTCTTTTAAACCTCTGGGTAGTCGGCCTCTTTTGGCCGGGCCAAACTCTTGAACATCTGGCACTGGTCTCATAATAATTTCCCGGGATAAGGAGCCCTTGTCTCCGTCAGATTGATGATCAGAATAAAAAGACCTGAGCCTTCTAACATACAAAAATAGGCCAAAAAGTTATATAATTAAGATTCATTCCGTAAGGAAATAAGGAGAAAAGTCATGTGGTGGGAAGACAAATTAGTCCGCACCCTGCGATGCCGTCTGCTACAAAAACCGGGAATTTTCGGCGGCCTGTTAACACTCATTGGAAAAGAGCAGGTTTATGTGGGAGAAATCAAGATAATCCACATGGGCCTTAACTACATGATAAGAGATATTACCATTTATGTTGATGATGAAGAGCATCTCCAGCGGGTAGTCAGAGCGGTTCAGTCTTACGAGCAGGCCGAGCTGCTGGAAATCAGAGATGAAGTGCTGGAAATGCATCAGGGTGGGAAAATCGCCGTTCGCTCCCGCTACGAAATCAACAACATCAGCGTTCTCCGAAAAGTCTATACTCCGGGTGTGGCTGAAGTCAGTTTGCTTATAAAAAAGAATCCACTTCTGGCCCGACGCTTCACCTCCATCAGACATCTGGTAGCCATTGTCACCGATGGTAGCGCAGTCTTGGGGCTGGGCGATATCGGACCTCTGGCCGCTATGCCGGTAATGGAAGGCAAAGCCAGTTTGATGGAAACCCTGACCGGCCTTTCAGCCATTCCGATTCTCATCAATACTAAGGACCCGGACAAAATAGTGGAGACAGTGATAAATATTTCTCCAACTTTCAGTGCCATTCAGCTGGAAGACATCTCCGCTCCCCGTTGTTTTGAAATCGAAAAAAGAATTCAGGAGCAAGTTGACATACCGGTAATGCATGACGACCAGCACGGGACAGCCGTGGTGGTAACGGCTGCTCTGATGAACATTTCCCGGGAAGTTTCCTGCGACCTTAAAAAATGCCGTATCGGAGTCGTCGGACTGGGAGCCGCCGGTCTGGCTCTTTCTAGAATGTTGATGTTCTTTCTGGAAAAACCAATATATGGAGCTGACATCAACCCCGAAGCCAGAGAAAGGCTGAAAAAAGAAGGTGGAGTAGTCTCCGACCTCAAAGAAATCATGTCTACCTGTGAGGTGGTTATTGCCACCACCGGAGTCCCGGGTCTTATCAAGAAAGAAATGGTCAGGCCTGGCCAGATAATCCTGGCTCTGTCCAACCCCAACCCGGAAATAGAACCTGAGCTGGCAAAAGAGGCCGGAGCTGTCTTTGCCGCCGACGGCAAAGTCATAAACAACCTCCTTGGCTTCCCTGGAATTTTCCGCGGCGCAGTTGACGCCAATGTCCCCAGAATCACCAGGGAAATGCTACTGGCCGCAGCCAGAGCCATAGCTGATTACGCTCCAGCCGGAGATATCGTACCCAACCCATTGGATAAAGGATTGCATCGTCAGGTAGCCAAGGCGGTGGCCCGGGTAGCTCTGGAGCAAAAGCTAAATCGGGATGATCTAACCGGCTATTTTGACTGACCCAACTACGCTTCGGTTGTTGAAACAGAGCCAAGAAGCGAGAGTCGCCCACTAATTTGACATAGAACTTGGTTTTTACTATATAACATAAGCGGAAGGGCTTTTAGCTCGGTTTAACAAGGCTTTCCTGTGAGGAGGAATAATGATAACGGTCAAGCAAATTCTTGAAGAAAAGGGCCATCAGGTCTGGACAGTTTCACCAGATAGCACTGTATATGATGCCCTTAAAATTATGGCCGAAAAAGGAGTGGGGGCCTTAATCGTGGTGGAAGATGACCAGGTAGTTGGGGTGATTTCAGAAAGAGATTACGCCCGAAAAGTAGTTCTCAAAGGCAAATCATCTCTTGAGACACCAGTCAGGGAGATAATGTCCACCCAGGTTTATTTCGTCAATCCGGAATGCACGGCTGAGGAATGTATGGCCTTGATGACTGAAAAAAGAATCCGGCATCTTCCGGTAATAGAAAACAACAAACTAACCGGAGTGATTTCCATCGGTGATGTAGTTAAATCCATAATCGTAAGTCAGAAAATAACCATAGAACATCTCCAAAACTACATTATGGGCAAGTACTGACAGACTGCAACCAGAGAATTGAAATACTTTTTAACCTCTCCAGCCAGAAGACGGCATAGAATTTGTCCAGGAGTTAAAGACTCAGGCTTTAGCCTGAATTTCACCAGACTTTCCAGGTGGCCTTACCATCAAATTGCAGTTGAAAAAAGTTATTGATTTTTATTCTTCAGAAAGTCAGCTTAAAAAAGACCAGTTGAGCCAAATCCACCCTCACCCCGGCTGGTTTTATCCAGTTCCTCCACCTCAATTATTTCTGGTACGGCTACGGGCTGGATGAGCATCTGGGCAATTTTCATCCCGGGTGTGATTTCAAAGGGTTCTTGACCAAAGTTGGTTAAAACCACCTTAACTTCGCCCCGGTAGCCGGCATCGACCACTCCAGCCAAGCGGTGAACCCCACGCAGGGCAATTCCACTTTTGTCCCAGATGAGACCGGCATAGCCGAAGGGAATGGCCACCCGAATTCCGGTGGGAACAGAAGCCGTCTGACCCGGTTTTATGGTCAGATGAACGCAGGAAAAAAGGTCCAGACCGGCATCGCCATGGTGGTTATAAACCGGAAGCCTGGCTTCCGGGACTATTTTTTTAACCATGACTTTCATAATTCTAAACTCCTTCCACCAGAACTTCCTCAAAATATGGCTTTAGCTTTTCAGCCCAATCCCGGAGAGTCTCGGGACTGTAAGGCTTTATTTTCAGAAAATCAGGGTCCACCGTATTCTGTGGAAAAAATTGCTGGATCTGAAAGCAGCGCGACCCTTTGAGCCAGCGGGCAATGGCCAGAATTTCAGTTTCTCCTACCAGAGTGGGCACCACCGTCGTTCTGAAATAATAATTCAGTCCAGAACTTCTAATCAGCTCCACACTGCGCTCTATTCTGCTCAGGTCCACCCGAGCCCTGACAATCTCCGGATATTTGTCCAGAGGACCCTTAATATCCATAGCCACCCAGTCAACCAGCTTTTCTTTAATTAAATACTCCAGTCTTTCAGGAAAGGACCCATTGGTATCAATTTTAAGTAAAAATCCCCTGTCTTTAACCAACCTGGCCAGAACTTCCACCTCTTCCTGCAGTAACGGCTCTCCCCCGCTGAGGCAAAGGCCATCCAACCAGCCCTTTCTGGAATCAAGGTAGCTCAGGAAAAAGTTAAGGTCTATAGTGGGAAAGGCTTCAGGCCTGAGCACCAGGTCGGCATTATGGCAGAAAGGACAGCGGAAATTGCATCCTCCCAGAAAAACAGTAGAGGAGATATGCCCCGGAAAATCTCTTGAAGCAAACTTTTCTATACCCTTGATTTCAACCACAAATCCAGCTCCTCGGCCGAGTTCAAAACTGCCGTGGCCTGTCCGTTTTCTTCAATAATCAGGGTGGGTATGAGGATGCTTCCGGAGCTATCGCGTCTGAGCAGCTTGATGTAGTCCCGGATTTTATTTTTGCCCTCTTTGGTACTGACATCAAACTCACTGGCCTCAATACCCCTGGCCTTAATCAATTCCTTCAGCCGGTCACATTTAGGACAGTTTGGCAGACTGAAAACTACAAATTCCATTCTTCCTTTCTCCTGATGGAGTTTATGAAAATGTCAGGTACTCAGCTAATTTTAGAAAATGGAACACGGTTGCTAAATTCCTGCTGCTTCCCGTCGTTCCAGGTTCTTACCGGCCGCAAATAGCCGACTATTCGAGAATAGACCTCAGTTTCCGAACCGCACTCCGGACATTTTTCATACTTTCCTTTAAGATAACCATGGTTGTCACAGACGCTGAAGGTCGGGGTAATACTATAATATGGAATTTTGGTTTCGGCTATTTTCTGGACCAGCCGGCGACAGGTCTGCCAGTCGATAGCTTCTGGCAGAAAAGCATGGAAAATCGTTCCCCCGGTGTAAAGGCACTGAATGTCTTCCTGATGTCTGAGGGCTTCAAAAATATCCCTGGTGGCATCCACGTTAAGCTGGGTGGAGTTGGTCAGATAGGGGAACTTTTCCGTACCTGAAGTGTAGATGTTTTTATATTTTTCCCGGTCGAGACGGGCCAGACGGTAAGAAGTAGACTCGGCTGGAGAAGCCTCCAGGTTGTAGAGATGACCTGTTTCTTCTTGAAAGTCCTTTAGGACCTCCCGCATAAAGTTAAGGGTCTCTATGGTAAATTCCTTACCTTCAGGAGTGCCGATGCCCTTGCCCAGGAAATTCATGCAGGCTTCATGCATCCCGCAGATACCTATGGTTGAGAAATGATTCTCAAAGTGGCCAAGATAAACCCTGGTGTAGGGCATTAAGCCCCGCTCCAGCATGTTGTTGACCACCTCGCGCTTGGTTTCCAGAGCTTCTTTGGCCAGAATCATCATCTCTTTTAGCTTGTCGAAAAATTCTTGCTTGCTCTGGGCTTCGTAGCCGATGCGGTTCAGGTTAATGGTCACCACACCAATGGAACCGGTCTGTTCTCCGGCTCCCCACATATTCCCTGGTCGCCGCTTAAGCTCTCTCATATCCAGATTCAGGCGACAGCACATGGCCCGGATGTCGCCGGGGTTGAGGTTGGTACCGATGTAATTCTGGAAATAAGGTATTCCATATTTTGCGGTAGCCTCAAACAGCAATCTGGCGTTGGGATGGTCCCAATCAAAGTCCTTAGAAATGTTGTAGGTTGGTATGGGGAAGGTAAAAACCCGGCCCTTCTGGTCGCCTTCAATCATCAGCTCCAGAAAAGCCCGGTTAATCATATCCATTTCTCTCTGGTAGTCGCCGTAGCAGGAGTCGAGTTCTTGACCGCCGACTATGACCTTCTTATTCTTCAAATCATCCGGAACTGTCCAGTCAAAGGTCAGGTTGGAGAAGGGAGTTTGCCAGCCCCACCGGCAGGGAACATTAAGACCAAAGATAAGTTTCTGAATATCCTGCTTGACCTGCTCGTAGCTCAGGTTATCAGCCCGGATAAATGGTGCCAGGAAGGTATCCACGCTGGAAAAAGCCTGCGCTCCGGCAAATTCTGCCTGCATGGTTCCAATGTAATTGACCATATGCAAGGTGGCTGTTTCCAGATGCTTGGCCGGGTGAGAGTGGACCTGATTGGGCACGTGGCCAAAGCCTTTTCGCAATAAATTCTCCATAGACCAGCCGGCACAGTAGCCAACAATCGGGTAGGAAAGATCGTGGATATGAAATTCCCCTTCCAGATGGGCCTTTTTTATTCTCTCCGAATAAAGGTTGTTCAGAGCAAAATTGGCCAGAACCTCACCGGAAATCCGAGCATTCAGCCCAGAAAAGCTGACCACTCCTTCGTTGCTATTTTCCCGGACTTTCCAGTCGTGGTCGTTGATATAGTCCTTGATCAGTCTTTCCAGGTTGATTCCAGTCAGTTTGGCTTCCCGGATAGCCTTGTGTTTTTCGCGATAGAGGATGTAGGCTTTTGCCACCTCGTGGTAGCCCTGTTTCATCAGGACCATTTCCACAATGTCCTGAATCTGTTCTACTGAAGGTATGGTATATCCGCCAAATTTCTCTTCCAGCACAAAGACCACTATGTCAGAGACATGCTGGGCAGCCATCTGGTCGTCAAGGCCCTGGGAGCGCATAGCCTTATAGATGGCGTTGGTGATTTTATCCTGAGTAAAGTCCACAATACTTCCGTCACGTTTTTTTATCCTGGTAATCTTGCTGGTCCTGACCATACCTTCCTCCTCAAAATAAAAAAATTTGAAGACCCAAGACTAATCTACCGGGCTCTTTCTGTGCTATTATTATCTGAGCAAGAAAAATGCCTGAAAAAACAATATTTAGTGCCTTTCATAGCCCTTGGATACTAAATCTTGTGCCTTCGGCATTATATATATACCCAGGCTTGAGGATTTGTCAAGAAAAAAATTTAAATTTTCATATATAGGGAGAAATTTATGCATCAGATCACCATCAACACCCGGAAAACCGAACAATTTCTGGAAATTACCGACAAGATTCAGCAGCTGGTTCAGGAATCAGGTCTTAAAAACGGCCTGGCATTCATCTTCTGTCCCCACACCACCTGTGGCCTGACCATTAACGAACATGCCGACCCGGATGTTACAGCCGATATTCTAACAGGCCTTACCAGGATTGTCCCTGTCAATCAGACCTTTGCTCATAGAGAGGGAAATTCTCCGGCTCATATTAAGGCTTCTCTGCTGGGAAGTTCTGTTGCGGTAATGGTGGAAAACGGCCAGCTGCTGCTTGGCACCTGGCAGGGAATCTTTTTAGGTGAGTTTGACGGACCGAGAACTCGCCGGCTATGGGTGAAATTCATAGAAAGCACGAAAGATTAGATTGAAAATCAGGCTGCCGATTTCTTGCGGGCACTCTCCAGAAGGCCTCCTGCTCGGGCATCGGCCCTCTTCAAAAGCAGGGCAAAGGTCAGGCCGACCAGACCGAGGGCAGCAAACATTATGGAGGAAGCAGTGTAGGAGTGAGTCTTATCTCTTAAAAAGCCGTTAAGCAAGGGAAACAGCCCCAGACCGATATTCTGAATGGCCGTCATCAGGCCAAAGGCGGTTCCGGTCCGCTGTTCTCTGACCACCATCGGAACTGATGGCCATAAGGCAGCAGGCACCAGAACAAACGCTATACCCAGGAAAACCATAGGGTAAGCTGGGTAGATGTAGGTCAGTCCCATGAGCAGATGACAGGGTATCAAGATTAGCGAACCGAAAATCATAAGGGTAGCTCTCCGGCCAATACGATCAATCAGGCTACCGGCAAACGGGGCAAAAACCATCGAAGCAAAGATTATGATGGAGCTGATGCCGCCAGCTGTGCTAAACATATGAAGAAAATTGTTAAAGACCTGAGCCAGAAAACTGCCCGGGGATTCAGCCGCCCGGGCTATCCCCCACTTATCCACAAAAAAGTCAGTGGAGAGAGCAGTAAAAGGAAAAATGGCTGAATAAAAAGTAAAACAAAGGCCTGTTATGTACCAGAACGTCGGCTTGAACTCTTTAATGTCCCTGAGGTTTATTTTCTCAGTCACCTCTTCTTTCTTCAAATCCAGAACCTTCTCGCCCCGGCGGTCCAGGATGATGTAAAAAATGTTTCCGATAAGAGAGATTCCGCAGGCCAGGACAGCAGCCAGCAGGGCATAACGGAAGCTACCGAAATACTGGGAAATCAGTTCACCGGTGTTAAAGGCAAAAAGAGAACCCAGCCGGCTGACGGTCAGGGTAGCTCCAAAAGAAAAGGCCAGCTCCTTGCTTCGAAACCAGCGGGCCAGCATAGTGCTTTGAGCCACTATCAGCGGCTCAGAACCAGCCCCAAAAATGAAGCGGCCAAGAAAAAAAACGGGAATGCTTCGGGCTTTCCAGACCATGGCTGCCCCTATGAATACCAGGCAGGAAAAAAGAAAACTGGCTTTTCTGGTCCCCAGTTTATCAACCAGCATTCCCCCAACCAGAACCGCCAGAATGGCGGCCAGACTGTACATGGTAAAAAAAGTTCCCACCGTCTGTCTGGCGGCTTTAAGTTCCTCAATCAGAGAAGGAGCGATGGCTGAAACTATGTCATAAGCAAAATAGCTGCCGAAAGAAAGAGAAGCAATAAAGGCCAGCATCAAAAACCGGTAAAAGCGACTGGCTGGATTAAGAAAAGAAATTTTAGGAGCTGTTTGACTTGCCACCTCTAACCTCTTAAACAAAATTTACAATAGTCAGGCAAAATATAACAACGAAAAAAATAAGTCAAGAAACCGACCGGCTTTTTGAGTACCTTGACCTTAAGGTCAGAAGTAAAGTTAAATAAAACAATCAAGCTTTGTGAAGGAGGTAAAATAATGAGATTAAAATCCAGATCTGGAGCTATCAGCTTAGCATTAATAGGAATGGCCTTATCAGTAATACTGATAATCGGTGGAGCTTTTATTCTCTATCAAACGAAGGGGAAAGAAATTACTATTCAGGATGTTGCTTCAGCCGAAAAAATCGCTGGACTTCAGTTCACCTTAAAAGAAAGAAAAATGATGCTGGAGGACCTTAAGAGCAACCTGGAAAGTTTCAACCAGATGAGAAAAATATCTCTGGAAAATGCTATCTCCCCGGCTCTGATTTTTAACCCTCTTCCTGCCGGTTTTGACTTCCGGAAGCTGATGGAAGACAAGACTTTTATCTATGACGAACCTCAGGAAGTCAAATTGCCCGATAACCTGGAGGAGCTGGCTTTTTACCCCGTAACCGACCTGGCCTGGCTTATTAAGAACCGAAGAATAAGCTCAGAATTTCTCACCAGATTATACCTGGAGCGGATGAAAAAATACGGGCCTGAGCTCCGCTGTCTGGTCACTCTGACTGAAGACCTGGCCCTGGAGCAGGCCAGCCAGGCTGACCGGGAAATAATGAGTGGAAAGTACCGCGGCCCTCTTCACGGCATCCCATACGGCTTAAAAGACCTGTTCGCTACCAGGGGTTATCCCACCACCTGGGGTTCTTCCATTTATAAAACCCAGATGTTTGATGAAAACGCCACCGTCTTTGAAAAACTAACTGAAGCCGGAGCAGTTCTGGTAGCCAAGCTTAGCCTGGGGGAGCTGGCCTGGGGAGACATTTGGTATGGCGGAATGACCAGAAATCCCTGGGACCCCGAGCAAGGTTCAAGCGGCTCTTCAGCCGGTTCGGCTTCGGCCACGGCGGCCGGACTGGTAGCTTTTGCCATCGGAACAGAGACCTGGGGTTCCATAGTTTCTCCCTCCACTCGCTGCGGCACCTCTGGTTTGCGGCCAACTTTCGGCCGGGTCAGCCGTTACGGGGCCATGGCTCTGAGCTGGAGCATGGATAAAATAGGGCCGATTGCCAGAACGGTGGAAGACCTGGCTCTGATTTTCAGGGCCATAATTGGTCCGGATGGAAAGGACCGGACAGTTTACCACCTGCCATTCTCTTATGACGGTCGGGAAGACCTTAAAAAGATAAAAGCTGGCTATCTTAAAAAAGCCTTTGACCAGGTCAGGAATAATAAGGAGAAATATCAGGCAGTACTGGAAACCCTAAAATCACTGGGAGTGGAGCTCAAAGAAATTGACCTGCCAGAAATCAATCCCGGGATGATAAGCTTCATCCTCAACGTGGAAGCTGCGGCCGCTTTCGACCAGATTACCAGAGATAATCTTGATGACCTGATGGTCAGACAGGGCCGAAACGCCTGGCCAAATGTCTTCCGGCAGGCTCGCTTAATCCCGGCTGTTGAATACCTTCAGGCCAACCGGATACGAACTCTGCTTATAGAAGAAATGGCCAGAATCTTCCGGGAAAAAGAAATAGATGTCTATCTGACAACTTCGGGCGGGACGAGCCTTCTTCTAACCAATCTAACGGGTCATCCTCAGGTGGTGGTGCCTTGCGGGTTTGACGATAAAGGCCGACCCCTGAGCGTTTCTTTTGTCGGCGACCTGTTTCAGGAAGGAAAGGCTCTGCGTTTGGCTAAAGCCTATCAATTAGCCACTGGCTTTCATCTCAAGCACCCGGACCTGGGCCGCCTGAAAACTTTAAAAGAAAACTGACCCCCTATTTTTCAGGGCTGGTCTAAAAGAAAAACAAAAATCGTCGGAGGTCAATTCGGCTCCGCAAATGCAGTGTTGCTAACTGGCTCTTTTGCCACGGACTGAAGCCGAAATGCCTATTTCGCTGTTGTAAACAATTCCTTCAAGCTCATTGCCTGATACTTTAAGTTCCCATTTCCAGGTTCTGGTCAATCCATCAGGTGGCGAAGGAGCGCTTAAAATAAAACTCAGGATATCTTCCTCAACTTTCAGCTCAGCCACTGGAAGGTCAGAAAAAGTTCCATAAGGCTCACTCATCTTTCCAGTAAGTACTCCATTTTCCATCACCAGGACCAGATTCAGATTGATGACCATACCCTCTGCTTCCACCACTAATTCCCAATTTCCAGCCAGGTCTTGAGGTTTGAAAGCTACTTTGTTCTGGGCCATAAGTAAACCATAAGAACATAATCCGAGGACAAAGGCCAGAATAGCAACTTTTTTCATACCTATATTTCCTCCCTTATTAATAAAACTTTAATGATTTTTTTACATTATTTTAATTATCCAGCAGTATAAATCAAGCAATTTGTGATTCGGATAAGCCCGGTTTATATAGTATAATCAAGGCTATGAGCCTTAAAATCAGCACATATAATCTTGAACGCTGGCAGGAAAATCTGAGCCGGGCAGGCCGCGAACTATCCGAAATAGATTTTGTAAACAGACTTTTAATAAGAGACCACACCCTGTGGAAAGAAATCGACCTGGAAATTTCCAACCGTCTCGGCTGGCTTGACTGCCCGACGAGAATGATTCCACTGGTTGAGTCCTATCGGGAACAGGCCGAAAAGCTCAAAAAAGAAGGGATAACCGGTCTGGTGCTTCTCGGCATGGGAGGCTCCGCTCTTGCTCCTGAGGCCATAAGCCAGATAATCGGACCAGCCGCCGGCTTTCCCCGGCTTCTGATGCTGGATTCAACCTGCCCGTCGGCTGTCCGGAGCGTGGCTAAACTCACGGCTGAAAAACCGGGAAAGCAGCTTTTTTTGATTTCCTCAAAGAGCGGTACCACCGCTGAGACTCTAAGCTTCCTGAACTTTTTTTACCATCAACAGCAGGAAATTATCGGCCCTGAAGCCGGTCAATATTTTGCCGCCATAACCGACCCGGAAACCCCCCTGGAAAAAATTGCTGACCGGCTTGGCTTTCGATGGGTAATAAAAGGTTTCCCCGATGTAGGCGGCCGTTTTTCCGCTCTGTCACCTTTTGGCCTTTTCCCGGCAGCCCTGATGGGACTTAATCTGACTGATTTTCTGCAGTCTGCAGTTATGAGTTATGAATTACTCAAAAGAGCTCCAGCAAATCATCCTGGTTTAATCCTGGGGACTCTTCTCGGTCGACTGGCTACCAGCGGGCTTGATAAGCTCACCTTTATTATGCCATCTTCCTTGAAAAGTCTGGGACGCTGGCTGGAACAGCTCATCGCTGAAAGCACCGGCAAGGAAGGTCAGGGGATTTTGCCGGTGCTGGAAAGCTTGCCGTTTCCTGAAGAAACTTACGGCCCGAACAGACTTTTTGTTTTTTACGAGAGAGAGGACGGATCGGATATTTTCTTCCGGCAAAAAATGGAAAAAATTAAGCAGCTCAAGCATCCCATAATTCACCTGACCTTAAAGCCTGATGAACTAGCCGGACATTTTTATCTTTGGGAAATTGCCACAGCTGTGGCCGGTTATTTTCTCCGAATCAATCCTTTTGATCAGCCCGATGTGGAACTTACCAAGAAAAAAACCAGAGAGCTACTTCAGACACCATTAGCTGACTTTACCGGAGAGAAGTTACTACGGGTTGACGGTGACCGGTTTTTATCAGAATTTAAATCTTTCCTGCAGGACAAAAACCACTCTGAATATCTGGCTCTGCTCTGCTTTCTACCGCCTTCAGAAACTCTGGATGTGGCCCTGGATAATCTGGCCCTTCAGCTGGCGGAAATGACCCGCCTGCCCGTCACCTGGAATTTCGGTCCGGCTTACCTCCACTCCACAGGCCAGCTCCATAAAGGAGATTCCGGCCAGGGCAAATTCATCGGGCTGGTTTATGATGAACCGGAGTCTATTTTAATTCCGGAGCTTGAAGCCTCTCCGGCCGTGGCTCCATCTTTTAACCTCCTGTTTAAGGCTCAGGCTCTGGCCGACCTTACAGCTTTAAGAGAAAGAGCAAGACAGGTTCTGGGGGTCCTGATTAAGGAAAATCCGGTCGGAGTAATTTTTGGGCTCTCAGAAATGGTCAGAAAACTTAAAACCGTTTGATAAAAGCAAATAAATAAAAAAAGAGGGAGCTCTCTTTGCTCCCTCTTTGATGCTTTTCTGTTATTTAAAGTTTTCAGAACAGACCGCAGAAAACAACATCAGCCTTAAAAAGCTCTCTGGTCCTGGCTCTGACTTTTCTATCAACCTGCTCTTTGAAATTGAGATAGAACCAGAACTTATCAAACAATCTCAGCTTCTTCATGTAGAAGTGGGCGTAGTCAGTCAGACTGTCGGCCACTACCCTGGCTACTTCCTTCCCTTTCTTATCGGTAATGATGATGTGCATTACTTCCTTCTCTACCCCTCCTTCTTTCACTTTAGAGGTTTGAAGCTGACCGTAGACTTTGACTTTGGTTTTACCTTCCCACTGCTCTGGTTTATTCAGGTTGGTAATTTCCAGAGCTTCATACTCTTCTCTGAGCTGCGGCGATAGATAATCTGAGAATTCCGGCTGGGTCGAGCGGGTGTAGACTGTCCGGTAAACACTGCCCTCTTTAATTTCAATCGATTCAGCCAGAATCAGGTTAGCTTTATCAGGAATTAGACTGGCCTTAACTTTAACTTCTTTTCCTACCAGGTTTTCCAGCCCGCCTTCTACCTGACCGGCCACGTAGATATCCAGCCCCTGCGCCTGCGGGATGTAAATGTATTTACCAACAGCAACTTTGACGGTTCCTTCGTATTCTCTGATCTCGCTTTTTGCCTGCTGGCTGTAAGCAACCCCAGCTGCCAAAACCATAAGACAGGCAGTCAGAACTAATGACAGAATTCCTTTTTTCCGGGAAGCCATCTCATATACCTCCGTTTCTTTTTTCCAGAAAATTTAAGTCTTTCTGAATTCTTATGTTCATCTGCTAAGGGCAGATGAAATAAGGAATCTTTATACCACTGATTTTGATAAAAGTAAAGAAAAAAATCAGGATTGAAGGTCAGCCGTCTTTTTTTCTCAGTTGACCACCAGAGGAAGAAGAAGAAGAGCTCTGAGACTGGCTTTTTGGAGATTGAGGCTTTGAAATTCCTTGATTAGCTGAAGAGGAGGACGAAACCGGCTTCACTCCTGAATCTATGGCTGCAGGTGGATTGTAGGGACGAGCCAGGGAAGGCAGGTTATAGGAGGATTTTCTCTCCTGGATTGAGGAAGACGAAAAAGAGCCCGAAGAGCCCGAAAAACCTGTCTGGTTCATTTTTCTTAAACTTTTAGTTTCTGAAAAAGCAGACGGCGACCTGAGCTGAATCTTTGAGCTTTCGGCTGAGTCAGAACGCAATTCGGGTTTTCTTCTCAAAGAAATTGATGAATTTTCAGTCAGGTTTCTGGGGCTGCTTTGAGGATTTAACCTTCGGGAACTGACCTGGCCCGTTCCAGCATAATGATTATTTTTGTAGCTTAGACTCGAGCGAGAAAGACTTCCCGAACCTGGAGTCCTATTAATCTGAGCTGGATTTGCCTCTGAAATCCGGAGTTCAGAAGTCCGTAAGCTTTTTGTCTCTGGCCGGGAAATTTCAGTGGTGATTTTCTGGCCGTGACTTAAAGTAGACGGTGATTTTAACTGAGAACTGGACAGAGGTCTTTCTGAGGCGGGATTGATTGATTTGAGACCGCTTGAAGCCGGTCGCAGCGCAGACGGGGTAACGGAAGGTTTAGGGGTCGGCTTAATCTGGGGCTGGCTGGCCTCCAGGCGAATTTTTTCTAGGTTTTTCAGGCTTTCAGGCCCGACAAGGGTTCTAACCGAATGTAGAGCCTGAAGCTGATTCCTTCTGACTACAACCAGAGCTCTGGAATGAACTGGATAATATCGGTCGTCATATCTATCATAAAAATAGTTATTGATAATGACCACCGGACGATTCCAGTAGCTTAGAGGACACCAGGCGACTATTTGGGCATCCCAGTACCAGTGCACCCAGGCCGGACCCCAGTAGACGGTTGGAATCCAGTACCAGCCAAGGCCCAGTCGCCAGTGCCAGCGTCCGTAGTGGTAGACTGCCCAGCCCCAGGGCTCGGCTGAAACCCAGGTCCAGCCTATTCGGGGATACCAGACCCAGCGGCCATTTAAATATGGACGCCAGTCAACCTGAACCACCACCGGAACCCAGACATAGCCGTAGGGCCGCTCGTAAACCCAGCGGCCATAAGCCGAAAGTTCGGGTTCATATTCTCTGATTTCCTCTGGCAGATAAGATGAACTCTGATAACTGGCTCTGTAGAGCAAACGGTCGCGGTCCCGGTTCCAGAGACTGAAATCGTCGCCTCCAGTGTGATAATAAAGAGACTCATACAGATAGCCATCTTCGGCTTCCACCGAATCTCCAGCTTCAAGTAGAAGGGACTCATCCCGGGCTGCTACTTCAAGCGCTCCTTCTATCACTGAAACCCGAGTCCGACTCTGGTCTTCAATCTCAAAGCTAAAAAGACCTTCCTCCAGGGCATAGAAAGAAGCATCGGGGGTGTGCAGACTGAAACTTCTTTCTTTTTGAAGATGACTGAGACGCAGGTAAAACCTGCCACTGTACAGGTACAGGGATATTTCATCTCCCTGGTATTCAGGCAATTTCACTATTTCCAGCACTGAATAAGGGCCAACTCTTAAAAAATTATTCCGGCCGAAGCTTATTTCTAAAAGTCCGTCTTCAGTCTCAACCTTATCACCTGTCGTCAGGACCAGATTGACTTCAGCCCTTTCCAAACCAAGGTCCTGAGTTCTATCTACAACCGCCTCTCCCCGTATATAGCTTATTCGGGCAAAAGCACCTGAATAGTAGGCCTCCTGAGAGCCAGCCATTATTGAGAAGAAGAAAACCCCGGCTGCCACCAAGGCTATTAAGCTTATTTTTCTCATCTTCTTCTCCTTTCAACTCCTTTAACAGCAATAAACATGCCAATTCCTTAAAAGAAACTTCAGGGAAATAGGCTGGATTATGGCTTATTAAGTGTCCTCAACCAGAGACAACCGGCCTAAGATTAACTAAACTTAAAACCTTAGGTTGACTTTTTTTAGCTGGCTGAATCAGGCCAGAATAAAAAAGGCTGCTTTTTCAAGCAGCCCTGAAGTAAATTATCAAGCTGGTTAAATTAACGCCAGCACCACCCACCAAGACCCCAATAACGTCTCGGCATCAGGCGCATATCCATCCGTCCCCGAGGTCCACCCAGCAGCTCACGTTTCAGCCTGAAATCCTGGCGATATTCCTCCAGTTTTTTAAGCTGCTCCGGCGTGAAAATTTTCTCCCACTCTTTTTTGTTTTTGAACTGAGCCTTCATTCTTTCAGCTTTGAGTTTGGAAATTTCATCAATCAGGCTATTAACCTTTTTCTCGTCAGCCTTGGAGTCCTGCAAGAGTTTCCTCAGGTCCTCACGGAGCTTACCCATTTTTTCCCAGTAGGATTTGGCCTCATTCAACCGGGCCTTTCTAAACTCTTCCAGCTTTTTCTCCTGTTCTGGAGTCAGCTGAAGCGCATCTTTAAGGAGCTCAGCTCCCAGACCTGGACCCCGTCCCATCATCTTCCGGCCAAAAAAAGGCTGGGCTTCCAGGCTGGCTGCCAGAAGGCTTCCGATAAAAGCGACTGTCAGAAGAACCATAAAAAATCTTCTTTTCATCTTTTAACCTCCAACTTTTTTTCACAGTCCAATAAATTAGACAGCTTTTTAAACTATTCCTTGGCAAAATTACTCCTGACGATGTCGCAGACGGTCCAAGGTAACGGCCGCAATGATTATGGCTCCGATTATTATCTCCTGAAAATAATTAGGCCAGCCCATCATGGTGCATCCATTGCGCAGGAAAGCCATTATAAATACCCCGACCAGGGTTCCCAGAATGCTTCCTTCTCCGCCGCTCAGACTACCACCGCCTATGACTACAGCCGCAATTATATCCAGCTCCAGTCCCATAGCGACAGTTGGGTCACCCACGGTTAACCGGGAAAACTCCATCACCCCAGCCAGCCCGCAAAGCAGCCCAGAAATAGTATAGACCAGAACTTTCACCCTTTCAGTCCTGATTCCGCAAAGCCGGGCCGTCAGCTCGTTTGAACCAACAGCAAAGATATGTCGGCCAAAAACTGTCTTTCGCAGCACCACAGCCATTATCAGTGAGAGGAATACCATAACCCAGATTCCTGGCGAGACGATGAGCCAGGAAGGCTCAGGTGTCCTGACCATCAGCTCATTCAGCCAGCTCAACGGAGCATCAATTTTCTGGTTTCTGGCCACCCACTTGGCCAGTCCCCTGGTAATACCCATCATCCCCAAAGTAACGATGAAAGGCACCATTCGGAGTCTGGTTATCAGAAACCCGTTCAAAAAACCGACCAGTCCCCCTGTAGCCACCCCAACCAGAGCAGCCAGCAGTGGAGTGAGCCCAGCATTAATGGCATAAGCCACCAGCACACAGCTCAGAGCCAGGTTGGAAGCAGCCGAAAGGTCAATTCCGCCACTTACGATTATCAGGGTCAGGCCAAGGGCACAGAGAGCCACGATAACCGACTGGGTGGCCACATTCTTGATGTTTCCCAGACGCAGGAACCGGTCCGAAATTTCAGGCATTAGAGAAAAAAGGGTGATGACCAGAACCAGACCGATGAAAGGCCCCAGAAGTCCTGTAATCTTCTTCAAACCATAAACCCTGTTACTCACCTTTACTCTCCTGAACTATTCTGGTTATCTACTTTGCCGGTGACAGCTGCCCTCATTAAACTGGCCTCAGTCCAGTCAGCAACCGGTCGGACTGAAACTAATTCTCCCCGATGAAAAACGGCTATCCGGTCTGCCACTCCCAGCAGTTCGGGCAGATAGGAGCTTACGAATATGACGGCTTTATTCTGGCTGGCCAGATGTCCGATTAGCTCATAGATTTGAGCCTTACTCAGAACATCAATGCCCCGCGTCGGCTCATCAAGTAGAAAAATTTCCGCCTCTTGATGAAGCAGGCGAGCCAAGGCTACTTTCTGCTGATTGCCCCCAGAAAGGGTCCAGACCTTCTGTTCTGGCCAGCGGGCTTTAATGTTCAGAAGTTTTATCCACTCCGAAGCAGCAGCCTGCTGTCTCTTCTGGCTCAGAAAGCCCCATCTGACATAAGGAGCCAGCCGGCTCATGGTCAGATTGTCGCTCACATTTAACCTCAAGGCCAGTCCTTCAACCTGACGGTCCTCGCTTAAAAAGCCCAGCTTCCGAGCCAGGCTGGTTTCAGGATGGTCTGGTCGGAAATACTCTCCGGCCACTACTACCGCTCCTTTTTCCAGTCGGTCAAGTCCGAACAGAGCTCTTAAGAATTCAGTCCGACCGGAACCGACAAGGCCGGCTATTCCCAGAATCTCCCCCCGCCTGAGCTCCAGTTCCACAGCCTGAGCCATTTTCTTGCTTTTCACTCCAGCGCTTTTAAGCAGGACCTCACCCGGCTGATGGGTGATTCGGGGAAACATTTCAGAAATCCTTCGACCTATCATCAACCTGATCAGCTCTTCCACTGAAGTCTCAGCTATCCTGCCCGAACCCACTACCCGACCGTCCCTGAGCACTGTGTAACGGTCAGCCACTTCCAGAACTTCCTCCAAAAAATGGCTGACGTAGATTATTCCGACCCCTTCATCACGAAGTTTTCTGACAATCTCGAAGAGCCTCCGGGTATCTTCCTGAGAAAGGCTGCTGGTGGGTTCATCCATGACCAGAATTCGGGCCCGGCTAACCAAGGCCCGAGCGATTTCCACCACCTGGCGGGCCCCGACCGTTAATTTTCTGACCGGAATATCCGGAGAGATTTCAGGGTGATGCAGAAAGTTCAGAACTTCCCTTATTCTTTCCCGGTTTCTTTTTCTGTCCACCAAACCCCATCTGGAAGCCTCCTGACCAAGCATAATATTTTCTTCAACCGTCAGATGAGGAGCGAGATTGAGCTCCTGGTAGATGACTGAAATTCCCTGTTTTCTCCCTTCCAGTGGCCCCGAGGGCCGGTATTCCTGACCGTCAAGATACATCATTCCGCAATCAGGTTTGTAGGCTCCGCTTAGAATTTTAATCAGGGTGCTTTTGCCGGCTCCGTTTTCTCCAAGTAGGGCCTGGACTTCTCCACTCCGGAGCTCAAAATCAACTCTGTCCAGAACCAGGCTCTGGCCAAAACTCTTGCTGATCTCCTTTAAGACGAGTAACGGTTTCGCCTCAGTCTCTTTCATTTTTTCAGTGAACAAAATTTATTTGCCTTAAAAATTCAGAGCTATCTTATCGGACGTATGGAGAAATATTCGGTTCCAGCAGGGCTTTAATTTCTGGCTGGTTCATATTATCTGGAGTAGCCATGACCACTCCGGTATCTATTCTTTTTTCAACCGGCCTTCCTTCCAGAAAATCAACCACCATTTTAACTCCCAGATACCCCATTTTCATCGGGTCCTGCAGGACCAGACCGTGTATCTCATTTTTGGCCAGAGCCTGAATCAATTTAGCTGAGCTGTCAAAGCCCACCAGCTTCACCTTCCCGGCCAGTCCATGCTGCTGAAGAGCCCGCAGGGCTCCAAAGGTGCTGGATTCATTCGGGGTGAAAATTCCTTCCACCTGAGGATAACGGCTGAGCAGGTTTTCGGTCAGCTGGTAGGCAGATTCGGTGGTGGTGCCAGCAAACTGGTCTTTAACCAGAAGTTCAATTTCTGGATATTCCCGGGTAATGGTTTCCAGAAAACCCTGTTCCCTGAAAGTAGTGCTGGCTGAACCTTCAAGGTAGCGGATTAAAAATATCTTCCCCCGACCTCCCAGAATTTCAGCCAGACGGTGGGCAGCCATTACTCCACCCTTATAATTGTCGGTAGCTACAAAACTGATGTAGTTATCTCCCTGGAGGTTAGAGTCGATGATGACCACCGGGATACCTTCTTTCATGGCTTCGGCCACTGGCCTGACCAGAGCCCGGTCATCAAGCGGTGCCAGAACAATTCCATCCACCCGGCGACTGATAAAATCCTCAACCACTGTAATCTGCTGGGCCCGGTCGTCCTCTTTTTGAGGCCCCTTCCAGAAGACCTCCACCCCCAGCTCCCGGGAAGCTTTAATCGCTCCGGCCTGAATGGCTTTCCAGAATTCGTGGGTGGTTCCTTTGGGGATGACCGCTATCCGGTATTTTATGGCTGAACTCGAAACCTCTTCGGACTTTTTCTCAGTCCGGCAACCGAGGAGTGAGAAAAACAATATAATTATTACTTGCAGACAGATAAAAGCTCTTCTGATTTTCATGGGTTCAGTATAGAACAGACTTTCTTTTCAAGTCAAAAGAAGGTAGCAATTAAATTTAAAAAATAAAAAAAGAAAAGGAGAACAGCTCGCCAAAACACTGCTCTCCTTTTTCTTGCAGGATAATCTTAATTAAATTTGTTTGAAAGAAACTAATCAAGCCTTCTTCAAAATAGGCATGCCGGTCTTGGCAGTTTCCACCACCTGGTAGCCGGCCGGAACTTCATCCAGAGCTCCGGGTCTGACGTCTCTGGCGAAGTAGTAAATAGTCTGCATCTTTCCGCCGCGCAGCTTAACCTCACGAGCATGCAGGTAATAAGTAATCCCCTTTTTGTTTGTGAATTGGTAAGGCATGAATTAAACCTCCAAAAAAAATTTCCTTACTTAAAACCAACGACCGTTCCCCAGCTTAAAAAATCCGGAGCCGGCCAGGTTGCTTTCTTCAGATTGATCAAAGAGCAAAGGCAATAATCGGAACTTATTCAACAGGATTAGCATTTCCTCAAACCCTTAATCCTGTTTTAGTATAACTTAATCTAAAGTTAAATACCAACCTGAGACTTAAAAAATTTTGTCCTGTCCTGAATCCCGAATCATCGCAGCTGTTAATGAATGGTACCATTAAAGTTAAAACTTCAGTTCGTATCCTGGAAATATCACTCATCGAAAATTCCCCTTCAGAAATCCATTCTCACCCGGAATCTTCTTCTGGCTAACTTTTATTAAATTAGGCTTTTTTTGTCAAGCAAATCGATTTTCTCAAATCCTACTGAATGAACCCCACATCTGGAGGGATATCAGCCGGAACTATCGGACCGAAGGTTTCTTCGTAACGCTTTAGATTGCTCTCCAGAGCTTCAGCAAACCTTTTAGCATGGGCCGGGCTGAGGATTATCCTGGCTACCAGCTTGCCCATGGGCCCGTCAGGAAAAATGAAAGCAAAATCAAAGATGAATTCTTCCCGGCTGTGTCTGATGGCCGCCAGGTTAGAGTACTGGCCAACGGCCACCTGTTCGTCCACCTTGATGTCAATCTTTTTTTCTTCAATTTGATCCTTCTTCATCATTCTCTCCTTTTCACCTTCTATTTCTATTTTATTCAGCCGTTATTTTCACTCAAGCCATATTTTCAGGACCTCCATCCATTTTAAAATTCAACCCAATGAGAAATCTCCCGGACGGCTTCAAACTCCCGATGTCAGTTATTGTTATTTTACAACCCGGAACGGCCATTCAGCAACCTTCAAAGAACTTATCTTTCGCCGGCTTTTTCTTAGGCTGGCTTTTCTTTACCTTGGAGATAAAGGCCGTTCCTCCAACTTCCAGACCTGACCATATCAATTGAGGCAAATAAAAATCTTTAAAAAATAAAAAAACTTTAAAAGAATTCATTGTCCTTCTCAAACCTGTTATTTCCTGGAGTCAACCAATTACAATACTTCAATTTTTACCTCCCTGTTTTCTTAACTTAAATCCGAAGCCAGCGGATTGCAGTTAATTTTCTTTAACCCGCTTTTGAGAGCCAGTCAATTTTCTAACAGAATTAATAAACGTTAACACTTTTTTAAATAAAAAATTATTTAAGTTGTTGAATAACAAACAGATAAAAACTTAAAAAAAGCTTGATTTTTTATTTTAATAACTTATAATTATATTGGCTTTCCTGGGCGGGCTGGGGAAAGCCCCCACCTTTTTGGTTCCCATCATCAACCCCCCTTTTGCTGACAACAGCCCGCATCTAGTATCGTTTTAATTAGTGTTACGCTTTATATAATTTGTAACACCTCATCTAAACAGAGATTGCCTTTTAACTCTCAATAATAAAAAGCAGATTGAATAAAACGAATTATCAGCATTCTCTTTATCCATAAAACAAAAAGAACGTGAAAACCCAGACCAGAGTAAACTTATGACTTTCTGAGGCCCAAACCATTTCTAAAAAATTGCCTTAAAAACTTCAATCGGTGGGTGTAAGAAGAAAAAGTGATGCCCGAGCCGAGAAGAAGAATTAAAAGAAAAAAATAATTGCCATCTTTGGTATTCATTAAGACTGCCCCGTAGTCAACGCCTGAATTGTACTGGGGTGATAAACTTAAATATCAATATCCTGAGCCTGAAACCATAAGAATTTTCCGGCTCCTGGCCGTATCAGTTAGCTTTAATTTTATAATTTTATAAATCTACTGGCTCAGCGGCTGTAAAATTCTATCATCTGACGGACCGCCTCTTCACACACCCGGCAGAAAGGTTTTTTCCCTTTGGTGAACATCAGACAGTCCACCGACGGCCGGTAGAGCCCGGTGGATGAATAACCAGCCCCCTCAAAAGCTCCAACTTTTCCAGCATACCGGCTTCTGGCCAGAAATTGGTCAACTTTTCTGGCCTGCTCCAAAGATAACTTTTCGCTCTCTTCCTCCAGCCGGGCAATTTCCTCCTTCGGAGCTCCTTCTCTTTTCAGCCTGGCTATTTTTTCATTTAGCTCCTGACGGGTTTTCTGATAGGCAATATCCATCCGGTCAAATTCTTCTTTTTCCCAGGGCGTGGGAATGTTCAGACCGGGAGATACCAGTTTTTTCCACTTCAGGTTTTTAGGGTCCAGAAGCGCAGTGATATTGGGCTCAACCGGTTCTATCCCCCTCGGATAGAATTCGTTGTAAGCCACCTGGGAAGTGTAGTACTCATCAGCCAGCCCGGTAAAAGAATGACCGAATTCATGTAACATCAGGTATTCAAACCACTGATTGTCGGTAGTAAAGGTACAGTAAAGATTGTAAATTCCACCTCCACCATAGCGGTGGTGATTGACCATGATTAAAAGAGTGTCATAAGGAATGGCCGAAGCTACCTCCCGGACTCTTCGGTTGTCCTCAGTCAGCAGATACCTTTCCGATCCGAAGGAATCAAAGGTAGTATTAAGAGCAGTATTTCTGAACTGACCGTGGGAAGGTTCATCACAACCGCTTTCCGCCGAGGGTTTGAAAACCCCGTAAACATTAAATCTGCTCTTTAAACTTTTATAAGGCTCAAAGCTGAACATAACCTCAACAAAACGGTCAAGGTCGGCTCGAAGTTTAGCTTCATCTTCGAGCCGGTAGCCTTCAGCCAGAAAGGCTACATCCACTTTCTCGTGAGGATGACCATTTTTTAGCAGCTCATAAACTTTTATTGTGGGGTCGAGGGCTTCTTTTATGATGTAAATTGAATTCGGGTCTATCTCTTCAGAAAATATCTGCTTGAAATTGTTTTCCCGGTCTCTGGCTTCCAGAGTTAAGATAATCTTTTTTTTCGGAAAAGGAATCAGGACCGATTCATGAAAGGTTCTCTTTATACCCTTAATTCCCTCATCAGTGGTTTTATATTCACCGAACAGGCTGTCAAAGGCCCGAGAAAATATCAGCTCACCACCAGCCGCATCATATATTTTGACACAGTATCTTCCTCTCATAAAAGGGTCGATTAAACTTTTAACCGAACCGGCCCAGATTCCCTGCTGATAAACTCTGTCCAGACTCACCACTTCTTCTCGGCTGTCTCCGGTGTGGTAATAATCGACTCTCATGGTCCGGTCGAGAAAATAGTCCTCAAAATTCACTCCTGGTCGAGCCTGAAGCGAATAAATAATGGCCACTGCCACCAGAACCAGGATTAAAAAAAACAGATACTTTTTCATCTTAAACCCTCCTTTTCGGTTGATCCGACTCATGGTCGGACTACCTTTCCGGCAATTTCCTTAAGCAGCTTGAAGGCCAGAGCCGCGGTCATTTCGGAGACGTCCCGCTGCGGGTTTAGTTCCACCAGGTCAAACCCGACAATGGTGGCTTTCAGGTTATGGACGAGATCAATCACCTGTCTTGAGGTTAAGCCACCGGGTTCATGGTGAGAAACTCCGGGAGCATAGGCCGGGTCGAAAACATCCAGGTCCACCGAGATAAAGAGCGGGTTCTTAAATTCCAGACTGAGCTTTTCCGGAAAATGTCGGGCTTCAATGGTTTGTACTCCGTATTTTTCAGCCATGGCTCTCATTTCCGGAGTGGTGGCCCGTATGCCAACCTGAACCAGGTTCTGGACCAACCCTTCCTCCAGAATTCTGGCCATCGGGCAGGCATGTGACAGACGGTCGCCATAAAGCTCATCGTACATATCAGGATGGGCATCCAGATGGAGCAGGTCTAAGGGCCGGTATTTACGTGCCATAGCTTTTACCACCGGGTAGGTAATGGAATGATCACCCCCGAGGATTATAGGAACCGCCCCAAAATTTATTATTTCCAGAACTTTTTCTTCCACCGCAGCAAAAGTCTTCAGAACATCGCCCGAGGTATCCACATCGCCCAGGTCTACCAGCACCGTCTCCTCGGCCAGGTCCACTCCAAGCTCGGTGTCCGGATTGTAGCATTTGCCGGTGGAAATCCGGCGAACAGCCTCTGGCCCAAAAGCCGCCCCCCGCCGGTAGCTGGACTTTTCGTCAAAGGGAACTCCGATTACAGCCAGTTTGAACTTGTTGTTTCCTGATAATTTCTTCAAGGCCCCACCAAAGTCAGTCATTTTTTCCTCCCTGGTGAAGTTCAACCAGAATTATACAGGATAGCCTGAAAAAACTGAACTCAGAAATAGACAACCGAAGCAAAGCTGACGGCTGACTGGCTGGCGGTCTCCTGGCTCAGCTCATAACCAAGGAGGTAGCCCCTCAGGTTCCCTGGAATTATTTCCAGCAATACAGCCAGCACTGGAAAACCGCAGACGTTAAAATGGTCCCCGGTTTCCCGGTGAAGCTTCCAGAAAGCCTCGGGCTGTCGGTGAAGTAGAGCTTCTATGATATCGTGGTCAAAAGCCACAGACGCTTCTTTTAGCTCTGAAGCCGTCTGCTGATGTCCAAACTTGGGTCCGATGTGGCAGAAATCAACTCCAGCCACAACCAGGGTACTGGAATCGGCTGCCATCTTTCTAAGCACTTCAATCACTGATTCCATTCCCGGAATTTCAGAGGCCCGGTTGACTTTCTTGAGCCAGGAATGGACTGAGCCGCAAAGAATGGGCACTACGGAGAACGGACGGGCCAGAACCTGCTGGAGAAAAATCAGCTGGAACTCGATTGAATGCTCCTTACGATGAGCCAGGTCATCAGGAGCCATCAGGTTGCCTCCGGCTTCTTTGATTTTTCTGACTGCTTTTTTATCAGTCGTAACTGTCCCCAGTGGTGTCCGAAAATCCTTTTCGGTGAGGGATAAAAAGCCTTCCTCTAGAGCATGACCTGTGCCCAGGATAAGCACCCGCTCGTAAGCCATTCCTGCCAGACAGCTGTAGGCTAAGGAATAGAGCCGAGCCCCGGCTTTAAGGTCAATGTGAGGAGCTAGCAGAACGCGGGGAACAAAACCGGAAGCTATCTCCCGTTCCACCTCCGGTGGTCTCCTTTCCAGCTCCAGAAGCCGGCTTAAATAATCTTTCAAAGCTTCAGATTCGGCCGGATATGCTTCGCCGGCCAGACAGGCTTCCCGCACGGGAAGGCTCAGGAACTCCTCAGCCAGCCGTCTTTTGCTGACCCTGTACTCCGGAGTGTCCAGAATCAGAAGTCGCTCTAAATCGGCCAGGATTCTGGAGACGAGTTCCGCCCCCGAGAGAGAATAACCCCTTCTGCGCAGGAATTCATACTGAATATCCTTTTCGTCTCTCGAGCCATCTACCAGCATCAAAACTTCCAGAGCTTCTCCCTGAATAATCACTGGATTCTTAATTAGCCCCAGCCGGTCGCTGACCAAAAGGCCACGCTGTCCACGGTAATGGATGGGTTGAATATCAAGATCACTTCTGAGCTTAAGGCCCAAAATCCGCCTCCCTTTCTTCAGAAAATTACCGGCAGCCTATCAGTTTTTACATTTCCTGCCTCTCAACACCGCTTAACCCATCTGTAACAAGAAAAATAGGAAAAAACAATTTCATCCGAAAAGTTCCCTCTTCACAATTCTCGTCAGTTATTAATACCAGAATAAGCCAGACTTTTCAAAGGAAGTCAGGATTTACTCAAGGAGTGCAGAACAAAAATATGGGAAAATTTGAATCACCGCCAGTCTGGGGGAAGTCAGGTGAAAAAGCTTAAGGAAAGCTGAGGGCAGATAAGAAAGAGGAAAGAGGAGAAGGATCTTCCTTCCCCTCCCTTTCCTCAGCAACCTTGGCCTCGCCTCAATCTGAGGCGATTTCAATATCTCACGAGGCGGGCCGGCTGCCAATCACCCCTGAGGGGGTTTATGGGGGTGAAATTTCGGGCCACTTTCCCCACTTTTATCACCCCTCGTCTTAGAGACCCGCAGGCGGTTAAGGTACTTCCTGCCCTTATGGCATGAATTTCCCGGAAGATGGAACGAGTAGGGCTCAAATATCCGCCGGTCCGGAAAGCCCGGCTTTAACCGCCAGATTGATTGTCCGAACCGAAAGAGCACCTGCGAGTTTAAGGAAAGCTCTGGCCCGGCTTACCAATCGACGCAGGTCTGGTAAATTTCCAGCTGCTTTTTGTGATGACTAAAAATTCTTTATTTATTATTGGGCTTTGATTTATATTAGTGATTTGACTGACCAAAGAAAAAAGAAAAAGTTGAACAATTAATAATAAGTAAGATCTATAGAAAAAATAAAAAAATAACAAAAAAGAAATAGGTTCAGAAATTAAGATTATTCACAGGAGGATGAAAGATGAAAGGCTCAAGCTGCCGACTCCCTGTTTTTTATTGCTTCCAGGCTGTGGTTCTGACCACAGCTCTGATTTTCGGTGCTCTTCTGGTTCTTAGCCCGGCTGAGGGTGCAGTTCAGGAAGCCACTTCAGAACAATCCCGGCCCCGCCTGGTTCTGGAAAAAATCATGGCTGGACCTGAGTTTATAGGCACTTCACCCTCGAACCCGGTCTGGGCTGTAAGCGGAAAGACCCTCTACTTTCAATGGCGAAAACCGGGCGATAAGACGGCTGAAATCTATTCGGTCAGCCTGAACAATCCCTTACCGGTTAAAATCAGCCGGGAAAAGATTTTAGAAAATCCCCCTGCTGGGGGTCCGGGCCGACTCCGGGGCGGTTTTGGCTTCGGGCGTTTCGGTTCTCAGTGGCAATGGGATAAAAACCGGGAGCGCCTGCTCATCAGCCAGAATGGAGATATTTTTCTCTATCATCTAGCCACCAAAAAGACCGAGCAGCTAACCTCAACTGACCAGGCCGAAACCAACGCTGGTTTTACTCACGACCAGAAAAAAATCTATTTTCAGGCTGGAGACAATCTCTTTATTCTCTCTCTGGCCGATAGAAGTCTGCGTCAGCTGACTTCCTTTACCCGGGAGAAACAGCCCGAACCCAGAAAGACCGATGAAATCCAAAAATGGTACGAAGCCCAGCAGCGTGACCTTTTCAAAGAGATATTCAGGCTGGGTTTTGAAGGAATGGAAGGATTCCGGGGAACCCAGAATTTACTTCCTTCTCTCGGCCAGACAACCAGAAGAAAGCCTTTTTATCTTCAGGAAAACCAGCGATTGATTTTAATGGAACCAAGCCCGGATGAAAAATACACCCTGTTCATCCTGATGGAAGAAGTTCCCGGGGCTAAAACTACAATCGTCCCTAATTACGTAACTCGCTCCGGTTATACCGAAACCATTTCTTCTCACACCAAAGCGGCCGAAAACCCTCAGATTTACAGACTGGGTCTTATGAACTCTGAAAATGGAGAAGTCCGCTGGGTAGATTACGGTCAGGGAGAAAGGTTAATTAATCCCCGCCAGGTCTGGTGGTCTCCAGATGGCCAGAAATGCCTGCTGGCCGCTCAGGCTGAAGACCGGAAGGAGGCTTGGCTTTTCCTCCTGGACTGGACCACAGGTAAGACCACGGTTGTGGAAAACGTCAAAGACGAAGCTTGGATCGGTCCACTGGGGTTGACCAACGTTTTCTGGTGGCCAGACAGCCGTCACATTTCTTTTATTTCCGAGCAGAACGGCTACGCCCATCTTTACCGGCTGGCGGTTGAAACCAGAGAAAAAAAAGCCCTGACCGAAGGAAGATATGAAGTCACCTGGGCTTCGCTTTCGGCCGATGGCCAGAAAATTTACTACGTCTCCAGCGAAGTTCACCCCGGAGAAAGGCACTTATATGTGCTTGACTTGAAAAGTGGAAAAAAGACCAGGCTGACCAGCCTTCAGGGAATGAACGAATTTTATCTCTCGCCTGATGAAAAGACGATAGCCATTATCAATTCCTACTCCACCAGACCGCCGGAACTTTACCTCCAACCGCTCGCTCCAGCAGCTCAACCAAAGTTAATTACCAGCTCTACTACCGAAGAATTCCGGTCTTATCCCTGGTATGATCCGGAAATAGTCACTTTCAAGGCCCGAGACGGAGTGGATGTTTACGCCCGGCTGTTCAAACCCGACCTCCCCCATCCGAGCCGACCGGCAGTTATTTTCATCCACGGAGCAGGTTATTTACAGAATGCCCACCGCGGCTGGAGCACCTATGAGCGTGAGTATATGTTCCACAACCTGCTGCGGGATAATGGTTATTTTGTCCTGGATGTGGACTACCGGGGTAGCAGCGGATACGGCCGCGATTTCCGGACGGGAATTTACCGCCACATGGGTGGAAAGGACCTGGACGATGTGGTTGATGGAGCCAGGTTTCTGGTGGAAAAATATGGCGTCAATCCCCAGGCCATCGGTTGTTATGGCGGAAGCTACGGAGGCTTTCTGACGCTGATGGCCATGTTCAAGACTGAAGTGTTCAAAGCCGGAGCTGCTCTGCGGCCGGTCACTGACTGGGCCCATTATCATCCCAACTACACTGTGGACATCCTCAACCTGCCCCAGAAAGACCCCGAAGCCTACAAACAGAGCTCGCCCATCTACTTTGCTGAGGGCTTAAAAGGTCATTTGCTCATCTGCCATGGGATGGTCGACACTAACGTCCATTTTCAGGATACAGTCAGGCTGGTCCAGCGGTTGATTGAGCTGGGAAAAGAAAACTGGGAAGTGGCCATCTATCCGGTAGAAAACCACAGCTTCCGCACCACATCCTCCTGGGTTGATGAGTATCGCCGGATTTTCAAGCTGTTTGAAACTCACCTGAAGAAATAAAATAAAAAATAGAAACAACTAAAAAATTGTAAGATAAAAAGCCAGGCAGAAAGATTTTCATAAAAATCTAAGAAACCCGGAGACCAGAAATCCGGCTTTTGTTTCCCGGTCAGCCGAATGTTTTCCTGAGGTAAGAAACAAGGTGCTGGCCGGAAAACGATAGCTGTCACTTCCGCGGTTGACCTCTTTCCAGCAACCGAAATAGGATTGAAAACCAGGACAGATTAGCTGGAGCTTTACGGGATTGTTGACATATGGTTAGTATTTTTGTATAGGTTAATACAAGATGGGCAAAGTACTGGAACTGGAAAAAGTTTATAAATCTTACAAATTGGGTTTCATTCCCAAGAAAAAGCCGGTCTTAAAGGGTGTCTCTTTCTACGTTAACGAGGGAGAGATATTCGGCTATTTGGGACCGAATGGAGCCGGCAAAACCACCACCATCAAATGCATCCTGAATCTGATTTTCCCTGACTCAGGGCAGATTACCATTTTCGGGGAAGATTCACTCAAGCCAAAAGCCAGGCGGAGAGTCGGATTTCTGCCTGAAAATCCCTATTTCTACGATTACTTGACCGGCCGCGAATTTCTGACCTTCTATGCCGACCTTCTGGGTCTTCATGGTCGGGCTAAGGAAGAAAAAATCGACTATTTGCTGAAGCTGGTCGGGATGGAGCGGGCAGCCGAGCTTCAGCTTCGCAAGTATTCACGTGGCATGCTGCAAAGAATCGGCCTGGCTCAGGCTCTGCTCAACGACCCGGCCCTGGTCATCCTGGATGAACCGATGGGCGGTCTGGACCCAATCGGCCGCAAAGAATTTCGCGACATCATTGTCAACCTGAAGAAAGAAGGCAAGACCGTTTTCCTGAGTTCCCACATCCTTCAGGATATCGAGATGATCTGTGACCGGGTAGCCATCATCCTGGCCGGAGAAATCATCAACCAGGGTTATCTTGGTGACTTAATCTCAGAAAAAGTTCTTTACACCGAAATCACGGTAGCCGGAGTGCCGGAGGTTGACTTCCGCCATCTGGGCGAAAGCGTTTCCTCAAGCAGCGACCGGGTGCTGCTTAAAGTCTATGAGGAAGATAACATAGAGAAGGTGATTCAACTGGTCCAGCAGAAAAAAGGAAAGATTGTCTCGCTGGTACCCAGAACCGAAACTCTGGAAGACATCTTTGTTAATATGGTGAAGAACCAATGAAAATCACCACCATTGCCAGGAATACTTTCAAGGAAGCTAAAAGGGACCGGGTGCTTTATCTGCTGTTTTTTTTCGCCGCCGGTTGCCTGCTTTTCTCACGGTTTCTGGCTTTACTGACTGTTGGTGACCGGATAAAAATCATCAAAGATGTAGGCCTGGCTTCCATCTCTCTTTTCGGGATGCTGATGGCCATCCTGATGGGCACCGGGCTGGTTTACAAAGAGATTGACAAAAAAACCATCTTCACCCTGCTGGCCAAACCTATTCACCGGGTTGAGTTCCTGCTGGGAAAATTTTTAGGCCTGGTGCTGACTATATTTATCATGACTGGATTGATGGCAGCGATCTTTCTGCTGATTCTTTTTCTACACACTTTTACCGTAGAGTGGAAAATCCTTCTGGCCATTCTTTACATATTTTTTGAGCTGTGCCTGATGACAGCCGTAGCTCTGCTGTTTTCCACTTTCACCACACCGATTCTGGCTTCTCTCTATTCCCTTGGTTTTTACCTGATCGGGCATCTGTCCTGGAGTATGGAAATGCTCATCAAGAAGGTCAAGAGTGGAGCAGGAAGAGCTGCTCTGCAGGTGCTGTACATTGTGCTTCCGGACCTGGAAAACTTTAATTTCAAGACTGAAGTGGTTCACAATCTGCCAATTCCTGCTAAATTACTCGGAATAAGCTTTCTTTACGGGGTAGTTTATACAGCCTTCATACTTCTTTTGGCCATGCTGGTTTTCAGGCGGCGGGATTTTATCTGATTTCAAACCTGAGCATATAGAACATTACTGCCTGCGGGACTCCCGGAGGACAGACCAGAAGCAATGGTAGAAAAAGAAAAGGCGGAAAAAATGAGCAGCGGAGAAAAGCTGCTGCGGCGGCAGCGTAACCTGATAATTTTTCTGCTCATCGGGTCATTGCTTCTTTTTTCCTGGCTAAAGCATCAGAGCGACCGGGTGGCCAGGAAAAAGGTTCCGGGTTCTTCTATCATCTATCTGCCTTCTGGTAAATATCTCAAACACATAACTTTTGGCTATTCCTCCCTGGTAGCTGATATCATCTATCTCTGGGCTATTCAATATTACGGAAATTACGAAATTCCCGACCGTTTCAAGTACTTAGAGCACATCTTCTCCATCATTTCAGAACTTGACCCGAAGTACGTCGACCCCTATGAAGTGGGGGCTCTGATTGCCGTCTATGAGGCTGGCGACCCGAAGTTAGCTTACAGAATTCTGGATATGGGTCTTGAAAAAAACCCGGATATGTGGATTTTCCCTTTTCAGGCCGGCCACATTGCTCAGATGCAGAAGGATTTTGAAGTAGCCAGAGAATACTACCGGAAAGCTATGGAGATACCAGGAGCGCCGCCGATTGTCAAAAGACTCTATGCCCACGCCGCCTACCGAACGATGGATTACCAGGAAGCCTGGGAGATGTGGAAAGAAGTTTACGAAACAGCACAAGAAGACTGGGTTAAAGAAATCGCTTATAACCATCTTTACCGGGTGAAAAGCACGGTAGACACCACAGCTCTGGGCGAATTGGTGAAAAAATTCAGAGAAAAATATGGGCGGCTGCCCTCCGACCTTAAGACCCTGGTCCGGGTTGGTCTGCTCAAAGAAGTGCCTAAGGACCTGGACGGAAAAGATTATGTCTACGACCCGAAAACGGGCGAGGTTAAACCGGCGAGGGTGTGGTGGAAGCGCTGAGAATTGTTCTGGTGGTGGTAGTGGGGCTGGTCTGGGGCAGCTTTCTGAACGTGGTGATTTACCGGCTGCCGAGGGATTTAAGCCTGATTAAGCCGCCCTCCAGTTGTCCGGAATGCCGGCGGCGAATAAAGTGGTACGACAACATTCCTGTTCTCTCCTTCATTTTCCTGGGCGGGAAATGTCGGTTTTGCGGGGCAAAAATTTCAGCAGTTTATCCGCTGGTAGAAGCTCTGACGGCCGGCTGCTTTCTCATAGTTTATTTCCACAACCTGAGATTTTTTGACCTGCAGTTTTTTGTTGACTGTCTTTTTGTCAGCAGCCTGATTGCCCTGGGCTTCATTGACTATTTTCACCAGATAATTCCTGACCATATTACTCTTCCGATTCTGGTGCTGGCTTTGGTTTATGCTCCTTTTCGCTATGACTTAAGCCTGCGTCAGGCTTTAGTCGGCGGGGTGGCGGGCGGTGGCTTTCTGCTTCTCATTTATCTCCTCTATACTTTCATCCGCAAAAAAGAAGGGCTGGGTATGGGCGATGTAATGATGATGCTGATGGTTGGGGCTTACCTTGGTTTGGCCCGAACAGTATTCACCCTCCTCCTGGCTTCAGTGGCCGGGGCGGCAGTCGGGCTGTGGCTGCTTAAATTCAGAAAAAAAACCCTGCAGTATTCCCTGCCCTTCGGAAGCTTCATCGCCCCGGCAGCTTTCGTGGCGCTGGTCTGGGGTGAGCAAATCATTACCTGGTATCTAAGCCTCTTCCGCCGCTAAAAACGGGAGACACAATAATCATTCCCTAATTTTTTGAGAGGCTTTCGCTGTTCAAGAATAATATTCCGATAACTACAGCCAAAAATTTAAACTCCCAAAAAACCAAAGATTAACACGCATCCCCCTTAATTTATTCTTTAAAAAACAAAAATGGCAAATAAAAAAGACATAAATTGATAAATTAAATAAAGCTGGTGGTTAAAACTAAGCTTATTAATACCCTGCCAATACGGATCACCTGGTCAGTGGTGATAATAAGGTAAATGGGTATTGTGTTCCCCGTTTTATTTATCACCCTTTTCTCTTTCATTCTTTTCTCTTAACATTTCTATAACAAATATCTTTTTGGTTTCGGAAGTGACTTTGAAATTTTCAGCCACCGGAAGGCCTGGGACCCAGACAATCTGGCCGGCCGAAACGAAAACTGGTACCCAATCACGCTCTTCCCGGGATATTTTCCTCTCCCGAAAAAGTTCTTTAAGTTTTTTCTGGCCACGCCTGCCTGCTGGCTGGTATCTATCTCCAGGACGCCGGTTACGGACTTCTAACGGAAATTCCACGCGGTCAGCATCCAGATAGCATCTTCTGGCATCATCATATTCCAGAGTTTTTATTTTCGCAGACTGAATAAATTTTCCATGAAATTCCCAGCGCCCAAGAATCTGGAGGTTATGCTTCCCCTCCCAGGTGACAGAGAAATTCGGCTTTTGGCCTGAGCATCGCATCCTCCTCAGCCATCCTTGCTCGCGAATGAGAACTTTATCTTTACCCCAGCTGAATTTCTGTCCTTCTTCAAGAGCCAGCACAGCCTCAGTTTGTTCAAAGCTCGGCGACTTCAGGCCCAGCACTAAATGCAGAAACTTCCTCACCAATCGCCGAGCTATAGCCAGCGGTATTTCTTTTAAAGCTGCCAGGTTAAGTTCTATTTCTGGTGCTAGAGCCTTTACTTCATCTTTTCGTTCTGTTTCCTCCTCTTCTTCCCAAATCAGGAAATTATCTCCGCGCCGCTTCTTGCCTTCCTCTCGTCCGCTTTTTTCTTCCAGCCCCTTTTTCCCTCCGGCGAAAATTGGGGTTTGAGTATTGTGTCCCCCGTTTTTTACCAGGAGGGGCCAGAGGCCGTCCGCCAGCTCCGACAGGGCCTCGTTCTCCGCCTTGGCGATAAGCGCCAGCTGAGCCAGATGGCTCACCACCTCCGGGTCAAAATCTTTCTCCAGGTGCGGAATAAGTTCCAGCCGGATTTTATTCCTGAGGATGGCCGTATCCAGGTTGGTTTCGTCCACCCGGAATTTAATTCCCCTGTCGCGAAGATATTGCTCAATTTCCTGCCGGGAAAGACACACGAGCGGCCGAACCACCCGACCGGCCTGAAGCCTGATGGCCTGAAGCCCTTCCAGTCCCGTCCCCCGGAATATCCTCATCAGAACCGTTTCGGCCTGGTCAGTCATAGTGTGGGCAGTGAGCACTAGGTCAGCACCCCACCTGTCGGCAACTTTTTCCAGAAACTCATAACGCTTGAGGCGCCCGGCTTCCTCCAGGTTCAATTTATTGCGCTTGGCATATTCCCTGACATTTCCGCGGCCTACTAAGAGCTTTAGCTTCAGCTTCCTGGCCAGCTGCCGGACAAAGCGCTCGTCAGCCGCGGCGCTCGCTCTTAATTGGTGATTAAAATGAGCCAGGGCCAGATCCAGTTCCGGCCAGTCTTCCTTCAGCTCCAGCAACAGGTGCACCAGAGCCACTGAGTCCTGGCCGCCTGAAACAGCCACCAGCAGGCGGGATTGAGGTCCGAAAAGCTGGTTGGCTTCAACGAATTTTTTGAATTTCTGGTAAATCATAATGAAAATGGCGGCGGAGGGATTTGAACCCCCGACACTGCGGATATGAGCCGCATGCTCTGACCAACTGAGCTACGCCGCCAGGTATGTGAATTTTATACGAGCCTTCCCTCCTAGTCAATATCGCCGCTCCTCACAATTCTCACCAGAACCAGATGATTAAATCTTTAAATCTCTATTTTGCCCTCATCTCATCTCTTCTCTACTGAACTTTCCTTTTAGAGCTCTTTATTTTCCCCTTTCGGTAACCAATCCGTAAGATTAAGATACTGAAATTTCTCCCCTTCACCTGATTTTCACCTAATTTTCCGCTGCTTCAGATAACGGTCGAAAAACTCGCTGGCCGCCGAAAAAGCCTTTACCCAGTTTTTGTGCAGCAGGAAGCTGTGCACCTCATCAGGAAAAACCAGGGTTTCAACCTGAGCTTGGCCCAGCTCTTTTAACCTGGCCACCAGGTCGGTGGTCTGGATAAAATCAACATTCCGGTCATCATCCCCGTGCACAAAAAGAACCGGCGACCGCCACTTCTCCACATCGGCTACCGGAGATGACTTATAAGCCACTTCCTGCTGGGCTTCAAAAATTCCCCAGCCGCCCCCATTTCTCCTTCTTCCCCGAAGAGCCCAGTCATGAACGCCGTGAAAATCCACTCCGGCAGCAAAAACCTCAGAATTTCTCGCCAGCCCTAGAGCCGTCAGGTAACCGCCATAAGAACCACCCCACAGCCCTATCCGCTCACCGTCAACCTGGGGAAGACTCTTCAGGTAATCTGCCGCCGCCAGGATATCCTGGTACTCTGAAGCCCCTTCCGGTCCCTGATTCTCTGCCTCTCGGAAAGCCGCTCCGTAGCCTATGCCACACCTGAAATTTACCGAAAGAACTACATAGCCGCTTCGGGCCAGATGCTGATTAAATGCATAGCAGTTGTGGTAGTAAGGGCTGTGGTGCCAAGCCGGATACATCTGCCGAATAGGTCCACCATGCATAAAAATTACCGCCGGCAACTTTTCCCCTTTCTTCAGGTTTTCAGGAAGGAAAAGCTGCCCGTGGACTACCAATCCGTCCCTGGCCTGAAAAGTCACGGTCCGGGGCTCAACCAGCCCGCTTTCCTTAAATTCAGGAGCTATCTGAGCCAGATTGACCAGAGTTTTCTGGACCTTGCCACTAAACTCCATCATCACCGGTATTCCCGGCCTTCTTGGAGTTGACTGGAGGAAAAATAACTTCCGGCCGTCAGCCGAAACCACCGGACCCCACTCCACATTGTTGCCGTCGGTCAAACGCTCGAGCTTTCCACCCTTAACCTGGATTTTCCAGAGATGCCGGCGTTCCAGGTCGCCGTAATTGGAGTTAAAAACCACTGTTTTCCTGTCAGGAGAAAGAGTCATCTGCTCCACTTCATACTGTCCTTCAGTCAGAGCCACCATGTCTCCTGTTTCAACCGATACTGAATAAAGATGCATCCAGCCGGTGTGTTCGGAGTAAAAAACCAGCCGGTCCCCGGCCGCCCAGATTAGCGGATTAGAAGGATAGGTCTGGGCAAATCCTCCACCCCTCGGAAGCTCCACTACTTTCTTCCCGCGGCCGCTTTCTATCTCCACCACCCAGACGGAAAAAGGAACATCCGACCTCCTGGATAGAGGCTTCTCCCGATCTTTACCAGGCGGCAGCCGCAGAAAAGCCACTCTCTTCCCGTCCGGCGACCAGACTGGCGAAAGGTCGCGGTAGACATCCGGGAGCAACCATTTAATTTCGTCTTTCTCCAGGTCATAAACCCCGACAAAGCTATGAACCTCACGTGAACTGACGAAGAGAACCTTTTGTCCGTCAGGCGACCAGCTCAGGCTGTGGCTGCGCCCTCTTGCTTGAAATAACCTTTTCGGTTCTGAGTCACCTTGAAGCGGCAGGAGGTAAGGCTCGCCTGCCCTCATAAAGAGAAGATTTTTCCCGTCCGGTGAAATGAGCGGGCTGGAACCTTTGACTATCAGGGTCTCCTTCCCGCTCTGAAGGTCAACCATCATTATCAACTGCTCAGGCGGTTTCGGCCGGCTGGTAGGATTAAAGGAGCTGCCGAAAACATAAATTAGAGCTGAACCATCAGGTGTAAACTGCAGGTCAGAAAAATCCGACCCGTCGTCTTCGGGATGACTGACCAGCCTCCGCCCTTCAAACTTTGGCCCCTCTGCCACCCAGAGGCTTTTTTGTCCTTTGTAGTTTATAACCCAGGACACCCTCTCTCCAGCCGGTGAAGCCAGCAGCCTGGAGACCTGTGGCGCAGCCATCACTTCTTCCAGAGACCTAAGCTGCTGAAACTCAGCCGAATTAGATAATTGACCTAAAGTTAGAGTCAGAACCAAAAACCAGATAAAAATTCTTAAGGCTCGGTACATACTTCCCTCCTTCTCTTTCTTTAATCTTATTTTTCTATTGCCAATTCTCTAAGAACTGATTTATTCATTTACTTCATCAAAATACCTGATGAGCCATTTTTCAGCTCAATCTTTTTCCTTTTACCCAAATCATCTGACCCGGTCAAGCCCTTCTGTTACTCTGGGAAGAAAGACCTGCAGGACTCGGTCTGATACAATATTCGTTAGAGTCAGATTTTTTGGGCCGGGGTTTTAATCTTTCCTCGCTCCGACCAGGATGATGAACTTGAGCTCTAATTCAAACTTTTTTAAGAAATCAGCTGCGTTGCCCTTAAAACAACCGGCGGCATGGCTGTCCAGCTCCTCAAATCAGATAATTTCATAAAACCACCAATACTTATGACACCCCGATTTTCAGGGTTTCTGGATTTTTACTCGCCGAGGAAAAGCTTTATATCATTCTCCACCGTGCCGATGCCGTTTATTCCAAATTTTTCTACCAGCACTTTAGTTACGTTCGGCGAAAGGAAAGCCGGAAGTGTTGGACCCAGGTGAATGTTCTTCACCCCGAGGTACAGCAAAGCCAGCAGCACAATGACCGCTTTTTGTTCATACCAGGCGATGTTGTAGGAAATCGGCAACTCGTTGACATCGCCGAGTCCGAACACTTCCTTGAGTTTAAGAGCAATCACCGCCAGCGAGTAAGAATCGTTACACTGTCCGGCATCCAGCACCAGCGGAATACCGTTTATCTCACCCAGCGGCAGTTTGTTATAGCGATACTTGGCGCAGCCGGCGGTTAGAATCACCGTATCTTTTGGTAAGGCTTTAGCAAACTCGGTGTAATACTCGCGGCTCTTCATGCGGCCGTCGCAGCCAGCCATGACAAAGAATCTTCTAATGGCTCCACTTTTGACCGCTTCCACCACTTTGTCTGCCAGCTGCACCACCTGGTGATGGGCAAACCCGCCGATGATTTCTCCTCTTTCAATCTCTCGCGGCGGCTGGCATCTTTTTGCATGTTCAATAATTTCAGAGAAATCCTTGCGGCCATCAGGCCCTTCCGGAATATGCTTCAACCCGGGAAAACCCACCACCCCTGTGGTATAGACCCGGTCCCGGTAAGAATCGCGAGGCGGGATAAGGCAGTTGGTGGTCATAAGAATTGGTCCGTTAAAGCTCTCAAACTCTTTATACTGCAGCCACCAGGAGTTTCCGTAATTTCCGGCAAAATGAGGATATTTTTTAAAAGCCGGGTAATACTGAGCCGGTAGCATTTCGCCGTGAGTATAAACGTCAACTCCTGTGCCGGCCGTCTGTTCCAGAAGCTGCTCCAAGTCCTTGAGGTCATGACCGCTAATGAGAATCCCCGGATTGTTTCTCACTCCGATATCAACTCTGGTAATTTCCGGATGGCCGTAGGTAGAGGTATTGGCCCGGTCCAGAAGGACCATGGTTTCCACCCCGTACTTTCCTGTTTCCAGCACCAGAGAAGTAAGCTGGTCAACATTCAGCGAATCATCAAGAGTAGAAGCCAGCGCTTTTTCCATAAAATGATAGATGCCGTCGTCCTTGAAGCCTAACTGGTAAGCATGGTAGGCATAGGCAGCTATGCCTTTAACACCGTAGGTTATCAGTTCTCTAAGGGCACGAACATCTTCATCTTTAGTACTCAAAACACCAACCGTTGTGGACAAATTTATCAGGTCTTCATCGGTTTGATAAGTCCAGGAAACGGCCGGATGACGGTCCAACTCTTCGGGACGGAAACCAGCTGATTGTAGACGCGATTTTAATTTCTCGCGTAAGGCCACAGCTTCCCTTATCCGCCCCAGGAAAAATTCCTGGTCAAAGTTAACGTTGGTCACCGTGGAAAAAAGTCCTTCAAGGAGGAAGCGGTCCGTAGTTTCCTCATTAATTCCATTTTCTCTGGCTTTGAGGTTTAACCAGGAAATACCCTTCAGGGAATAAATCAGCAAGTCTTGCAAGTTGGCTACTAAAGGCGGCTTCCCACAGACACCAATCTTGGTGCAGCCTTTATTTCCCAGAGCTTCCTGACACTGAAAACAAAACATGTTCATTTTCCCTCCTTGTTTTATATATCCTATAAATCCTATAGGATTATGCACAATTAGGCTTTCATTATACACGATTAGTTGTTTTTGGAAAGCAATACATAAATATTATTTTAAAAAATTTACTGAACGCAAAGAATAAATTTGGGGTTGGGGAAGCTTGAAGCCGGAATGGGGCCGGTCAGCTTCTGGTTCATTTTCCGGATTCAACCTGAGTTTTAAACAACAGAACATCTTCCCTACCTTCCTCCAATAACCCTTTCCATCTCCTGTTTGCACCTGATAAATTTATATTCGCTTCTGCCCTGAATATCAACGAAGACTTTATTTCTACATAAGCAGCCAAAAATTATTCATAAAGTGGGAAAAAAACTGTAAAATGAATTTTTAATTATTGGCCGCCCTGAGCCCCAAGGCCCTCAGCCCATTGAGCTATAAAGATTGACAGACAGATTCAAAGCTTGAACGGAGTTCTGACCCCGTAACTGAACCCTAAAGATGAGTAAAACAATGTTATACAAAAATGATAAAATCAAATAGCAATAGAGTGGATTTACAAATAGGAGAAAGAATTGGAGAAAAGAGGCCAATTTAAAAAGCGGAAAAACATAATTAGCAAAAACTTTGCAATCTTTATCCTTATTCTTACGGCCTCAATTTTTCTCCTCCATCTCAGCTGTTCGCTGAATTCTTCTTCCAAAAAAGCCAGGTCTGCCAGTCAGTCCCGCATCAAACATCTCATTCTTTTTATCGGTGACGGGATGCACTTAGAACACGAAATCGCCGCCAGCCAGTACCTCTACGGCGAGCCGATGAAGCTGGTCTGGCACACTTCTTCTTTCTACCGTGTGCCCTGCACTACCTGGGATGTGACCACCTACAATCAATTCGCCGCCAGGCAGGGACGCCCGTTTTACAGCAGAGATTCTTTTGACCCGCTTCTTGGCTACAACCCAGAACTCGGCGGACGCTGGCCCTTTCCCCTTGACCCATCGGGTCAGACAAGCTACTTCCTTACCCGACTTCCCATAACACCCGAGGGCAAAACTTCAAAAATACCGGCCACCGACTCAGCTTCCGCCGCTACGGCCATGGCCACCGGCTATAAAACTGATGACGGTAACATCTCCTGGATGTCCGGCGACCCGCCCAACGGCCAGCTAAAAACATTGGCCGAGCTGATGCGTGAACGACTCGGTGCTTCCATCGGAGTGGTCAGTACCGTGCCCTTCAGCCATGCCACACCCGCCGCCCACGTCAGCCACAACGGGTACCGCGGCCACTACAGGGAGATTTCAGAAGAAATAATCCGAGTGACCAGACCTGAAGTCGTGATCGGCGGAGGTTATCCAGGACCATCCGGCACGAATAAGTTTACTTTCATCTCTGAGGAAGCCTACCGCGACCTTAAAAACGGCACCATCACTGATTATGTCTTCGTAGAAAGAGAAAACGGAAAAGACGGCGGCCAGGCCCTGCTTCAGGCAGCCGAGACGGCCGTTCGTTCTAATAAAAAGCTCTTTGGGCTGTTCGGCGGGCCCGGCGGAAACTTTGAGCCACCGCTTCCGGTAGATAATCCCGGTCATCCCCAAATCCGCCGCCAGACCACGGAAAACCCGCTACTGCGAGAGGCCGTCGTTTCAGCTCTTAAAGTTCTTTCCCACAACCCGAATGGCTTCTTTGTCATGTTTGAACAGGGCGACATTGACTGGGCTAATCACGAAAACAATTACCCCTGGATGATCGGTACCGTCTGGGACCTGAACGAAGCAGTTAAAGCCGCCATCAGCTACGTCGACCGCCCCGGTGATGACCTGGACTGGTCAAACACTCTGCTCGTGGTCACCGCTGACCACGCTAACAGTTTTATGCGACTCAAGCGCGACAAAAACGGCAAGCCCCTTCTGGGCAAAGGCATGCTGCCTAAGGGCAGACCTGCTCAGGCCGGCCGTCCAGGTGAGTATGACCTCGTCACCTACGCAACTACCGACCACACCAACGAGCTGGTCATGGTCTATGTTTACGGCCAGGGCAGCGGCTGGAATTACGTGGCTAGGTATCAGGGAAAATGGTACCCCGGCACCAAAATCATCGACAACACCCAGCTCTATCAGGCCTTTCTCGATGCCCTGAAAAATTGAAAAAATGGGGACACCTTCTATATTTCCATTTTTTGCGCCTCTGAAAATCCCCATAAAAAATGGTGACACAAGAAAGCGGACTTTACTTACCAGCGACGGGCTTTTTCCGGCTCCATCTTCCTGAGGTCCAGCCCCCGCTCCACAGCCGCAATCCGGTAAAGGCAGATTTCGCGCAGCGACGAAGGATGATGCAGCACCTCAGACAGCGACTGGCTTCCCACAGCCCAAACCCCGCCCCCGCGCACCACCACCATTTTATAGTCATGGAGAAGCCGGATGAACTCTTCTTCTTTTACTTTTGGCCCGACCACCGGAATAACCAGGTACAGGAAGCTCCCCTCGGCATCCACCGGAATGATACGTTCAATCGGCCGCTCCTCCCCCGGGTAAACAAAATGGGCATGGGCTTCTGCCTCAGGCACATAGGCATGGATGATGGTCTGAAAATCGCTCTCGGCGTAGATTTTTTTGTGGAGCGCCAGTTCAAAATCATCGCCCGCCGCCGGTGCCAGAGGTACTTTTAGCAGCGGTCCCCCGACCTCATAAGGCATGGACGCCTGCGGGGCGTAAAGCAGATAATCCACCCCGCGCACCGACATCGAGCCCGTATGAAATGGCGAAAGCCGTGACTCAAACAGCCGGTTCCCCGCCTTCCGGAATTCCTTTAAAATCTCATCCTCTTCCGTAAAATCGCAGCGTCCGTCTATGTCCACGTTGTAAGGTTCAGGCCGGTAATGAAAAAAGCTCTCAGGGTCAGCTTTTATCTTCGCCCGCATCTCTTCCAGCCTGTTTTTAACCTTTTCCGCCGCGCTAACCTTCTTTTCCGGCTGATTTTCTCTATCTCTCTCGAGCGCCAGCCACTGCCTTTCTAGCAACCTGATGATGTAGCCAGCGTTATTAGCCAGGCACAGGTTAAAGAAAGCTTCCTTGAGGGTCCGTCCCCTGGTCATCGCTCCGTGCCCGTAGATGATGGTCAGCGGATGCTCGGCCAGCCGCGCCGGTATTACTTTAGCCATCTCCGGCGAACCGCTAGGCACGGCAAACCAGTCTACCGGAATTTCTGCTCCCAGATGATAAAAAGTCAGCTGGTCAACCGGCACAAACGGCCCGGGCCGCTTGGGCGTCGGCTGGTCGTCAAGAGTGGCCATAACCAGCTCTTTGACATGAGCATGCATAGAAGCCTGCGCGCCTGGCAAGCTCAGAATCTTCACGTGGATGTCGGTCTCGGATGAAGCCTTGTAGTAGCCGAAATCGGTCTCTGCCACCGACAGATAGCACAGGTGGTTGGGCTCCAGGTCGCCTTTCTGCGAGCCCGTGGCCGTGATGACCACCATCTCCTCACCCTGCGGACTTCGCCAGCGCATAGCCATGTTGCCGCTGTGGCTGTCCTGAATGTCGTAAAGCAGTGAAGCCCGGCCAATAGCGTGAAAGAGCCGGAAAACCTCTTCGCTGGTCTGCCATTTCCTTGGTGCCATGTCAAACCTCCTGCTCAGACTGGCCGGCCGTCTTCCTGCGTTCTATCTGAAGCTTGCGCAGCAGCTCCTCGCTCAGCCGGCCGTCGTCGTTCCAGCCGCGAGCCCGGTAATAATCGCGCCGCATTTGCAGCATATTCTCGCGCGTTATAGCCCTCGGCTTCCCCTCAGCCATAATCGGGATTTCAGCAAAGCGCATGGGCAGCAGGTCTTCCTCTTCCGGGTTGAGGCCCGCCTCCAGGTTGAAAAGCCGCTCCAAGGCGGCGACGCGGTTGGCGATTTCTTCCAGGCGGGCAGTAGAAAAATCCTGACCGGTAATACCGCTTACCATCCTGGCCCAGGGCTCCACCGAAAAAGCAAACCCGGTAAAACGGCAGACACCCAGGCTATCCTGCAGAATGCCGGTGTTCTGCATGTTGCGGATGGCAATGGGCGACTGAATCAGGCTGAAGCGCGGAATTTCTCTGGTCCCGCCGAAGAAAGCCAGCGACACCGCATAACCGCCGCGCAGATGGCAGGCGCCAGTCGGTGAAGTCATATAGCCCAGAGCCTGAGCGTAGGAAGCCCGCGGGTCGTAGCCCGGAATTTCCAGCTTCTTGACCTGCATGGCCAGCTCGGGATGGCCCACCCTCTGGGCCAGCCGATAAGAACCGTCAGCCAGCAGCGCGCCAACTCCCTGCCGGTAAGCCGTAAGTTCCACCAGCTTTTCCAGAAGCTCACCACGGCCGAAGCGAAGCTCCAGGCCTCCGGTCTGCTCGTTCGTCAGGTAACCTTTCTCGTAAAGCTCCATGGCGCAGGCCACAGTCCCGCCAAAGGAGATGGTATCCAGGCCGAGCTCGTTGCAGAGGTAATTGGCCCGGATGATGTAATCAAGGTCGTAGATGTCGCACACCGGGCCCATCAGCACGGTGGTTTCGTACTCGGGGCCTTCTCCGCGGCGCTCGCTGCCATCAGGTCCCTTAACCCGGGTGTGGCGCTGACAGCCGATGGGACAGAGGTAGCAGGAGCCGGCTTTTTCCAGGTAGTTGTGGGCGATGGCTTCGCCCGATATCCGCTCCACCTTCTCCTCATCGTGCTCCACATCCAGAAAATTGCGGTGCGGCAGCATGTTGATGAGGTTGATGAGCAGGATGAGGCCCGAGGTGCCGAGCTCGCGCAGCAGTCGTTTGGTGATTGGTGCCTGTTTCATCAGGTAGAGCGACTGGTCCAGACCGGCCCGGTAGCGGGCTTCATCAGCCACGGCAATTTTTTCTTTGCCGCGCACGCGAATGCCCTTGAGATTTTTGCTGCCAAAAACTGCACCCGGCCCGCAGCGGCCGTAGACGCGGTTTTTCTCGTTGGCCACCGCCGCAAAGAGCACCAGGTTTTCGCCCGCCGGCCCGATGACCAGAGCCCGGTAGGGGTCGCCCGGGCGGCTTTCAGCCGTGAGGATGTCGGTGGCCTCGTGGGTGGTTTTTCCCCAGAGGTGACTTCCGTCCTTGATTTCCACTTTTTCCGGGCTGATGTCAATAAAGACCGGATGCGGGGCGCGGCCGCGGATGACGATGGCGTCGTAGCCGGCGGCTTTGAAGGTATGTGCCCAGGCGCCGCCCGAGTTGGAGGTGCCGATGTAACCGGTAAGCGGCGATTTGTAGACCATGTGGCCGCGAGCTGAGGTGGGCGCCTGCGAGCCAATGAGCGGTGAGGTGGCAATCACCACGACGTTGCCGGGCCCCAGCGGGTCAGTCTTGGGGTCAATGCGGTCGTAGAAAAGTTTGGTGGCCAGGCCGCGACCGCCGAGGTAAAGCAGAGCATCCTGCGGAGCAAGCGGCTCAACCTTGATGGAACCGGTGCTGAGGTCCACCTCCAGCACCCTGTTATGATAGCCTGCTATAGCCAT
>CAYQZX010000007.1:0-3693 GCA_964422165.1 uncultured Eubacteriales bacterium | reverse complement strand
CATTAAGGAAAATAAGAAGGGCTAAAAATCTTGCCGACTTTATCTCCTCTCCGCCAATCAACCTTAAGCAAGGAGGCTTTTATGAAAAAACATATTCTTATTTTTATGATTGTAGTAGTTTTAGCTTTCTTTATTGCCGGCCAGGCGGAAACGATACAGCAAAGAATAAATTTTGTCTTAGACCAGACTAAAAACATTCCCTGGGAAGCCAACACGGGCTGGATAGAAATTCCGACGACTGGTGTCAAAATAAGGAGTTATGCTTTCGCGACTCCAAGCATTCTCAAATACCAGTTCCCGGTGGTCTTTACCATTGAATATGACCCAAATCAGGTTTTTATTGGCAATTCATTTCTGATAAATATTAAGATACAGGGAGCTACCCCTGTGCCAAAAAGCGGGCTTTACTTAACTGGCGTATACATGCCAAACAGCCCATATTCAATAGACTCAAGGTTAGGCACAGAGGTGAAGCTGCAATATAATTATCAAGATGAAATAGATGACCTCTATGCGCCGGTGGATGCCGCGATTAACATTCAGAAAGCTTTTAAAACTCCCCTAAAAAAGGAAAGTCAGGAAGGCAGAGATTCCGTTCCTTACTTGAATTTGGTTCCCGAAATTAACACAGCTACCCTGGGATTAAAAGCAAAAATTGCTTATGGTGCTTTAAAACTTGCTTCACCCGCCCTGGAGTTGTTTGGTGGATTGAAAATAGAAGGCAAATTCGTTAAAGGAAAGGTTACGGCCACAGGAGCCTCAAAAGCAAGTGAAAGTTATTTCTACTGGAATACCGAAAGTGAAACAGCTTCTTTCCGGGTTAATGTTCATTCCCAGATCTCAACTGGCAATAAAGTTAAGATTAGTTTTTCTGACCTATCTTATCACTTTAATCTTTTTAGACAGATGGGAATGACCTTGACTGTGGCTGGCCAGAAGGTTAGTACACCCCAAGATATCTGGGAACCGGTAGGCGAAGTGCTGATAAATGGACCCAGCTTTTCTTTTGAAATTCCTTTGGTTCCTGGCCCACCTAGTTCTTTGGTCAATCCTCTTCCGGATAAGGTGCCTAGTCTATCCTTCAACGTAAGCTGGACAGGGAATTCTGAAGCCCGAACTTACACCATTCAATATAGAGTATATAAGCCGGCTAGCAGCTACATGCCTGCTTCCTGGTCGGATTGGCAAAATTGGTTAGTAGACACTACTCTCACCTCAGCTACTTTTACTGTCCCCAGCGAGGGCAGCGAGGGAAATGTTTATTACTTCCGAAGCCGAGCTAAAAATGCCAATAATCAACTGGAACCTGAGCATCTTCAACCCGATACTTTTACCAAAATTGCTCTCCTCTATTCAATTTCAGGCCGAGTGAAAAATAATAATAACAACCCAATCTCGGGAGCCAAAGTCTATATTGCGGATAGTATCTATGCAATTACTGACAGCAACGGCAATTATGTTCTATCAGGATTGAGCCCTGGCAATTATTCTGTCCACGTGCAGCATCAAAACTGGGTATTTTCTCCTGCCTTTAAATCAGTCAATCTTGAAGGTAACGTCAGCAATATAGATTTCGTGGGCTCACCGCCAGCACCTGTTTCAGCAGCTAGTTCGCAGGTGAACCCACTCCCTAATACTCAAAAAAGCACATCTTTCACCGTGAGCTGGACAGGCACAAATGCCACAGCTTATGATGTTCAATTTAAGGATGGAGCCACTGGTCAATGGCAAAACTGGGTCACCAACACCACTCAGACTTCTAAAACATTTACCGGCCTAAATAATCACACTTATTATTTTCGCTGCCGGGCTAAAGACCAAAATGGAGTATGGGAAGAATATTCTAATGTCCCGGATACCTTTACGTCTATAAACACGTCTCCTGGGCTTAGAATAACAGAAATTACCCCAACCTCCATGAAGCTGGAATGGGACCCTGTTGCCAGCAATCAAAATTTTACCCGCTATGAGGTGCACAAGACCACTTTGCCCGATCAATATTTTGGCCAGAGCAATTCCACCCTTTACATGAGTTTGAATTCGCCATCCGCCACCAGTTGCAATGTCACCGGTCTTCAACCTCAAACTGAATATTACTTTGTCATTGTTTATGTTTGCGGCACAACCCACGATTACTCAGAAATGAAATGGGCTAAAACTTTAGGTCCCCAGGCCACATCCAAGGTAGAACCTCTGCCAGCAGAAATTCATCCCCCCGTTGTCTTACCCCCCAATCCGGCCTACATGAATTTCATCGTAAAATGGACCGGGAACAAAGCTGTAGCTTATGATGTTCAGTATAAAGTAGAACTTTCTGGCGAGTGGATAGACTGGCTGAAAGATACTACCAAGACAGAGGTTATTTTCCCTCCCCAGGGGCTTAGCTTGAGCAACGGAAAAACCTATTACTTTCGCTCCCGAGCTAAGGATTCTTACGGTGTCTGGGAAGAGTATCCTTCGGATAGCACCGGGGATGCTCATACCAAAGTGGTTATTTCTAAAGCCGCTACTTTCATTAAACCATTGCCTCGAACTCAGCCCAGCAAAACTTTTACTGTGAGTTGGGATGGTGTTGGCGCTGTAGCCTATAACGTTCAGTTCAGACAAGGAAAAGGCGGCCCATGGGTTAACTGGCTCACGAATACCACTTTAAAATCCAAAGAATTTACAGGAGTTGATGGAGCTACTTATTACTTCCGCTGTTGCGGGAAGGACTCCGAAGGTAACTGGGCAGGCTACCCACCGGATGAAGCTGTTGATACCTACACCACCATATCTTTAAGCAGTGCTACCGCCACCACCACTTCTTCATCTTCTTCAGCTGCTCCGACCAACACATCAAATGTCGAGGATACCGTAGACTTAGCTCTTTCCAGCCTTGGCGTATCAACTCCCGTGAAGGGAAAACCCATTGCCATAACGGTGCGGGTGAAAAATAATTCCAAGATAGCGGTTGAAGGATGTCTCCTTGAAATTAGCGTTGATGACGGATTTCAAGAAAAGAAAATCCTCACTTTGAAAGAAAATGCGATAGAGACAATCAGGACTAGCTGGCAACCAAAGCAAATGGGGAAATTTAATGTCACAGCAGAAATTAAAGCTCCTGAGAAAATTCAGGAAAAGAACATAAAGAACAATGTGTTAAAAAAGCAGGTGGTCTTGAGATAACCAGCTATGACGACAAGAAAAGCAACACCAAGGAAACCGAGCCTGAGGCAGGAAATTCAAAAAATAAAGTTCAAATTCCAAACCAAACGGTTATGGTGGAGACAAGAAAGTTCTGCTATCAAGCCAGGCAACGATACTCCTCCAAGCCGATCTGAGAAAAGCCGAACCAAGCTAAAGAATTTATTTGCTACCTGTTTGATCTTATTTTTTCTTCTTCTAATTTCCACCATGGCCTGGTCTTCAGTTGACCGACCTAAAATTATCGCTCTGGCTGCGGGCTGGGATTTTAGTTTAGCCCTGATGTCTGATGGCACAGTTTTTTCCTGGGGATTTAACGGGAATGGGGAATTAGGTTTAGGAAGTAGCGACTATCAGGACATACATTATCTTCCCCAAAAAATCCCTTATCTTTCCAACATAGTGGCTATTGCTGCCGGCTGGAATCATGCCCTTGCGCTGGACGGGGATGGCAATGTCTGGGCCTGGGGAAACAACTATTTTGGTCAGCTGGGAAATGGCGAAATA
>CAYQZX010000006.1:0-29347 GCA_964422165.1 uncultured Eubacteriales bacterium | reverse complement strand
GACGAAACCCAACCAGGAAGTTAGAAACAGAAAATCAACTTCCTTACGAGTGCGGAATTTATCCCACCCGTTTACTCAACGGAAGGCTGGAAAAAGTCTTTAGTTGATAGCCAGTCTTACTCCTGCCCCTTATCTGAATCTGAAGTTTCCTCTCCCCCTTCCTCAAATTCGTCAAGTTGACTCAGGGCTTTTTCGAACTCCGCTTTGGCTTTCTCCAGTTTTTTCTTCCTCAGTTCCAGGGTGGATTCAAACTTCTGCCCCAGTTCCTCAGTTTTTTTCTTTTCTTTGAACAGCAGCTCATCAAAAGAGGCCTTTTTTTTGGCTCCTTTTTCTGACTGAATAATCTCCTGGAGTTCTGAATCCACCCAGAGATGAGCCCCGCAGTAAGGACAGCTAAGCTCAAAGACTTTTTCCTGGCCAGGCTTTTTCCTGTTTGATTCCATGATACTGGAAATTTAACAGAAACACCCGCCGGCTGCAACTTAATCTCTTTGCTCTACTTATTTCATCAGATTTTCCAGTCCGTGCTTTTTTATCAGGCGAAATAACCCCTGTCGGGTTAGACCGATGGCGGCAGCCGTTTTAGCCCGATGATAATTAAAGTGCCTGAGGGCTTCTTTGAGAAACTTCCTTTCAAACTCAGCCTTAGCTTGAGAATAATCCCACCGGTCAGGAATCGGCCTGTTGACACAACCACGGATTTCAGGCGACAGCAACTCCTCTTCTATGATCTGGTTCTCCCCGGCCAGGACCAGACAGCGCTGAATTTCGTTCTGCAGTTGGCGAACATTTCCAGGCCATTCATATTTAAGCAGCAACTCCACGGCCGGTGGGGAAAAAAAGGTGCGGGGCCGCCCCATTTCGCGTGAGTATTTATCCAGAAAATGGTTGATCAACACTAAGATATCCTCAGGACGGCGTCTCAGAGGTGGAATTTCTATGGTGATAATCCTGAGTCGAAAATAAAGGTCCTGGCGAAAACGGCCTGCTTCGACTTCCTGCTCCAGATTGCGGTTGGTGGCACTGATGAACCGCACATCAACCCGACGGCTTCGGTTTTCACCCACCCTCCTTATTTCCTTCTCCTGAAGGACCCGGAGTATTTTGGCTTGAAGAAGTAGAGAAAGATCGCCGATCTCATCCAGGAAAAAGGTCCCTCCGCTGGCTTCCTCAATCAGACCCGGCTTATCCTTCAGTGCCCCAGTAAAAGCACCCTTGGCATAGCCAAAAAGTTCTGACTCCAGCAGATTATCCGGAATGGCGCTGCAGTTGACGGCCACAAACTGCCCCTGGCGGCGACAGCCACTCTGGTGGATAATTCGGGCCACCAGTTCTTTGCCTGTGCCACTTTCTCCTGTAATTAAAACCGGAGAGTTAACATCTTTCACTCTGGCTATGAGCTCCTTAACTACCCGCAGGGGCTGACTTATTCCCAGAAATTCAAGTTCTCCATTCTCTGATTTAAGGATTATTTCCTCCGGGGGGTCGCTTTCCTGAGAAAGAATTTTGATCACGGGTAAGGCTGAAGAGAGAATTTCCATTTCCCTTTCAGTAAACAGGGTTCCGTTTCTATGCTTTTCTAAATAGGCAAACCCAAAAAGGCGACCACGGTAAGAAAAAGGATAGCAGAGAGCCAAGACGTCGTGGCCATGATTGGTCCTGAAGCTTAGCGGCTCCTGACGCTCCAGGGAGCGGTTAATTATCCCGGTTCTCTCACCCTCGGAAAGTGCTGGCTTCCCGCCTTTAAATTGCTGGTAAAATGGCTTCTGGCGGTGGTCAAAAGCCACTAACTGACAGAAGTCGGCCTGGATGACTTCAACGATTACTTCAAGAATCCTGGAAATCACTTCGGGTCTGGTCATGATAAACACCTGAGGTTTAAAGTTCTGGTCTCTGTTAGCGGCTGGCTTTCGCCCCTGTCTATTAATAAAAGCTAAAAGGTGAAAAATTTTATTTCGGTTTCACCTGAAAAGACGTAACCAAACGAAAATTTTCTCACCAACAATTAAAAGCAACCACGGTCAGTGAAATCAGCAGTGATTAAGAAAAGAACAAACCTGAACTTTTTTCAGGACTTTTCTTAAGGCTAATTAAAAAGAGCCCTGCAAACCAGGCTAACCTAAACAAGTAAAAAAATGTTTAATACCTGATGATTTTTCCAGTTCGAATTTGATAACATTGAAAATAAACCTTAAATTTTTTTATGTACAAACTGGAGGATAAAGAATGAAGAGCCACAGATATCTTATTCTTGAAAAACATTTATTCTGGAAAATTAAAAATTCCGATTACAAACCGAAAACCAGCCATTTCTGGTTCTGGCCGGTCTTTTTCCTGATAATTGTCATGACCTGGAAACTTCAAGCCTCCCCGCTGGAGGCACAAAACCTCAAGACTGGCCAGCAGCAATGGTTTAAGGAAGCCAAGTTTGGTCTCTTTATCCACTGGGGAGTATACTCAAAGATTGGCCGGGAAGAATGGGCCAGAGAGCTTCTTCGCATTCCCTGGACTGAATACCAGAAATACGCCCGGAATTTCAATCCCGTAAATTACAATCCCAGGGAATGGGTCGGCTTGGCAAAGGAAGCTGGCGTTAAATATATTGTTATCACTTCCAAACACCACGATGGTTTCTGTCTTTTTGACAGTGCCTATACTGAAAATGACAGCCTGGGAGCAAGAATAAAAAGGGATTTACTGGGAGAGCTGGTCCAGGCCTGTCGGGAAGAAAACCTGCCCATTGGTTTTTACTATTCCATCATGGACTGGTACCATCCAGACTATCTGCCGCGGCGGAGCTGGGAAAAAGATAGGCCAGCTGTTGGAGCCGATTTTAAACGCTATGTAGCTTACATGAAAAACCAGTTGCGGGAACTGGTAGAAAAATACCAGCCGGTAATTATGTGGTTTGACGGCGAATGGGAACATAAAAACGAAGATTACGATGCTCTGGAAATTGGGCGGATGCTAAGACAGCTCAAACCAGACATCCTGATAAACGACCGGCTTTTTAACCGGGCCCCTGGACTGGGCGATTTTGGCACACCGGAAAACTACGTGCCGGCCACTGGCTGGCGTAATGAAGAAGGGAGTCTCAGACCCTGGGAGGTCTGTATGACCTTGAATTTTAATGGCTGGGGTTACAACCATTATGAAACTGAATTCCGCAATGCACCCCAGCTTATCCGGCAGCTAATAGAAATTGCCAGCAAGGGTGGAAATTTTCTGCTGAACATCGGACCAAGACCCGATGGAACCATCCAGCCAGAGTTTGTGGAAAGGTTAAAGCAAATCGGCGCCTGGCTGAAAGTCAATGGTGAGGCCATTTACGGATGTCAGCCGAGCATCTTTGAAAAGCTGCCCTTTTTTGGTCGCTGCACAACTAAAGAAAATAAGCTTTTTATCCATGTCATGGGCTGGCCGCAGGATAAAAAACTTCTACTCCCCTGGCTTAAGAATAAAGTGCAGAAGGTTTATTTTCTGGCCAATAAGAAAAAATTGAATTATTTTCGGAAAGCAAATGATCTGGTGATTAACCTGCCAGAAGAGCCCATAGACAGCGTGGCTACTGTGATCGTGGTCGAGGTTGAAGGGCACCCCCAGGCTGAGCCCTTTAAGATTAGGCCGGTAAAAGATGGAATCCTGGAGCTTCCCATTTACCTCTCTGAAATAAAATCCCAGATGGGTCAGCGTGCTTACCTTGATTACTTTTACCGGACAACCATGCTTACCAACTGGCAGAACGTAAACGATTATCCAGAATGGGAATTTGAGCTTGACCGGGGCGGAACTTATGAGTTGCTGGCTTGCTACGCCTGGCAATGGGGCGGGAAGAGCACTTTTCTGGTAGAAATAGATGACCGGGTGGTGGTCAGGGGCGAATCAGAACCATCCCCTTCCATCTACTTTCCAGCTACCCATAGCCTGGGTCAAGTTGAAATCGGCCCGGGAAAACACTTGCTGAGGTTCAAGATTACCTCCATAGCCAATAACAACGCCTTAAAGCTGGAAAAAGTGCTGCTAAGAAAAATCAAAAATTAAAAAAATATAGTTTATAGGGAATAGAACTACTCTTAGAAATCTGAGAGCCTGAGGCTTTCTTAAGGAGAGAGATCTATTTTTTTGAATGTAACATTTAGGCGGTTTAAATCGTATAAGTGAAAAGAGCGATTATTTAATCCAGCTAAATAAAAAAAGGAGCTCAACATGAAGCAAAATGAGCTAAAGAAAGTCATGCGCCCATTAAAACTGCTAAATTCCTTTAGACAAGTGAAGATAAGAAGTTTTCTTATTTTCATGTTACTGGCTCTCGCTTTATGTTTTTGCCTTAACCTCTCGGCACAAGAAGAAGCCTCCTCTTCTGACCAGGACCTTGAGCAATTAAAGAAAACTGCTCCCAAAGTTTACATAGATTGCGGCTCCTGTGATCTGGATTACATAAAAACGGAGATTCCCTTTGTTAATTATGTGCGGGAAAGAAAAGAAGCTGATGTTCATGTTCTGATAACCACTCTGCGAACTGGAAGCGGCGGCCGCGAATATACTCTGACCTTCATCGGCCAGAATCGTTTTCAGGGTCAAGACGACATCCATAAGTTTTTTTCTCACAAAACAGACACAGAAGAAGAAATCAGGTCGGGGCTGACTGAGGTTCTTAAAATCGGGCTTATGGCTTATGTCAATCGCACTCCGATAAGTCAGAAGATAAAAGTCGATTATCAGAAACTGGAAGGCCCAGCTGTTCCGGTTGTTGACAGGTGGAAATCCTGGGTTTTCAGCCTGAGCAGCAGCGGTTATTTTAACGGCGAGCAGGCCCGGGCCAATCAATCTATCCACGGCTCTTTTTCAGCCAGTAAAGTAACCAGAGACCTAAAATTGAACCTTAGTTTGAGCGCCTCTTACACCCATAACCGATACACTTATGAAGACTTAACCCTTAAATCAAGTACCCGTAGCTATGGCAGCAGCGGATTGTTTGTTAAAGGCCTGGGAGAACACTGGTCAGCCGGATTCTTCTTTTCGGCCTCTTCTTCCACTTACAGCAACTACCAGATGAGAATTAATGTCTCACCGGCCATAGAATTCAACCTGTTTCCTTACTCACAATCAACCAGGCGACAACTGAGATTTCTTTATAAGATTGGGCCGACTTATGCTCGCTATTTTGAGGAAACCCTTTATGACAAGACCAAAGAAACCCTGTTATCTGAGTCACTGGCCATTACCCTGGACCTGAGAGAAAAGTGGGGCAGCATCAGCACTTCAGTTGAGGGTTCTCATTATTTCCATGATTTAAGCAAGCACAGCCTGTCTTTATTCAGCACTGTTTCTTTAAACCTGGTCAAAGGTCTAAACGCCTTCGTTTTCGGAGGGGTTTCTCTCATCCATGACCAGCTGTCTCTGCCCAAAGGTGGAGCTACCTGGGAAGAAGTCCTTCTGCGGAGGAAAATGCTGGCTACCAGTTATATTTATTTCTTTGCCGTAGGCTTAAGCTATAACTTTGGTTCAATCTTCACTAATGTAGTCAACCCCCGCTTTGGTTCGGTGAGTGGAGGTGGGGTGCAGATAATTATTGGTGACTGAAAAGGTTAGAAAAAGAGGAGAAATTAAGATGATAACACGAAAAACGATAAGAGATAAAAAATCAGATAACAAAAGCCTGGTTCTAAAGCCTATCAACCGCCCTCAGGCCTCTTCAAGCAATAAAATTTTTAGAGACTTTCTTTTACCGAGCAGCAAGGTTTTTACTTTCGTTTTTATGTCAATCCTGATTTTAACCACCTTGATTCTCACCCCGACACAAGCTCAAGAAAATCAGGGGAAATACCTGGTTGAAAAGCTGCTGGTTTATGTTGACCCGTCAATCTGTCCGGCTGAAATTCTTGAAAAAAACATCCCCTTCGCCACTTTCGTCTCCGACCCGTCGGAAGCCAATGTCATAGTTGAAGTCAGCCAAGCAGTAAAAGACAGACAGGTCTGTTATCAGATAAAATTCCGGGGCAAGAATCAACTCAGTGGCAAAGATTACCTTTCAGAATTAAATGTCCTTCCAAACCTTGACCTGGACCAGCTGCATACAGAACTGGCTCGGGTGATTAAGCTGGGGCTGGTTCCCTATGCTGGATGGACTCCCGAAGCCGGCAGGCTTAAAATCAGGCTGGAGCAAGATGTTAAACCCACGGCGGTGGTGGACCCCTGGAATTTCTGGGTTTTCAGCTTGAGTGCTAACAGCTTTTTAAACGGAGAGAAAAGTTATTCTTTTAACAACATTTACGGGAATTTCTCAGCTAATCGGGTGACACCTGACTGGAAAATCAGGCTCTCGGTGGGTGGCAGTTATTCCCGAAATGTTTTTAACTATGAAGGCCTGAGCTATAAAAGCACCTCTTCTGGCGGCAGTTTCCGGGCTCTGATTGCTAAAAGCCTTGGCGAGCATTGGTCAATAGGGACTTTTATCAACCTCACCAGCTCTACCTATCAGAATATAAAAATATCGGGCATGGTTTCTCCCGCTGTTGAGTACAATTTCTTTCCCTACTCTGAATCTACCAAACGCCAGCTGCGACTAACCTATAGTTTAGATGTAGGACCAGCCTATTATCGGGAAGAAACCATCTTTAATAAAACCAGAGAATTTCTGGTCAGAAACAATTTATCCATTGCTCTGGAGCTAAAGAGAAAATGGGGGACCATCAGCTCCTCAATTGAGGGTTCTCATTATTATCATGATTTCAGTAAATATCGAATTGAATTTAATAACGACATTTCCGTGAGATTGTTTCGCGGCTTTTCGTTCAATGTCTACGGAGGTTATGCCCGGATACGTGATTTAATTTCAATTGCCAGGGCCGGAGCCTCATGGGAAGATGTGCTGCTAATGAGAAAGCAGTTAGCCACTTCTTATGATTACTACTTTTCTGTTGGTATCAGTTATTCCTGGGGTTCTATTTTCAGCAACGTGGTCAACCCGAGGTTCGGAAGCGGCAGCAGCGGCTTCTCCATAGGTATCAACCACTAAAATTGGGGACTAAAATTGGTGACACAATCTATATTTCCTATTTTTTGAAAAAGGCAAATTCTCTTATTAGCCCCCGGCTTTAATCCTGTTTAAGCAACCCAAAAATCTCAGTTTGACATTTTTTCTATAACTAAATTATATTCTGGTAAGCGAAAAGAAGAGACATGGTAAAAGTAATAACCGAAAAGCTTATAGGGCAGAACTGGAAGCGACCTTTCAGGGCAACTGGGGCCGGTAAAACAAGATTTTCTTTCAATAATAAATTTATTGTTAATCAGGAGGGGCTAATGAAACGCAATTTCTTTTCCTATGGGCTCTTAATACTCTTTTGCCTGAACTTTATCATTAATCCCCTTTTCTCTCAGGATAGACCCCAAACACTCAAACCTGCTTTCAGGGATCAAGCCTCTGAGCCTTCACTGATAGAACCCCGGCCTTTTTCCATAACCCGTCATCAAATCGTAATTGACGGCCGTCCCATACCCTACACCGCTACGGCTGGCGAGATAACAATTTTGAAGCCTGACGAGAAACCCGGAGCCGCCATGTTCTTTGTAGCTTATACCCGTGATGATATTAAAGACATCTCTAACCGCCCGATTATGTTTTGCTTTAACGGTGGGCCAGGCTCCTCTACCGTCTGGCTGCATCTTGGTGGTCTCGGCCCCAAAAAAGTTGCCCTGGATGATGAGGGCTATCCCTTAAGAACTCCTGCGACCGTGGTCGATAGCGAATATTCTATACTTGACCTCACTGACCTGGTGTTTGTGGATGCCATTTCTACCGGATACAGTCGTCCTCTCCCAGGTGAAGAGAAAAGCCAGTTTCATGGGGTGGAGGAAGACGCCAACGCTTTTGCTGAATTCATCAGAATTTTTCTGACCAGGTTTGACCGCTGGGCCTCACCAAAGTTTCTGCTCGGAGAAAGTTACGGAACCACCAGAGCCGCTGCTCTTTCGGGTGTCCTTCAGGGCAGAACGTATGGAATTTACCTGAACGGAATAATTTTACTATCCAGCGTTCTGGATTTTGCCACCCTATCGTTTAATCCGGGCAACAATCTGGCTTATATGATTTTTTTGCCCCATTATACCGCTACGGCCTGGTATCACAAAAAGTTACCCCCTGAATATCAGAACAAATCGCTGGTTGCTGTCCTGGAGGAAGTCAGAAAATTTGCTGTGTCTGATTACCTTTCGGCTTTGTTTCAAGGAAATTTACTGAAAGAGGACCAGGTTGAGTCTATTGCCAGAAAGATGTCAGACCTGACCGGACTCTCAACAGATTACCTGAAGAATTCTAACTTGAGAGTCAGACATGATCGTTTTGTCAAGGAGTTACTTCGAGACCGAAGGCTCACCGTAGGCCGCTTAGATAGCCGATTTACCGGAAAGGACTCGGATGCCGCCGGTGAAAGCTACGAATACGACCCTTCAAGTGCGGTCATCATGGGTCCTTTCGCTGCTGCTTTAAATAACTATGTTGGAACCGTGCTTAAATACAAGAAAGACATTCCTTACGCCATCTACGGCAACGTCTATCCCTGGAATTTTTCTTACCAGCCAGCCCAGGCAAGAACTCCCGGCGTCACCAGAGCTGCTGCTGGCCGGACTTCCCGAGACGGCGCCCTTTATGTGGCTGAAACTCTAAGGCAGGCAATGGCTGAGAACACCGCTTTGAAAATTTTCTGCTGCAATGGCTATTATGATGGAGCCACTCCATTCTTTGGAACCGAATATACTTTTAGCCAGCTCATGCTTGATGGCTCATTCAAGGACAGAGTAAGAATGGGTTATTATGAAGCCGGTCACATGATGTACATCCACAAGCCCTCGCTCAAAAAGTTACGAAGCGACCTGGCTTCCTTTATAGCCTGGGCTACCGGCAAATAAACACAATAAAATCGGGATACTCTACATTTTTCCGATTTTCTTTTACCTTCGCCGATAACTGCAGATAAGTGATCTTACTAATCTTAATAATCAGGATGGATAATATTTCACTATTAAAAAAATAAGAGAAAATTATAGGGTGTCCCGATTTTTTTACTTCTCTAACCTGACCTCGGTTGATCGGTAGGAGTAAACCGGGTCTTTTTTCGGACCAGGTTCCTGGACTTGTAGAGCCTTTATACGCACCGTGTGAACATCGTCCAGGACAATCGCCCGACGATAATCTTTTTTCGCGGCCACGAGCTTTATGTTTTCAAAAGTAATATTTCTGGCATGGCGAACATAAAAACCCCAGGCCGGAAGCTCCTTGAACATGGAAAACTCAGGATAGCTGGCCGGCAGTTCTGGAACTTTGTCCAGCTCATCCAGACCAACCCGGGCAAAATTGGGGTCGCCTCCACCGGGATGATGGATTTCAATATTCTTGAGGATTACGTTTTCAATAAAAGCATCCGGCTGCCCGACAATGGATGAGGGCGAAATGTTCCGCGGCTGATGCTCCCACGGTCCTTCATAATTGTAACCGGCATCTGGCTTGGTGGCCGGAACTTCGGCATAAACGTTGGAAATTGAAATATTCCGCATCCGACCCTTCTTGCCGGGCCGCCAGCGCTCACCTATCCTCAGGAAAATGACGTTGCCGGTGTTGATGGAATTAAGCCTGTCCACCACCACCTCCTCCACAAATCCGCCGTCCACTGCGGCAAAAGTAATGGCTGAGCGGTAAGTATCATAGACCACATTATCAATTATCCTGATGTTCCTGAAGCCACCCAGAGAGGCTGTTCCGAATTTAATTCCATTGGCACTGGTCCTGATCACATTATTGTGGATATAGATATTCTGGCAGACCGCTTTTTCATCGTGTGACTTCAGACAGATGCCGTCGTCGGCGGCATCAATGTAAAGATTGGCCACTTCCACGTTATCACAATCCACAATGTCCACACCGTCATTATTCCAGTAGGATTTGCTGTCAATAATAAGATTTTTTATGACCACATTCTGACACTGGTCGTACTGCTGGTTCCAGCTGGCCGGGTCTTTCAGAGTAATGCCTTCTATACGGACATTTTTACACCGCCAGAAATAGATGTTCTGAGGCCTGATTGTCTCCCGTGGCCGGTCATTTCTTAAGTCATCTTTAACCAGTCCCTTGTGAATCAAATCCACCAGATTGTTAGCCACCACAAACCCCTGACCATCAATGACGCCGCCTTCACCAGTGATACCCACGTTTTCCTGTTCCAGAGCAAAGATGAGTGCCGTCCAGTTGCGCCTGGTATCGTAGTCAAAGGGATTGGGTGAACCGACCAGCACTGCTCCCTCCAGCAGGTGGATGGTGACGTTGGACTTCAGGTAAATCGTCCCGGTCAGATACCGTCCCACATCAAAAACCAGCCGTCCGCCCCCGTTTTCATGGATAAAGTCAATGGCCTTCTGAATCGAGCGGGTGTTTAAAGTGGTGCCGTTTGACTTAATCCCAAAAAGCGAAGCTTTATAATCCTTTGTCTGGCCCTGAAGCCCGGAGAAAGTAATCATTAACAGGCCAATAATAATCAGGACAATGCTGATTTTTCTAAGGTCTAACATTTCCCGCGCTCTCAGACCTGGCTGTTTTCTGCCTTTTCTATGACTTTTCATTTTCTGCCCTCCTGATTTCTTCTTTTGAGTTTAACCTTAATTAAATCAGAGAAGCAAGAGGAAAAAAGACCCATGCTCTCCTGTCTGCATTCGTGCTGCCAGTCGGATAAGTAAATCTTTACTACTATTATTATTTTTTTCAAGAAACAGACACTGAACCACCTCCACTGGCCTTTTTAACATAAGACAGCCAGGTGGTATCGCTCCTTACTGTTTTCAGTCTTTCCAGCTTGAAACGTATCTTTTCTGCCTCCTTAAAATCAGGATATTTCTGGAGAAGCTGCTCATAGCGATAACAGGCCGCTTCATAAAATTCCTGCTTTTCCAGCAGTCGGGCCGCCCGGTAAAGAATTCTCGGGCGCCAGGCTTCGGGTGTGGCCGGGTCATCTGCCAGGATTTCCAGGGCCCGGGCGGCCAGACCATATTTCCCGAGTTTCTCCAGAATTTCGGTTAGCAGGTATTGCTTTGGTGCTTCCAGAGGCCGGTGATAAAGGCCAAAATACTCGGCAAATATTTCGGCCGCTTTTTCAGGCTCCCTATCTATTAGTAAACTGATGGCTTTAAGATAAAGTCTTTCGCCCTCTTCCGTTGGCCCAAACCTGTTCTTTATCCTGGCCAGAGGCACCATGGCTTCCCACCGCTCAGGATTTTTTTCCAAAATAAGTTGAAGATATTTTTCAGCCAGCTGATTATTACCCTTTTCATCAACGGCTGTCAGAGCCCTCTCCAGCATCATCTCTTCCATTGCTACATCTTCAAATTTTAGCCTTGAAGCCAGATACATTCCCAGGAGTGTGGCACTCAAATGACCGAGGTAATCTATGCCTACAGATACACCTGATAGCTGGAATAGACTTCCCAAAAAATCAAAGAAAAAATAAGTCATAATTAACATCAGAGAATTTATTCTGACCTTAAGGTTCAGGCCAAAAAGCAAAGAGAAAAGGCCCAGGATGGGAAACGGGAAGACCATTCTTTTGTAAAACAGCCTGAAAGCAAAAGCCCCCATAATGCCTGAGATAGCACCAGAGGCCCCCAGGGCACTGTACCAATCCTGGAAAAGAACGAGGTGCAAATAAGGCGGAATAATTGAAGAAAATAAACCGGTTACAAAATAGATCAGCAAGAATTTTTGCCAGCCAATCCTTCTCTCCAGGACTAGTCCAAATATCCACAGGAAGACCATGTTGCCCCAGAGATGTTCTGCATCGCCATGCAAAAACATGGCCGTCAGCGGGCTGAGGGCCACATTCCATATTTCCAGGTGGTCAGGAAGACAAGCAAAATAAGATTCCACCAGCTCCCTGAAATGCGGTCCCAGAAGTTCTATCGCGTAATGGACGAAAACATTTGTCAAAATCAAAGCATAGGTAGCGTTGAAGCGGCGCTCCAGAAGGCTCTCACCTTCGGCATAATGAATGGGGATAAAAGTGCAATAATCCCTTAGAGTATCAAGGAAGCCTCTGTGGGTTTCAATTGACTTCAGAAGAACAAAGCCTAAGAACAGGGTGGGCAAGATAATTATCAAAAGGAAACTGAAAAAATTGATTAATAAATCAAAAAAAAGAAAAAATAAAAGGGGAAAGAAAAAACCAAAAGCCGCGGTGGCGATGATAAATCTTTTCTGTTCTTTCCAGAGCTTATCTTCTCGCCAGGCGCTCAACTTTTGCCCTTCTTATTTATGCCTCTAAAGATGATACTTTTGAGGAATGTCATTAAAATCTATTTACCCCTTTGCTACAGAAAGAAAAGGACTCATCCCTTTTCACCATTTCAAGAAGGAAAATTTAATACAAACATTCTTACCATGTCAATATTTTGTCGGCTGAGGTATTTCAAGACCTCTGTAGGTGAGGCCAGCTTCCAGCCATGAATTTCGTATGCCGGCCTGGACAAAATTTACAGAATTATCGGGCGTGGAAAAAGAGATTTATTTGGTTCTTTCAATACTTAGGCTGAACTAACCGGCACTGGGCCAGGTTACAATCAGCCGGCCTTCTGACCTGCTAAGTACATTCACAGCTGCTTCTTGATTATTTCCTGCCCTTTAGGAGAATCTTCCGGAACAATATAAGGATATTCGCATTTCGGACAACCATTATAACGAGTGGAAAGGCGCCAGATGGAGTAGAAAAGACCAGGCAAAATACCCAGAACCCACAGCAGAATTTCCCATCCCAGGCTGCCCTTGGTATACCTTTTAGGTTCACCAACAAAACCACAATTGGGACAGACATAATTTTTACTCATCAAAACCTCCTGCCCTGATATGTTGAGTAAAAAAGTTGCCCTCTAAAATTAAAATCAACCACCCTTCACTAACTGAATTCAGTGTCTTCCTTCATAAACTGAAAATAACCTTGATGATAGACTTATTCTAAGCCATTAAATTCGGAATTGCAACCCGCCTCCCAGCCATCTTCCGGGCATAAGAACTCCTTTTACATGCTCATACTTAACATTCGTCAGATTAGTGCCTTCAAGAAAAATCTCAAAAAAACCAAAATTCTTTACCACTCTCAAATCTATTAAAGTATAAGCTTCGCCGTCGAACCTCTGGCGATGATTTATCTGCAGGCCAAAGCTTAAAGACCTAACTGGAGCATAACTGACTGTCAAAGACACCAAATGCTTTGGCACCCTATATCCGTATTTATAAATCTCCTCAGGACTTTTTTCTCTAACCCAGTTCACAGCTCCGCTGAGCCTCAGGGTTAAGCTATTCAAACCAGTCGTTGTTAGAAGAATTTCTGTGCCGCCTACCCTTCTTTCCCTTATGTTTTCCGCCTGCCATTTATTATCTCTTTTAACCCAATCAATAAGGTCCTTTTCCTGTCGCTGGAATAAAGAAAACTCCGCCGTTACTGCTCCCAAAAGCGCAGCCTCCACTCCGACTTCGCAATTTATGCCTTTTTCAGGTTTGAGGCTGGCATTTCCAAAGTTAACTGGATCCTGGTAATAAAGTTCTGTGTAAGAAGGAGCCCGGTACGAACCACCGACACTGGCTCTAATTTTAAAGTCAGAAGAAACTAGATAGCTCAAACAGAAATCAGGCGAAAAATTAAAACCGTAGGTCTGATGATAGTCAAGACGGGCACCGAGGTTCCCAATCAACTTTTTCAGCACAGCTTTTCTTACTTCGGCAAAAAGAGCAAGTCTCAGATTAGAATGCTGACCACCCACTAGGCTTGAATAATCTTCACTGACCAACTCCAGCCCGGTAGAGAATTTCTTTCCCTTAAACACCAGGTTATATCCAAGATAATAGTTTTTTGTTTCATTGGTATAAAATTCCGGCCTGGTGCGGTCCAATATAAACCGGTCAAAATGTGACCGATAATACAATTCTTGTCTTATGGTGTTCTCGCCAGCATTCCCGGTTAGCCTGAGGTTAAGGAAAGTTGCCCTGATAGCTTCTCTTGAGGGAAAGTTCCTCCCCGGAGTGTAAAAGTCATAAGCCCCGAAATCTTTTTCACTGTGGGAGATCAAAGCCTCTACTTGTGTTTTTCCTAAAGGAAAAGTCAACTTCTGACATAGGGAAAAAAGATCAAAATCCCTATCAGCCATGAAGCCATCAGAAACATTTCGTTCCAGGGATAACAGACTGGATACTTTCCCTTGCCTGATTCCCAGCGCGGCAGTGGTTGCCCAGGTTTGATATTCATAGCCAGCTACTTTCCCGCTAAAGCTATTTTTTTCGGAATTCTTAGTCACTATGTTTATCACTCCGCCAAAAGCATCTGCTCCATAGAGCGAAGACCCGCTTCCTTTAAGAATCTCTATCCTCTCTACAGATTCAAGTGGTATTGAGAGATTAAGGTTGTGATGAGCCGTTTGTAAATCATTAACTCTGACTCCATCCACCAGTACCAGAACATGCTGAAAAGTTGAACCCCGCATCGACAAATCAGCCTGGACCCCAAAACTTCCCCTTTCCTGAAGGTCAATGGAGGCAAAATACTTCAGCGCCTCTGATAGAGTCCTGACGGGCAACTGACGCAAATCTTCTTTTTTGATTACTATCACCTGTCTTCCGACCTCAGCCAGGCTGACGGGAATCCTGGAAGCTACTACTAAAACTTCTTCTTTTTTCTCAATCCGAACCGGGTCATCAGCCAGAGCCAGTTCAGTCATAAAGATTAAAACCAGGGTAAGAGAGAGTGAAGCCAGTTTGATTTTTTTCCTCTTTTCTTTTTCAATCATACCTGATTACCTCACACCCAAAAATTACGGTGATATTACCCAAAAATCGGGTTGCCGTCTACACCACTTTATCTGCTTTATGATTGAACATTGAGCTCAAAAAAGACCACCACAAAGCACTTTAAGGTTAATCAGCTTGCTTCTTCTGGTATGCACAATAATTATTTCTCGAACTGCCATCATCCTTCAAAAGACCAATCAATAAGAATATGGATCAATTTCAAATTGCCTTATTCTCAAGCTTAATATCAGACTTGATGGATTCCATTTCTTTGACTTCATAAAAAGCCAGCTGGCCACAATTGGAGCCAACTTTTATTTCCTCCAGAGAACCGATGGAGATTATTACTTCATAGCCCCGGCTCTGAAGTTTATCCAGCTTCCGGGCCAGCCTTTCGGAATAGCTTCCGTCAAACTTCAGCTCGGTTTGTAAGCCAGCCCTGGCAGCCTGATAAGTTGGGTTGACCGGTGTAATCTTAACCAGGAATACTTCGGGGTCAAAAGTTCCTAAAATCTTCTCGGCTTCAAAGGGTGTATTTTCGGACAGGGCATAATTGAGGGTAACTTTCCTGTCCCCCGGCCGGAAAAAACTATGTCCATACTGGCTGATTTGTTGTGCTGACCATTTCTTGACCGGCATCAAGTAATCTCTAAAATCTTCATCAGATGAGTTTACCGAAAACTGCAACTGAAAACGACCGCCAGAATAATAAGCATTTTTAATATCTATTAGCTTCTCAAACCACTCCTCCGTCCCAGCTGGAGCCACAGTAGCAACAGTAGGAATAAAGTTTATTTCCGGGTAAATAGACGGAATTTCACTCAGAACTTCAAGCACGGCCGGGTTAAAAGCTGGTTCTCCCATCCGGGCAAAGTGCAGTTTTATCTTTTCTGAATGCAGGCAGTCATCTCCGTTTTTATGTGGTTCCAGGACGATATCAAGCTGTTCTAAAATTTCTTCAGAGCTTAAATTCCCCCGGAAGTAGAACGAAGCATCGCAAAACCGACATTTTACCGGGCAACCCTTCTGGCTGGAGAGAATGACCACCCATTTTTGCCTGGCTGAATACCTGGGGTCGTAAGCATCAACACATTCAATAAAAACGCCCTGTTCTAATTTCGAGCCAAGCAAATAAACCCAGGCCACATTCTCCTGGCCAATCTTTTTAATAATTTCCCAGTGTTTCCTCATAATTCACCCCTTTTTCTCATATTTTCTATAAATCTGAAGGCTTCATAACCTGCCAGCAGGCCATCGGCTACAGCCAGAGACACATATCTTTGCCGGCCATTTTTTAAGTCACCAGCCAGGTAAAGACCTGGCAGTCGAGTCGCTACTCCAGGGTAGTCTTCAGAAAGCGGCAGTTCAAAGACACTCCGCCCGCTTATCACGGGAAGGGATGGTCTTTTACCGCAAGCTACCACCAGGTAATCAAACTCTTCCTTATAATCTCCACCTGAAGCTGAAATCCATTTAACAACTACACCTGAAGTTTTTCTCTGGCAAGTGGAGAACAATACCGCATTTAACCGAATTTTGACCTCACTGCTCTCAACCTCTTTCAAGAGCTCAGGATTAGCTTTAAGCGAGCTTCTGGAGAACACCACCACTTCCGCCCCCCAATCGGCGTAAAGAAGAGCCTGGTCCAGAGCCACTTCTCCACCTCCGATGATAGCCATCTTGCTTCCCCTTTTCAGCCGATAGAGGTCCAGTTCCCCCGGGAAAAAATAAGCTTCTCTTTTAAAATTCAAACCCTCAGGAAGAAAAAACTCCTGACCGGTGGCTAAAATTACTGTTCTTGACCTGAGTTGCCCAAATTTTTTCAGCACAAGGTGGTAACACTTCTGGGTATGGTCAGGAGATTTCAACCTAAGGACCTGGTCCTTGAGGATCTCTATACCAGCTGAAAAAATCCTTTTTTGGAAAACTTCTACCAGAAAAGAGCCGGCAACTGGCGGCCAGGGCGGGAAATTGGCCACCTTTCTTGCCAACCGCAGACTGCCTCCCAGCTCATTTCTTTCAATCAGGATAACCTTAAGGCCCAGTCGGGAGGCTTCCAGGGCCGCTGTCATCCCAGCCGGGCCTCCACCTACAACTGTCAGGTCGGCAATTTCCTTATTTTTCTTCATCTGTAGCTTGACTCCTGAACAATCTCTCTAACTCGGCTACTTTAAGAACCCTGGCGCAAGAGGTCTTCATCAAATTCAAGGCCATTCTGTGGCGGAATTTGCTTCTGCTGGAACAGACATCCGCTGCCACCATAATCTCAAAACCACGGTCAAAACCAGATAGAGCACTGGCCAACACACAGCGGTCAGTCTGGACCCCGGCCAGTACAATTCTTTTTATCTTCTGGGCTTTCAGGAAACGACAAAATCTGGGGTTTTCAAAAGCCGAATAGGTTTCTTTTTCAAAGGTTTTTAGGTTTTTTAAGGAATTTAAGGGTGGAGCCAGAGCTGACCATTTGCTCCCCCGTTTTATGACTCTTCCGTAAAATTTAAGAAAATTGTTGTCATCGTCAGCTCTGTTACTGTGAGTCGAGGCCAGCACTGGAAGCCGGGCTTCCTGAAAAAGGTTGATGAGAGCTTCAAGCCGGGGCCGGACTTTGACCGTCTCTGGAATGAAGGCTGCAGAATGCGGGTCAATAAAAAATCGCTGCCAATCTATTATTAAAAGAGCAGTCCCTGGTTTTCTGGGTTTGGCTGGCTTTCTTTTCTTGACTGATTTCGGGCGCAAACCCACGAGCCACCTCCATCTTGAGACCGGGATGGCCTCGTGGGCCTGACATAGTCTCGAATATAATTTATCGACAGATTAAAATTTGTCAAGGTCCGTTTTCATCCAGGCTAAGACATGGTATCCAGTCAAAGGGGAGTATCTGGAAGCAGTACGGTGTTGGCCTTCAGCTAGCGGAATTAAGGTTGAACAGGCCAGAGGCTTTTTGAGATTAGAACTTGCAAAAGCAGGACTGCGGTTTAAAAATTTTGTTGAAACTCTTAAATCAAAGGAGGTGTAAACCCCGGGTGACAGAAAATATAAACCCAACCTAATCTGAACCTGGCAAGAGGGCACTTCTACCTCGCTGAGATATATTATGAGAGAGAAATAAAAGCATTAAAATAAAATACCCTTTCCCCTCTTATATTATAAATTAAACTAACTAGCTTTTGCTTTAATCTATTTTTAAATCTGTTTTCTTCTCCAGAATATATTCTTCTGATATTTATCTCCGCACTTCCTGCTGAATACGGATTTGATTAAGCGGCAGATTTACTCGACTTGAGATGGGGTCCAGCCTGGAAAGTCTGCCGGGATTGATCCGGCTGTCAATCCTGTCCAGAACTTCCCGCAATCCGGGATTAACGCCACTCCTTGGCGGTTCATGTCCCTGTCTTACTTGCTTCTCGCTTAAGTCTTGAACCTCTATCTCCGCGCCTTCGTAATTAAAGAAAAGCTTTCCTATTCTGACCAGGCATTGAACTCCCTCGTCTACCGGGTTGCCTTGCGCCCGCGTTTTATCTGAGTCATACCTGAAGAAGGGAACAGAACCTGCGGCGAATTGAGCCCCTCTGGCCATTTTAATCTCAGAACCAACCTTAGATAAAACGCCAGGAGCTTTCTGGACTTGCATACCACCTTTTATGGTACTATCTGCCACCCAGCTCCATTCTTCAGTAAAATCCTGAACTAATTCAGCTGCTCCTGAGTCACACGGAGATAACCTGAAACTATAATTTTTGGTTTCTAATAACCTTGGCGGGATGATCGGCCGTCCGGTGAAGTATTCAAAGATCTGAGACAAGGTCACATAGTGGAAGTAATCTGCCTGGTAATTTCCTGGAAGGCTGGGTTGCTTTTGGCCACGAAGGTTTACCACCTGGAAATGCTCTCTGTCTACTCTTTTCTCTACCAACCTTCCGGAAGACTCGGTATATTCACTTAAATTACTGGCTTCTATAAAACGCTTACCCAAAAAAGCAACATCGGTCTGTAAAGGAGGTGAATTAACCACGAATCCGTTAAAATCTATGCTGGCAATAACATTTTCACCTGGTTTAAAATCGTAGGAGAGCAAGAAATTACCATCTCCGTCACAGGTAGTACGAGCACCATTATTCAAACGTATGTTTCCGGTGTAGGAAATTTGTTCCCATTCTCCCGTGGTCCAGTTCTTCACCATAGCAGCTTCTACCTGTCCGCGGCAGACATCATTAAAGAAATCGGCATATTCAATTCTGAGCCGTTTAAATGGGATAGTCGGGGCGGCAGCCGACGAATTGATAGAGGTATCTCCTACCTTAATCAAGCGAATCTTGTCCCCGTAATAAAGAGCAAAAGGAAAGTCTATTTTAAATTTTCCTTCTGCATCTGACCGGCCTGTGGCATAATATTTTTCTTCTTTTCCTTCGTTATTTAACTTCTTGACCTCAAAGGTTAAATGCGCGGCCACCGGCTCAAACTGGCCATTGCCCAGGTCTTTCTTAAGTTCACCCCAGAGGACTCTGCGCCAGGCACAGACCTCAAGATACCTAACATCATAGCCTGCCGTGTTGGGCTTCTGTAGGTGATAAAGACTAAAGGTATTATTGACCAGGTTTATTCTTTTTCCGAATAGTGCGGCGTATAGTTCAATAGACCCATATATATCAACGTCAAGGATACTATCGGAGCCTGAACCCAGAACCTGACAATCAATGCCCATGCCGACCAGCCCGCCAGCGCCTAACAGGTCCCAACCCAGTAGTTCTATTTCAACAAGTGGGCCGCCCTTGATATAGCCATTTATCTGCCCGGCAAAATAAGCGTCAGATTCAAAACCCTTATTGAGATTAAAAAAAGGGTCAAAGCCCGTAGGTATCCATAAGAAGGTACCTCCGCGAACTCCCGCCTCAGCTTCCAGCCACTCGGTTGCTTCGGCTACAAGAGTAAAGCTGCCGTCCACCCCGACCAAAAGATAAAAACCTCCTCGGATAGTGGCAATAGCAGCCGGTATATCTATGGCAAATAGGGGGATCTTAAGGTCTTCTTTGATATTCATGGCCACGGTGACTTTTAAAGAAATCTCCTCGCCTGAGCTCAGCTTGAATTCATAGCCACTGAAGCCAGTGTATCTACCGTCGACCCTAATAGGTGTGAGCCCGATTCTCCCACTTAACCTGACGTTGATGCTACGTCCTTCTGAAGTATAGGCCACAAGGGGAACATCATCGAAGGTAATCATAAGCCACGGGTCTTTTATATGCCACCGTTCTCTGCTTCTCAGAGAAATAGCACCAGTGCTGGTTCGGCGGTATTGAAACTGGACATCGGGAGGAGTCAAAGGAGTTATGTTGCCGCTGGTCAGGGTGACAGTTTGCTGGGGTATTTCAAATTCATCCAGAACCTCATAGATTTGGGGACAAGATAGAGTCAGATATTCTCGGTTTCTCAGACTAGTTTGGCCGGTCACTTTGGCCGCCAGTTTGGTGGTCTCATCATAAATGATTTTATTCCTTTCCAAGGCTGATATCCCGGTTTCCACCAATATTCTGCGTTCAATCAACGCTCCCTGTTGAAGTTTCATCTTCGGTGTCAGGCTCAGGGTTTTCTCCTGAGTCACTTCTTCAGCCACTTTTAGATTATTGATAAATCTCTGACTTTTTTCTCTCCTGATAACCATAACACCGTCTTTAAACCTGTAAGTGACCCTCTGAAAAGAGGCCGGGGGCTCACCTGTAACAGAAGTGAACTGGCCTGAAATTTGCTGTTCACTTTTTTTGAATAAACCAGAAAGCTTTTCTTTAATCTGGATCTGACTGGCTTTTCCAGCTTGCTTAGAGCTCTCAACAGTTTTGGAAGTATCGTCAGCGGCTGTTTTGACCTGTTGACCGATTATAAGCTTTTGAGTCGGAGGCTGAGATGAACCAATATAAATAGCGAACGCTGCTCCATTCCGAGGGGTTAGATATCGCTCTGAGGCACTCGCTATCTGCCACCAGAAATCAGCTGAGGCCTGACTCTCTCGGCCAGTATCCAGGTCACAGGTGTAGGTTCTCCGGATAATCAGATTATCTCCTCTGCTGTGAATGGTTCCTGCGGAGTCAAAAGTTACCCAGGCTAGAATCAGGTCGGTCTCGCTGGATTTAATAAGCAATTTACCTAACCGGCCTTCGTCGGTACGAAAGAGGATTATGGTATTGGGAACAAGGCTCTGTCCGGGAATCCTGGCTGAAGATAGACTGGCTGACCTAATGTCTTCCAGCTTGATTGCCTCAAACTGCGATTGAGCTTCTGTGATGAGTGCGGCCAGTGTTAATATTAATACCGAAACAGATAAAAAAACTAAACCCTTCTTTAAAATACAGTTAGGCATCTTTATCCTTCCTTAATAAAGATATCGCTATAATTAGTGCGTTAAATTATTAAGGAAATGAACAATGATTGAACGGGGTTAAAATACCCTCCTTCCCTTACATTATCATATTTAAAAAAATCTGGTTTTAATGTCAAGCCCCCAATTTCTTTTTGGTTAAGCCTCTTTTAATATGTTTAAGCTATCAACACTTACTAATGCGACCACAGCTGGCTATGAAATCCAGGTTATCCAAGCAATTCTAATGAAACATAAAAATTCAAGAAAAAACTGGGGTAAGAATCTTGCCTTCATTTTTCAATAAGAGTGAGTCTGTTGACAAATAAGAATAATTCCTATATCGTAATTATTATGAATAATAATCATTTAGATGTACTGCTGGAGAATTTCTACAAAGCCTGCAAAAAGCACAACTTAAGAATTACCCCTCAGAGAGTGGAAATATTCAAGGAACTCATTAAATATAATGAACATCCCTCGGCCACTAGGGTATATCAAAGAATAAAGAGCAAGTATCCTAACATTTCCTTTGACACGGTGAATCGAACACTGCAGAAATTTGTCGAAATAGGAGTGGCCAGAATCGTTGAGGATTTTGAGGACTTAAGAAGGTACGATGGAGTACTGGAAAATCACCACCATTTTCATTGTCTTAGGTGTCATGTGATAATAGACGTTAATGACGAAAAATTAAAAGAAATTGAAATCCCCTCTTTATCAAATACCGGTCTAATTGTCTTTGAATCAAGGATCATTTTTACCGGTCTATGTCCTAAATGCCATCAAAAAAATAAGAGCATTTCTAATAAAAACCCCCTGGGTTTTAAAAACATTAAGGAGAAAAGGCATGGAAAACAAACCAATTTCTAACAAGCAAACCCACGAAAAGATCGCTGGGAAAATCAAATCCATCTGGGACAGATGGCCAAATTTAATCAACCTGAAAATCCTTCATCAGAATTCCCCAGAGTGCAATCCCATGGGCCAGGACTACAACTACCAGAGCGAATTTAAAAGTCTGGATCTGGAGTCGGTTAAGCAAGACCTTAGGGAATTAATGACCAGAAAACAAGACTGGTGGCCGGCTGACTTCGGCCACTATGGTGGTTTGTTTATTCGCCTGGCCTGGCATAGTGCCGGCACTTACCGTATCGCTGATGGCCGCGGTGGGGCCAATGCCGGTCAAATCCGATTTCCACCGCTGCACAGCTGGCCGGATAACGTCAACCTTGACAAAGCATTAAGATTGCTCTGGCCAATTAAGAAGAAATACGGCCGCAAGATTTCCTGGGGCGACCTTATAATTCTCGCGGGCAATGTGGCCCTGGAGTCAATGGGCTTTAAAACCTATGGATTTGCTGGCGGCCGAGAGGACTGGTGGGAACCAGACGAGAGTGTTTACTGGGGTCCAGAAGAAGAATGGCTGCAGGACAGGAGAAGAACGGAATACGGTGAAATTGAAGGGCCTCTGTCCGCCACCCAAATGGGTCTCATTTACGTCAATCCTGAAGGACCGGGTGGGAATCCGGACCCAGTGGCTGCAGCCAGAGACATCCGGGAGATTTTCAAGCGGATGGGAATGAATGACGAAGAAACTGTGGCTTTAATTGCCGGCGGTCATTCTTTCGGCAAATGTCATGGCGCTGCCCCTGAAAGCTACCTCGGGCCCGAGCCCGAAGCCGCACCGATTGAACAGCAAGGACTGGGCTGGAAAAATAGCTTCGGCTCAGGTAAAGGCCCTGACACCATAACCAGCGGCCTGGAGCTTACTTGGACGGCCACTCCCACCAAATTCAGCAACAATTTTCTTTTTAACCTGTTCAAATATGAATGGGAGCTGACCAAAAGCCCGGCGGGAAAATATCAATGGGTGGCCAAAAATGGCCCGGCTATTATTCCCGATGCCTACGATCCCCAGAAGAAGCATCCGCCAAGCATGTTGACCACCGACCTGGCGCTGCGTTTCGACCCAGAGTACGAAAAAATTGCCAGGCGTTTCCTGGAAAATCCAGAAGAATTTGAAAAAGCCTTCGCCAGAGCCTGGTTCAAGCTTACCCACCGTGACCTGGGACCACGTAAAAGATGGTTCGGACCGGAAGTGCCACAGGAAATAGAACCATGGCATGAGCCTTTACCCGAGCTTGACCATCCAATAATTGAAGAGAAAGAAATCACCGAATTAAAAGCCCGAATACTGGCTTCAGGAGTGAGCATATCCGAACTGATTTATACGGCCTGGTCTTCAGCTTCAACCTACCGTGGTTCAGATAAACGGGGCGGAGCCAACGGGGCCCGCATCCGCCTTCTCCCGCAGAAAAACTGGGAAGTTAACATGCCTGAACAGTTAGCCAGAGTGCTGGCCATACTGGAGAAGATACAGAAAGATTTTAATGCAGCTCGGGCCAGAACTAATGGCAAGAAGGTTTCTCTGGCTGACCTGATAGTTTTAGGGGGCTGTGTGGCTATTGAACAGGCAGCCAGAAAAGCCGGTTACGAGATTACTGTTCCTTTCACACCCGGACGGGTAGATGCCACCCAGGAACAAACTGATATTGAAACTTACTCCTATCTGGAACCACGGTATGATGGTTTCCGAAATTATCTCAACGGCCATTTTCGCGAGCTACCTGAACAACTTTTAGTGGACAGGGCTCAATTGCTTACTCTGACCGCACCGGAAATGACCGTGCTGGTTGGCGGTCTCAGGGTCTTAAACGCCAATTTCCAGAAATCCAAACACGGTGTTTTTACTCATCGCCCGGAAGTTCTAACCAATGACTTTTTTGTGAACTTACTTGAAATGAGCACAGAGTGGAAACCGTCTTCAGCCGATTCGTCAGTGTACGAAGCTTATGACCGCAGGACTGGTGCTCTTAAATGGACCGCTACCCGGGTGGACCTGATTTTCGGTCATCATCCCCAGCTCAGAGCCATAGCTGAAGTCTATGCCTTTGACGATTCTCAGGAAAAATTTATCCATGACTTCATCTCAGCCTGGAATAAGGTTATGAATCTTGATCGGTTCGATCTATCCTGATAGCTGCTAATAGAAAGCTAAAATAGAGCTGAAATAGGGGCGCTAGCCGGCGTCTCTATTTTTTGTTCTTCTTCGGGAAAAACAGGAAATATAGAATGTGTCCCCTTTTGTTTATGGTATCCTGATTTTTCTTATACACACGTCTAGAATTTTGATATATTAATTTGCCTGAGATAAAAAAATTCTTGAAGGTTAAATGAAGTTCCCAATCTCAAGAAGAAAATTCTTAAAAACAGGATTGACTGCCGCCTGCGGCCTAATAATCGTGCCGCGGCACGTGCTCGGCGGTCAGGGTTATACCGCTCCCAGTGATGAGCTGACCAAAGCTATCATCGGAGTTGGCGGTATGGGGAAAGCTCATTTTCAGTATCCGGGCCGACTGGTTGCGGTCTGCGACGTAGACCGAAAGCATCTTCAGGAAGCTCTGGAGCTGGCCGGTCCTGGAGTAAAAGGTTATTACGATTTCCGCGAAGTTCTGGCCAGACCTGATGTGGACATTGTGCACATCGTTACCCCGCCTCACTGGCATGCCCTGATGTCCATCGCCGCCGCCAGAGCCGGAAAAGACGTCTGGTGCGAAAAACCCATGACCAGGACCATCGGTGAAGGCCAGAAAGTTGTGGAAGCAGTCCGACGCTACGGCCGCATTTTCCGCATCAACACCTGGTTTCGGTTTGAAGGCAATTTTTACGGCTTTGGCACGCCAGTTAAACCTATCAAAAAAATCGTGCAAAACCGACTGCTGGGCTGGCCCCTGCGGGTTACGGTCAGCGGGGCTACCGGCTTTGACTGGAAGTTCTACTGGCAAGGAAAAACCTATCTTCCGCCCCAATCCATCCCGCCGGAACTGGATTATGATTTCTGGCTCGGACCTGCTCCTTACAAGCCTTACCACCCCCACCGTGTTCATCAGACCTTCCGGGGCTACTGGGACTACGATGGCGGCGGCCTGGGTGATATGGGTATGCATTACCTGGACCCGGTTCAATATTTTCTGGAAAAAGACCAGACCAGCCCGGTGGAAATTGAAGTTGATGCCCCCCAGCAACATCCAGACGCCTGCGGCCGCTGGCGGAAAATTGTCCTGCGTTATGCTGATGGCTGTGAAATCATTCTGGACGGCGAAAATCAACGGAAGGATGTACCTTTTATTGAAGGTCCAGAAGGCAAGCTTTACCCTGGTTTACGGAGCAACATCCCCGGCCTTCCGGAAAAGCTTAAGACTTTGCCCGACCCCGAGCCTCAGGTCACCGATTTTCACCAGGCCGTCAGAGAGCGCCGTAAGTTTGCTCTGAACGAAGAAAATGGCCATCGCTCCTGCACCCTGGTTAATTTGGCGAAAATTGCCGTGCGGCTTGGACGGAACTTAAAGTTTGACCCGGACAAACAGATATTCATCGGCGATGAAGAAGCCAACCGTTTAATAAACGAACCCATGCGCAGTCCATGGAATTCAATATTGGAATAAAAAATGAGCATCAAGACATCTATAAAAAGAGCATTTAGTTTCTCCACCTCCAGGATAAATGGATTTAAAAATCTCAAAAAGACAGAGACGTGGAGGGCAGAAAAGGGTGAGCCCCAAAAAGCAAAATTTAGAACCTGGGAAAAAAACGGAGAGGAAATGTCCGAAAAAATATTGACCGCAAAGCTTAAAAAAATAAAATCTGACCCGGCAACTTATTCCCGCCGCTCCAACAGCCGCGAATTTTCTTTTAAATACCTGGCGGCCTCAAGGACTCAGCCGGCACCCGATTCTGCAAGAATGGTTGAACTTCAATCAGCTAAAAGCTACTCCAAGGAAGAACCTCCAGCAAGAAAATCGCAGCTTTTTTATCTGCTATTAATTTTGATTCTAGTTTTTTCTCCTGTTAAACATATGGCTGCTCTGCCAAACATCTCTGGCTCCGAAAAGCCGCCAGAAAATAGCAGTTTGAAAACAGAAAACTCGCTAAAACTTCAGGTTGAGGCCTGGCTGAGACAGCTCCCTGCAGAAAATCAGGATGAGGCGGAAAAAATATTCTCTGAGATGCTCAAGGGCGGCTCACCTGTGGTGCAGGAACTCTGCCACCGCCTGGCAGTTCCGGGTGAAGCTGATGATAGTCTGGTGCGTTATGCTGTGGACGGACTGGTCACGCAGGCTGGAAAGCTAGGCTTTGAAACTTTTAGAGAAAAGCTGGCTGAAAACCTGCTGAGGTTAGCACTGCGGCCGATAAACGTGGAAATAAAAAAATTTCTGCTGGAAGAAGCGCAGTTTATAATCAGCAAAAAGCATCTTTCTCTGCTCAGGTCACATCTAAAAAATCCTGAGCTGGCTGAATACACGGTGAAAACCATGCTTAGAGCCCAGGGACCGGAGCTGGAAAAAATTCTAGTAGAAGACCTGGACCGAATTCCCGCACAATCCAGAAAACCGGTCATCCAGGCCCTGGGAATGATGAAGAGCAAAAAGGCCGTAAAGAAACTGAGCTTGCTGGCCCGCTCGCCTGACCCTGAAATTAAAAGCCAGGCTCTGACTGCCCTGGCTGAAATTGCTGACCCTTCTGCAGAGCCGCTTTTTTCTTCCCTTCCCACGCTGTCAACCGCCTGGGAAAGACAAGAGGCTCTTGCTTTATACCTGCGCTTTGCCCGCCGCCTGGCTGAAAATGGCTACCGGGCAAAGGCTGCGGAGATAGCGGAAAAATCAACTGAGGTTCTCACCGACCAGAATGAAGTAGCCTTGCGCTGCGAGGCTCTGAAGCTGCTTGTAGAACTGGAAGGTGAAAAAGCCATCCCCTCTCTCATCAAGGGTATCTGGAGCGAAGAGCCGGCTTACCGGCAGCAGGCACTTGAGCTGGCTAAAGAATACGGCTGGCCTTCATTGTATAAAACACTGATGGAAAGCTTGCCATCGCTTCCAACGGAAAACAAAGCCGCGGTGATTGAACTGCTGGGAGAGGCTAAAGGACAAAACCAGGTGCCACCAGAAATTATTGAGCCGTTCCTTGAAGCTCAAGAAATCGCGGTCAGGCTGGCGGCCATCCGGGCCTTTTTTAATCTGAAAAAAGAGGAAGCGGCTGACCGGTTGCTTTCTATGCTAAATAATTCTGAGGCTGAAGTCAGGCTCATTCTGTCACTCCTTAAAACCCTGAAACCTGAAATTTATGAAAGAAAAATCATAGAGGGTTTTTCCCGGCTACCAGAAACCAGCCAGCTGGTAGTGCTGTCGGAACTCCAGGATTTCGTCGGGCCGGAATGGAAAAAGACCGTTATCTCAGTCATAGAGGTCGAAAATCCACAATTGAAGAAAGCAGCCACAGATTTCCTGGCTCAGGTAGTTGAGCGCGAAGACCTGGCCTGGCTTATTGAGAAACTGACAGCTCTGGACAACCCGGCCCTCGCAGCGGGATACCAGAAAGCCGTGGTTGCTGCCTTAAGGCAGATTCAGGAGGAAGACCAGAGGCAAACAACTTTTCTAGAATTTTTAGATAAAAAGACAGGAAAAGCTCGAGCCGAGCTTATTAAGCTGCTGCCTCAGGTTGGCGGTTCCGAATGTTCGAAAAAAGCTGTGAATTTAATCAACGATAAAAACCCGGAAATAAGCGCGGCGGCTATAGCGGCCGTAACCGGCTGGCCTGAGTTTGAAGCCGCACCGGATCTGGTTAACCTGATTAAAACTGATAGCGACCGCAAGGTTCGCTACCTGGCTTTTCAGGGACTGGCCAGATTGATGAGAAGTGCGATCGCCAGCACTGAGGAGAAGCTCAGTTTACTGCAAGAAGTAAAATCGCTGGCCGTTTATCCAGACGAAATAAATTTCCTGCTTACAGCCTGGGGAAGCGTAAGAGATATAAGAGCTCTCAGAGAACTGTCCAGCTTTCTGGCAGAGGAAAACTTAAAAGAGAGAGCAGCGACTTTAATCTGCCGTCTGGCTCGACCGATAGCTGGAGAAGAAGGGCTTCGGGGGTTGGAAACAATAATAATAGTAAAAAAGGCGGTGGCGCTACTCAAAGACAACTATGAAATAGAAGAAACTGAAATTTACCTGGATAAGCTCCTGCGGCAGGAAGGCTTTGAACCTCTTTTTAACCGTAAGGACCTTTACGGCTGGAAAGGGCTGGTCGGCGACCCGGTCCAGCGGGTGAAGATGAAACCTGAAGAACTGCGGGCGGCCCAGGAAAAGGCTGATGAAGATATGCGCCAGCACTGGCGGGTGGTTGATGGGGTGCTGTTTTTTGATGGAAAGGGTCACAGCCTATGTACGGCCAAAGATTACTGCGATTTTGAGCTGTTTGTGGACTGGAAAATAGAACCGGGCGGCGACAGTGGAATTTATCTTCGGGGCTCACCCCAGGTTCAGATCTGGGACCCGGCCCAGTGGCCCGAGGGTTCGGGCGGACTTTATAACAACCAGAAAAATCCAAACAAACCTTTAAAACGCGCCGATAATCCGGTCGGCACCTGGAATACTTTTTACATCAAAATGGTTGAGGAGCGGGTGACGGTTTACCTTAACGGCGAAATGGTAGTGGACAACGTGGTCATGGAAAATTACTGGGAGCGGGACAAGCCAATTTACCGCTGCGGCCAGATTGAGCTCCAGGCCCACAACACCCCCTTGTATTTTAAGAATATTTACATCAGGGAAATTAAATAAGTTAGGCCCAAAGCTTCTCAAAACTCAAGTGAGCTTAAAAAATAATAGTAGCGTCCTGTTTGCTTTCCTCAAAGCCCGCTGGCTAACTTGCCATTTCTTCAGCAATGATCTTATTATCTCTCCACGGCAGCGGCTTAAAGAGAAAAACAAAAAAACCGGGCCTGGCATGAGAACTTCCAGATTAAAAAATTTTGAAAATAAATTGATCTAAGGACAAAGAATTATCTCAAAGCAATTATTTTTATAATTTATCAGGTTCATAACATATTCTGGTGTAATCAGGAAAAGGAAAACTTAATTTCCATTAAAGTCCGTGGCTTTAAAATTTATTTTCCTGGGCTTTGTCTGATAAAATGGATAAAAAGCTGTGAAATACGATGTAATTATCATTGGGGCCGGCCTGGGCGGGTTGACCTGTGCTGCCTTCCTCACCCAAAAGGGACTGCGAGTCCTGGTGCTGGATAAAGACCATCATCCAGGCGGAACCAGCTATGTATTCCAGCG
>CAYQZX010000005.1:0-16281 GCA_964422165.1 uncultured Eubacteriales bacterium | reverse complement strand
TCCAGGATTTCGGTAACCGTTCCGGCTCCGACCGTCCGGCCGCCTTCACGAATGGCAAACCGCAGGCCCTTCTCCATGGCCACCGTGGTGATCAGCTCCACCTCAACGTTAGCATTATCCCCGGGCATCACCATCTCCACCCCGGCCGGTAACTTCACCGTACCAGTCACATCAGTCGTCCTAAAATAAAACTGCGGACGATAACCAGTGAAAAACGGAGTGTGCCGCCCACCCTCATCCTTGGTCAAAGCATAAATCTGAGCCCGAAACTTCTTGTGCGGCGTTATAGAACCAGGCTTGGCCAAAACCTGACCACGCTCCACTTCATCCTTACCAATGCCCCTCAACAAACAACCTACATTGTCCCCAGCCTGCCCCTGGTCCAAAATCTTCCGGAACATCTCCACACCAGTCACCACCGTCTTCCTCGTCTCTCCAAAACCTACTATCTCTACCTCATCCCCTACCTTCACTACCCCTCTCTCTACTCTGCCTGTCACCACCGTACCACGACCAGTAATAGAAAATACATCCTCTATACTCATCAAAAACGGCTTGTCTATCTCACGCACCGGCTCCGGTATAAATTCATCCAGCGCCTTCATCAACTCCCATATCGCCTTGCCACCCTCACCCTCAGGATCCGCCAGTGCCTTCGTCGCACTACCCCGTATCACCGGCGTCTTGTCCCCAGGAAATTCATACTTGCTCAAAAGCTCCCTAACCTCTAACTCCACCAAATCCAGTATCTCCGGATCATCCACCAAGTCCACCTTGTTGATAAATACCACTATCGCCGGTACATCCACCTGCCGTGCCAGCAAAATGTGCTCCCGAGTCTGCGGCATCGGCCCATCATCCGCCGCCACCACCAGTATCGCCCCGTCCATCTGTGCCGCCCCGCTTATCATGTTCTTAATGTAATCAACGTGCCCAGGACAATCTATGTGCGCATAATGCCGCTTTTCACTCTCATACTCCACATGCGATAAGGCCACCGTCAATATCTTCGTCGCATCCCGACGAAACATCTTCGCATCAGCCTTCGCCACCTCATCATAACTCTTGTACTGCGCCAGTCCCTTCGTCGATAATACCTTCGTTATCGCCGCCGTCAACGTCGTCTTACCATGATCAATGTGCCCAATCGTCCCTATGTTAACGTGCGGCTTCTTCCTCTCAAATTTTTCCTTCGCCATGTCTTTTTACCTCCTCGCTTCGTCGAAGGGAATTCTCCCTTCAATTCTGGCTATTATATGTTCCTGGACATCAGGTGGCGTCTGGTCATAGCTGAAAAATTCCAGAGAAAAAGCCCCTCGCCCCTGAGTTATGGTCCTCAGGATCGTGGCATAACCGAACATTTCAGCTAGGGGCACAAGTGCCCTGATGACTCTGGAGCTGCCTTTAAGCTCCATAGCTTCAATGCGGCCCCGTCTGGCGTTGATATCGCCAACCAGCCCGCCTACGTATTCGTCCGGGGTAACAATTTCCAGCTTCATAATAGGTTCCAGAATAACCGGGTTGGCTTTCTGTCCGGCCTCTTTGAAAGCCATGGCCGCGGCTATTTTATAGGCAATGGCCACCGAATCAACTTCATGATAGCTGCTCTCTAAAAGCGTCACCCGAACATCAGTCACCGGATAACCGGCTACCAGACCGGCCTCCATGGCTTCTCTCACGCCCTTTTCAATTTCCGGGACAAACTCCTGAGGTATAGTTCCAGATTTCAGTTTGTTGACAAACTCAAAACCCTGGCCCCGACTGAGCGGTTCAACTTTAATTACGCAATGTCCGTACTGACCCTTTCCAGCCAGCTGACGGATAAACTTGCCTTCAGCCTCGGCTTCACGGGTAATAGTCTCTTTATATGCAACCTGAGGTCGGCCCAGCCTGGCCTGAACTCCAAACTCCCTGACCAGCCTGTCCATGATAATTTCCAGGTGCAGCTCACCCATACCCTGGACCAGAGTCTGTCCGGTCATGGGGTCCTGAGTCAGCCTGAAAGTCGGGTCCTCTGACATGAACTTCTCCAGAGCGTTGAAAAGTCGTTGATGGTCGGCTTTGGTTCGGGGTTCTATGGTTGCTGAAACCACTGGCTCCGGAAAAGTCGGAGGCTCGAGCAGGATGGGTCTGCTTTTAAGACAGAGGGTATCACCGGTAGAGAGAGTTTTCATTCCGCCAAAAGCCGCTATGTCACCGGCATAAACCTCGCTTATCTCCCGGCGCTTATTGGCGTGCATTTCCAGCAGCCTGGTAACTCTTTCTTCCTGGTCCTTAGTAGCGTTGTAAACCGATGCCCCAACCTTGAGTTTACCGGAATAAACCCGGAAATAGGCCAGGCTTCCGAGAAAGGGGTCGTTCATTATCTTGAAAACCAGGGCACAAAAATGTTCACTGTCCGAAGCTTTCCTGATTTCTTCCTGATGAGTTCTCGGATGAAAACCTTTAACCGGAGGGATGTCAACCGGAGATGGCAAATAATCCACAATGGAATCGAGCAGTGGATGAACACCTTTGTTTCGGAAAGAAGCCCCGAAAAGAACTGGATAGAATTTCAGCTCTATAGTTCCCTTCCTGATGGCTTTTTTTATTTCTTCAGCAGAAATATCCTCGTCTTCAAGGTATTTTCTCATCAGTTCATCGTCAACTTCGCTCAGGATTTCGAGCATTTCTCTTCTTTTCAGTTCAACTTCTTCCCGGTATTGATCAGAAACCGGTCTTTTTTCGAAATCGGTTCCCAGTAGGTCGTTTTTCCAGACAATCTCCTGCTCTTCAACGAGATCAATCACGCCGCTAAACTTATCTTCTATTCCGATGGGTATCTGTATGGGCAGAGGTCTGGCCCCCAGACGAGTTCTTACCTCGTCCACAGCTCTTGATGGGTCAGCACCTAATCTGTCCATTTTGTTCACATAAATTAAACGGGGTACCCGGTATTTATCAGCCTGTCGCCAGACTGTTTCTGACTGGGACTCCACACCCCCAACTGCACAGAGGATGATAATAGCCCCGTCCAGTACTCTTAAAGACCGCTCAACTTCGGCGGTGAAATCGACGTGTCCGGGTGTGTCGATTATGTTTATGCGGTGGTCCCGCCAGTAGCAGGTTGTGGCTGCTGCAGTTATGGTAATGCCACGTTCCTGCTCTTGAACCATCCAGTCCATAACGGCAGTGCCCTCATCAACTTCTCCCATCTTGTAAGTAATTCCGGTAAAGTAGAGTATCCGTTCTGTGGTTGTAGTCTTCCCCGCATCGATATGAGCCATGAAACCAATGTTTCTGACTCTTTCGATCGGGCACGACCGCATGAACTTTTATCTCCATTTATGAATAAAAATACTAAATTTATCAGCTTGCCTGAAATAATCTTTTTTACCATTTATAGTGGGCAAAAGCGCGATTGGCCTCGGCCATTTTATGGGTATCCTCTCTCTTTTTTACTGCTCCGCCTTTATTAGCCAGAGCATCTAAAATTTCGGCCGCTAGCTTTTCTTCCATGCTCTTTCCACTTCTATCTTTAGCAAACTTTACCAACCAGCGCATCCCGAGGGAGATTGATCTCTGCTCAGGAACTTCAACCGGCACCTGGTAGGTGGCTCCACCAACTCGCCTGGACTTAGTTTCCAGCAATGGCCTGGCATTATCTATGGCTTTTTCAAGTATTTTTAGCGGGTCTTCTTTGGTCCTGTTTTTCAGGATATCCAGAGTGTTGTAGACAATTCTTTCTGCCACACTCTTTTTACCCTTTCGCAGGACGAGATTGATTAACTTCCCAACCAGGGTCGAATTATAGAGTGGGTCTGGCTGTGGCTTCCGCTTTCTGACTATTCCACGTCTCGGCATCTCTTATCTCCTCGAAGTGCTTACTTACCTGAAGCTTTTTTCTCCTTGGGCTTCTTGGCCCCATATCTGGAACGGCCCTGGAATCTATTCTGAACCCCTTCGGCATCAAGAGTACCACGAATTATGTGGTATCTGACACCGGGCAAGTCCTTTACTCTACCACCTCTTATCAAAACTATTGAATGCTCCTGAAGGTTATGACCAATGCCGGGGATGTAAGCGGTAACTTCTACGTTGTTGGTGAGCCGGACTCTGGCTACCTTTCTCAGAGCTGAATTCGGCTTCTTGGGTGTAGTGGTAAATACCCTGACGCATACTCCCCGCTTCTGGGGACAGCCATCAAGAGCCGGAGATTTGCTCTTATACTTTTTGGGCATCCTGCCCTTTCGTACCAGTTGATTGACAGTTGGCACTTAAAATTCTCCTCTATAAATAATAGAAAATACTAATTTTCTCTTCCCAGGATGAATTTCCCGAGAAATATGCTTGAAGAATAGCAAAAACAGCCTGTCTTGTCAAGAAAATTACAGGCTATTTTGCTTTTTTTTACACTAATTCCGGGCTTGGATTTCCGCCTCTTTTTCTACCTCTTCCCTGGCCGCAAGGTCTTCTCTGAGAATCACATTACGGTAATACCTGAACCCGGTTCCGGCCGGAATCAATCTACCCATAATGACGTTTTCCTTGATTTTTCTCAAGTAGTCAACCTTGCCATACAGAGCAGCTTCAGTCAGAACCCGAGTGGTTTCCTGGAACGAGGCAGCCGCAATAAAGCTGTCGGTGCTGAGAGCACTCTTGGTTATACCCAGCAGTAACGGTCTGGCTTTGGCTGGCTTTCCGCCTTTCTTCAGAACTTTTTCGTTCTCTTCCTGGAACTTAAACTTATCAACCTGTTCATCAACCAGAAACTCAGTATCGCCCACTTCTTCAATCTTGACCCATCTCAGCATCTGTCTGATTATGATTTCTATGTGCTTGTCATTGATGGTGACGCCCTGCAGCCGGTAAACTTCCTGAATTTCCCTGAGCAAATACTCTGCCAGTTCTTTTTCCCCGAGGACTTTAAGAATGTCATGGGGGTTAACCGGTCCATCCATCAACGGAGTCCCGGCTCTAATCTTTTCTCCGTCAGATACCAGAAGGTGCGCACTCTTGGGGATCAAATATTCTTTGGCCCCGCCTCTTTCATTTCTGACGATTACTCTGCGGTGCCCGCGAACCAGGTCTCCAACCTGAACAACTCCGTCAATTTCGGAAATAACAGCCGGGTTCCTCGGTCTTCTGGCTTCAAACAGTTCTTCTGCCCTGGGCAAACCACCGGTAATATCTTTGGTTCTGGCGACTTCTCTGGGAATTTTAGCCAGGATATCTCCGGCATATACCTCCTCTCCATCTTCAACTTCCAGGTTGGCTCCCTTGGGTAGAAAATATCTTTTCTTAACCACCGGCTCGCCGTTTTCATCTTTATTCTTCGGGTCAATTATCTCGACCATCGGCTGAAGCTTTTCATCTCTGGGCTCAGTAACCACCACTGTGATTAAACCGGTAAAATCATCCCGGACCTCATCCATGGACACGCCGGGAATCAGGTCCTTAAACCTGACTTGACCCGATTCTTCTGTCAGAATGAAGGTGCTGAAAGGATCCCATTCGGCAAATTCCTGACGGGCTTTAACCATATCCCCGTCATTGAGAAGAACTTTGGCTCCGTAAGGAACCTGATAGTGCTCAATTTCTCTGCCGCGGTGGTCTAAAATCGCTATGCTGGCATTACGGTTAACCACCACCAAATTACCTTCCCTGTTTTTAACCCAGATGAGGTTGTTAAACTTAATAACACCATCGTTTTTGGCCTCAAGAGCTGATTTTTCGGCCCCACGCATGGCGATACCACCGACGTGGAAGGTTCTCATGGTCAGCTGAGTACCGGGCTCACCTATTGACTGAGCGGCGATAATGCCCACTGCCTCACCCAAATCAACCAGGCGACCCGTGGCCATATCCCGACCATAGCACAGCTGGCAAACACCTCTTCTGGATTCGCAAGTCAGAACAGAGCGGATTTTAACTCTTTCAATTCCCAGATTCTGCAATTTTTCGGCAATCTCTTCTGTTATTTCCTGATTCATATCAACTATCAGCTCACCAGTGTCAGGATGGACAATTCTCTCCAGCGAAATCCGACCTACAATTCGATCAATAAAGGGCTCTATTATTTCACCATTTTCCACGATAGCACTTACGTTAACACCCTTTAAGGTCCCACAGTCATGCTGGTCAACTATGACCTCCTGAGCCACGTCGACCAATTTCCTGGTCAGATAACCAGAGTTGGCTGTCTTCAGAGCAGTATCAGCCAGACCTTTTCTGGCACCATGAGTGGAGATAAAATATTGCAGAACGTTGAGGCCTTCTCTCAGGTTGGAGGTGATCGGGGTTTCTATGATTTCACCTGAAGGTTTACTCATCAGCCCTCTCATGGCTGCCAACTGACGTATCTGTTGCTTATTACCTCTTGAACCGGAGTCAGCCATCACAAAAAGCGGATTAAGCTTTTTTTCTACGAAGCTGACCCGCTTCATGGCGTCCATCATGGCGTTGGTAACTTTGTCGGTAACGGAGGTCCAGATTTCTACCACCCGATTGAATCGCTCACCTGAAGAAATAGTTCCCTCCCGGTAAAGTTTTTCAATTTCCTGAACTTCCTTCTCGGCTTTTTTAATGATTTCGTTCTTTTCATCTGGAATCATAAAGTCTTCTATTCCCAGAGAGAAGCCGGCATAGGTGGCGTAATTAAATCCAAGCTCCTTCATCTTATCGAGCATTGCCGTGGTTTTTTCCAGACCGGCTTTTAGATAAACATAATAAACCAGGCTTTCCAGTCCCTTCTTTTTAAGCATTCCGTTGATAAAGGGCAAACCTTTAGGAAGAACGCTGTTGAAAATGATCCGCCCTGGTGTTGTTTCTATGATTTCGTTTTTGAGCTGGGTCACCGGACAGCTAACCACAGCCTGGTCATCATAAAAAGTCTTCAGGTTCATAAAAGGTCCAGAATAACGGACTTTAATCCGGCTGTGAAGGCTGATTTCCTTGGCTTCATAGGCCAGCAGAGCCTCTTCAAAGGTAGCAAAAATCCGGCCTTCACCCTTTTCTTTCTTATGCTCCAGGGTGAGGTAGTAGCAACCCAGTACCATGTCCTGGCTGGGAATGGCCAGCGGGCGTCCGTGTGCCGGAGAAAGGATATTGTTGGAAGAAAGCATCAGGGTGCTGGCTTCAATCTGAGCTTCAACAGATAGCGGCACATGAACTGCCATCTGGTCGCCGTCAAAGTCAGCATTAAAAGCCGCACAAACCAGAGGGTGTATCTGGATAGCCTTACCTTCTATCAGAATTGGTTCAAAAGCCTGAATTCCAAGCCGGTGCAGGGTTGGGGCCCGGTTGAGCAGTACTGGATGTTCTCTGACCACCTCTTCCAGGCAATCCCAGACTTCAGGTCTTTCCTGTTCATGCCACTCTCTGGCAATCTTGACCGAAGGAACCAGACCTTCTTTTTCCAGCTTATTGAAGATAAATGGCTTGAACAGCTCCAGAGCCATCTTTTTGGGTAAGCCGCACTGGTGAAGCTTCAATTCCGGTCCGACGACGATGACTGAACGACCTGAATAATCCACTCTTTTCCCCAGAAGATTCTGCCTGAACCGGCCCTGCTTACCCCGAAGGGCTTCACTGAGGGATTTCAGAGGCCGACGATTAGCTCCAAGATGAACCCGGCCCCGGCGCCCGTTATCAAAAAGAGCATCAACCGCTTCCTGAAGCATCCTTTTTTCGTTGCGGATGATTAGCTCCGGAGCTTTAAGTTCAATGAGCTTCTTCAGTCTGTTGTTCCGGTTGATAACCCGGCGGTAAAGGTCGTTAAGGTCAGAAGTAGCAAACCGACCTCCGTCGAGACGGACCAGAGGTCTTAAATCTGGTGGGATGACCGGAATAACATCCAGTATCATCCACTCGGGACGGTTTCCTGATTTTTTTAACCCCTTGAACACCCTCAATCTCTTGGCATAACGCAGCTTTTTCTGCTGGGATGATTCTTTCTTCATCGCCCGGCGCAGTTTTTCGGTTTCTTTGTCTATGTCTATTTTTTCCAGCAGCTTTTTAATGGCCTCGGCTCCCATGCCGGCTTCAAATTTATTACCGTATTTTTCTCTGGCTTCCCGGTATTCTTCTTCATTTAGCAGCTGCTTTTCCTTAAGCGGTGTGTCTCCAGGGTTCAGAACGATGTATGATTCAAAATAAAGGACTTTTTCCAGCTCCTTAATAGTCATATCCAGAATCAACCCAATCCGGCTCGGAGGGCTTTTAAAAAACCAGATATGAGCCACTGGTGAAGCCAGCTGGATGTGGCCCATTCTCTCGCGGCGGACTTTGGATTTGGTAACTTCTACGCCGCAGCGTTCACAGATAATCCCCTTATACTTCATCCTCTTGTATTTGCCGCAGAGACACTCATAATCGTTGATCGGGCCAAAAATCTTGGCGCAGAACAACCCGTCCTTTTCTGGCTTAAAAGTCCTGTAATTAATCGTCTCTGGTTTGGTTACTTCTCCCCAGGACCAGCTTTTTATTTTCTCAGGAGAGGCAATGCTGATTCTGACCCGGTCAAAATCAATCTTCGGTCTTGGGCTTAAAGCTTGCCGGATCTCCATCATTATTCTCCTTTGGTTGCCTGAGGAATGGAAATACCCCAGGGCAACGCTTCTTCTTTTTCACCTTTTAATAATTCTATATTAAGGCACAACCCCTGAAGCTCTCTTATCAGGACGTTGACCGATTCTGGCAGTCCGGGCTGGAAATCAAGGTCTCCTTTGACGATAGCTTCATAAATCTTGGCCCGACCTTCTACGTCGTCTGATTTAACAGTCAGAATTTCCTGCAGGGTGTAAGCAGCTCCGTAGGCTTCGAGAGCCCAGACTTCCATCTCACCGAACCTCTGGCCACCAAACTGAGCCTTACCTCCCAGAGGCTGCTGGGTAATCAAGGAATAAGGACCGGTGGACCTGGCATGAATTTTATCATCAACCAGGTGGTAGAGCTTCATCATGTAAATGTAACCAACAGTGACCTCCTGATCAAAGGGTTCACCTGTCATCCCATCATAAAGACGGACTTTTCCAGTCTCCGGCAATCCGGCCTTTCGCAGCAGCTCTTTGATTTCCTCCTCGGTCGCACCATCAAAGACCGGCGAAGCCAGCCAGAGATTCATTTTACTAGCTGCCCAGCCAGCATGGGTTTCCAGGATCTGGCCGAGGTTCATACGCGAAGGAACGCCCAGTGGATTAAGGACTATATCCACCGGAGTCCCGTCTGGTAACCTGGGCATGTCTTCTTCTGGAACTATCTTGGCAATAACCCCCTTATTACCGTGACGGCCGGACATTTTGTCACCAACCGAAAGTCTTCTCTTCATAGCTATGAAGACTTTTACAGCTTGAATCACACCCGGAGCCAGTTCATCTCCTTTTTTGAGAGCATCCACTTTCTCCCTGAACTCCGCTCTCAGAGCTTCAATCTGACGCTTAACCTTACGGTCCAGGTCCTTTATTTTTTCGTCACGCTCAGCATCAGCGGGCAGTTTGAGTTCTTCCAGGTCTTTGAGATCTTTGAACTCCAGGGTTTCCAGCAATTTTTCTGTTAATCTGGTGCCTTTGGGTATGTTAAGGCTGCCAACCTTAGCGTTTTTGCCAACCAACTGGCCCTTAATCAGATTCTTTATCCGGCGCCATTTTTCTCTCTCGAGAATTTCAATCTCATCTTCCAGATTGCGCTTCATCTTGGCGATTTCTTCTTTTTCGATTATCTTGGCCCGCTCATTCTTTTCCTGTCCTCGACGAGTAAAAATCCGGACATCTATGACCGTTCCCTCCACACCAGGCGGGCAGTACAACGAAGCATCCTTAACATCCAGGGCTTTCTCACCAAAAATAGCTTTGAGGAGTTTTTCTTCCGGAGAAAGCTGGGTTTCTCCCTTAGGAGCTACTTTTCCTACCAGAATATCCCCTGGCTTAACATAAGCTCCGATTCTGACGATTCCGTTCTCGTCCAGGTTGCGTAGCAAGTTTTCTGAGACATTGGGAATATCCCTGGTTATTTCTTCTGGACCGAGTTTGGTGTCGCGAGCTTCGATCATCTCTTCAACTATATGTATTGAGGTGAAAACATCCTCTTTTATCAGCCTTTCACTTACGATAATAGCATCTTCAAAGTTATAGCCTCTCCAGGGCATAAAAGCACAAAGAATGTTACGGCCAAGAGCCAGTTCGCCGCGGTCGGTACAAGCCCCATCAGCCAGAATCTGACCTTTTACTACCCGGTCACCTTTTTTAACAATTGGTCTCTGATTGATGCAGGTGTTTTGATTGGTTCTGAGGAACTTGGTCAGAAGATAAAGGTCGGTCCCCAACTCATAGAGGCTGTTTTCTTTTTCATCTACCCTAACTATGATTCTTTCAGCATCCACAAATTCCACCACCCCTGACCGGCGGCAGACCACCACATCACCCGAACCCTTGGCAACTATGTGCTCCAAACCGGTCCCGATAAGCGGCGCTTCTGGCTTAAGCAGAGGAACAGCTTGACGCTGCATGTTAGAACCCATCAGAGCCCGGTTAGCATCGTCATGCTCCAGGAAGGGAATCAGAGCTGCTGACAGAGAAACCAGCTGTTTGGGCGAAACATCCATAAAATCTATTTCGCCTCGATGGAGTATCTTAAAATTACCCCGGTCTCGAGCACTGACTAACTCCTGTTTGATATAGCCACGGCTATCTACTTCAACGTTAGCCTGAGCTATTTTGTAATTTTCTTCTTCCCAGGCAGTAAGGTAAAAAATGTACGGTTCATAAACGGGCAGGCTTTTTGCCTTTTGTTCTTTAAGCTGTTCAACCACTTTTTCTATCTCGTCTTTTCTGACGAGCTGTCCGATACGATAATTTGTGCTTCCGGGATGAATAACTCTTACGTAATCGACCACCCTACCTTTTTCCACCTTGCGGTAAGGAGTTTCGATGAAGCCGTATTCATTTACCCGGGCATAGCAACTAAGAGAGGAAATCAGACCGATGTTTGGACCTTCAGGTGTTTCAATGGGGCAAATACGACCGTAATGGGAAGCCTGAATGTCCCTGACTTCAAACCCGGCTCTTTCCCGGCTGAGGCCACCGGGCCCGAGGGCACTGAGCCTTCTTTTGTGTGTAAGTTCGGCCAGGGTGTTGATCTGGTCCATAAACTGAGAAAGCTGAGAACTACCAAAGAATTCTTTAAGGGCCGCTATTACCGGCTTGGAATTTATCAGGTCCTGAGGCATGGCCGAAGACAGGTCTGAGCTAATGGTCATCTTCTCTTTAATGGTCCTTTCCATCCTGGTCAAACCGATGCGGAAAGCATTTTCCATCAGCTCCCCAACCGGTCTGACCCGCCGGTTGCCAAGATGGTCTATGTCATCAACGGTCCCTTCACCGTTCTTCAGCTTCAGCAGGTATCTGATTACCTGGACGTAATCTTCCCGGGAAAGGATACGGTCTTTTAAATCTTCCGGTCCAGACTTCTTTTCCGTCTCCTCCAGAAAATCCCTCTGGCCGCTGTCCAGACCCAGCTTGATGTTAAATTTCAGCCGCCCTATTCTGGAGAAATTAAACTTCAGGGGATTAAAGAACATATTCTCAAACAGAGCTTTAGCACTTTCTTCGGTATGAGGTTCACCAGGTCTCAGTTTCTTATAAATTTCGCTCAGAGCCTGTTGCTGGTCTTTCTTCAGGTCCTTTTTCAGGGTATTCAGGATCATCTGAGCTGCTTCATCATCTCCAGGGAAAAAGATTTCAAAAGGTTCGCCCCGATTGGTCAAATATTCCAGATGTTCAGCTGTCAATTCATCCCCTGACCTGACCTTACCCTTAATACTGACCAGAGAATAGGCCCCCTGAAGGTCCTGGCGGCTGGCTTTAATCTTTTCTATTTTCTTCTCTCTTAGCTTATTAAGAACCTCTTCATCGATTTTGGTCCCGCCTTTGACCACTGGAGTGCGGGAGCTATCGGGGCTGAAAACATCTTCGTGGACAATTTTTCCTACCAAACTGTCTGATACTTTCCAGTAGAGCTGTCCGTCCTCCGGAATTATTTCATAGGACTTAAAAAACAGCTTGATTATTTCTTCATCAGTCCCGTAGCCAAGGGCTCGGAGAAAGACCGTAGCCAAGAATTTCTTTTTCCGGTCGAGCCGGACCCAGAGAAGGTTCTTGCTGTCATTCTCGAACTCAACCCACGCTCCGCGGTAAGGAATGATTTTTCCCACAAACTGTCCTTTAATCTCTCCAGGACGGAAAAACACCCCCGGAGAGCGTTGAAGCTGGCTGACCACCACCCGCTCCACACCATTAAAAATGAAGGTTCCCTTCTCGGTCATCAGAGGAATGTTGCCAAAGTAAACCTCTTGCTGCTTGATGTGCTTCAGTCGGCGGGTCTTGGTGGCCGGGTCTTTTTCCCAGGAAACCAGCTGAACCTTGAGCTTCAGCGGGGCTTCATAAGTATAGCCTTTCTGGATGCATTCAAGCGGGCTGTACTTAATCTTAAGTCCGACTTTATCGCCGCAATAATCACAAAGGGGAATTTCTATCTTCTTGCTCTCACCGCAGTAGGGACAGACCCTCTTTTCGTTCAGAGCTACCTCTGAGGGAAGAAGAGTTCCACAGGACTGGCAACGGGGTCTGGAATTTTCTACTCCCTTCAGTCGCCCGCACTTGCATTCCCAGTCACCAATGGTGTAGCTGATGAACTGGAGCTCGGTGGTCTCCTTAAAATCTGAGATGGGAAAAACATCCTTGAAAGCGGCCTGCAGCCCTACGTCTTTTCTTTCGTTGGGCAGCAGGTCCATCTGCAGAAATTCGTCGTAAGACTTTTTCTGAATCTCGAGAAGGTCAGGCAATGGAAAAACTGCCCTTATTTTCGAAAAATCGACCCTCTCGCGGTAAAAATTATTGGTTTGATCAAGCATGGTAGCTCTCTACAGAAAGAGTTTGATAGTAATTATTTGCTATCATTAAAAAATTAAATTTTTTAGCCAAGGCTATTGAATTTCTACTGTGGCCCCAACCTCGGCGAATTTAGCTTTAATGGCTTCGGCTTCTTGTTTGCTGACACCCTCTTTCAGGGTTTTGGGCACGCCATCGACAAAATCTTTGGCTTCTTTCAAACCCAGATTGGTGACTTCGCGAACCACTTTGATGACCTGAATTTTCTGGCTGCCAACATCTTTCAGGATAACATTGAAAGAGGTTTTTTCTTCAGCCGGTTTAGCTTCGGCCTGAGGAGCAGCCCCTCCAGCCATAACCACCGGAGCGGCCATGGCGGCGCTGATCCCGTAACGGGTTTCAAACTCTTTGATGTAGTCAACGAGTTCCAGGACTGTCAGATTGTCCAGATGAGCGAAAAACTGTTCCTTGGTGAGTTTTTCTTGCTTTTCCATTGGTCTCCTCTCCTTTACATGAGCTTAGTTCAAGGGATATTCCCTCAACTCTCTTTTTTTTCCTTGAGGACACTCAACAAACTTCCCATGTTAACCAGGGGAATTTGCAGAGTTCTCAGGAATTGAGTTAACGGGTATGACATCAAATACCCGATTTTTCCTACCAGGTCCATTCTGGAATTAAGCTTCACTATCTGACCGAACATCTCAGGCGAAAGGTAATGACCTTCCACCAGACCGGCTTTTACTTCCAGAACTTTACCGCCTTCTGAAAAATCTTTAAGTAGTCGGGCCAGAGCAATTGGGTCCCGGTCAGAAAAAGCCAGAGCCGTATTTTTTTGGAAATAAGGCCTGAGTTCTGGCCAGCGGTCGCCGATAGCTCTGAGAGCCAGTCTATTCTTAACCACTTTCAGTTTGAAGTTATTTCTTTTTAAGGTTTTCCGGAGCTCAACCATCTTCCAGACCGGCATCTGCTTATAATCCACCAGATAGCAGGTGTTGTTCTGTTTGAAAGCTTCTTCCAGTTCCTGAACGATTTTGTATTTAGTCTCTTTTTTCACGGCTCGACTCCTATTTCTCTAAGACTTCTTCAGATAACTTGAAGGATGGACCCATGGTCGAAGAAACGAACATCGACCTGATGTATTTACCTTTAGCAGCTGGTGGCTTGGCCTGAATTACAGCCTGGATAAAGGCTTTGATGTTATCCACCAGCTTTTCTTCAGGGAAGGAAATCCGGCCAACACCGGCATGAACGATTCCCGTTTTGTCTACTCTGAATTCCACCTTACCGGCTTTGGTTTCTTCAATTGCTTTCTTGACATCAAAAGTAACCGTTCCGGCTTTTGGGTTTGGCATCAAGCCCTTAGTTCCCAGGATTCTTCCCAATTTACCCACACTTCTCATCATATCAGGGGTGGCTATGACAACATCAAAGTCTATCCAGCCCGAGGCAATCTTCTCAATGATGTCTTCTCCTCCTACATAATCGGCTCCGGCTTCTTCCGCTTCCTTAATTTTCTCACCGGAAGCGATGACGCAGATTTTTTTTGTTTTTCCAGTGCCGTGGGGAAGAACCACTGTTCCCCTAACCATCTGGTCAGAGTATTTAGGATTGACTCCGAGGCGAAGAGCTACATCCACCGATTCATCAAATTTGGCATAAGCGGCCTGTTTTAGCAGTTTAACTGCTTCCTCGATGGTGTACTCTTTCGTCTCATCCTTAAGACTTCTGGCTTTTAAATAGTTTTTACCACGTTTACTCACTGACGATCTCCAATCCCATATTTTTGGCTGTACCTTCGATGGAGCGCATAGCCGCTTCCAAGTCGTCGGTGTTCAGATCAGGAAGCTTTATTCTGGCAATTTCTTCAATCTGTTTTCTAGTGACTTTGCCCACTTTTTCTTTATTAGGAGCACTTGAACCTTTAGCAATACCGGCTGCTTTCTTCAACAGATAGGAGGCTGGTGGAGTCTTAATCACAAAAGTGAAGCTTCGGTCCTTATAGACTGTAACTAACACAGGAACAATAGTCCCTTCTTCCATATTCTTGGTGCGGTCGTTGAACTGGCGGACAAAATCCATCAGATTTACGCCATGTGGAGCCAGCGAAGGACCAACCGGTGGAGCCGGACTGGCTTGACCGGCTACTATCTGTAATTTAACCTTAGCCACAACTTCTTTAGACATTGCTTCCTCCTAAATTTTTTCTACCTGCAGGAACTCCAGTTCCACGGGGGTAGCGCGACCAAAAATGGTTACCATCACTTTCAAGGTGTTACGCTCGTGATTAACCTCTTCGACGATACCGTTAAAATTATAGAAAGGACCATCAATAATCCTGACTGCTTCTCCTTTTTCAAAGGTATGCTTTGGCTTGGGCTTTTCCGAAGTAACTTCCATCTGATGGATGATTTTGCTGACCTCTTCCGGGCTGAGTGGAGTTGGCTTGCGGCCTGAGCCGACAAAACCGGTCACTTTGGGAATCTGCCTTATCATTAACCAGGTTTCGTCGTTCATCTCCATTTCCACCAGGATGTATCCCGGATAGGGTTTTTTAGTGGTAACCACCTTTTTGCCACCCCGGATTTCGACCACATCTTCAGTCGGAATGACGATCTGGCCAATGCTGTCTTCCAGCTTCATTTCGGCCGCCTTCAGGCGGATAGATTCAGCCACGAAATTTTCGAAGCCTGAATAAGTGTGAATTACATACCAGTTCTTGGCCATTTATTTCCCTGTTTTATCCAAAAAATGTCTTAATCTGGGTAATCAACCAGGCAAAAATTACATCTATAAAAAACAGATAAAATCCAAAGAAAAATATGGCTATGATGACGATGATGGTCGTCCCATAGACTTCCTGTTTTGCCGGCCAGGTTACTTTTTTTAACTCTGACCGAACGTCCTTCAGAAAATTCACGAATCGTTTGTACCAGGGTAGCTTTTCGTTCATTTTACTTACGCCTTTTATTAACCCTAAACTGGCGGGTGAGGCAGGACTCGAACCCGCAGCCTGCGGTTTTGGAGACCGCTGCTCTAGCCAATTGAGCTACTCACCCTCAGTTTTTTAGCCATCACTTCACTTCTTTATGAAGAGTATGCTTCCGGCAGAAAGGACAGTGTTTTCGAAGCTCCAACCTTTCAGTTTGTTTTTTCTTATTCCTGGTGGTGGTATAGTTCCGGCGCTTGCACTCCGAACACTGAAGAGTGATTATTTCCCGCATCTTTTTTTCCTTAAATCAGAAATCTGCAGTGAGACTTCTAATTGAACTGAATTTACTCCAGGATTTCGGTAACCGTTCCGGCTCCGACCGTCCGGCCGCCTTCACGAATGGCAAACCGCAGGCCCTTCTCCATGGCCACCGTGGTGATCAGCTCCACCTCAACGTTAGCATTATCCCCGGGCATCACCATCTCCACC
>CAYQZX010000004.1:0-5782 GCA_964422165.1 uncultured Eubacteriales bacterium | reverse complement strand
GGACTTGACAGCTGGCTTCAAACAGCCCGGCCACGAAGCTCGCCCGCGAGCCTACTGGAACTGGTTGAACGGGGCAGTGTCGCTTGAAGGTCTGACCCGTGATTTAGAAGAAGCCAAAGACAAAGGATTGGCTGGCCTGGAAATATGGGATACCGAAGCCATGCGAAATCCTGACGGTTTTGTTCCTATAGGTCCGCCATTTCTGGGGCCTGAATCCGTGGCGGCCATCCACCATGCCATGAAAGAAGCCCGAAGATTAGGGCTGACTCTGGGGCTTATTACTTCCAGTGGCTGGAATGCTGGAGGGTCCTGGGTGCCTCCTGACATGGCCAGCAAAAATCTTTACTATTCAGCTTCGGTGGTCAGCGGACCGGCTGAAATCAGGCAACAGCTTGAGTTCCCTGAAGTTCCGCCTAACTGTCCTAAAGGTGAAGACGGCAGGCCAAAGTGGTATCTTGATGTAGCTGTGCTGGCCTGGCCTTATACCGAGGACAAAATAATTCCAGATGTTTCAAAAGTCATCAATATTACTGACAAGGTAATAAATGGCCAGCTGGTGTGGGATGTCCCCCCGGGCAAGTGGCAGGTTATGCGTTTTGTCTGTACTAATAATGGTCAACAGCTTATCGCCGCCAGTCCAAATTCAAAGGGTCTGTTCATAGATTTTCTGGATCCAGAGGCCACCCGTTTTCACTTTGAGTACATCTTAAATAAAATTGGCTTGAAAAAAGGTGCCAATCCGGATTGTCCTCTTAAATACCTGGAAGTTGATAGCATGGAGCTCGAAGAAGGCATACAGTGGACCCCAAAATTCCCGCACTGGTTTAATAAGTATAACGGCTATGATCCAATTAGCTGGTTACCGGTGTTGACGGGCTGGACGGTAAAAGATAAAGATACCAGTGATAGATTTATTTATGATTATAAAAAAACAGTAAGCGATCTTCTTATTTTCAGCCATTATACAACCGGTAGCCAGGTATGTGCTGAATACGGTCTGCAACTTGCTGGCGAAGCTGGAGGTCCTGGTCCCCCTATCTGGGATAGCTGTCCGGTTGATGCTTTAAAAGCCCTGGGAAATGTGGACATACCGCGCGGTGAGTTCTGGATTAAGAATCGCCACAATATTTTTCTGGTTAAGGAGATAGCTTCGGCTTCCCATATTTACGGAAAAAAATATGTAGATGCTGAAGCCTGGACCACCTGGTTGCGCTGGCAGAACAGCCCTTTAGTGCTTAAACAGCTGGTCGACAGAGCCTTTTGTGAAGGTCTGAATCGGATAACCTACCATGTCTTTGCCCACTCACCGGAAGAAGCAGGTTTCCCCGGGCGTACTTATCATGCGGGGGTGGATCTGAACCCGCGGGTGGTTTGGTGGCCCAAGGTCAGACCCTTCATGGATTACCTGGCTCGTTGTTGTTATATGCTGCAGCAAGGTTTATTTGTAGCTGATGTTGCCTATTATTATGGTGATAAAGCTCCAAATTTCTGGCCACCGTATCATAATGTTCCAGAAAAGCCATTGCTGGAAGGTTTGGGCGAAGGCTATGACTATGATGTGGTCAACACCGATGTCATCCTGAATCGGATGACAGTTAAAGATGGCTGGATAGTTCTTCCAGATGGGATGTCTTATCGCCTTCTTGTCCTTCCTGATGAGCGAGTCATGCCGCTTGAAGTACTTGTCAAATTAGAAAAGCTGGTATCTGAAGGGGCGACCATTATAGGGCCCAAACCTTTTGATGTTCCAGGTCTAAAAGACCATGAAGAACAAGCCGCCAGACTGCGTGTCCTGGCTAACAGGATGTGGGGAGACTGTGATGGGGTTTCAGTCAAACAAAATAACTATGGCCGGGGCCAGGTTATCTGGGGTTTAACTCCGAGGCAATGGCTGCTCCAGAATTCTATCGGCCCAGATTTTTCAAGTGAGATTGAAGAACAAAACACCCATCTTGATTACATCCATCGCCGGGTAGAAGATAAGGATATCTATTTTATCAGAAACAAATCATTAGCTCCGATAAGTACCTGGTGTGTTTTTCGGGTCGAAGATAAAACACCTCAACTGTGGGATCCGTTGGATGGCAGCATAAAACCGGCGTTTGCTCACAGGAAGGTAACAGGCGGAACAAGTGTCTGGCTCAATCTCCCCCCGGCGGGTTCGGTGTTTGTGGTCTTTACGAAAAAAAACATGTCTCCTGGCCCTGATTGGGCTGTGCTTTCGGATGAAAAATATGACTCTTCTTTTCCTCTCCTTGAGATCAAGCGCTTTGATAAAAAATCCGCCAGGGTCAGAGTCTGGCAGAACGGTGAGTATGAAGTAATCGGTCTTAACGGACAAAAGAAGCGGATTAAAGTCTATTCCTTGCCACAGCCGCAAACTATTGAAGGCGAATGGATGGTGGAATTTGACCCCAAGTGGGGAGCGCCACCCAGCATTAAACTGCCAGAACTTATATCCTGGACAGAACATGAAAATGAAGGGGTGAAGTATTATTCCGGTCCTGGCTTCTATAGCAAAACGCTTGATATACCGGAGGAGTGGCTGGTCTCTGGTAAAAGATTGTATCTGGACCTGGGAAAGGTTCATGAGGTAGCTGAAGTATTTATTAACGGCCAATCGGCTGGCATACTATGGACCATGCCCTTCCGTACCGAGATTACTCCCTTCCTAAAGCCAGGCTCTAATCAGGTTAAAATTGAAGTCAGGAATATGTGGATCAACCGTCTCTGTGGTGATTTGCTGCTTCCACCGGAAAAAAGATTCTGCCGCACCAACATCAGGTCTAACTGGCAGCTTTATCCAGCCGGTCTTTTGGGACCAGTCAGACTTTTGCCAGCGATAGATGTGGGAATAGATTTTGTAGATAAATAATGAATGAATTATGTTAAGGCAAACTGAGGCCCAAATTTATCTATGAAAGTTTATTCGGCGTGTGACCTTTTTAATAATGTAATATTTTTTAATTTGAACTGAGGTGAAAAGACTTAGCTTAGAAAATGAGGCTCGGTTGCTTGGCGGGGAAAAAAGAAGTTTTAGAGGTTATCATTCAGGCCAGGATGGAAATGCGAGCTAATTTTAAAAACAGTTTAGTAAATATTTTAGTAAGAGGAAAAATGGCTAAGGTGACTGAAAAGGGAAAATGGCTATTGATGATACTGGTGTTTCTCTCGTTATTAGCCGGCTCTGTTAGAATCAGCTCTGGTAAGGAAGCTGAAAAACAGGATCGCTCATCCCGGATTGTAAATATTATAAATTTCGTCCGGCAATGCGAACCGCGAATTGACTGGATAACCGAGGAGGTTCTCTACCAGACGGTGGTGGAGCAGATTAAGATTATAAAACAGTATAATTTCAAAGCTACTTTTCTTCTCCAGTATGATGCCCTCATCGACCCCCGCTATCAGAAACTGATGAAGGAATTACCAGCCGACCAGTTCGAAGTTGGAGCCTGGTGGGAGATACCCCAACCGCTGGTGGAGAAAAGCGGAATGAAATGGCGGGGAAGATATCCCTGGGACTGGCACGCTGATGTTGGTTTCGCCACTGGCTATACACCTGAAGAAAGAGAAAAACTCATTGATACCTACATGGAAGATTTCAAGAAAATTTTTGGTTGCTATCCAAAATCTGTTGGCTCCTGGTTCATTGACGCCCATTCCCTGAAATACATGCACGATAAGTATGGAATTGTAGCTTCCTGTAATTGTAAAGACCAGGTGGGAACAGATGGATATACGCTGTGGGGCGGCTACTGGAGTGGTGGTTACTATCCGAGCCAGGTCAATGCTTACATGCCTGCGCAGAATCCGGAAAAGCAAATTCCTGTTCCCATTTTTCGCATGCTGGGCAGCGATCCCATTCATCAGTATGACAGCGGTTTGGGAACTATGAACCAGCGTGTTATTTCCCTGGAACCAGTATATGAAAAGGGAGGGGGCGATGAGGGATGGTGCCGTTGGTATTTTGATTGGTTCGTGAACGAACCAGCCCTGAATTATGCCTATGTCCAGGTCGGACAGGAGAATTCCTTTACCTGGAAAAGAATGGCCCGGGGCTACGAAATTCAAATGAAGATTTTAGATGAACTGGTCAAAAACAGGAAAATCGTCCTGCAGACTCTCAGTGAAACGGGAAAGTGGTTTAAGAAGAATTATCAGGTTACTCCACCAACTTCAGTCGTAGTACTCAAGGACCATTCTGAAAAAAATTTGAAAACCGTCTGGTTTAACTCCAGATTTTACAGGGCCAATCTGCTCTGGGAACAGGGAACTTTACGCTTCAGAGATATTCATCTCTTTGATGAAAACGTGGTCTCTGATTATTTTGAAAAACCAGGGACCTCAAGTCAGTGCTTTTACTACACCCTGCCACTGGTGGATGGATTTTACTGGAGTTCAACCGAGATGGTGGCCGGCCTGAGGTTTAAATACGGTGATGGCAAAGATTTAAAAGGTGATAACCTGATGACGAAAGAATCGCCAGCTGGCGAACTTCTGGTGCACTGGCCAACTAATTCTCCGGCAGGAGAAATTCTTATCAGGTTTGATGAAAAATCACTGGCTATTTCGGCCAGTGCCAGCATCAAAGATAACTGGTACTTGGAATTGAACAGCGCTCCAGAAGCAGAATTACCATTTTCAAGCGTAGAACCTAATAAGTTATCCTGCCAATTTAAAAGTTGGAAATACACCGTGCTGCTGAAAAAAGGCAGATTTCAGAAGGTGAGAAATGAACCTTTAAAGGTTTTGCCGGATCAAGGCCAGATAGTCCTGGACCTTTCATGTAAATGACAGGGCAGACACAAAGGTTTTTAGAGAGTCGAAAGAGTTGTTTGGTATGTCTATTATAGTTTCCTGAATTCAGAAATGTGTTCTTTAAACTATTGCAGGAGGAAAATTTAATGAAAAGAAGAGAATTCATTAGAACTGCAGGTGTGGGCGCGGCTCTGATGACTTTGAATAATTCTTCCCTCTACTCAAGCCTGGTAAGCCTCAAAACAAATGAACTTCCGAACATCATCATAATTTTAACTGATGACCAGGGTTATGGAGATGCTGGCTGCTACAATCCTGAGTCTTTGATACCCACGCCGAACATTGATAAACTGGCTGAAGAGGGCATAAGGTTTACAGATGCTCACTCTCCAGCGGCTGTTTGCACTCCCACTCGCTATGGTCTCCTGACTGGAAGGTATTGCTGGAGAACCTGGCTGAAAAGGGGTGTTGTGGGTGGATATACACCAGCTCTTATTGAACCTGAACGTGAAACGCTGGCTACTCTTCTGAAAAAGAAGCAGTATAAGTGCGGATTTTTTGGCAAGTGGCACCTTGGCCTGAACTGGACCAGAGCCAATGGCTTTAAACCAACCTGGAAAGATGGAGAGCGGCTTTATCGTGGTTCCTGGCAGGATGCGCCTCCAGAAACGGGAATGAACGTAGATTTTTCCAAACCCGTTTCTGGCGGTCCCCTGGACCTTGGATTTGATTATGCCTTTTTTACTGCGGCCTGTTCAACCATTGATGGTCCATTTACCTTTATCGCGGGGGACAGGGTCAAAGAGATTCCCACCCGTAAGATATCAGAGTTTTACGATATGAGTGGTGGCGAGGAAGGTAGCCCCAGGCCCGGATGGGCTGCTCCAGGCTTCAAGCTTGAAGAAGTGGACATTGAGTTTACCAAAGAAGCTATTGCTTTTATTAAGCGAAGCCTCAAAGAATCTCCCGGGAAGCCATTTTTTGTCGAGCTCTGTTTATCTTCACCGCATACTCCCTGGCTGCC
>CAYQZX010000003.1:0-36425 GCA_964422165.1 uncultured Eubacteriales bacterium | reverse complement strand
GGGTGGGGGAGGAGCCAGGAAGGCACTGTACACTTCAACTTTGGGCAGCTGATCGACCGAAAGAAGCGGGATAACTATAACTGAAACTATGAATATAGCGTGGATAAGAATGGCAACAGGAAGGGCAATGGCTTTTCTCTTAATCCCCAGCTCGGCCTTGAAAAAGGAGTCTTTGAAGAGTTGTGGTAACTCTTCTCCTTGCTTCGGCCTTTTTGCTTCTGGCATGTTTAACCTCACGCTATTAGATTGGGTTAGATTAAAGTATAAATTATTTTTTTGCTTTTTACAAGTTAAATTTAATTATTTATGCCTTTTTTTCTTAAAATATCTATCCCAGAGAAGCACCACAGGGCAGGAGAGAAAGACTGTGGAATATGTCCCTATAATTACTCCGATTAGCATGATGAAAGCAAAATCGTTTATTACCTTGCCGCCAAAGAGGAAAAGAGACAGCACAGCAAAGAAGGTGGTACCGGTTGTTAAAACAGTTCGGTTCAAGTTGATGTTAATGGACATATTCATTATGTTTTCCAGAGACTCTTTTCTTAGAGTTTTCCGGAGTTCTCTGATTCGGTCAAAGATGATGATAGTGTCGTTTATTGAATAACCGACTACAGTCAGCAGAGCAGCAATGGTGGGCAGGTTGATTTCTCGAGGGGTGAAGGAGTAAATGCCCAGGACAATTAAAACATCATGGAACAGAGTAAAAATGGCTGCTACGCCATATTCAGCTCCCTTAAACCTTATGGCTATATAAACCAACATGCCAATTAGCGACCAGATGATAGCCTGGGTAGCCTTTTTTCTCAGGTCTTTGCCCACTTGAGGTCCGACTGTCTCCCGGCTTATTACAGTTAAAGAGCCCAGGAAGGTTTTGCTCTTAAGAAAGCTAAGAACCTCCTCAGAAAGCAAAACAGTGGGTGCGGTTTTCAGTTCGTTCCAGTCAGAGATGATACCATGCTCAGTTCGGTATTTTATGATTTTTTCAGCCAGCTCTTCAGCTTGGTCGGGAAAGTCCTGGCTGAGAAGACCCGCCAGGGCTTTCTGCTCAAGGTTGTTTAAGTCAAGAAGCCCCTGAGCTAATAGTTTTTCATCCTCTGGTGATTTCAGGGCTTTAATTACCTGGTCGGCCATAATCTGATGAGTTTCTATCTCCTCATCCAGCTTGCCAGCCTTTCTTGTTTCTATGGTCCTGATCTGGAATTCATGACCCTGTCTTCCAGTTTCCTGAGGTGTACTTTTGCCCAGCCCCACATCGGACAGTAATTTTCTGACCTCACCTACTGAGGTGGCATCCCTGAAGACTATTCGGATAAGAGTTCCTTCTCCAAAATCAACTCCCAGCTTCAATCCTTTACCCAGAGTCATGTTCAGGAGGCCAGCCAGAATAATGATGAAGGATAAAGCCAGGGCGTAATATTTATAATTTAGAAATGGAAAATTAGGATTTTTTTTGAAGATGTCCATGTTAGATATACAACCTCTTGGCGTTTTTGGGAATGAATAAATCAAACAAGAAACGGGAGACAAAAACTGCCGTGAACAGGTTGGCCACCAGGCCGCAAATCAGGGTCACAGCATATCCCTTTATCGGGCCTGTTCCGAACTGGAACAGGAAAATGGCTGAGATTATGGTTGTCAGGTTAGAGTCGAAAATGGCTGAAAAAGCCCGGGAAAAACCATTGGCGATGGAACTTGGAATATTTTTACCGGAGGCCAGCTCTTCTTTGATCCGTTCAAAGATCAGTACATTGGCATCTACGGCCATGCCTATGCCCAGAATGATACCGGCAATGCCGGGCAGTGTTAGAGTGGCTTTGAAATAAGCCAGCGCCCCAAAAATTATAAGTTCATTTAATATCAGGGCGATAATGGCATTAACCCCGGTTAAACGGTAGTAGAAAATCATAAAGACCATGATAGCCAGAACAGCTATTAGACCAGCGGCCAGACCCTGACGGATAGAGTCAGAGCCGAGAGTCGGCCCAACTGTCCTTTCTTCGAGGTATTTTATGCCGGCAGGCAGAGCTCCGGCCTTCAGGATGACTACCAGGTCATCTGCTTCTTCGGGCGTAAAACGTCCCTGAATGATGCCTGAGTCTGATATTCTGGCCTGAATTACAGGAGCAGATTGCAGCCGCCCATCAAGAATGATGGCTAATTGTTTTCCGATATTAGCTCCGGTAATCTGCTCAAACCTTTTGGCCCCGTCCGGACTTAATGTGAAATGCACGGCCGGGTTGTTCCATTCGTCCACCCCGCGCCTCACTGTTCTTAAATCCTTACCGGTAATTACCGCCACCTTGCTGACCAGGTAATATCCCTGCGCACCTCTCTTTGGGTCGCCTTTAACCAGCTCGGCATCGTCGGGGATCTGTCCACCAAATTCCTGAAGCAGACTTTGCTCATCCAGAGCTGGACCCGCCTTGACCAGCTTGAATTCCAGAACAGCGGTCACCTTAATCAGGTTCTTGACTCTGTCCGGGTCTTCGACTCCGGGAAGCTCAACTACTATCCGGTCGGAACCCTGCCTTTGAATTATAGGTTCAGCTACTCCGAACTGGTCAACTCGGTTTCTTATTGTCTCCAGCGTCTGATTAACAGCCTGGTCGCGCAAAAACTGAGCAGCTGCTGGCTTAATGGTGAAAACCAGCCGATCACCCGAGAAAGTATAGTCCCAGTCTCTGGTGTACTGGTCAATCAGATCCCGGATTTTGCCTTCCTGGTCGGCAGCTATTCCTTTAAAATAAAAGCGCCCGGGTCTTTCCTTGTTGGCTTCCTGGTATGAGATGTTGCTTTTTTTGAAAATTTCTTCAAACCTGGCCAGCTGCTGGTCAGTTTCCACGTTGATGGCGTCTTCGGTCAGTACCTGGAGCACTAAATGGGTACCGCCCTTAAGGTCAAGGCCAAGTTTAATTTTTTCTCGTGGCGGGTAAACAAGGAAAATACAAAGGCCAATTACAAAAAGGATTACAGCCAGCTTCCAACGCCTGTTGCTTTTCATTTGATTAAACTCTCTCCTGGATTATCTAACTAATAAATCAGCTGGATTCTTTAGCTTCGGTTTTTTCCTTATCGGGCAGAACTATGGCCACGGCACTTTTCAGGATATCAATCTTGACATTAGCCGCGATTTTTAGCTCAATTCTGTCTGGATGAACATCCATCACTGTTCCGAAAATCCCACCGCTGGTGATGATCCGATCTCCGGGTTTCAGGTTAGCCACCATCTGCTGATGCTGTTTCTGTTTTTTTCTCTGGAGCAGAATGATAAGCAGGTAGAAGATTACAAAAACCAGGATAAAACGCAGAAGATTAACCAGCATGTTTGGCTGGCCCTGGGGAGAAGCTCCCTGCTCTGAAAGGCTCATTACGGTTGAAAAAATCATTTTTTTATCCTATCCGGTTAAATTTTGCTCGATGATTGTTTTCTTAAAATCTTTGAATGAGTTAGACTGAATAGCTTGCCTTATTTTTTTGAAGATGTCAAGATAATAATACAAATTGTGAATGGTGTTCAGGATAGCTGAGCTGATTTCATTTCTTTCATAAAGATGTCTTAGATAGGCCCGGCTAAAATTTCTGCAAGTATAGCAACGGCAGTTTTCGTCAGGAGGCCGGGGGTCATCGGCGTATTTCTGGTTTTTTATTACTATTCGTCCCTGACTGGTAAACAGGGTGCCATTTCGGGCATTTCTGGTGGGCAGGACACAGTCAAAAAAATCCACACCTCTTTCCACCGCTTCCAGGATGTCTTCTATGTAGCCCATGCCCATCAAATATCTCGGTTTATTTTCTGGTAAAAGCTCGTTTGATTTTTCCAGTATTTCATAAAGCTGACTTTTGGGTTCTCCGAGGCCCAGTCCACCAATGGCATATCCATGAAAATCATAGTTGATTAGCTCTTCAATGCTCCTTTTTCGGTAAGACCAGAGCACTCCACCTTGAGTTATCCCCCAGAGCTGGGTAGCCGGCTGCAGATGGTTGAATTCTTCACGGCAGCGTTTGGCCCAGCGGTTGGTAAGTTCAACCGACCGGGCCACCTGTTCTTCGGTGTAGGGGAAAGGGGGAAAATGGTCCAGACACATCATAATATCTGTGCCCAGTTTAATCTGAATTCTAATAGCCTCTTCCGGTGTTAGAAAAATTTTTTTGCCATCTAAATGGGAAGAAAACTGAACTCCTTCCTCACTGACCTTAACCAGAGGCGAAAGACTGTAAACTTGAAAGCCTCCGCTGTCCGACAGAATGACTCCGGGCCAGGAAATGAACCGGTGCAGCCCGCCCATCTTTTCTACCAGTTCTACGCCGGGTCTAAGGAAAAGATGGTAGGCATTGACCAGGATTATCCCGACGCCAAGCTCTTCCAGTATGGCATGGGTTAAAGCTTTAACCGTGCCCTGGCTGGCTACAGGCATGAAAACCGGAGTCTCCACCGGCCCGTGGGCTGTCTCAAGGATACCGGTTCTGGCTTTTGAGGATTGGTCCCGGGAAACTATCTTAAAATTGTTCTTATTCATTGGGAAAACCTGAAGTAAATGACATCCCCATCCTGGACAGGATAATCTTTGCCCTCAAGGCGAAGGCTTCCGGCTTCTTTAGCTTTTTGCCAGGAACCGTACTTAAGCACTTCTTCTAAAGGAATTACTTCAGCCCGAATAAAACCTTTTTCAATATCCGAATGAATTTCTCCGGCTGCTTTGACTGCCGGAGTGCCTTTTTTGACTACCCAGGCCCGAACTTCTTCCTTGCCGATAGTGTAGAAATTGATTAATCCCATTACTTCAAACACTTTTCTGACGAATCTTACCGGGGTCATCTCTAAAAGACCGTAAGTGCTCTGAAAAATCTGGCGGTCTTCTTCCTCAAGGTCCATCAATTCCCGTTCAATTTTTCCGCAGAAGGCCAGAATCGGTTGATCCGAGGGCCAGCTTAAATAAAGCTGTTCCGGGTAGTCAAGGAAGGCTAGGTCGCCTTCATCCAGATTAAGGACTGAAAGTTTCGGTTTCAGAGAGAGAAAGCAAAAACATCTCAATCTTTTTTCTTCAGATGAAGTCAGGTTCAGTTCTTTGATTGGGCGTCCCTTTTCCAGCAGGGGTTTTAGTTTATCCAGTAACTCCTTTTCCTTTTGAGCTTCAGGGTCTTTCATTTTTTTCAGTTCTTTTTCCAGCTTTTCCAGGCGGCTGCTGACCAGGATCAAGTCTGAAAGAATTAGCTCTTCGGCCATGGCTTCCAGGTCTGAAACTGGATTAATCTGACCGCGGGCAGGGGCCACGGCCGGATTCTTGAAAGCTCTTATTACCTGAACCAGACCATCCACCTTTCTCAGTTCGGCCAGATAATGGCTGGTGGAAACTTCCCCGGCTGCCAGACCGGGAAAATCTTCAATTTCCAGATGAACCAGAGTTTTTTTCTTATCAGGATAGAGGTCGGCTAATTTTTCCAGCCTGGCGTCTGGGACCGAAAAGATAGCCCGGGAAATTTCCAGCCTGGTCTCATGTCCTCCCGAATGAGTTTCTTTTTTCTTCCCGCTTAAAATCTCAAACAGACTGGTTTTACCCGAGCCGCGGTAGCCAAAAAGAGCTATTACCATGGTTTAAGTAAAAACCTAAATAACGCCTCTGTCAAGAAGACCGATAATTTATATTCCTTATTATATAGGTTGAATGATGTTTGGAAATAGAGTATATTAACAAAAAAATTAAGGAAAATAACTATGGTGATGCTCGGCAAAACACTGGAAAAAGAAGTTGAAGAGATTAAAGAAAGGGAAAAAAAGCCAAAAAAGGAAAAAAGTTTATTTCGGGAATACTTTGAGTTAATAGCCGAGACAGCAGTTTTTGTCTTTTTTGTTATGACTTATGTAGTTCAGGCTTTCCAGATTCCAACCGGCTCCATGGAGCCTACTCTTCTGGTTGGTGATTTTCTGCTGGTCAATAAATTTGTCTATGCCCGACCCGTCAATTCCATAGAGGCTTTTATCCTGCCTTCCAGGAATATTGAGAGAAAGGATATTGTTGTTTTTAAGTGGCCGAGAGATTTAAGCAAGGATTTTGTAAAAAGGGTTATAGCTCTGGAAGGCGAAAAGGTGGAAATCAAAGATAAAGAGGTTTTTATCAATGACCAGCCGCTGGCTGAAAGATATAAAGTTCATAATGACACCCAGATCTTCCAGAAAGGTAATTACTATCAATATGATGACGTTATCCGTGATAACTTCGGTCCGGTGGTAGTCCCTCCGGGCCATGTGTTTGTTCTCGGTGACAATCGCGACAACAGCCTGGACAGTAGGTACTGGAGTTTTCTTCCAACTACCTATATTAAAGGTCGGCCCTGGATAATCTATTTTTCTTATGAAGCAGAGAAGGATGCCTATCAGAAAAACGGGTTGAAAGATCGCCTCAAGAAATTTTTCCGCTTCATTTTTAAGACTCGCTGGGCTCGGATGCTGAAGGTAGTCTTTTAACGCTGTATTGACCGTAACCAGATTCTGAAATAAGATTAGGCCATCTGGAAAGAAGGCCATGGGCAATTCTCTGATAGTGCTGCTTACCGATTTTGGCACCAGGGATTATTTTGTGGCCTCCTTAAAAGGTGTAATTCTATCCATCAATCCGGACTGCCAGATATTGGACCTGACCCACGAAGTTCCAGATTACAATCTGCAGGCTGCCTCTTTTATCCTCTGGGCCTGCTATCGGTTCTTTCCGACGGGAACAATTTTCCTGACTGTAGTGGACCCCGGGGTAGGTTCGGAGCGCCGGCTTCTACTGGCCCGCTCTGAACGCTATTTTTTTATTGCTCCTGATAACGGTGTCCTGTCTCTTATTTTTAAGCATGAAAAGCCCGAAGTCTACGAAATTGCCAGCTCTCGCTATTTCCTGACCGACAGGAAGACTACTTTTGAAGGCCGGGACAAGATGGCACCAGTGGCCGCCTGGCTTTCTCTCGGTCTTCCGCTTTCTGAACTGGGGCTTCCAGCTTCCTCAGTTAAAGAGCTCGACTTGCCCGAATCCAAGATCAAAAACAAGGAAATCCAGGGAACCATAATTTACAGAGACAAATTCGGCAACCTTATAACCAACATCAGTCAGCAATTAGTGGCTGCTTTGCTGGAAAAAAACCGAGGTGGAAACCCGGCTCTGCTGGCGGGAAAAAAGAAAATCTCAGAAATGGCTCCGACTTATTCTCTGGCTTTTCCGGAACGCCCGTTTTTTCTGATCAATAGCCTGGGCTTACTGGAAATAGCTGTATTTCGCAGGTCGGCGGCTGAGGTCCTCGGTCTGGAGCCGGGGGATGCAGTGGTGTTGAAAATTGACTGAGAAAATTAAAGAAAACGTTCTGGTCGATTATGGAAAGCCTTGAAGGGACTGTAGAACAGATAATTTATTATAATCCTGATAACGGCTATACCGTTTTTAAAATTAAAACAGAAAATGATGAAATCACCGTAGTTGGTAATTTCCCACCGCTTTCCCCTGGTGAGGGTCTTAAACTGACCGGCCGCTGGGAAAAGAACCAGAAGTTTGGGCTTCAGTTTCAGATGGAATCTTTCAGTTTGACCCTGCCCAGCTCAGTAAGAGGAATAGAGCGGTTTCTTTCCTCAGGCCTGATCAAGGGGATAGGACCGGTTCTGGCCAGGAGGATAGTTAAAAAATTTGGAGAAAAGACCGCCGAAATTCTGAATCATGACCCAAAAAAGTTAAAGGAAGTAGACGGCATCGGCCAGAAAAAACTGGTTGAAATTCTGAAGTCTTGGGAAGAGCACAAAGAAATAAGAGACCTGATTATTTTTCTTCAAGCTCACAACATCTCTACCACTCTGGCTTATAAAATTTACCGGACTTATCATCAGGCCGCTTTTGAGGTACTTCGTCGTAATCCCTACCAGCTCTGTCTTGATATCTGGGGAGTTGGTTTCAAAACAGCTGACCAGATAGCCTTAAAGCTGGGAATGGCTCCTGATTCTCTGGAGAGAGTCAAAGCCTTCATTCTTTATCTGCTGGAAAAAGATAATGAGCAAGGACATGTTTTTTCGGATGAAGAAAAAATCACCCAACAATGTCGAGAAGAACTTGGTGTCGGGTCTGACCGGGTACAGGAAGCCCTGAAGGGTCTGGTTGAAAATAGGTTGTTGATAAAGGAAGAGGGGAAAGAAAGTAACCGACTTTATCTTCCATTTTTTTTCCAGGCTCAGGAAGAAGTGGCCAGAATGGTGACCAGGATTTCCAGGACAACCTGTCCGGTGCCAGAGTTTGACCTAGAAGCGAGACTCACTGAAATTGAAAAAAGCTCTGGGCTTAAGTTCACTGAGCAGCAGAAGAAAGCTATCACCAGCAGCCTCTGCCAGAAGATCGTTATCATCACCGGAGGTCCAGGGACGGGAAAGACCACCATCGTCCGGGCGATTGTGGAAATCTTCGAAGGCTGGAAGAAAAAAATTTTGCTGGCCGCTCCCACTGGCCGGGCTGCCAAGAGAATTACCGAAACTACAGGCCGGGAAGCCAGAACCATTCACCGTCTTCTGGAGTATCTGCCTAAAGAGGGACGTTTCCGGCGTGGGCCGAATTATCCCCTGAAGGCTGAAGCCCTGATTGTGGATGAAGTCTCTATGGTGGACCTGCCGTTGATGTATCATCTACTTAGAGCTGTGCCTCCTGAAATGAGATTGATACTGGTGGGGGATAAGGACCAGTTGCCGCCGGTTGGACCTGGAAACCTGCTCGGGGACCTGATTGATTCTGGAGTAGTGGAAGTCATAAGGCTGAATGAAATTTTCCGCCAGGCCAGAGAAAGCCTGATTGTGGTTAATGCTCACCGGGTAAACCAGGGGCAACCTCTGGTCTATCCAAAACGAGGTGATCCTAACTCCGACTTCTACTTCTTCCCACAAGAAGACGAAGAAAAAGTCTTTAACCTGATTCTCAGGCTCTGTCAGGTTAATATTCCCCGCCGCCTGAACCTGAATCCGCTCTCCACCCAGATTCAGGTAATTGCCCCTATGTACCGTGGTTTGGTCGGGGTGGACCGCCTGAACCAGGAACTGCAGAGGGCTCTTAATCCCAGCTCAGCGGGGTTAAAAGTCGGGCAGAAAGAGTTTCGGGTTAGAGATAAAGTTATGCAGATCAGGAATGATTACGAAAAAGAGGTGTTTAACGGGGACCTGGGGACGGTGGTTCAGATAGACCCGGAAAGGTTCGGAATACTGGTGGATTTTGACGGTCGCCTGGTTTTTTATGAAAAGGAAGAGCTGGCTGATCTGGTTCTGGCTTATGCCATTTCAGTTCATAAGGCTCAGGGCAACGAATATCAGGCTGTGGTAATGCCTCTTTTGACCCAGCATTACATCATGCTTCAGAGAAATTTATTTTACACAGCTCTGACCCGGGCCAGAAAATTGAGTATCATCATCGGTTCTTACCGGGCGTTGCACATTGCCATCAAAAACGACAAGCCAGTTAAGAGGAATTGTCGGTTGAAGGAGAAAATCCTGGAAATCCTGAAGAAGCCATCTGAAAATTTTCAGTTGTATTAAATCTAAGACTGATTATAATAGGGATTGAAGAAAGGAGGAGATTTTATCATGGAAAAATGGGAATGCACTGCTTGTGGCTACATTTATGATCCTGAGGTGGGCGATCCGGATAACAACATTCCGCCTGGCACACCTTTTGAATCACTGCCCGAGGACTGGGTTTGTCCTCAGTGCGGTGTGGGCAAAGAATTTTTTCAAAAAATTTCCTGATAATCGGGATTAGAGAAAATCAGGCAAAAAATAGAAATGAGAATAATCATAGTGGGCAATGGGGTGGCCGGGACTATTGCTGGAAAGACCATCAGGGAACTGGATTCTCAAGCCGAAATACTCATCTACAGTGAAGAGAGACATCCTTATTATCCCAGGCCCAACCTTATTGATTTTCTGGCTGGTATCATCCCTCTGGAAAAAATATTTGCCTTTCCAGAAGGCTGGGCTGATAGACAGAGGCTGCAGATAAACCTCGGACGGAAAATAGTAGGGATTGACCCCGAGCGTCCTTCAATCAGTCTGGAAAACGGAGAGATAGTAACCGGCGATTATTTAGTGCTGACATCCGGAGCCAGACCTCTCAGTCCTCCCCTGGCGGGGCTCGATAAAAAGGGGGTTTTCACCCTTAGAACCCTGGATGATGTGCTGGAGCTTCTGGAATACCTGACCAGCGGGCCTGAGGTTCTAATTCTTGGCGGCGGCCTGCTCGGACTGGAGACGGCCAGGGCATTATGCCAGAGAGGGGTGGACCGGGTTTCGGTTGCTGAGTATTTTGACCGCCTTCTACCCCGACAGCTTGATGAAAATGGAGCCGGGCAGCTCCAGAAAGAATTAGAAAAAATCGGAATAAAATTTTATCTGGGTAAAGATGCAGTTGAAGTCCTCGGTAACGGTTCGGTAAGTGGGGTTCGTTTTAAGGATGGACAGGTCATTCCAGCTGGAGCTCTCATCCTGGCTTCTGGTATTAAACCGAGAACTGAGCTGGCTGAGGCCTGTGGTCTTCGCTGCAGTCGGGGGGTACTGGTTGATGATTATCTCAGAACCAGCCATTCAAAGGTCTATGCCGCTGGTGATGTGGCTGAGCACCGGGGGAAAATTTACGGCCTGATTCCGGCAGCCTTTGACCAGGCCCGGGTGCTGGCTTACAACCTCTGCGGTCAAATAAAGAGATATGAAGGCACGGTTCCTTTCAACACCTTAAAAGTGGCTGGAATCTATCTGACCTCTATCGGACTGGTTAACCCGGAGAATGGGGACTATGAAATGCTGGTCAAACATGAGCCCGAAAAAGGAATTTACAAAAAGCTGATCTTGAAAAATGATGTCCCAGTAGGAGCTATCTGGCTGGGAGTTAAAAAGGGTGTGCAGGAAATAAGCAGGGTAATTCAGGCCGGGAAAAGCCTGACCGGATATAAAGAAAAAGTTCTTGATGATAATTTTGATTTTTCACTGATTCTGGAATCTTGAACAAGATTCTCTGCCAATAGCCGACAAGGAGAAAAAGATGAGAAAGGCGAAACTCTTAACCTGCCTCTTAATGGTCCTGACCATTTCTAATTTCTTAGCGGCACAAATTAAATTCGCTGGATATTTTTCTTTTGAATACCTTAAAAGCCAGCCCGAAGGAGCTTTCCCTCTGGGTGCTTTTGAAAACTTGAACGGAGGACTGGCAGTTTCAGGTCTGGTTTACGGTCGACTGACTTTCCTTACTGAGGCTACTTTCATATATGGAAGTAACCCGGTTTTAGCTCAGGCCTGGCTGGCTTTTCAGGGTAGCAAACTTTTTAACTTCAAATTTGGTCTTTTTGAAATTCCCTTTGGTCGGTTTAATCAATCGTCCCGACCCTATGAGAATCCCACTGTTTTGAGGCCATTGGTTTTTCATTTTTTCCCCTACCGCTGGCATGACCTGGGGTTGGCCTGGGAAGGTAATTACACAATTTTCTATTATTCAGCTTACCTGGTAAATGGCCTTTCAGCTGACCAGGATGGTTATCTTCAGACAGCAATCGGTGATATAAATAAAGACAAAGCCTTTGGTGGCCGGCTGGGGCTCAGATTGGGCGAGGGTTTCGAGCTGGGAGGATCAGTTTATACCGGCAAATACGATGCTGAAGCAACTAAAGATGTGCAGTTTGAGGGGGTGGATTTGATCTGGGTGACGCCAGAATGGGAGGTCAGAGGTGAATACATCAGAGCTCTTTATGACCACCCATTCTTGAGCCGAAAAATTGATTTTGATGGCTATTATCTGACCGTCAGCATGCTGTTCAAGAGGTTGAGACTTTATTTCAGCTATCAGGATTCGGCCGTTCCCCAGGCGGTTTTTGATGACCAGAAGCTACCGCCACTTAATATCTTTCTGGAAAGCATGGTCAACAAAACAAGAAAAGCTCTCGGTTTTAAGTGGGATGTGGCTAACAATTTTTTCTTCAAGCTGGAGTATGACTGGAATAAAGAAAAGCAAACAAATTACCGGGATAATACTCTTTCAATTCAGCTGGGATTTATGTTCTGAAAACTTTATCGGGCTGGTTGTTTCTGGTAGAATAGCTCGGGCATTTTCCTTTTGGAAAATTATGAGGATATAAGATGAGTAATCTGCTGGTTCTTGGCACTCAGTGGGGCGATGAAGGCAAAGGCAAGGTGGTAGATTTTCTGGCTCCAGCTTTTGACCTAATTGCCCGCTATCAGGGCGGACACAATGCCGGGCATACTGTTTATTTAGGCGGCCGGAAGATTGTTCTGCATTTGATTCCTTCAGGAATTCTCCATCCGGATAAAATCTGCCTTATTGGCAACGGGCTGGTTTTCAGCCCTCAGGCCTTTTTCAAAGAAATTGAGGAACTAAAAACTCTGGGAGTGGAGATTAATGAGAAGCGCCTGCTGGTCAGCCGGGCTGCTCAGGTTATCATGCCCTACCATCCGCTTCTTGAAAAAATTGACGAAGAAATCCGGGGTCAGAAGATGATCGGCACCACCTGCCGGGGGATAGGTCCTTGTTATGAGGACAAAGCTGCCCGCTGGGGAATCAGAGTAGCCGACCTTTTAGAGCCTGAGGTGTTGAAAGAAAAAATTCAGGATAATCTTGAAGCCAAAAACCGGATCTTCCAAGCTTTTGGCTATCCTACGCTTAAGGTCGAGCCCATATTTGAAGAGTACCTGGTGCTCGGGGAAAAACTGGCTCCTTACATAGCTGATGTTTCTGTTTTTCTTGACCAGCAGATAAAAGCCGGCAGAGCTGTTCTTTTTGAGGGAGCCCAGGGCGCTTTGCTGGATGTCGACCACGGAACCTATCCCTATGTTACTTCATCCAGTGCTACAGCTGGGGGAGTCTGCACCGGACTTGGTCTAAGCCCGAAGCAGGTAGGTGCGGTTCTGGGGATCACCAAAGCCTACACCACTAGGGTAGGCGGCGGTCCTTTTCCCACCGAACTCAAAGATGAGATTGGAAGCTACATAGCCAGAAAGGGCGATGAGTTTGGGGCTACCACCGGCCGGCCCAGAAGGTGCGGTTGGTTTGATGCCGTGGCGGTCCGCCATGCCTGCCGGATTAACGGAGTGGACCTGATTGCTCTAACTAAACCTGATGTCCTGGAAGGCTTGAAGGAAATAAAAGCCTGTTTTGCTTACAGATACAAAGGTTCCCGGCTTACGGATTTCCCAGCTGAAACTTACATCTTAGAACGGGTAGAACCTGAATACCGAACCTTTCCGATGTGGTCAGGGTCTGTTCACCGTTTAAGAAATTATGAAGAGCTTCCCGCCGGTTTTCTGGATTACTGCCGCTTTCTTGAAGATACTCTGGAAACCAGGATAGGACTGATTTCCACCGGGGTTGACCGTCAGGATATTATCTGCCGTAAGGAAGATTTCATTGAAATTCTTGGTGATAAAGCCAGATTGATTTTTTAGCTGCCTTCTTTCTCAAAGGAGTTGAGTTTTTATGCAAAACAAACAGAAACCAGTTCAGTGGATTGAAATTGACCGAAAAGCTTTTTTTCACAACGTCGAAGAATTCAGAAAAAGACTCGGGTCGACGGAAATGATGGCCGTGATAAAAGCCAATGCCTATGGCCATGGCCTGCTGCCTGTAGCCAGGCTGGCTGAAGAAGCTGGGATAGGGTGGTTTGGAGTTAATTCAGTAGAAGAAGGATTGACTTTAAGACAGGCTGGTTTTAAGCAGAAAATCTTAATTCTCGGTTATGTCCCGCTCGCTCTGGCTGGGGAGGTAGTTCGAGCAGAACTCAGGACTGTGGTTTACAATCTGGAGAATCTCCTAGCTCTGGAAAAAGAAGCCCGTCGACAGAAAAAACCTGTCTTCATACACTTAAAAGTAGAAACTGGAACCAATCGCCAGGGCATTGTTCTCAAAAAATTATCTTCCTTCCTTGTCAGATTGAGAAAGTCAGAGTGGTTAAAATTTGAAGGATTATCTTCTCATTTTGCTAATGTTGAAGATACAACTGATGATTCTTACCCTATGTATCAGCTGAATAATTTCAGGGAAGCGATCAAAATATGTGAGAAAAATGGCTGGAATATTCCGGTTAAACATATGGCTTGCTCGGCCGCGGCCATCCTGTTTCCTGAAACTTACTTCAATCTGGCCCGGATAGGGATTGGACTTTACGGCTTATGGCCTTCCCGTGAAACTCTGGTATCCTGCCGGCAGAGGGGGCAGGAGCCACTCAAGCTTAAACCGGTCCTGAGCTGGCGAGCCCGGGTAGCACAGATAAAATCGGTTCCAGTCGGAGCTTATATAGGCTACGGTTGCACCTACCGGACTACCAGACCGACTCGCCTGGCCATAATACCTGTAGGATATTATGATGGCTATGACCGCAGTCTTTCCAATGCTTCTTATGTTTTGATAAAAGGCAAGAGGGCTCCGCTCAGGGGGCGGGTCTGTATGAATTTTATTATGGTCGATATTACTGATATACCCGGAGTTGCTCTGGAAGAAAGGGTAACCCTGCTGGGGGTTGATGGCAGAGAAAAGATTACGGCTGACCAGTTAGCCAGTCTGGCCGGGACAATAAGCTACGAGATTGTCACCCGTCTCAACCAGGCCATCCCGAGATTTATTGTTTAACCTTACTTGTGAAAAGGTGTTTGTCAGGTGGAGAATAGAAAATCCTAACTGGCCATATTTTTGGTTGAAGCAGTTACTCTTTTAACTTTATAATCTTGTTATGTTAGAAAAAAAAGAAGGGTCACTTCCCAAAAAAAAATTGCCCCGTTTTTTAAGGATATCTGGCTGGATTCTGGTCGGATTAGTCATTCTGATTTTACTCACCGGCCTTTTCTTTCAGACACCGACCGGCGGCCGGCTGATACTCGGGTGGGCCGCTCGAACAATTGAAACTGAAACTGGACTGCAGCTTCAGGCCGATAAGCTGAGGTTGAATATTTTCACCCTGAAGCTGAGCCTGAGCGGTTTGAGGTTAACGGCCAGTGATAGTACCCAGCTGCCATTTACCCGGATAACTGCCGAAAAAATTCTTCTTCAGTCCAGCTGGTCGACTCTGCTTGGTCGGGAGGTCAGAATTAGGAATCTGGAAATTATTAAGCCTGCTGTTTTTCTCGAGCCTCCTCCGGCGAATCAGAAAACTGAACCCGAAACCATTGCCAGAGAACCTGTGGCCGGAGCGGCCAGGTTTTCTTTCCGGGTTGACCGTTTTCACCTGGGACAGGGAGAATTTTCCTTCCTTGAGCCCGGTCGCCCTTTATCTCTGATTTTTTCTGATTTTGAAATTAAAGTGAACTTTGAGGAGAGCTCCAGAGAGCACCTGGCTGAAATCAGGAGCAGAGGAGGAAGTCTGAAACTGGGCAATGGTCAACTGGAATTGAAAAGTCTGGAACTGGCTACTTCTTTTACCTGGGAGAGATTCACCCTTTCCCGGTTTTATCTCAAGACCCCCGGATCTGAAATAAGATTGTCCGGGACACTCCATAATTTTCTGGAGCACCCAGAATTTTCCCTGAAAACGTCTGCTGACTTAAACCTGGAGGAAGTTCAGAATCTTCTCGGTTTGAACAACCTCTATGCTGGGTCTGTTCACCTGGAGTTCACTGCCTCTGGACAGGAAAAACAACCCCTGATTGAAGGCTCGATTTCTGGCAGGGCGCTTAAGCTTTACGGTCAGAGTCCTGTTGATTTAGACCTTAGTCTTAAACCACTTGAGGATTTCGGCCATCACCTGAATTTTTCGATCTTTACTGAAATGGGAAAAATGGATTTAGAAGCCAGAATTTCAGCCGGCTGGAGCGGTCCCTGGAAAGGTTCGGTGGTGCTTGACCGTTTGAGCCTCGGCTGGCTCTCTGCTTTCAGCCCCGAACTACCTTTTGAGCTGAGAGGTATTCTCAGCGGCCGGCTGGAGGCAGAAGGAAAAGATTGGTCGGCTGAGGGCATAAAAGGCCAGGCTGAGTTCAGGATTATCCCGGCCTCTCCGACTTCGTCCTCGCCATTAACGAAGCTGCTTTTACCTGTTTCCGGTAGTATCGTGCTTAATTATTCAGAAAAGAATCTGGAAGTTCAAAGATTTGAGTTTCAATTGCTGGATTCGGAACTTAATTTAAAAGGAAGATTTGTTAATTTTGAAAAAATCTCGGCTCGTCTTAGCGTCAACCTGGATTCTGTTCGTTCCACTCTGAACAGCCTCAAAGCAGCAGCCGGCCAGGAGTTAATTCCCGGACTGGAGGGCCAGCTTAAAAACCTCGGTGAACTTGACGGTAAGCTCAGTCTTAAACTCTTAGTCTCCGGTTCGCTTCCTTCTCCGGATTTAAACCTGACACTTGAAGGAAGAGAATTTAAATATCAGGATTTCATTCTGCCCTCTTTGACCTTCAAAGCTGAGGGTCGGCCTGACCGGATTAATCTGTCCAGTCTGGAATTAAACCTGACCGAGGGCCAGCTGACTGGCAAAGGTAAAGTTTGGAAAATCTATTCAACCGGCGAGCCGGTCCTCGGGCTGGAAGGCCGTCTTGAAGTTATGGACGTGGGATTAAAACAGTTTAGCTCTTTGCTTTCCGGAGAGTTTCGTTCTTACCTGAGTGGTCATCTTAACGGCACGGTCGTTATATCAGGAAATTCGAAAATTCCCCGCTCCGATTTTAACTTCAGGCTTTCGGCCGGCCAGGCAGGAAGCTTAAAAATAGATTCTCTGGAAATAACTGGAATCCTGAGCCCGAAGGAATGGAAAGTGGATAGAGTTGACCTTAAGCTGCCCGAGGGTCAACTTTTCGGCAGCTTTCTTTATAGACCTCAGCCAAAAGAAATCCAGGCTCAGCTGACAGGCAGGTCGATTAAAGTGGCTGATTTCAACACCTGGCTTCCAGTTCTGAAAAGCGGTCAGGTTGATTTTATCCTGAAAGCTTCCGGCAACTGGAAATCGCCGGTGGCCGAGCTGAAGTTTTCCGGGCAGGGGTTTATGATAGACAGGATCTGGATGCCCTATTTTGAGCTTCAGGTTATCGCGGACGGGAATAAAGCCCGAGTCGATTTTGAGGTTCCGCGTTTTAATCTAAAAATAGACAGCGAACTTGACTTAAAAAATTACTGGCTAAGCGGAAACGTAACCATCAAAGAACTTCCTCTGTCTTCACTGGCTGGTATCTTGCCTGAGGTGGAGGAGACCACTCCTCTCACTGCCTTGAGCTCCTATACCAGCTTTTCCTTGCCTCTGAGCCGTCCTGAAGACCTCAGGGTGGACTTCAGGTTTGAAAATTTTGATTTTGCCGGTCTGGCAGTGCTGCTGCCAGAACTTAAAAGCCTTAACCCGGCTGGGCGGGCCGATGGGCGGATTGAGTTGAAAGGTTTTTCTCCTGACTTGAGTGGAGTCGAAATGACAGCCGAAATCCCCGGGCTCAATCTCAAGCTGAATGAGGTAGAAATCAGAAATGAAAGGCCGTTGAAATTTGGCCTTAAGGATAAGAAATTGAGTCTTGAGAGTTTTGAGCTGATCGGGGGTCGGTCCAGGCTATCCCTTTCTGGAAGTTCAGAGCTGATAGAGCTAACAAATCCCAGCCTGGATTTCAGACTTGAAGGTCAGATGGAACTTTCTGATTTCAATCCCTGGCTCACCGGAATGACTGCTGGCGGAAAAATTCAGCTAAAAGCCAGTCTTGCCGGTAATCTTGAGAAGCCGCTGGTAGAGGGAAGCGGACTGGTTCAGGATGTTTTCTTCAGGATTCAGGACCTGCCGGTGGTGGTCAGTAGCGTCCGGGCCCTGTTCAGGATAGATAACTCCAGGCTGGTTCTGGAACGTCTGACAGGGTTAGCCAACTCCGGAACTTTTCAGGGAACTGGAGAAGCAGCTTTCGGTCAGAACTTTTCTCTGGCCACAGCCCGGGTTGATTTTAATCTAAACGATTTTGATTTTAATTATCCGTCAGGCTTAAGCAGCCTGTCTGAAGCCAGACTGACTCTGACCAAAGGAAAAAGTGGCTGGTTACTCTCCGGTGATTTTTCTCTCCTCAGTGCCAGCTATCGGGAGGATTTTTATCCGAGCACCCAGGGACTTAAGATGGCTTTTACCAGAGTATCACCGGTCGGAACTGAATTTCCTCCTTTCCTTTATGACCTGGCTCTCAATGTTAACCTCAGAACGGTTGAGGATATCATCATTAAAAACAACCTGGCTGATCTCGAACTCAGAGCCAACCTGAATGTTAAAGGAACTATTCCTGCCCCCATTCTGACAGGCCGGCTGGAGAATTCTTATTCAGGAGAAATTATCGTTGGCGACCGGAAATACAAGGCAGAAAGGCTCAGGGTGGATTTTCTCGGACGGGAAAACCTTGAGCCAAACCTTGATATTCTCCTGAAGAGTACTGTCTACGACCAGGAAGAAGAAGTTGAGGTTAGTCTGGTGCTGACCGGAACGCCCTCAGACCTTAATTTTTCTTTGACTTCAGTCCCCACCAGATCACAGGAGGACCTGGCCTCTTTGCTTCTTACCGGAAAAAGCCTGCGCGAGGTTCAGGGCTCTGCCCTCAACACTATCAGCAGCCAGCTGGTTCAGCATTTTTCCAGTCCCTTGGCTTCTCCGGTTACCAGGACTTTGAAAAGATGGCTTAAAGCTGAGGATATCATAATTGAGCCATTGAACATCGCTACTCTTCAGGACCCAGGGGCCCGGCTGACCGTCAGGAAAAGGATGACCAGAGAATTCGCCGTAACCTATTCCATTGACCTGACCAACAGCCAGTATCAGACTTGGATTCTTGATTATCAACTTCGTCGTAGTTTTTCAGCCCGGGGCTTCAGACGGGACGACGGAGTGGTTGGAGCCAATTTAAGACACAGAATTTCTGTCGGAGAAAAGCCAGACTTCAGCCTGCGCCGGGAAAAAGGCTCCCGTTTGAGAAAGCTGGGTGGGATAGAAATCAGCGGACAGATAGAATTTCCAGAAGAAGAGCTGATAAAAAACTTAAAACTTAAAAAGGGAAAATCATACAGTAATGCAGACTTGAGGAAAGGGGTGAACCGTCTGGAAACCTGGTACCGAAAGCAAGGGTTCTTTAATATTCGAATTGATAAAGAAGTTCTGGATAAAGAAGATGGGAGCCAGGTGCTCAAGCTGAGCCTTCAGACCGGAAGCCCGGTGGAATTTCGCTTTGTCGGGGATAAGATTCCAACCCGGCTCAGGAAAAAAGCCCTGAGTTCCTGGGCAGGACGCCTTCCTGAAGAAGCAAATCTCCATCAACTCAGGTCGGTAATTCTGACCGAGCTAAATAGTAAAGGCTACTACCGGGCTGAAATCGAACTCAATCAATTAGAACAGGGCCGAAAGACCATCTATGAAGTAAAAGTAAAAAACAACGGTCGGTGGAAAATCGCTGGTTTCAAGCTGGAAGGCACTCCGGTTTATAACGAGTCAATGGTTAAAAGGGTGGTGGCCAACTATTTTGGAGCCAAAGCTAAGGGCCTCTGGAATTTGATTTATGACCGCAAGATTGCTCTGGAGCTCATCCGATATTTTTATGAAGAAAATGGTTACCTGGAAGCCAGAATAGAAAATCCGATTGTAGAAGAAGACCCTGCCCGTCGTTTGCTGACCATCTCCTTAAAAATAGAAGCCGGGCCCCGAAGCCAGGTGGTCTCGGTTGAGTTTGAAGGCCTTCGGAGTTTCCCGGAGGAAGAACTTCGTCCGCTTCTGAATCTTAGTCCGGGCCGTGTTTTTAGCTGGCCAGCTTTGTATGAGGACCGGACTGTGCTGATGAACAGATATCGCAGCGCCGGTTTCAAGGATGTCAGGATAGAAACCAGGGCGGAGCCAGTGGAGGGGGGACCGAATTACCAGGTGAAAATAATAATAGACGAAGGTCCGGTGTATTCTATCAGTCAGTTGGAAGTGCAGGGAACCAGGCGCACCCGGTCATCCTTCGTACTCAGGGAATCAGGGCTTAAGACTGGCGAGCCGGTAAGTCTGGAAAAGCTGGCTCAGGCTCAGAAAAACCTGTACGACTCCGGCATTTTTCAGTCGGTCAATATCCAATCTCTACCAGAGTCTCCTGATTCCCACCAGGAAAAAGTTCAGATTCAACTCAGGGAAAGACCCTGGCTGAGTCTTACTTACGGTCTTCAGTACAATACTGATACGAAGTTCGAGGGGTTTGGCCAGATTGACTTCAACAACATCTTTGGTTCGGGCTGGAACAGCCTGCTGTATTTCCGGGCTAACCAGAGACAGCAGGATGCCCGAGCGACCCTGCAGATTCCTTACCTCTTTTCTTGGAAGGCGGATTCTTTGCTTTCTGCTTTCTACCTTAAAGATATAAAGGACCTGTTCATTACCGAGCAGCTGGGGATAAGTTTTCAACAGAGAATAAGGGTGGTTCGCGGTTTTGATTTGAGCTGGATGTACCGGTTTTCCCGCATCCACGATTATGAAAGGGAGCCTTCCTGGCCATTTCCTTATGATGTCAGAATAACCAGTTCGGAACTGTCAATGCTACTCAACCGGGACACCAGAGATGATAAGTTTGATCCGAAAAAGGGCTTTATGCTAAGTTCTACATTCAGCTATTCTCCCCGCTTTCTTGGTTCTGATTTGAATTACCTTCGTTCTTTCACTCAGTTTACCATGTATAAATCCTTGCTCCAGGGAGTGATCTGGGCTTCAGGCTATCGCCTGGGTCTATCTACGGCATTTGGGGAATCCCTGATTTACAGCAAGAGATTTTTTGCCGGTGGCGGTACCAGCATCCGTGGTTTTAAGCTGGATGCCGTCGGACCACTGGATATCTGGACCGGATTGCCAGAAGGTGGAGAAGCCATGCTGGTTGTAAATCAGGAGCTGAGGTTCCCGATTTACAAAATCTTCAGGGGAGTGGCTTTTCTGGATGTCGGTAACGTTTATTCCCGCCTCAGCGATTTTAATCCTCTGAAATTGAGGACCGGGGCCGGCCTGGGTTTAAGAATTGAAAGCCCCCTTGGCCTGATAAGAATTGATTACGGGTTTAATCTCAAGCCCCGTCCCGGTGAACCTAAGGGAGCCCTCTTCTTCAGCCTCGGCCAGGCTTTCTGAGGGACTGGCCTGGAAGGCTTAACTAAATTCGGCTGAGGAGACTTTTTACCTGGGCTGCTTCAGGAGCTTCAGGAGCCAGGTAAAGAAACTTCTGAAAATGGTTAATCATCAGGTCTTTGCGGCCCTTCTGGTAATAAGCTAGCCCGATGTTATAGTGAGCATAGGCGTGGTTACCTTTTAAGCTCAGGCATTTCTGGAGGTCCGAAATGGCCAGGTCAAGCTTTTTCTGATAACCGCGGAGCAGACCCCGATGATAGTAGGCCTCAGCACAGTTGGGGTCTTTCTGAATGGCGGTGTTCAGCTGGGTTTCAGCCCCGGTGTAATTGGCCTTGGCGATTTGATACTGACCCAGCCCTATATAACCGTAGGGCGAATTAGGGTCTGATTGAACAATCTTGTTGAAGTAACTCAGAGCAGCTTCTGGATTTTTTTGTTTAATCAGAGCAGAGCCGAGATAATAATAGAGGTCGTTATTGACAAAATTTTCAGCAACCAGCTGATCAAAAATGGCTTTAGCTTCGGCTGTTTTGCCAGCCTCGAAAAAGGCTATGCCAGCGTTGAGCCTTTCCTGGGGTGTGGTCTGACTGAAAAGTATCTGGTTGACTGCCAGCAGAGTTATAAAAATGAGCGTCAGACCTAAAATAGAGCGCACTTTACGGTTGTTCATTTTTTCCTCCTCTAAAAATCTTATACTATAAAAGGCATTGGTCTGGCAACTTGCTGAAGCAGTTTATTTTGACAGAAGTTCAAAAAATAAAATAGAATAAAATTGTTAATTTTTGCTTAAAGGAGGGCAGGATGGCTGAAAAAAAGAAAAAGAAGCCGGTGGGCAAAAAGAAGGTCCAGAAAGCAATTAAGAAAAAACCGGTCAAAAAACCGGTTAAAAAGGCAGCTTCCAAACCGGAACCAAAGCCAGAACCCAGACCTGTTACCATGATGGAATGCCAGATCTGTGGCTACCGGCTGGTGGTTGACCGCAAATGCAACTGCGTTGAAGAACATGTTCTGGTCTGTTGCGGTCAGCCCATGCAGAAGGTGGAGACTACGGTTTAATCGGAATAAGCTGAGTTAGAAAAACAATTTTATTATTCTGAATAATTTGAAAGAGGGGAAGTTTAGTTTATAATTTGCCGGAAAGTCATCTAAAAAATGAGTCTATCTTTTTCTCAGAAAAAAAGGCTGGCTTATTTAGAAGGCTATGTTTCCATTCTGGTCAATGCGGTACTTTTTTTGCTAAAGTTTATAGTTGGACGAAAGATTGGCTCTGTAGCTGTAGTGGCCGATGCCTGGCACACTCTGTCTGATAGCCTGACCTCGGTAATTGTGGTAGTGGGCTTCTGGCTGGCGGCCAGGCCAGCTGATGACCGTCATTCGTTCGGACACGGCCGGGCTGAGTCCATTGCTGCCATCATTATCGGAACCCTGCTGGCAGTTGTTGGGGTTAATTTCCTTTATGAATCAGGGGATAAACTTCTGAAAAAAGAGGGGATGAACTTCAGTGAAGCGGCTGTGGTCATTTTCCTGATTTCGGCTGTGGTCAAGGAAGCCTTGGCCCGTTTTTCTTTCTGGGCAGGTAAAAAGGCTGGCTCCGCCACACTCAAGGCTGATGCCTGGCATCACCGCAGTGATGCCATTGCCTCTGTTCTTATTGTTCTGGGTATAATTTTCAGCCAGAAATTCTGGTGGCTGGACGGGCTTATGGGAATTGGAGTCTCTCTTTTAATTCTACATGTCAGCTATGATATAGTCAGGGATTCAGCCAGCTACCTCCTGGGCGAAGCTCCTGCCAGAGATAAACTGGACCGGGTTCACTCTGAAGTCCAGAAAGAATTTCCAGAACTTGAAGGCCTTCATCATTTTCATGTTCACCATTATGGAGAACACCATGAAGTTACTGCCCATATTAAAGTTCCCGGGAATATGTCGGTGAATGAAGCTCATGAAATTGCCAGCCGGATTGAAGAAATAGTCAGAAAAGAGTTTAACGGAGATGCCACCGTTCATGTCGAACCGGAAGATTCCCAAGGAAAGATTTGAATCCCAGACCGATCCAGGTAATCTTATTAAGTTCCTGGGAACAGCTGGAGCCCGACTGGTAATGGCCCGGCAGCTCAGAGCTTCCGGGGGTGTTTATTTAAGATTGCTCGGCCAGCAGATAGCTCTGGACCCTGGTCCCGGAGCTCTGGTCAGGATGACTCACAGCCGGCCACCTCTTGACCCGACAACCCTTCAGGCCGTCATTTTGAGCCATAAACATATTGACCATTCCAACGATGCTAACGTCTTGCTGGACGCCATGACGGCCGGAGGAATCAGACCAGGAGGAGTACTGATGGCTCCAGCGGAGTGCCTGGAGGGTAAAGAGGCAGTGATTCTTAATTATCTGAAAGGTTTCTTAACAAGAATTGAGGTTCTGAAGCCTGAAAAAGAATATCTGCTGGGAGATCTTAAAATAAAAACCTCGTGCCGCCATCTGCATGAAGCGGAAACTTATGGTCTTAAGTTCTATCTGCCCGGGCTGGTGCTGGGATTTATGGTTGATACTAAATATTTTCCAGAACTTCTGGAGAGTTACCGGGATGTGAACCTGCTGGTAATGAATGTTCTGAGAGTCAAAGAGGCTGACAGCGATTATTTGTTTCATCTGACCGTTCCCGAAGCCACCACCATAATCCAGGAACTCAAGCCAGGCAGAGTTTATCTGACTCATTTCGGAATGACCATGCTCAGGGCTAACCCAAGAAAGATAGCCGAGCAAATGACTCAGCAGACCGGGGTTGAGGTTCTTGCCGCCTACGACGGTCTGACTGTAAATCTGGACCAGGAGCTTTAATTGATCAAAGCTTTATTTTTATCAGAACAGAAATTCCTATTAAAATTATAGGAAATATATTGCAATCAGCTCTTGAAAAGATTAAACTATGAGTGAGAGCGACTTATTTGCTGCTCTGAATTGTCTGAGGAGTGGTGAGATGAAAGAAAAAGTGGAAGAGGTCTTAAACAAGATAAGACCGGCCCTTCAAGCCGACGGTGGAGATGTCGAGCTGGTGGACGTGGTGGATGGGGTGGTCCAGGTCAGGCTTAAAGGGGCTTGCGGTGGCTGTCCCATGTCTCAGATGACCCTGAAAATGGGGATAGAACGTTTCTTGAAGAAGGAAATCCCGGAAGTCAAGAGCGTGGTAGCCGTCTAATTGCTTCCCATCCTGAGGAAGGAGGGCAGAATCGTGGGTTTTTATGCCGACCGCCAGTCAGGTGGTCCTGTTAGGGCGGAAGTTCTGGAGGAGATGCTGCCTTTCTTTCAGGAAAATTTTGGTAATCCCCAGAGCCTGCATTCAGTCGGACAGAGAGCGGCCCGGGCCGTGGAGCGAGCCAGAGAACAGGTAGCTAAACTTATTAACTCGCAACCTGAAGAAATCATTTTTGTGTCTTCTGGATCGGAAGCCAACAATCTGGCTCTTAAAGGTTTGTCTCTGGCTAATCAATCCCGGGGTCGGCATCTTCTGGTTTCAGCCATAGAACATATTTCGGTCTTAAAATCTCTGAAGTATCTGGAAAAACTGGGATTTTACTCCAGCTTCATTCCGGTTGATAAATATGGACTGGTCCATCCGGACAGGCTGGAAGAAGCCCTCCGCCCAGACACGATTTTGGTTTCGGTGATGACTGCAAACAATGAAGTGGGTACTATTCAACCCATTGCCGAGCTAAGCCGGCTATGCCAGGAAAGAGGAATTCTCTTCCATACTGATGCTGTGGCAGCTTGCGGCAGTATTGCCGTTGATGTGAAGTTAACCGGAGTGGAGGCTCTCAGCCTGGCTGCCGACCAGTTTGGCGGCCCCAAAGGGGCTGCAGCCCTTTATCTTAAAAAAGGAACCATAATAACTCCATTGATTGATGGTGGGGCTCAGGAAAATAACCGGCGTGGAGGCACTGAAAATGTGCCAGCCATAGTTGGGTTGGGTAAAGCAGCCGAGCTGGCAGCAGTGGAAATTGAAACTCGCAGCCAGAAGCTAACCGGTTTGAGGGACAGGTTAATAAGCGGAGTATTTGAATCTATAGATGAGGTTATTTTAACCGGCCACCCAGAAAAGCGCCTTCCTCATCATGCCAGCTTCTGCGTTAAGTTTGTTGAAGGTGAAGCAATGCTCCTCAGCCTTGACCTCCAGGGTATTCAGGTGGCCAGTGGTTCTGCCTGCACTTCCAGGTCGCTGCGGACCTCTCATGTCTTGACAGCCATGGGGCTTGACCCGGCTGTGGCTCAGGGCAGCCTGGTGCTGACTCTGCTGCCTGAGGCCGAGGTAAGCCAGGTTGACTATTTCCTTCAGGTTCTGCCAGCAGTGGTGGAACGGCTGAGAAAAATGTCTCCTCTTTATACCAGATACCTGCAGGAGAAGAAAAATGTACTCTGATAAAGTTATGGAACATTTCTTAAACCCGCGCAATGTGGGAACCATACCTGATGCTGACGGCATCGGAGAGGTTGGCAATCCAGTCTGTGGCGATATGATGACCTTTTATATCAAAGTTAAAGACGGTCGTCTGGAAGATGTTAAGTTTCAGACGTTTGGTTGTGGGGCGGCCATTGCTGTCAGCAGTATGGTCAGTGAGCTGGCCAAGGGAAAAACTCTGGAAGAAGCTATGAAAATAACTAACGAGCTGGTAGCAGAAGAGCTCGGTGGTCTGCCCAAAAACAAGATGCATTGCTCCAATTTGGGAGCTGATGCTCTGCATAAAGCCATTGAAGATTACTGGAGGCGAAAGAAAGGCCAGACGGAGGCCACTGAAGAGGCCAAAAGTCTGGCCGGAACCGGAGCGGAAGAATTTCACTGCCCATTCTGCGATTCAGCCCTCCCTGAAAACGCCGAACTCTGCGGCCGCTGCCAGGTGAAGCTTATGAGGTGTGAACACTGCGGAGAGTTTAACCGGGAAGGGGAAGAAATCTGCCGGCACTGTGGCGCCGGATTGATTTAATTAAAGAATGGACTTTTTTCCTTCAGTTAATAAGCTGAAAGGCAAGTTAGAAGGAGTTGGTTCTTATGAAAAAAGACAGGCTGGTTGAAGAAATTTCCCGATTAAAGGCTGAAAAAAGGGCCGTCATCCTGGCGCACAACTATCAGCCTGAGGAAATTCAGGATATTGCTGATTATGTTGGGGATTCTTTGGAATTGAGCCGGAAGGCGGCCGAAGTGGAAGCGGACCTCATAATCTTTTGCGGGGTGCATTTCATGGCTGAGACGGCAAAGATCCTGTCACCCAGGAAAAAGGTAATTCTTCCGGATTTGAAAGCCCGCTGTCCCATGGCTGATATGCTCGGAGGAGAAGATATTCGCTGGATGAAGAGGGAGTACCCTGGAAGAAAGGTAGTAGCCTATGTTAATACCACGGCTGAGGTTAAAGCTGAAACTGATATCTGCTGCACCTCAGCTAATGCAGTCAAAGTAGTCAGCAGTTTGCCCGATGAAGAAATCATCTTCGTCCCGGATCGTAATTTAGCCTATTACGTAAGCCAGAAAACCGGCAAAAAACTCCAGGCCTTTGACGGCTACTGTCCCATTCATGAGAATATAAGAGCCAAAGATATAGAAAAAAGCAAGAAGCGTCATCCTCAGGCTGAGGTCTGGGCCCATCCTGAATGTCGTCCTGAGGTGCTGAAGATGGCAGATAGGATTCTATCGACCGGCCAAATGGTCAAAGAAGCCCCGAAATCTGGAGCCAGAGAAATAATCATTGCCACCGAGGTTGGTATTTTACACCGCTTGAGAAAGGAAAATCCGGACAAAAAATTTTACCCGGCCCGGAAAAAAGCTATCTGTAAAAATATGAAGAGAATAAACCTGAAAAAGGTCTACAGGGCGCTTCTTCAGGAAAAGCCTGAAATAATTGTTGAGGAAGAGATTGCTCAAAGAGCTCAAGAAGCCATTGCCCGAATGGTTCAGTATGTTTGAGTCAGGAGCCTGCCGGAAACAAATTAAATTTTTATTTCGCTTTAATTTTTGGGTAGAAGGTGAAATTGGCAGAAGCAAAAATTTATTTCTTAAAAAGTGAGAATCATGTTTATTAGGAGGCTGATGATGAAAAAAATTACTGAAAGCACAGTCAAAGAAGCTCTGGCTGGAGAAAGTCAGGCTCATCTCCGGTATAAAGTTTATGCCGAAAAAGCCCGAAAAGAAGAAAAACCGGGTATAGCCCGTTTATTTGAAGCAGCTTCGTTTTCTGAGCAGATTCATGCCCAAAATCACTTGAAAGTTCTGGAAGGGGAAGGGGAGACGGCCGAAAATTTAGATAGAGCTTTTGGTGGCGAAAATTTTGAGATTGAAGAAATGTACCCGGCCTACATAGCTGTGGCTGAACAACAGGGGGAGACTCAGGCCGCTACTTTTCATCGTTTTGCTCTGGCAGCAGAGAAAGTCCATGCCAGCCTTTATTCAAAAGCCAGAGAAGCAGTCAGACAGGGAAAGGACCTGGAGATAGAAAAGATTGCAGTCTGCTCAGTCTGTGGTTTCACGGTGGAAGGAGAGGCCCCGAAACGCTGTCCGGTCTGTGGAGCTTCAAAGAATAAGTTTGTCAGTTTTTAATCAGAACCGAGCTAAATTTAAGAATATTCTCTATATTTAATAAGCAATATTTTTCCGCAAAGACTTTATAAATTGCCTTTACCTTTATCAATAGCTATTTATTAATTTATTACTTTCAGTGGTCTTAAAAAGCTGATAGAATTTAAAAAAGGAGGTCCGATGAAACATTCCTGGAAAATTGCTCGCTTTTCTGGCATTGATATTAAAATTGATTCCAGTTGGGTAGTGATTTTTCTGTTGTTTACTTTTTCTCTTTCTGCTTTTTATTTCCCTCAGGCTTTCCAGCTCCAGAACCGTAGTCTTTATTGGTTGCTCGGGGTGATGGTGAGTCTTCTGGTCTTTGGTTCGGTTCTATTTCATGAACTGGCTCATTCTCTGGTAGCTCAGAAACAGGGTGAAGAAGTTCAGGACATTACTCTGTTTATACTGGGTGGGGTGGCCAGAATTAGCGATGAACCAAAGACACCGCAGAAAGAGTTTTTTATGGCTCTGGTAGGACCGGTTTCCAGCTTTTTTCTGGCAGCTTTTTTCCTGCTGGTATCTCTGCTGATAGCTTCGGTCTCCAAGCCACTCCAGGTGGCAGCTGCTTACCTGGCTTACATCAATGCCATTCTGGGTGGTTTTAACCTTCTGCCAGGTTTTCCTATGGATGGCGGTCGGGTTTTAAGGGCCATTGTCTGGAAAGCCACCGGAGACTTAAGAAAGGCGACCAGAGTGGCTTCCTCGGTGGGGCAGGCGATTGCTTTTTTCCTGATTTTCATGGGGGTTTTTCAATTTTTCCGCGGCAACCTTGGGGGGCTCTGGCTGGTTTTAATCGGCTGGTTCCTGCATAATGCCTCTGTTCAGGGTTACAGCCAGGTTCTGCTTAAGTCTTCCCTTGAAGGCCTGAAAGCCAGGGACCTGATGAGTGGAGATTTCATCGTCATTGACCCTGAAATGAGTGTTGAGACTCTTGTGCAGGAGTTGGTATTAAGGAAAAGAGAAAGAGTATTTCTGGTAATGAGTAGAGAAAAGCTTCTGGGGCTGGTTTGCCTGGAAGATATCAAGCGTTTTCCCCAGGAAAGATGGCCTGAACTCAGGGTTAGCGACATTATGACCCCGGCCGACAGGATAATTTCGGTGACTCCTGATGCCACAGGGGCCCAGGTTCTAAGCCACCTGGCTCAGGCCGACATCAACCAGGTGCCGGTCCTTCAGGAAGGGCAGGTAATTGGAATCATCTGTCGGAATGATTTACTGAAGATAATGCAGTTGAGAGCGGAACTGGGAATTTAAGCAGAATTTGTTAGTGAAATAAGGAAAGCCAGTAATTATTTCGGTTGAAAGAGGAGGGTGGGATGAAGCACAGGAAGAAAAAGTGTGAAGGGTCAAGACTTCTTGTAAAAGCTTCAACCCGAGCTCCAGGTCTTGAAGAACAGAAAAAGCGGGTAAAAGAAATTATCAAGCGACTGAGAAAAGAATACCCTGAAACAAGAACGGCTTTGCAGTTCCGGACTCCATTTGAACTGCTGGTGGCTACCATCCTGGCTGCCCAGTGCACCGATGAGCGGGTAAACAAAATAACGCCCGGCCTGTTTGCTAAATACCCCACAGTAGAGCATTTTGCCCGGGCCGAGCAGAAAGAACTGGAAAAAGACATCAGGTCCACCGGCTTTTTCCGCAACAAAGCCCGGAACATCATTGCCCTGGCACAAAAGCTAGTTGAGGGATATGGGGGCAAGGTACCTGATTCCATGGAAGAGCTGGTAAAGCTTCCTGGGGTGGCCCGTAAAACGGCTAACATTGTCCTTTCGTCGGCCTTTAGAAAAGCTGAGGGCATTGCTGTTGATACCCACGTGCGCCGCCTGGCGGAAAGGCTGGGTCTCAGCCCGCAGAAACAACCGGAAAAAATTGAGCAGGACCTGATGGCCATCGTGCCTCGGGAGGATTGGCTTGATTTTAATTATCTTCTGGTAGACCATGGCCGAAAAATCTGTCAGGCCAGAAAACCGCGCTGTCTGGAATGCGTGCTGAAGGAGCTGTGTCCTTCTTTTGAGAAATTTTCTGGAATTAAGCCAGGGAGAAAATAAATGCCGCAGCGCGAGGCTATGCTCTATGAAAAATTAGACCGTCAGCGGGTGGCCTGTAAACTCTGTGCTCACCGCTGTGTCCTGAATGAAGGGCAGTTTGGTCTCTGCGGTGTGAGGCAGAATGCAGGGGGTGTGCTTTACACTCATGTTTACGAAGAGGCTATTGCTGCCCATGTAGACCCGATTGAGAAGAAACCCTTTTTCCATTTTTTGCCCGGGAGCAAATCACTTTCCATCGCCACTGTTGGCTGTAATTTTCGCTGCCCGTTCTGTCAGAACTGGGAGATAAGTCAGAGCCGGCCTTCTGACGGTAAAAGCGGGCTGAGAAGTATGCGCCTTCCGGTCAAGGAAGTTGTCCGTCAGACCCTGCTTAATGATTGTCAGAGCGTTTCTTACACTTATACCGAGCCCACCATCTTTTTTGAGTATGCTTATGACACGGCCCGCCTAGCAAAAGAATCAGGGTTGCGGAACAATTTCGTCACCAACGGCTTTATGACCGGCGAAGCGCTGGAAACTATCAAGCCCTACCTGGATGCGGCCAACGTGGACCTGAAATTTTTCCGGGAGGAAAGCTACCAGAAAATCTGCAAAGCCAGGCTCCAGCCGGTGTTAGAAGCAATCAGCAAGATGCGGGAGTTGGGCATCTGGGTAGAGGTGACCACCCTGGTAATTCCCGGGCTTAACGATTCTGAGGAAGAGCTTAGAGACATAGCCAGATTTCTGGCTAGTGTGGACAGAGACATCCCCTGGCACCTGAGCCGCTTTCATCCTGATTATGAATACACCCAGGCGCCGCCAACTCCGGTGGCCACTCTGAGAAGAGCCCGGGAAATTGGAAAGGCTGAGGGCCTGAATTATGTTTATCTGGGAAATGTCTGGGGGGAAGGGGAAGATACCCACTGTCCGAACTGCGGCCATCTGCTCATCAGCCGGGAAGGTTTCTGGGTTAAAACCAATCTTGTCAAAGACGGCCATTGCCCGAAATGCGGGCAGGAGATTGCCGGCATTTTTGCCTGAAGTCCATCTTTCAAGCTCGGCGGCTTTTGCTAAAATTATAGTGCAGGAATATAACCATGAAACGGAAGTTTGAGATTCTGGATCATACGGCTGACGCCAAATTCCGGGCTTATGGCCGCACTCTGGAAGAAGCAGTAGCCAACGCCGCTCTGGCCACAGTTTCCCTGATGTGGGATTATGAAAAAGTCGAGCTTAAGGTCAGGGAAGAGGTTGAAATAAAAGCTTGGAGCTTTGAAACTTTGATGGTCAAATTTCTCTCTGAAATCCTTTATCTTTTTGAAGTCAAAGGGTTTTTGCTGGGAAAGGTTGAAGAAATAAAAATTGAGCTACCAGCGGCAGTGCAAAAAGCCGGGAAAGAAGATGATAGTGGTGCTGACGGTCAATTTTCTGATAGCCAGGATTATACGCTCCGGGCTATTTTAGCTGGCGACCGTTATTCAGAAAAATATGAGATAATTTCTGAGGTAAAAGCCGCCACTTACAACGATTTTGCTCTGAAGCAGGGGCCCGATGGTTATATGCTTCAGATGGTGGTAGATATGTAAGGAAAGAGTAAAGCAAAAAATCTTTGGGCCCACGGAAAAATCTGATGAAGCAAAAAATTTAAGCTGGAAATAGGCACCTGAAGCTAAAAATTGCTTTGAGTGGTATGATAGATTTGATATGTAAATTTGAGCTTTTGATTAAGAAAAAATGAGAATAAAAAGAATGAGGTGAGCCATGGAAATTATAAGAATTAGTGATTATATCTGGGAAATTCCCAAATCTGGAGAGATGAAAGTTCCAGCCAGGATTTATGCTTCAGAGAAGCTGATGGAGCTGGCCAAAAGGGACCAGACATTACAGCAGGCCCGGAATGTGGCCTGTCTGCCTGGAATCCAGCGGATGTCTTACGTGATGCCCGACGCTCACCAGGGTTATGGCTTTCCGATTGGGGGAGTGGCTGCTTTTGACTTGGATGAGGGGATAATTTCCCCGGGCGGCGTTGGCTACGACATAAACTGCGGGGTCAGGTTGCTGCGCACTGATTTTAAAGAAAGCGACATAACGGCCAAAAGAAAAGAACTTCTGGCTGAAATTTTTAAGGAAGTCCCGGCTGGAGTGGGGAAAGGTGGCATAACCAAGCTCAGCCGTAATGTGCTGAAAGAGATATTAGTCAAAGGCGCCGAATGGGCAGTGGAGCAGGGTTATGGTACAAAAGAAGACCTGGAGAGGACCGAAGAAGGCGGAAGGATGAAGGATGCCACCTGGGAATTTATTTCAGAAAGAGCTATGGAGCGGGGCATACCGCAGCTTGGAACCCTGGGGGCTGGGAATCACTTCTTGGAAATTCAGAAGGTGGACGAGATTTATGACGAGAAGGTAGCTAAGGCTTTTGGCATTGAAGAGAAGGGACAGGTGCTGGTGATGATTCACTGCGGCAGCCGCGGCCTGGGCCATCAGATTGCTACCGATTACATAGAGCTTATGGAACAGAAGTTCGGCTACAAGAACCTGCCTGACCGGGAGTTGATTAACGCGCCGTTCAAATCCGACCTCGGCCAGCGTTATTACAAATCAATGTGCGCCGCAGTTAATTATGCTTTTGCCAACCGGCAGATGATTGCTCACTGGGTCAGGGATGTATTCGCCAAGGTGATGGGTTCATCAAAAGGTATGAGGCAAATCTATGATGTCTGTCACAATGTGGCTAAAGTGGAAAAGCACACGGTCAGCGGGAAAGAAAAGCTGCTGTGCGTTCATCGGAAGGGGGCAACCAGAAGCTTCGGTCCGGGCCGGCCGGAAATCCCGGCGGTCTACCGGGCGGTGGGACAGCCGGTGCTCATTCCCGGCAGCATGGGCACGGCTTCCTACATCCTGGTCGGAACGAAAGAAGCTGAGGAACTGAGCTTTAGCTCCACAGCTCATGGTGCTGGGCGAGTGATGAGCCGCAACGAAGCTTTGCGGAAGTTCAGGGGTGAGCAGATTAGAGACGAGCTGGCTAAAAAAGGAGTTGAGCTTAAGGCTTCAAGCTGGAAGGGTGTAGCTGAAGAAGCTTCTGCTGCCTACAAGGATGTGGATGAAGTGGTCCGCGTCTCACACGAAACCATGCTGGGTAAATTAGTCGCCCGCGTCGTGCCAATTGGAGTGATGAAAGGCTAAAACGGGGGACAAAGGCTAAAACGGGGGACACAATACTCATTCCCCAATTTTTGGAAAATTAGGGATGCTGCACTAATTTACCGAAACAGGAGGGCCTAATTTTCATTTCCCCATTTTTGAATAGCGGTAATTTTGTATTCATTCCTCAAATTTTTATTTTATTATCTCAATATCTTTCTGGCGGGAGGGTGGGGTCACTTTGAGTCTGGTAACCTGGCCTTTGCGCACTCTTCCTTCAATCACTGTGCGGTATGGCGCGTAAACCTTAAAATCCACATCCCAGTCTTTGGGCCAGGCCGGAAGCAGGAAAATTTTACGGCCATCGGTCTGAATCAGCATGGCCATTAAAATTTTCAGAGCCCTTCTTCTCGTTTCCTTTTCAATGTAGAGCTAAAGCTCAGCATGGCTCTTGAAGCTCTTTAAGCTCATGAAGAGAAAGAGTAGAGATTTTTAAAATTGGTTGCTAATTCAGAATACGAAAGTTGCTTTTAAGATAATGAACAATCTAATGAAAGAAATTGCTTCTCAAAATCAATCAATCGTTTCAGTGGCTTTCAGCTTTTTATAATATTCGGGTGAAAAGAAATCTTTAGCGGCAAGAAGATGATTCAAGTACTCTTTACTTGGCTTCAGTCCATCGCGAATTTTATCAGGATTCGCCACATATGTAACTGCAGACACCGCCTGTCCGTTGTCGAGCATAACAGTAACTTTAATCTTGCGATAATGCTCAGGATATCCCTCATATTTATCGAGTTTGCTTATATCCGAATCGTTGATTTCATAAAGGATGCCTTCGACAGCGCCGTCCGGATCTTTCACAATATTAGCATATCCTTCATTTGAGCTCCCAGAAGAAATCTTATTAAACACGAGCCTGAAGCCTTCAAGGCGGGCCCTCTGCATGCTGAAAATAGTCACGCCTCTTTTCTCCATTCTTTTCCTGTCCATGTTTGAACCATATGCAAAGTAGTTCATATTGTACACCTTGTTAAAAATATGCTTTTTATTTAAATCCATTCTCCAGAAATTCTAGTACTTTTCCTCTATTAAGCTGATCATGACAAAACTGATTCTGATAGTTGCGGAGACAGCCGTAGCAACTCGTTTCTAGACCACATGAACAATTCTTTACTCTATTTAATGCGCTTTCAAGAGCTTCTCTAAAATTATCATTGTCCATAAGCCTTTTTACATGTCCCGCACCGCCCGGGACATTGTCGAATAAAATGAGAGAAATGCCCTCCTCTGAGGGAAATAAGCATCCGTCCAAGTCTTGTCTCTTTATTCCGAGCGCCTGGCTTGTGCCTTCGAGAATCGCATAAAGAAGAGAATACCAAAAGCTTGTATCGCGTATAGGCATCGCAGGTTGCTCGAAAGTGACAGATAGTATATCTGTTTTAAAGGTGTGCCCAAGGTGAAGAGGTCCAATTAAGGCTCTATTACATTCTAGTCCAAAGGGCGTCTTATGATTTTTCTGCGACTTAGAAAATGCTGCCCCACACTCAAAGCAAATCCAGAAACCAGCCCCTTTTCCTCTGCATACAACTGCTAATTCTCCATCTTTCGAATATTTACATTTTATTTTAAATTTTGCTAATTCAATTTGTTTTTCTTCGAGCATTTTGTAATCACCAAAAAAATATGGCCTCGTAGTAAATTCATGCGGTGGACGAGATTCACCAGGAGAAATAGGATCTGCGTCTCTTGAAGTCACAAAGCCAAATATAGGAATGACAAACTTATGAACAAAGTGATTTTCTACAACGCCATCAATAGGACATTCCATTACAGGACGACCTTCATCTATTGTTGCATGTTTAATAAGAAAACGTTTACAATTAGGGCAAATAGCATACCAATAAAGAGGCCATGTTTTTTCTTTAACAGCTTTTAATCCATAACTTTTCCATATGTATCCATTTGCAACTACTTGGCTGGTTGGCGCAAATTCTGCAATTGCCATACGAAGATCTCTTTCTAATTCGATTTCTTTTGCTCTCTCAACTTTCTTATAAATTATATCTAAAGCAACTACATCTACAGGAAAACCATACTTTGGGATTACTATATGAGAGGCAAGAAAATCTATAAGAGGCCCCCTTTCTATCTCAGATAATCTTTTGCTTGCCCACTGCATATCGTTATTTATTTTATTCCTCTTTTGCTGATCCTGTGTATTTTTCCATTCCTCTTCTTTGGTTTTATAATATTGCGTTAATTTTGCGTGTTCGTCTCGTATAACACTATCAGCTAATGTGAGCCTTCCCGCATTACCTACAAGATCTTCTATCCACTTCCAATTATCTATATCAAAAACTTTTTGCATATTCTCAGGAAGTATCCTTTTTAGCGAAATGAAAACTGATGATGGTTTATTATAAAGAAAATTTTTAACGGCAATAGTTCCTGAATCTTGAGGGCTTCCAAATCTAAAAAAGTTTTTTACATTACCATAAAAACTTTTATTCCCTTTAAAAAATTCAGCTAAAACAATCGAGCTGATATGCCTTGCGATAATTTTTTCATTGCTGATATCAACAGCAGGCGGCTTAATTCTTCCCTCCACCATTTTGTATGGATCTTTGAAGTAATTTAAATCATGAGATCGCAGTTGAGCAAAAGTCAATATAAAGCCTATAGTATCAAGTCTCCGACCAGCTCGTCCTGCTCGCTGAATATAATTAGATGGTTCTGGAGGAACATTACGAAGGAATACTGCTTCCAACTCTCCTAAATCAACGCCTAGCTCGAAAGTCGTTGAACAGCTCAAAACGTTAATTGTTCCATTTATGAACCATTGTTGGATCTTTGAGGCATAATCAGGAGTGAGTTGTGCAGTATGTTCCTTCGAGGTCATTCTGAATGGAGAAAGGTGTGTATAAAGATGGCGATAATGATTATTGTGTAACTCTTGTTTTCTTTCACGATCAACTACTTCGAGACTGCCTTTGCAATTAAAAGTTGGGCAAATTCCTTTAATATTTATCGGGGTAATTGAACTACAAAGGTTGCATATATACCAATTCGGATGATTACTTTCTTGAATTATTCTCCAATATCTATAATTAAGTTTATAGAGGACACCGTCCCTTGGATCACTGTATTGATATATTGGACCACTTGTCCAATTTTTGCATAAATCACTCCAAATTTCGCCGAGTATATTTCTGCATTGTTCGTGGCCATCCTGTTTTCCAGTAATTTGCTCATATAATTTTAACAAAAATTCAAGCCTGGCGTTATATTTTCCTTTGGAGGGAGGAATGAAGGAATATATTCCTTTGTTTTTGTCTGACTTTTCTCCTCTAAATTTATAATCATGATTTCTGGGAGAGAAAAATTCATCCTCAGGTTTTGGCCCATCGTCAGGAAAAGTAATTGCAAAATTAAATCGCATTGTATTTAACAGAATTTGGTATAAAGATATAGCTTCTTCCTTACTTAAGTTCCAGGGCGGCTTCATTAAGCTTTCAATTGGCTGCCAATTTTCAGGAGCGATAGGCAAAAATGATATTAAGCCTACACCCTCAAGAGAGTTTCTTCTGTCCCAAAG
>CAYQZX010000002.1:0-4628 GCA_964422165.1 uncultured Eubacteriales bacterium | reverse complement strand
AGATTCAGATAAGGGGCAGGAGTAAGACTGGCTATCAACTAAAGACTTTTTCCAGCCTTCCGTTGAGTAAACGGGTGGGATAAATTCCGCACTCGTAAGGAAGTTGATTTTCTGTTTCTAACTTCCTGGTTGGGTTTCGTCGTCCCTGATTTTCCTGGCCATGGTTAATCCGGTAAAACCGAAAATAGCCAGGATAACAACCGCCAGGTAATTGGAAAAGGCAAAAAACAGATAGGAAAAGGTTGGCACCCCCAGGGTTCCGGTGATGTAGACTCCGGCCATGCTCCAGGGAATCAGAGGAACGATGATGCCACCACTTTCTTCTATTATCCGGGACAGGTTTTTAGCCGCCAGACCTTTTTTCCGGTAGGCGTCCGACAGCAGCTCGGCCGGGATTATCATTGACAAATAGGAACTTCCGGTAATCAGGGCAGAAAGGATGGTGGTGCCTATAGTAGTCAGCACCAGGCTCCAGACTTTATCGGCAAACTTCATGATTTTTTCCAGGATGGCAGCCAGCATTCCGGTTTTCTGCATGATACCGCCAAAGCTGAAAGCAGTGAAAGCTACCAGCTGGGTTTCCATCATACTCATCAACCCGCCGCGAGAAATTAATCTGTCAACGGCTTCCAGCCCGGTCCTGGCAGAATAACCGGTATTGACGGCCTGGGCCACCTCGACCAGGCTGGCTCTTTGGAAGATGACAGCCAGGGCCACAGCCACAGCCGAAGAAATCAGCATTCCGGGGATGGTCGGTTTCTTAGTGAAAGCATAGTAAAAAACAATCAAAATCGGTATCAGTAATAAAAGGTTGAAATTAAAATTCTTTTCTAAGGTGGAAGTTATCTGCTGGATTTTTTCCCGGTCGAATTCCCGGCCTCCATACCTCAGGCCCATGAAAAAATAGATTAGTAGACCGGTCAGCCAGGCAGGAGTTCCAGACCAGAACATATGCTTGATGTGGTCAAAAAGATTGGAACCGGCCGTAACCGCGGCCAGGTTGGGTATATCAGATAGAGGCGACATCTTGTCGCCAAAGTAAGCTCCAGCGACAATGGCCCCGGCTGCCGGTCCAAGAGGGATTCCCAGCCCCATGGCAATACCGATGAAAGCCACACCCAGGGTTCCTATTGTTCCCCAGGAAGTCCCGCAGGCTAAGGAGGTCAGGGTGCAGACCAGGCAGGCGGTCACCAGGAAGTATTGCGGCGAGATGAGTTTCAGGCCGTAATAAATAATCATCGGAATGGTCCCGCTGGCAATCCAGGTGGCCACCAGGACTCCGACCGCCAGCATTATCAGGATGGCCGGCAGGGCTTTCCTTATGCTTTCCACTATGCCGGCTTCCATGTCTTTCCAGGAATATTTAAGGTAAGTCCCGAGGACGGCCGTAATGAAAGCCGCAGCAACCAGCAGTACCTGGGCTTTTATCCGGTAAATTCCATAACCAACTCCAAGAAGAAGGGCCATAGAGAGAAGAGGTATTAGAGCCAGGCCAAAGGAAGGTTTCCGGGGCCCTGGCTTATCCTGGGTAGTTGTGTTGTTATCAGTTCTGTGATTCATCCCTGGCACTCCTTATCTAATAGGGATAAAGGGTTTATAACGAGAATGTTCCTTTAATTTTTAGCTGCCGCCTTTCGACTCCGGTTTGCCCCCGGCTGAATACGTACTCCAGTTCCAGGTTTTTGTCGAAAAGAAGAATATCCGCATCAAAACCAGGGAGCAGCTGACCTTTGTTTTTTAGTTTGTAGAATGAAGCCGCATTGGTAGAAAACAGGGCGGAAGCCTCAGAAAGGCTAATAACTTCGTTTCTTACCAGTTCACGAAAGGCTCTGAGAAAATCTTTCTGGCTGGCCACGGTCAATCCAACCAGCTGGCCCTTTTTATCAAAAACAGGCAGGCTACCGTTGGCATCTGAGCTGACCATAATCTGGCTCAGAGGCAGGCCAGCAGCTTTAATCTCTCTGATGGCTTCCTCTATGCTGACGGTTTCCCGGTCAGCCGGTTCCGGTCCACAGGTCAGGTCCACAAAACCACCCCTTCTTATCCAGTCCAGAGCCTGAGAGAAGAGGAACCGATTGCGGTTGGCGTGGGTGGCGATAACTTGAGAAGCGGGTAGCTCGCTTTCTTCCAGCATCCGGAAAAAGTACTCCAGCCCCCGCCGGCCGTCACCTAAATGAAAGTGGGCAATACCGGCTTTACCGCCGAGCATGCCGCCCACCCGGCATTCGGCTACCAGGCGCAGAAATTCTTCAAAAGTTGGCTGGGAAGAACGGTGGTCAGAAATTGCTATTTCCCCGGCACCTAAGACTTTATCAATAAGAACAAGATCAGACCTGACGCTACCGGTAATGGTCGGAGTAGGAAGATTGTAAGCTCCGACCAGAATCCAGGTACTCAGGCCTTCTATTTCCAGAGCCCGGGCTTTTGCCAGAAGAGAAGAAGGATGTCTGGTGATGCTGTCAGTGCCAAGACAGCCGATGACGGTGGTCACCCCACAGCTCAAACAGTCTTCTATTCTAATTTCTGGGGCCCGGGTTGTGGGACCGCCTTCACCCCCGCCACCGAGAATATGGACATGAGGGTCGACAAAACCAGGCAGAGCCAGCAGATTTGAACCATCTATGATTTCAGCCTCCAGTCCTTCTATTTTTATTACCCCCGGCTCTTTCACGGCTACTATTTTTTCTCCAGCTATAAGAATGTCTTTTAGGCCCAGGTTTTCCGGAGATAAAACTCTGGTTGAGGCAATCAATTTAACCATATTTTTGACCTCCCGCTAATATTAACCGCCAGGTGTAGATTTTTAATTTCATTGCCTGAATAAATTAACATTGTTTTTTCTATCAGACAAGAAATTTGATAGGCTGATACTGCCTTAGAATTCAGACCCAGCTTTTTGGAATAACCTGGCTGTTGGAGACAGTACTCAGACCTTAGTAAATTCAGAAAAATAAAATTCAGAATTAATCAGAAAAAAGCAGGCAAATTAATTAAAATATGAATAGCAGCAAAATAAACAATTAATCTCTCAGAGGCGTATTATTGGCGAGGTGAAAAAGATGTAGTTATCAGGAAGCGTCGCTCAGGTATTAGCACCTGGATGTCGGATAAAAAGCTACTTATAGACTTCATTCAAGAATATGGAGGAGAACTTATGTCTTTTGCCCTGAGCCTGGTCAAGAATCGGCCCGAGGCTGAAGATGCCTGCCAGGAAATGCTGGTGCAGATGCTCAAGCACTGGGAAGATTTTGATGGCAGTAAAAGCCTGAAAAGCTGGGCTTTTACCATACTGTACCGGAAGTGCCTGGATCAGCTTAAAAAGAGGCGCCGGTTTCTTAACTTCTTCCGCCGGGCCACAGCTGATTATTCAGCCGCCCTGGAAGAGCGGACGGGAAACCGGCTGGAGGAGTCAATCAGCGACTCCGCGCTGAGCCAGCTAAGACCGGCCGAGAGAACCTGCCTGTTTCTCTGGGCCAGAGAAGGCTACAGCTCGGAAGAAATAGCCGGCATCATGGGCTGCTCTCCAGGCACTGTTCGGGTGCATTTATTTCAGGCACGCCGGAAATTAAAAAAGCTAATGGAGAAGGGAAATGAAAAGAAGGCTTCAGTGTCTTCTGGTTGACCTGGGCTGGCGGCTCGTTCCCGCCGCAGGATTCAGGCACTGGTTACTCCGAAAACATTTTGACTATTGCCCGGCCTGCCAGGACGGGCTGGTCGGCCTGGAAGAAGCCCGGGGTCTAATCTCGCAGGTCACGGCTTCCTGGCCGACCGGAATTGTGGCCAGGGCAGAAGAAACTATCGGCAGGGAAGAACTGAAGCCCAATTTTTCTTCAGGCCGGGGAGACCGGGGCTGGGTGCTGCGAGCCTATGCCGGACTGGCGGCTGTGGCCATTATTATCCTGATGGCTGGTTTCGGCTGGTACCTCGCCCGGCAGGAGACCGGGTTTCAGGCGGGGCCCGACCATGATACTAATGAAACTAAAATTGTATCAAAAGTATCATTGGAATATGTCCGGGCTAAAGGGCAGCCGGCCAGCACTTACATTTACCGGACTGATGACCCGGAAATGGTCATCATCTGGGTGGAAGCGGTTAATTGACCCTTCGGGGTTTAAGTTTTATTCGACCACAGGAGGTCAATATGAAAAACTTAAATAAACTGCGGGCAGCAGGACTGATGGCCATCGTTCTGCTCTTATCCCTGACTCTCGTGGCTCAGACCCAGAAAACGGAAAAGGCCCGGGCGCCGCTGGCGGAAATCAAGCTTAAAGTCTTCGAGGGAACGAGAGAAGGTCGGGTGGAGCCCATCAAGACGGTGACCTCTTCTTTTTTGAGACACACCCTTTATGCCAGTATCAGGAGCGAGGACACTTCGGAAAAGGAAGAAAATCAGTTGCGGCGGGTCTTTAACCTCAAAAGCGTCCAGCTGCTGACTGAAGCCAATCTGAGCTGGCCTGAAATCCGTTCCAGGGATTTTCATATGTTCCGGCTGGACAGCAAGGAATACGCCATCGTCATAACCCTGGTGCGGATTAACAGCCAGGAGAGGATAACCTGCCGGGTGGAGGTCATGGAACAGGATAAAGATAAGAAAAGCCATTTGCTGGATTCGGAACTGGCTCTGGACA
>CAYQZX010000001.1:0-119411 GCA_964422165.1 uncultured Eubacteriales bacterium | reverse complement strand
TCAGAGGTCCTATTCCTACTGCCCCTTCTGGTGCATGATAAGTTCGGGCAGCGGCGTCGCAATCCCTTCTTATTCAGAGGTCCTATTCCTACAAAGACAAAAACGGGAACTATAAAACGATACGGAGGTCGCAATCCCTTCTTATTGAGAGGTCCTATTCCTACCAAAGATATGTCTATGATAACAATGGATTACCAAAAAAGTCGCAATCCCTTCTTATTGAGAGGTCCTATTCCTACACCCTGCTTTTTGCGACATCCTGCAAAATCTATGTCGCAATCCCTTCTTATTGAGAGGTCCTATTCCTACATTAAGGGTTATTCACCCCATTTTTTTATTGCCCTGATGGTCGCAATCCCTTCTTATTGAGAGGTCCTATTCCTACTTTTGACCACGACCCCTTTTGAGGGGGAGGGGGGTTCCGTCGCAATCCCTTCTTATTGAGAGGTCCTATTCCTACTGAGGGCGTGGAAAAAATAGTACGGCAGGTTTTGTCGCAATCCCTTCTTATTGAGAGGTCCTATTCCTACCATTCCGCTGTATAAGCTTGTAGTGAACGCAGTGTCGCAATCCCTTCTTATTGAGAGGTCCTATTCCTACAAAAGATATTTTACGGTATTATTTGATGATAATGAAGTCGCAATCCCTTCTTATTGAGAGGTCCTATTCCTACCGCGAGCCTTTATAACCCCTTTATTATCAACATAATACAAAACCACTTGACAAGATTTTTCAAATCTCCAAGAGTTAACGAAGAAACATTTCCGAAACGTTTCTTTTTTTGCCATATTAAAGCCCTGGTTAAGGCTCATTTTTCAATAATCCTGTACTTACCCAGGCCAAAAGAAGTACCTTTCCCCACGTGGAATACCTCCCCAGCTCTTAATAAAGGCATAAATTCAGATAACCGCCCTCTATAAATAATTCTCCCGGCTAACCCACCCAACTTCATTCTAACTTTCTGACGGTTAGAATACCTTTCCCAGTCAACCCAGATAGCTTCATTCCTCTCCAACCTAACAGCCATAGCCTTCTCAATAATCTTTTTATGGTCCCATTCAGCTCTTTTATTCTCACCATGAAAATAATTCAGAAGTGCTAAGCGCCTGAGTAAATTAGTTATTAAGATATGAAACTCCAGGATGGAAACAAATTCCCTCCGATACTTAATTCGCACTGGTGTTATTAAATCAAGGATAAGTTCCCTTTCAGGCTTACTAGAATCATCAACCTCCTCTTGTGCATGGCTGAACTGCTCAGGAACCTCAAGGGATTTATATTCATCTGGTCTCAAAATCCGGTTTTTGCCTTCATAGATTGACTTTCCCTCCACTTCTACCCGGGCCAGCTCATATTTTGCATGTCCCCGTCCAATACCCAGCTCACCAAGATACTCAAAAGCCATGATAAAATAAGGCAGATATTCCACGGCCTTTCCAATTAGCACTACAGCAAACGAAATTTCCTCACCCGTTTCGTAGTCCTGATGCTTTTCCTCTGGAGGCTCAATAATAAAAGGGTGCGGAATTGTTTCATATTTATCCATGTTGAAAACGGCATTCGTCTCGGGCGCGGGAGTTTCAAAAATATAGGCATAGGCACACTCCCTAATAATCGGGCAATCGCGGCAATCTTTTTTCCTGAAAACACAAACTACTTTCTTGAAGGCATGGCCAAATCCACCCCTAAAAGCAGAGCCTTTATAAGGCGGCAGACGTATAGGTTCCCGAGCCCGAATGACAAAGTCCAGCTTTAGATATTTAATTATCATGGATTTGATTTTTTATCTTAACACTTAAAATGGGTCATGGTCAAAAATAATCATATCACCGGTAACCGGCGAACGATAGATAAGTTTTCTGGCTTTGCCGTGAAGAAAATGAGCGATCTTTAAGTAAAGCCAGATCGGTCCTGCCCCATGGATAATAACCACGTTTCCCTGGCCGGCCAACCTGGCCACTTTGTTAAGATATTCATCCAGCTCGCCTAATTTGGCAGCGCCATTATAAAGAGAGGAAACATCAATCTCAACTTCCATGTTTTTGCTCCTTCATAACTTTTTCTGCTTCTTTGATCAATTTATTCACATTTCTTATAGATTTTTCTGGGTCAATATTTTCTCTTCTTTTCATTAAAGCATGGGCCACTTTATTCCTAAGCTGGGTTACTTTATCCCACAACTTATGTAAAGAAGCCTGGGACTTGCTTTTCACGGCCTCACCTAATTTCTTTTCTACCTCTTCTCTCTTGTCTCTTTCATACGGGTCAACAGCAGAAGCTAAACATGCATAAGTGACGATAGCTTCTCTTAAAACTAACAGGGCCTGGCTGGGCTTTTTGTTTTCCAGGTACCATTTTGCTGCTTCTAACTGAGCTTCCCACTCGTTTGGTTTATTAAATCTTCCAATCATATCTTTGAGTTCAGGTAAAAGAAGGCTGAGGGGTTTTAAATAAACATTTGTCTCCTGACGTAAGGTCTCATCATCTAGAAGCTGTGTTAGCACGCTAGATATTTCTCCGATCTGCGGCACATAAGTCATCTTGGTAATATCTGCCAATTCTTTTAACTGTTTTTTTAAGTTGACTAATTTTAGCGGCTGGTTAATCCCCTGCTTTCTTATCTGTTTCTCTGCTCTTTCTGTTAGTAAACACAAATCATCCAGGTCCCCATACTTTTTTAAGGACGCAATGGCTTCCATCCAATCTAGCAGGTCAATTAAAGGACGAAGGTCAATAATCTGGCTCTCATAAGTCTTCTGGTCAAGAATACCGTAAAAGATGTGACTGACTTCCGTGGATCTTTCCATAAATTTTATGAACTGGATAAAAATAACCACAAAAAAAGGAATGGAACGAAAGCAATGAGTTATGTCAAAGGCTACTTCAGATTCACTGATAGATATATTTTGCAAAAGCAAATCAAACATCTGCCAGAATTCATCGGCTGACTTCCCGGCTGGAATTTCCAGGCGTTCATAATTAAGATTGGCCACCAGTTCCCAGCGGGAATCCTTGGTACCAATGATGTAAATTTTATCAGGTTTGAAATACTCATTTATAGGCAAGATTGACAAATCGCTTTCATAGCTCTGGCCATTGAGCTGGTATTTAACTTTTTGATAATTTCCCGTGCCCAAAAAACTAATTAAAACTTTTGATTTAGATGGTTTATCCATCCCTAAAGCTCCTTTGGTAGATTGGGCTGGGCAGTTCTCTTAATTCTTAATTCATCGGGACTCTGCCAACTGAACAAAACCCAGTGCTTTAGTTTCTTTTCCTTCCAATAGCCGTTTTCTGGTTCGAGGCGGTTTAACTCCATAACGATCTTTTAAACCAAGCTCTTCAGCTAAAATTAATAGAGAAGTGCCGAAGGCCGTGACTCCCTGGCCTATCCTTAATAGAAACGGAGCGGCATCTATTTTAATTCCATCTTTGGCGGCCACTTTTTGGTAAAAATCATGACAGATTTGCAAAATCTGTTTTTCCTCAAGCTTGCAATTGCTTCTTTTTATTTCAAATTCTGCCTCAACTCCTTCTTTTAAAGTTTCAAAAAGAACCACCGGGATCTGTCCACCGCGCTTGGCGCCCTGAACCTGACATTTCTCAATCATTAAAGAACCTGGCGCTTTCAAATAAGAGCTGTCACTTACATCGAGCAGGTGCATGAATCTGCCTTCCTGCCTCTCGCTGGAATAATATGAATTGTCTTCAATTTTTCCGTATTTACTTGAAGTTGGCTGATGTTCTTTCTTAAGGAAATTAAAAGCCAGGTTTAAAAGCTCACTGTTGGTTTTGGGCTCATTTTTTCTACTTCCATGAATGAGCAATCCTTCTATTTCCCCCTTTTTCCCTGCCGCACATAGTTCTTTAAGAGCATAATAAATTAGAGCAGTAACTATTGACCCTTTAAGAGAACTGCCTGGAATATAAGGGCGTCCCGCGCTCTTAATAAACAATTTAATTTCTATATTATTTTCTATAGGATTTCCGCTTCTGGCCTCATAAGTAGATGGTACAGAATAAAGAATGTGTTTTTTGAGCAAATTGTGATCCTGAATTATTTCTCCTATATACCTGGCAGAGGCGGCTTTTTTGATGAATTCTTCCCGATAACGGCTAAATCCCGGGTCGCGGAAAAGGCTGTCCAGGTTTAGAAAATTGAAATTTCCCCTTTCTTGGTCAATAAAGTAGCCGAAAGGAGAAATAGATTGGCCCGAACCAATGTGGACTGGAGTAATTACTTTTAACTTAACATTCATGGTGCCTCCAGTTTACAGGGAATTGAAAACAGAAAACCGTAGCGGTAGATGGGATGAGCCTTAAAAACCTGGGGAGTTATGTCAACCAAAGTACCCCGACGCGAGAGGCCAGGCAAGACCGAACCTTCAGAGAAAAGTCGAAGGGAACGCCGGCGGTAGGATTTATTGGCAGGAGAAAAAATGTAACCTTTTCTTAATTCCAGTTCATAATAACCATTGGCCAGCGCCTCAACCTCATTTTCAGCAGGAAAATAGGTAGAAGCAGCATAAACGGCATTAGCTCCGTCAATATCATGATCATGAATAGATAGATAATCAAACTCAGGCGCATAGAAAAGCCCTTTCCCTGCGGTCCGGTCTCCGCCAATTCCCTCATCTGCCAGCAGATTAAACAAAGCCCTGACCTTTGGCTCCCAGGCTTTATCCTTAAATCTGACGAGAACAAACAAACCGGCCTTTTTAGCGAAATGAACCTGGCCAAAATGAAAATAATTCTCTCCCGGGTGATTATTAAAGCGACTTAAAGAAACCCGCGGCACATCCTCAATTTCCCAGGGGACAAGCCCTGCTTTTGTCTCCTGGTTCTTGCTCGATCTCGGCAGAAAATCAAGTTCTTGATTCGTTTCAAATTCTTCTTTTAGTTCCTCAAGGCTATCGCCACTGAGAAGCCTGGTTAGCAGGTTCAGGTTGACAAATTTTATCTTCTTAAGGTCTTTTTCTCTGGTTAGCTGATTTTTAGGCAGCGGGAAATAATATTCATCATCCCAGAAAGGAAAGGCTGAGCTTAAAAGAAAAGGCGGGTCAGACCTAAAGGCCTGAATGAAACTATCCACCTCGCCGTAGAGAAGCAAATGGTAGTGGCAGAGAGCGGAAAAAAGTGTATCAGATGGGATATGAATCTTGCTTCCTTCAAGCCAGCCTTCCCTTTCGCCCAGGTGAAGGAAGCTTTTTGGTTTTAACTTTATTCTTAAGTATTCCATGGTCAGCCAGCTAGCCTCTTTTTAAGTTCTTCAAATTTTTGAACAATTTCAGCAGGGGTGGTCCCCAAGTCTTTATTAATAGCCCTTTCTGGAATAAGAGCTATCTTCCCATTTTCATAATCTTCTCTTCTGTTCCAGAAGACCTCAATATTATTGAAAGCCACCCGACCGTAACCACGGGATCCCATGCCACCGAGGTAGTCGTGTTCCAGCAGTTCCAGAGCTACAAATACGTGCTTTAAAAAGTCCTTGTCCTGTTCATCAAATACGTTATAAATCAATTCCACATCTTTAAAGCGAGCTCCAGCCGGCACGCGTTCTATCTGACGAAGACTTCCATATAATGCCGTTCCCGTAAGACGGTTGATGGCTGTTTCGTATTTTACCTCCGTGTATTCAAGCTCAAGGTTGTCTTTCATTTCCTGATTAATACTTGTTTCATCAAGATAAGAATCGCTGACTAAAAGGCGAGTGGGAGTGGGAACGGTGATTTTATCAGATACAGCTATTCCCCAAATGCGGCATACCGGACATTTAGAATATTGTTCGTTAGTGTCACATTTATGACCAGACAAATTTCCCTTGCCGTCTTTAAAATTCCAGAAGTCTGGTTTATTAGCCGCTTCTTTCTTTTCCAGGAGCGACCTAAGTTTTCCCTTGAGAGACGAGCCTGGAATGTAAGGTTTTCCTTCAGGGTCTGTAATAACGTTAAGGTCTAAGCCGCCTATTTTAAGCCCCCCTGTGGCACCTCCAATCCTCATCCCGGTTTTTACCACAATTTGCCCTTTAATTATTACTTTTCCTATAAGGCTATGATTCATGGTATCCTCCTTTTTTCTTTATTAATTATTTGCCACCATGAAATTTATGGTAAGCAACAATCGCCTCAACAAAATTTTTGAAATTAGAAAAATTCGCCTTATTGGTGTTTTTTATCAAAGCTTCCATTAATTTACGAAATTCCCTAACTTTCCCTTTATGTCTACCAGCAGCGTATGCTAACTTGGGCATGAGCATCTGCAGCCTGTAATCGTCATAATCTTTCATCTTCTGAATTTCATCCAGAACATTGCGTATCTGGGAAGTGGTTAGTTTTTCACCTTCTTTACCTTTCGCATACCAATCGCCCAGCGCCTTGGCGTATTCATTGAGTTCTTTAGCATCTCCGGCCAGAATTTTTTTAATCCTGTTCTCGTCAACTTTTACACCCTGGACATCTCTGGCACTTAAATTTCTCTGATTACCCTGATAATTCATATTGTTCCTCCTTTTTATTTTCGAGTTAAATAATCTGCCACCCGCGTGGCAATATTAAGATAGGGATAAACTTCGTAATTAGTAATTATCAATTTAAACAGCTTTTCTATATCAGACTTGGTATTATCATCAAACGTACGCATCAATTTCTTTAGGCTATAGTGCAGACGCCAGACTCTTTCCATTGAAATTTCTTGCTTTTTCTTTTTCTCCTTTTCCTGATAAATGTTATACAAAATTCCAAGCAAAGAGCGCGGCACTCCCCGACCGTTTCTTTCATCCACCAGTGAGGTCACCAGCTCAATAATTTTATTGACCTCAGGAAAGCAATCCCAGGTCATTGATTCTCCGAATAAATTTAATCTATTTCTTCCATCATCTTTAGCTTTATGTTCAGCTTCGCCGGCCATCCTGGCAGCCTGATAGATAGGAAACTTTTTGCCCGGAGCAAAAAAGATTCCGGCCGAGAGTGTTAATCTTTCACAGGTAAATTTTCTAAAATCATCATAAATCGCCTTAGCCAAGTCAGGTAGGACTGACCATGGACCTATCAGGAAAAGGTCATCACCACCAGAGTAAGCAACATACACAAAATCAGCTAAACCTTCGTTTCCACTGGAATCTATTGTCCATTTCTGCAGCTGGCTAATTCGGGCACTGAAATACAGGGACAGCATTGAACTCAGCATGCTGATGCGAGAAATAGTCTTATTTTTTCCGAGGGCTTGCTGGAAAAGTTTACCCAGATTATCCACATCAGCCCTTAAAACACCCCATTTCTTTATTCCGGAAGCCCTATCAGCAATTTCTTCCAGAGTTAAAGTCTGGCCATTTGTCGCCGGAACCTTTTTGGCAATAAAGGTAAAGCCTTCAAATTTACCGGCAAAATCCGCGGAATTTATGACAATTATGCCCCGACAATTTCTGCCTTCAACGGAAGTTAAAAATTCACATTTAAAACCTACGGCCTGAAACACATCTGGCCACCTGATATCCTTTTCCGGGAGTTCTTTTTTTGTCAATTTTTGAATTGAGATAGCCCTGGCTCTGACCAGATCCTCAGAAAAAGAAATAAAGCTTTCACAAAGAGAACAGAGCTCTCTGGACTGTTCAATTTCCTCGCCGCAAATTTTACAACCTTTTGCCTCCCCACCCTGATCAAACGGGCCCAAGACAAATTTTTGGAATTGCTCACCGCTGCCAGAGGCAATCAGGGCAGAAAATTTACGCCTTTTGCTTATTGACAATTCCTTGCCTAATTTTTCCCAGAGAGCAGCAAAATTCTGGAAAAAGTCCCGATAGCTTACAGGGACCCAGCTTAAAATAGTAGCAATTTTACCTTTATGAGCCCTTATTAAAACTTCATCCAGTTCTCTCTGGATAGATTTCAATTTAGATTCAGCTACTTTCAGATTGGGCAGGAGCAAATAAAAATTTCCCCCTCCGCAATAAAGCAGGTTAACTTCCTTCATGTCAAATTCACTGAGAACCTTTCTGGCGACAATTTCAGAAAGCAATTGTAAATAAAAGGACCGGGCTCTGAGACCTTTTAGGGCTTTTTCAGAGGTTACCTGATAAATAAAATCCTGGATACCGGAAATATCTCCGCCCACCAAAAGGAAATCCTGGCGGTCCAGGTCTTTATCTTCTTTATCATCTTTTATGCCAGAAGCCTCAATTTTAACTTCCTGGCCTATATTTTTTATTCCGGCAAGAATGCGGTTTACCTTTTCTCTAAATCCATTTCCTTCTTCTTCGCTAAGCTTATAAAGGCAAGCAGCCAAGGCTGCTGTGGTTTTTAAATGGTGAAAAAGAGAAATATCGGGCCTATCTCTGTAAACAGCAGAAGGAATGCTAAGAGTATATTTCAGCAAGAGATGATAAATCTGAGCCAGAAATAAATCGTAGTCATTAGAATTCAGCTTCTTTAAGTCGCCAATAAACTCCTCCCACCTCTTTTTGTAGACTTGCTCGACTCTTAAGCCGTGAAAAGCATCTTTTTTATCCTTAACGGGAAATAAATCAGCCAGACTTTCATTAAGTGGCGATAAAGGAATGTAATAGGCTGACAAATCTTTTTTCCCTTTTTCTGAATCAGACTCGTCTAATTCCAGTTGAGAAAATATGGAAGTAAGAGGTTCTTCTTTAGGACGGCCAGACTCTTCCTCTTCTTCTCGTTCCTGCCTTGCACCAGAAGACATCCTGTCAGCCAGAGCAATTAATCTGGCTAAAAATTTCTGCCTTTCGTTATTACCCTGTTCTGGAACATGATGAAGAGCAGCAATTACGCCTGCCTCATCGTACTGGCTCAAGTTTTCTCTGAAAAACTTAGCCGTGAATGCCCCGTGCAGGTAAGAATACCGAAGCGAAGCCCCCTCTCCGTATTTTTTGGTAAAATTTTCATAATCATATTGATCGCTCTGATAATTCAGGTCAAATTTGGCACCTGTCCTCTGGTAGAATTTCCCGATGTCATGTAATAAACCGGCTAAGATTATAGCCTGGTAATCAGTCATTTTACCCATCATTTTTTGTTACCTCTATTATTAAGTTTTATTCATCAATTTCATAATTTCAACAAAAGAAACGTTTCCGAAACGTTTCATTTTATCGTTATTTTGCTTTTTTCCAGCTGCAGTCCATAGCGGCTGCTGGCATATATCTTTATGGAATTAATTGAGATAAGCGAGCAGAAGGTATCATTACTTAGCTCCTCCTTTAGAACCCGGTTAAGCTTACTGAGGTACTGGCGGCAGACTTCAACCGGAATCCCGTTTTTCCACTTCCTGAGAAATAATTCCCGCTTTAATGGTTTGTCACCAAAAATCCTGGCGTAGTCTGTGGCATGGCGTTCTAACTGCTCCGGGGTAAACAAAAGTCTAAGCTCTCGGTAACAATCTTTACAATCAAGGCAGTAGTCTTTATGGGGATAGGGGCAAAAATCAGCTTTCTGTCTTAAAAAAACTGTATAAATAAATAGCAGATGAGGAGGAAGGATAATTGTTTTATCATCAACCTGAACAAGCCGATGAGAAAGTTCGACCGAGACGTCTGGTTGCAGGGCAGAAAGGTCTATTTCTTTTTGTCCTTCACTGACTAATTCCCTGAAAGATTTCCCTTTTAAATTTAGCTTTTGTCCTAGCCTGATAAACGGCAAATCAGCCAGCATTATTTTGGCTTGACTAGTATTGAGCACTATTTGCTGGCCATCTTTAGTTTTAATAACAATATCTCTGTCTATTTTGGGCTTATAATAAAAGTCTGGCTGAGACTCAAATTCTGGTGTTACGATAACATGATAGAGCCTGTCCCAGGGACGCCCGAACAACTGAAGAGCGGCACCCAGGTAGAAGCTCATGGTCTTACGACCACCAGCGATGGAGCAATGGAGGCGAACGCCATCATCTTTAGCTTTTTCTCTAACCAATGAAGTAATCAAATCACCCAGAGCTTCATTATCTTCGTAAGAACAAATATCCTCAACCGGCTGATTATCTCTGCCTTCAGGTATCAAGATATTATCCTCGTTCAGCCTTATTTCAGGGAGGTTATACTCGGAGATTAAGTCATTCAGGATGTTTCTTTTTATCAGGTTTTCAATTAGCGTTTGTTGGCCCAGCGCGGTAGTGACGACATAAATTTCATCGGGGTAAACAGGCGGGCTGGAAAGGGCAAGAGAATATATGGTTTCAGTTATGACCTGAGGCGTGGTCCCCACCACAAAAATAAATACTTCCTTCAATCTGCTCATAAAGCAATGAATTTCACCGAATAATTTTATTAAAAATCAAACTGATCTGAAAGGTCAAGAAAAAATTTGGCTTTAAAATCACCCCCCTAAAGAAAAGGTTCTCTTATAAAAAAATCAATTAGCAGCAGATAATCTTATTTTTTTATTTTATCTCCCGCCATATAATCTTAAATATTTTTAAATTTATTTTCTTAGTCCCTGATAAACATCTTCACGTACTCCAGGTTGCTCTGGAGTTTAAGTTTACAGTCTTCGGTGGCTTCCGATATCGCCAGTCCCTCTTCCAGCAGTTTTTTAGCAGGCACCAAGTCAGTAGTCGAGTCCTGTTTGTGCTGCTTGATGATCATGTAGGCGGCGTTATTCTTGCCCCAGGCCACTATATCCATTCGGCCCAGCCCCTCAGCCTGCCTGATGTATTCCAGATAATACTGCAGGGCTCTGGTGTAATCGCCTTCCTGAGCATACTTCTCGGCTTGAGCTTTTGCAGTCCGCCAGTTCTCCCAGGAAATGGGCAGTTTGTTGGCTTCCTCTTCCTGCCTGCTCACTGCCAAACTCAAAGAAGAAAAAAATAGCAGGCTGCTTACCAGCAAAAAGCTTATCAAACCGGCAAACATTCTTTTTCTCATCTTTGCCCTCCCATTTATGTTTTAAGACACATTGCTCTATTAAGCAAATTCCTGTCTACCGAAAACAGGGTCAACAAAACCAAGCCATTATGGTTTCACTTCACGCCTATCTCCTGCAGGAGATAATCAGCTCCGGCCAGTTCTTTAAGGATCCAGAGGATATACCTGATGTCAACCCCGATGGAACGGCTGAAGCGTCGGCTCCAGACAAAATCGTTGATGGTGGCTTCCCAGGTGCGGTCAAAGTTTACCCCGACTAACTGACCGTCAGCATTAATCACCGGGCTTCCTGAATTCCCACCGGTTGTATCTGTGCTGTAAAGCAGGCAGACTGGAACAGTATCAAGCTCAGGGTGAATGAACTGACCATAGTTTTTCTGGCTGATGAGTTGAAGCAGAGCTTCAGGGGTATTAAAGGGCTCGGCTCCAGTTGTTTTTTCCATTATACCCTGGATGGTCGTAAAGGGTTTATAATAGACAGCATCCCGTGGTTCATAACCTTCAACTCTTCCATAGGTAAGCCGCAGCGTTCCATTGGCATCGGGAATAAACTGCCTCCCAAGAAACTCCTGCCGAACATCTACCAGTTTGGCCTGAAGTTCATCCAGCTGACCCTTGCGAGCTTTATTGAGTTCTTCAAGCTTCCGGTACTCAGGATACAAAGACAGCGCCAGCTTAAGCAGAGGGTCATCAATCTGCTTTATTTCTTCAGGCTTTGCACTCCAGAGATTATTGATGAATTCCGGCTCAGATATTCGGCTGGACATAAAAAGATTTTCTACCGCTTCATCCAGATTGCCGCCTTCAGGGAATAACTGGTTGAGGGCTTCAATTTTTTGGTGGGCAGGCAAGGCCAGGGCTTTCTTCAGAAGTTGTTTGAAGACGGCTATATCGGTCGGGAGATAAAAGCTCGTTCGTAAGGTCAGAGCTATCCTTTGTCGGGTCTGTGAGAAATTTCTGTCCATGTAGGCTGGGCTTCTTTCAAGGTCTGGCTTCTGCCTTTCGTAAGCTGCCTCCACTACCGCTATGGCATTTTGAAAAAGAAGAACTGAACGCCGCAGATTTTCCAGTATTGAGGTCCGGGGATATTCCAGAGCCAGCTCTCCGTAAATCTTCTCCAGAGCAGGAAGAACCTGGCCGTAAGCAGCCCGACGTTTCGGATCAGACTGGATAAATTCCTGCAGGGCATTTTCTTCCTGCCGCTTCATGGCAAGGTAATTCAGCTTTCTTAAACTCGCTAACTTGCCGCGGTAATTTTTCATGGTGTTGGCCAGGCTTTTAATCCGGGCATCATGTTTGAGGGCAACTTCGCGGCCCGTCCTGCTCATTTCAGACATGAGGTTTATCTGCCACTCATACCAGTCCGCTACCGCCGGCATTCTGATGTTCTGTTCGAAGGCAAGGTAGCTGGCCGGGAGATGGCGGAAGGTTCGTGCCGGATAGCCGAGGAGAAAGACGAAATCTCCTTCTTTAGCTCCAGCTGGATTGACTTTCAAATAAGTTTTCGGTTTGAAAGGCACATTATTTGGATGATATTCTGCTGGCGAGCCATCTGGAGCAACATAAGCCCGCATTAAAGTGAAGTCTCCAGTATGACGGGGCCACATCCAGTTATCATCCTCCCCGCCAAAATTCCCGATGGCCAGAGGCGGGACATAGACCAGGCGCAGGTCTTTAAGGTCGGTATAAATAAATAACCAGTAGGATTTACCTGGAAACATCTCAGCCACTTCTGCCCGTTTGCCGGGGTTAGCTTTCTCGGCTTCGGCTACAATTTTTTTAATCTGCTGCTCTATGGCCCTGGTCCGGTCAGCATAGCCCATATTTTTTTTGACCGCACTCAAGACTTCGGCTGAGACATCGCGAAATGACTCGGTAATGCGGGCGGTTCGGCCCGGAGCCGGGATTTCTTCAGCTCTGGTGCGGGCCAGAAAACCGTTTTTAAGATAATCTTTTTCTGGAGTGCTAACAGCCTGGATCGCTCCAAAAGCCACATGATGATTGGTGATGATTAAGCCCTCCTCAGAGATAAAAGAGCCGGTGGCTCCCATCTGAACCACAGCAAAAAGGAGGCTATGCCTGGACGGATCAAAAATCAAAGCTGGGTCTATTTTCAGCCCTTTCTCCTGGAGATTAAGCCTGGGAATCTCACTCAGAGGATACATTCCCTCATCGGCTGCCAGTCCGGTAGCCAGGTAGAAAACGATCAGGATGAGATAAAGAAGCGAAGTCAACTGGCGCTGAAACCAATTATTGGTCATTATAACCTCCCTCATCTTTTTTTAATCAAACAAATAATCAATTAACCTTACCGGTAGAATGACGTCAACCCATATATTTGATGGCCAGCCTGCACCCCAAAAGGTACATTTTGGGCCGGATATTGTAAGTTTATAAAATAAAACAGACCACCGTCAACGACCCTTCTCAGGAACGCTCTGTTTAAGCAACCGGTGAAAGACGGATTAAGTGAACTAACCGGGCTTTTTCCTTCGAATTTTACCTTTTTACCAAAACCGTAGTGTTGGGAATCTGGGCCCGGTTAAAAATCGTTCCCACCGGGCAGATATCTTCAGTCTTTTCCAGAATCTTCTTGAGAGTAGCTTCCTCTTCAGGTGAGGAAACCTCAATCGTGGTGGTTATGCTGGTGAACTGCATTCCATCATCAGTAGTCTGGCCTTCACAATCAACCTTCAAAGAGTCAATCTTAACCCGCAGCTTACTGGCTACCAGGACAAAAATGGTTGAAAAACAACCAGCCAGAGCCATAAGAGAAAGTTCAAAAGCAGTCGGACCGCTATCATCCCCGTTTTTAGCCTGGGGGAGGTCAACAACTACTTGATGACCGCGATTGTTGGAAACAACGGATTGATAATTTTTTTGCCAGATGGCAGTGGTCTTCATTTTGCTCCTCCATGAAATCTTACGATTGTTAGTTAAATAATTCTCAATCTTGTCGTTAATTTATATTTATATTTTACCCGAAAAAAGCCAGCCATATAAATTAGGAAGTCGTGGAAATTCTTTTTAAATCTGGGACATAAGTAAAATCTTAAAAATCATTTTAAGAACTTTCGGGAAAAAAATTAAAATTTAAGCTTTTATTTTTCAGCCTGCTATTCCCTGGAAAATCAGTAAAAGTAAAATTATCAAAGACCTCAAGGCTCTAAGATGCCCGCATGTCAGCCGGTAAATAAGGTAAACAAACTTAAAAACCAACCTGTTCAGCCAGGCGGAGGAAAAGGCCAGCCACGGCCGCATCCTGAACCCCGAGGCCAGTCAGGTCAGCCACGGAAATTTCCCCATCTGATTGCCGACCTGGCTTAAGCCCAAGGATAATTTCGCCGATTTCTCCGCTGATTTTGCTTTCCTCAATCAGACCCGCTTCTAAAGCATGGTGTAATTCCCCCAGGCGTTTACACTGAGCCAGCGAATCACAGAAAAGGCGGTCAGCCCTGGCCAGGACTTCCGGGAAAAGCTCCTGTTTATCCGGACCGTCCGAACCCATTGCCGTTATATGCACCCCAGGTTTAAGCCATTCTGACCGAACAATCGGTTGCCGGCTAGGAGTGGCGGTGATTACCAGGTCAGCCTCTTTTATTGCTTCTTCGGCCGAAGCAGATGGCTTGAATTCCACCGACGGAAAAGCATTTTTCATGTCTTCAATGTACTTCCTGACATTTTCCGGGTTACGGCTCCAGATGGAAACTTCCTTGAAATTTCTGACTTCGGCCAGAGCCTGGAGCTGAAATCTGGCCTGAACACCAGAGCCAACGACCGCCACCTTCTCAATTTTTTCCTTAGACAGGTACTTAGCGGCTACCGCTCCGGCTGCGGCCGTTCGCAGCTCGGTGAGGTAACCATGATCAAGAAGTATAGCGACCAGTTCTCCCGTTTTAGCCAGGAACACCAGCACCAATCCGTTGCCCACTGGCAGGCCCAGCCCGGGATTCTGATAAAAGCCAGAGGCTACTTTAATAACATAATACTCTTCGCCTTTAATATAGGCAGCTTTAACGTGGACCTCGCCCTGGAATTCCGGTAGATCCAGGTTGATGACCCCGGGCAGCACGGCCTGGCCCGAGCTGTAAACGGCAAAAGAACTCTCCACCGCTTCAATGACTGCCTGTAAATTGACCAGCTTTTTTATCTCAGGTTCCAAGTAGAGCCTGAAATTCATAGGCCTTCCCCTGATTTAATTCCCGGCTTGGTTGGGATTTTCTATCCTGATGGGTAGCGGGGCCGATTTCCCGGCCTTATCCTGCCCAATAAACATGGTCAGATGCGGGAAAGGTATGGAAATTCCCTCGCGTTCAAAGGCAATCTTAAGGCGGCGATTGAATTCTCGGGCGACCTGCCATTGCTGTCCCGGCCTGGTAGTTGTCCGGGCCCGGATAACCACCGCAGAGTTTTCAAACCGGTCCAGGCCAAGGACCTCAAGCGGAGCCATGATTAACTCGGCCCATTTCGGTTCTGCCCTCAATTCCTCGTCAATTCTCTTAATCACTTCCATTACCTGATCAACATTCTCAAAGTAGCTCACCCCGATATCAAAAACAAAGCGACTGAAATCCCTGGTCATATTGGTAACTACGTCGATTAAACCGTTAGGAATGTAATGAACACTGCCATCAAAATCTCTGAGTACGGTCATCTTAAGAGTTACCTCCTCGACCGCTCCACTCCGTCCGGCTATTCTGACTATATCACCCACCCTAATCTGATCCCAGAGGATGATGAAAAAGCCGTTGATGACATCCTTGATCAGCGATTGAGCGGCAAAGCCCACAGCCAGACCGGCCACTCCGGCCGTGGCTAGGATGGGAGCGATCTGAATATCCAGAGCTCCCAGTATGGTTATAACGGCAATGACCAGGACTACTACCCTCAGAAATTGATTAATCAGGTTGGAAAGAGTTCGGGCTCTTTTCAGCGACTCTTCATCCTCCCGCCCCTTGAGGAAAACTTTCTCCAGACGCCGGCTCAAAACCCGGCAGACTCTCAGAAGGAGCAGAAGCGCGCCGATAATTAGCAGAAGCTTGAGGCCAGTAGCGATTAACCAGGTTACCGCCTTCTGGATTATTTCCGGTGTTATCATCTGAGCCTCCTTTCGGTTTTTTTCTTCTTAAATTTTAATCTAAAGGCTTAAACTGTCCTACCAGAAATTTATTTTTTCCCAGACCTTCTTGTTGTTCACACTGCATTGCCTGTCTTCAGCTGATTTCCCATAATTCCAATACAATTGCCCCAAGACCGGCGACCACCGAACAAACCAGGGAAAAGTGAAAAACCTGAACTGCCACTTTGTCAGGCACCCAACCCTGCCCTGAATTCTTCCATTTTGAGTTAAAAAGGAGTTTAAGAGCAGGGTCGAGCAACCAAAATCTCTCCGAAATATAATCCAGAAAATAGGGATATGCCATAAAGAGATTTTTCTCCACCGGCATTAAAAAGCAAAAAATGAGTGGATTCCTGGTATAAAAATGTTTTGGAGACTAATTATTTCTGATGATAATTGATAATTATAATTCTCCATGGACCCAATCGAGTACCACCAGGTTTATTAACTGGTAATGGGAGTGGAATGTCCTGTAATTTAATGAATAAGAAATTAATAAGAAAATTCCTGCTCGCTGAGTAGCCGGAATTGCCCCACAATCCTGTTGCTCATTAGATTCTACTTACATCTGCCAGGGAACCTAAAAGCCCTGGTGTTCGGTACGGCGTATAATTTCGTCCTGGAGCTCCTTAGCGCAGTCTACGAAATAGTCGCTGTAACCGGCCACCCGGACAATCAGGTCACGGTATTTTTCCGGATGCTTCTGGGCATCGCGCAGAGTTTCGGCTGTGACCACATTAAACTGAATGTGATGGCCCATAAGCTTAAAATAAGCCCTGATTAAGTCTTTAAGTTTAACCAGGCCTTCATCTTCTGCCAGGAGCTGAGGGGTGAATTTCTGATTGAGTAGCGTCCCGCCAGTTCGGATGTGGTCCAGTTTCCCTGCTGACTTGATAACGGCTGTCGGCCCTTTTCTATCCATACCTTGAACCGGAGAAATTCCTTCTGACAGAGGTTCTCCTGCCAGCCGGCCGTCGGCTGTGGCCCCCGTCACTTTGCCAAAGTAAACATGCACAGTAGTCGGTAGCAGGTTAATCCGGTAAGTCCCACCGTAGACTGTCGGCCGACCGTCTACCATCCCGAAGTACATTTCAAAAACCTGACGGGCCAGCTCGTCGGAATAGTCGTCGTCGTTTCCGTACTTCGGGGTTCTATTAATAAATCGGTCTCTCAGTCGTTCATAGCCTTCAAAGTTGCGGCTGAGAGCCCTGAGCAGCTCATCCATGGAGACTATTTTCTGGTCGTAAACGTTGTACTTTATAGAACTCAGAATATCAGTAATTGAGCCCATTCCCACCCCCTGGATGTAGCGGGTATTATAACGGGCTCCGCCGCTGTGGTAATCTTTTCCCCGGGTGATGCAGTCATCAATAAAAAGCGATAGGAAGGGCGCCGGCAGATAGGTAGCATACAGTTTCTCAATGACGTTGTTGCCCCGAATCTTTATGTCAATAAAATACCGCATCTGCTTCTCAAAAGCCTGCATCAGCTGGTCAAAAGTCTGGAAATTTCTTGGGTCGCCGGTTTCCAGCCCGATTTTTTTCCCGGTGCGAGGGTCCAGTCCATTGTTCAGGGTGATTTCAAACACTTTGGGGATATTGAAATAACCAGTCAGAATGTAAGCTTCTGCCCCAAAAGCCCCGGCTTCCACACAGCCGCTGGCTCCACCCTTTCTGGCATCTTCTACCGTTTTACCCTGCCTTACCAGCTCCTGAACGATAGCCTCAGTGTTGAAAATTGACGGTTGCCCAAACCCGGTGCGGATTATCTTCAGGGCTCGCAGCAACAGGGCATCGGGGTTTTTGGCACTGACCTGGACCATAGAGCTCGGCTGCAGCAACCTCATTTCCTCAATCACATCCAGAATCAAGTAAGAAAGCTCGTTAACTCCATCCTGGCCATCCGGCTTCAAACCACCGACGTTAATCAGAGCAAAATCGGTATAGGTGCCGCTTTCCTCTGCCGTCACTCCAACCTTGGGCGGCGCTGGCTGGTTGTTGAACTTTACCCACAGGGCTTCCAGCAGCTCTTTGGCCTGATCACGGGTCAGGGTCCCTTCTTCCAGACCTTTCTTATAAAAAGGATAAAGATGCTGGTCCAGACGTCCCGGGTTAAAAGAGTCCCAGGTGTTGAATTCGGTAGTCACTCCGACATGGACAAACCAGTAATACTGGAGGGCTTCCCAGAAATCCCGAGGAGCTCTGGCCGGAACCCAGTCGCAGATTTCAGCAATTTTTTCCAGTTCTCTTTTTCGCTGCGGTTCTTTTTCCATCGCGGCCATCTGTCTGGCCAGTTCGGCATGACGGCGAGCATAGGTAATAAGAGCCTCAGCACAGATGGCCATGGCCTTTAGTTCTTCCTGCTTATCCAGAGCCTCGGGGTCGTTGAAGAAATCGAGCCGGGCTTGCGCTTCCTCGATATCCTTGATGATATCCAGTAAGCCCTGGCGATATATCTTATCGCCGAGAACGGTATGACCCGGAGCTCTTTGCTCCATAAACTCGGTGAAAATCCCTGCTTCATAGGCTGCCTTCCACTCCGGTGTCATCTCGGAAAAAATTCTCTCTCGCATTGAGCGGCCACGCCAGAAAGGTATGACCTCATCGTGGTAAAGCTTTAAGGTTTCCTCGTCAACCGCATAGCTGGTTTTGGGCCTGGAATTTAAGGTCTCCAGGTCCTCCAGGCTGTGGCAGCAGACCTCAGGATAGGTTGGAGTAGCTTTGTGAGCCGGTCCCCGCTCACCCACAATAAGCTCGCCTTCGTCTATGAAGATGGCTTTTTTCTCCATCAAAGCCTTAAAAACGAGTGCCCTCTGAACAGGAACAGAAGCCCTCTGTACCTCAGGGCTGCGATAGGCTTCAGTCACAATCCTGGCTCTTTCCGAAGAGATGCTCGGCCTGGTGTTTAGCGACTGTTCTCTTAATTTTTTTATTCTTTCGTTCACCTTCAGCCTCCCCTTTTTACCTTGAATCCTTTTTTCTTGAAATAATCAACCGCCTTATCCACCTTTTCAGGATCAGGCGGGTCAAAAATGGCAAATTCTTTCTCCCGACCCAGGCGACGGAATTTTTCCACACCACCTTTATGGTATGGCAGAACGTTTATCATCTGGACCGATTTAAGCCCCAGCAAAAAATCGACCATGGAAGCCAGATTAGCCTCATCATCATTTACTCCAGGAATGAGCGGCCAGCGAATCCAGACCGGCTTTCCCAGATTATCCAGTGCCTTTAAGTTGCTCAGAATAAACCTGTTGGAAACGCCGGTATATTCTTTATGCTTTTTATCATCCATGATTTTGAGGTCAAAAAGAATAAGGTCGGCCATATCAGTAAGTCGGAGCAAGATTTCCTCTGGCCCATAACCTGATGTGTCCAGAGCAGTATGCAATCCCCTCTGCCTGAAAGCTTCAAGAAGAGATTCGACGAATTGAGGCTGGGCCATCGGCTCACCACCGGTCAGAGTAACCCCACCGCCTGACTGCTCAAAGAATATCCGGTCCTTTTCTACCTCAGCAACCACCTCTTCTACTGACCACTCCCGACCTGCAATCTCAATGGCTTGCCGGGAGCAGGCCATAACACAATCTCCGCAGAGCACACACTTTTCCCGGTCAGCCACTACCAGACCTTCAGCTTTTTGAGAAAGGGCGCCGTACCGGCAGGCCCTGATACAATCTCCGCAGCGGGCGCAGCGGTTGGGCATAAGCATTAATTCAGGCTTGAAGGAAACCCCCTCCGGGTTGTGACACCAGAGACAGTGTAGGGGACATCCTTTTAAGAAGACATTTACTCTGATGCCCGGCCCATCATGGATGGCAAAATGCTTGATATCAAAAATAAAGCCTTTCATCAGCCTGCTTCTGATATATCACATATCAGAAGAACTGTCAAGGATATTAGTTTTATACCAAAATTTACCTGTTTGGCTGGTATAAAAACACCCTATTACTCACGTATGGTAATTCCCAGAAACCTTTCACCTATAATAGTTTCAGAATGTCTATTTTTTTACCGCCTGTATTTTTTTCCTGATTTCCGGCTGGTCTGCCATCAGTTCCAGGGATTTTTGCCAGACTGCTACGGCCTCTTCCTTCTTACCCAGTCCGAGGTAGCAATCACCGATCAGGTTAAGAAGCGTGACATTAGTTCCGTAGTGATTGACAGCCCGGTCCAGAACTCCTATAGCCCTTTCATATTGCCCGAGGTGATAAAGTGCCCGACCGGCAGTAAGATAAGTCTCATAACTGGCCTTAGTCTCTGAAGCAACCAAACCTTCAATCAGACTTATAGCTTTCTGGTAGTCGCCAACTTCTAAATACACCTGAGCCAGCTGTTTTCTCAGCTCTTCACTCTGAGGCGCTTTAGTTAGGGTGCTCTCCAGAACTGCCCGGGCCTCACTCAGACGACCTAAGTTATAAAGCTGGGTGCCTATAATCTGGCCATAATAGGGGTCTTCTACTCCCGGTAAAACCCTGGAAAGTACCCAGGGGCGAGCCAAAGCTTCCAGGTAGGTCACAGCGAACTGCTCGCTGGTGGTAATTTCCTCTTTTCCATCAATAAGCAGCGTAACTTTAAGCTCATAGTTGGCTGGCGGAAAATCTCCTAATGAGAAAACCTGCACCACCTCAGGGAGTGTTGGAATATCTAAGAGCTTGACCACATTTTCCCTGAAAGGTTCTGTTTCCTTGATGAAATGAAAGCGGAGACTGCCCCGGTTTATCTGGGAAGGACTCAGGCCGTAAAGCTGCACGATGACTGCCAGGTTATCTCTGGCGGTAAAAGTTCGTCCGGCCTGAACGTAAATCTGATTGCCTCCAACCATAAAAGCTTTAACTCGTCCCCCGGTCGATTCCACGGGAGTAACCTGATAAGCCAGAACCGGAGAGGACATCTCCACTCCAGGTTTTCCTGGGATTCTGATGGTTTGTTCCAGGCTGGTAAATTCTTTGGAAGCTTCATTCTTAACCAGCACCGAAAGCTTATATTCTCCAGCCAGACAGGGAAAAACATCATAAATGGCAAAGGGCAGGTTCATCCGCTCTCTCATCTGAGCCTCGTTCATTTGTACCGGATAAGTTTTCTCAAATTGATAGACAATCCGGCCGTCCAATGTGGTTAGGGTGCCGTTGACTTTCAGGTTGGTCATAAACCGGTTATCATACTGATTGACCGATAGCCTCTTTGGTTCTATTGAGTAATGAACCAAATAAAATCCAGCCGGGCTCTTAAAAATCTTGACCAGATAATCGCTGTCAATAAAATTGGTGCTGTAATCAACCTCTACAATATCCTTGTACTCAAAAAACTTCCGGGCATATTTGTCTTCAACCATTCGCTGGGGAGTCTGCTCAATCTGACGAACAAGCAGGTCAGAAGACAGTGAAGGGCGGCCCAGATATGGATTTTCTTCACCAGGGATGAATGATAGGGAAACGTTAGCCAGAATCGGTTCAATTTCTCTGAGCTTGTGGTAAGCGCTCATATAATCAGCCGGGTCACCCCAGTAACCGGTCATCAGAGCCATAGGGCCGTCGTTGGTTGGACTGTATAGACGCATTTCCCCGGTGCCTCGCTCCTGAAAGAACAGGAGGTTAAAACCAGCTGGCAACCCCAGATCAGTTTTACCCTGATAGAACCAGATTTCGCAGTTGTAGACTTCTGATTTACTGTCAAAGCGTTGAATGTCATTTGGTGGACCCAGGATGATATAAACCCGACCGCGGTCAGTCTTCCAGCCCGGTTTAGTCGTCTCCCGACCAAAGTACTTATTGGCGTACTCAATCCTTCGGTAATGTTCTATTTTGAATTCGTTTTCTTCGGTCTCTGGAACAGGGTCCCGGTGTTTCCAGAAGGCCTCTATGAACAACTCCCTTTCCCGGTCATTATTTAGCTTAAGGAAAATTTCCTTTTCTACCGGGGTAATTATATACACCACCTCTTCCTCCAGCCATTTCCGATATCTTTCAGGAAGGGCCGGGGGCTTTTCTTTTTTAACCTGCTGACGGACCGAAGGTTTCTTCTGGGGGGTGGAGTAAAGTTTTTGGTCCAAAATAATTCCAAACAGAAAAATCTGCAGAGTTAAGCTTAAAAAGCTTATAATCCAGGTTTTTTTAGAGCTTCGACTCATCTGTCAAACTCCTGATGTGGCTAATCAGAGCCAGCCTCATACCAGAAGACCAATCAGCAGGAAGCTGACTCTCTCCTACAGCCTGACCACTTAATTTATCTCAAACCTGATAGAACCCAGGTCAGCTCGCTGGATTTAATTATACCATTTTCCCGCTGCTTAAAAGAGCTTCTTTTTGAGTCTGAAATGGGTTTACTCTTTCAATATCTATCAACTGGTCTCCGTTATCAGCAGCTCAATCATAAAGCTCTCTGATTTTTCTGCCAGCCTTCAATTCTCAAACATAATAAACCCTTTTCTTTTATAAACCGTTGCCGATTTTAAGCTCAATATTTTTCTGGCTGAATCTTTTTTCTCATCGAATTGACTCTGCTGGCTTCCAGTTCAATCTCCCGGCTTCAGTTTCAGTCCGAGACCATTTTTCTAATAGCTTTGAGATTTTCCAGAGTAATTTTCCTGCCCAGGTTTATCGTTCGCCTTACTCTGGTGAAATCAAAAGTTTCCACCCCGGTGTTTATCCTGATTACCAGGTCGGCTTCAGGTAATTTCCCGTCTGTTGAATCTGCCAGAACAACCTGAACCAGCCGGTTGACCAGCGAAAGGGCTGAGTCAAAGCGACGGGTCGCCAGGCGCTTTAAAGGCCGGTGGACATCGGGTACCAGAACCTTTTTAGCCCCCAGCTCCCTAGCCAGTCTGACCGGGCAGTTATTCAGCAAACCACCATCAACCAGAAGTCTTCCCGAAAAACGAGCCGGCTCGATAATCAGAGGGAAAGCGATGCTGGCTCTGAGGGCCTGATAGAGAGGTCCGCGAGTAAAATTCACCTCCTGACCGCTGACCAGGTCCACAGCATTACAACCAAACCGAATGGAAAGGTCTTCAATCAACAAATCCCCCACCAGGTCTTTAAGCATCTTCTCCAGAAAATCATGCTTTTCCAGGCCCACCCGCCGCAGCAATTTCCTCTGGTAGGATTCGAGAAAAAGCCAATCAACGAGTTTATCCGGGATGGGAATCCTGGCTTTTTTCAGCCTCATCAAGCGGTTGTAACTTAACTCCCGACCGAGCTCTTCCAGCTCTCTTGGAAGATAGCCGGCAGCAAAAAGTCCGCCGATGACTGCTCCCATGGAAGTGCCTGTAATAATTGGCGGAACCAGGTCATTTTCCATGAGGGCCTCAAGCACTCCGATATGGGCCAGAGCCCGAGCCCCACCGCCCATCAGCACCAGTCCCCACTGACCGGACTGCTGGTATCTTTCTGGTCCTATTTTTCTTCTTACTTTACTACTAATTCTCTTCATAATCTTAATCTCTCAGGCCTAAGCTAACCTCTGTTAGTTTACTATGATTAAAGGCAAAGAGACACCTTTTTATTTTGAGGATAATTATCAGGGTCTTTTTTCTCGACCCAATCAGAAAATTATTTCCTGGTACTTCTGGTGATGAATTTCCTTTTTATTTATTCACCTATTTATTTATTCACCTAACAGCATTATTCTTTTTAATCAAAGCCCGGAATCCTTTCCCCGCATTCATGGCGTTCCCAGCGAGAGCGAACCCTGGCCACCTCCTTGCCAGTGGTGAGGTTAAATATCTGCTGAACCCAGAAGCCATTCTGATTGCCCGGTTTCTGGGTTATTACTTCAACCTGGTCGCCATAAAAAACCTCCGACCGGTAGTTAATTTCCAGCTCAACAGGCCGGCTGGAAAAAAGAACCTCCTGAGGCATAGCTTCAACTGCCCAGCAGGAATAGACAACGTTGTTGACATGGCGGTTGAAATCCAGGTCTTCAAAAAGAGCTCGAAAATCAACTTTATAATCAAGAGTCTCAACGATCGGCAGAGATGGAAAATCATCTTCAAGAGCTCGCCGGGGGAGCACTAATTCATCTGGAAACAGGTTTTCCACTTTAACCGGGCACCTGGTGTTTAACTCGATAATCATCCAGGAGCTGGTGGCCGATAAAATTTTATTTCCTTTTTCATCATAAACTTCAAAATCACGGAGAGCATAATAACCGTTTTTGGCTGAAGCCCAGGTTTTAACCAGAATGTTTTCCCCAAGCTCAGGATAACGATTGACCCTGAGATGGTAGCGAGAGACAACCCAAGTAATTCCCTTCTTGAAGAGGTCAAAGACAGAAAATCCCTCCCGGATAGCATGTCCCCGGGCTGCATCCTGCAGATAATTCATCAGAGCTCGAAGATGGGCTCGCCCCTTAAAATCGACATCAAAGCTAAGAATCTGATAATTACCTGAAAAATACAGTCTTTCAGTCATCTCAGTATTCTGGTCCCTTTCAAAAAATTAAAAACTTACTTTCATAAAAATTTCTTCATTTGTCTTAAGCAGCTCAACAATTCAGTTTATATTTCAACCCGGCTACGTTCATCTTTAATTATCAGGGCCTTTCCGCTAATTGATTTTTTATTTTACTCAATTAGATAATAAATTACCAGCTGACAGTGACCCGATGATCTGGCTGACACTCAAGATTGATGTTACCTACCATATTTTTATGAAGCAGAATTTAAAACTCATTTCTTTTAATCAGAAAGATAACGAAAGGCGGGCTGGCCGGTTTCAAAGGCCTGAATTAAACCAGAATTTTTTGTCTTAAATCCGGAGGCCCCAGAAATAAAATTTTAACTAAAAAACCTTGAATACTTGACAATTGTTAATAGTTGAACTAAATTTTAAGCACAATGAGAAAGGTTGAGAGTTGGCAGTTAATTTGGCTGAAAGTAATCTTCTCATCTTTTAGCCTTTCTCAGGAAGCTTTTTCTTTAATTTCCTTCCTTAATAATAATTCCTTCAATAACGTCCCCTTTTAAGGGGACGTATCTGCCAGTCTGATTAAACTTCTATCTTCTGCCTGAACTTTTTTGTTCTTAAAAAATTAACCTTAGATTTCAGGAGGAAAAAATGCTGGATCTTGAACGATATCTACAGGACTTAAAATCAGAAAAAATCAAACTGGCAGTGGGAGTCCAGGCTAAAATCATCCAGGCAGCCAGGGATTTTCTGACCAGGGAGGGCTTTATTGAAATCCTGCCGGTGGTTATTTCTCCAATCACCGACCCCCTAACCGATTACAGGGTTAGAGGAGAAATTGAATGTTACGGTTTTAAGTATCAGATTACTAAAAGCATGATTTTCCATAAGCAAATCGCTCTGCATACTTTTCCCAAAATCTTCTGCCTTTCGCCTAATGTTCGGATTGAACCAGCTGAAAGGAAAAACACCGGACGCCATTTGATAGAGTTTGTTCAGCTGGACCTTGAAGTACGAGAAGCCTCAAGGGAAGAAATCCTCGACCTTGGCGAACGTCTTTTTTCTTACCTGATGGTCCGGATAAAAGAAACCTGCCAGGAAGAGCTAAGATTTTTCGGCCGTCAGCTTCCTGAGTTCAATTCTCCTTTTCCCCGGCTTACTTACCAGGAAGCCATCTCTTATTATGGCGAAAACTTCGAACTGGCTCTTTCCAGAGATTCGACCCAGCCAGTCTGGCTGATAGATTTTCCTCTTGATGTAAGAGAATTCTACGACCGGGAAGACCCTGACAGACCCGGAGTGCTGGTTGATATGGATCTGATTTATCCGGAAGGCTTTGGAGAAGCCCTTTCGGGTGGAGAAAGAGAATACCAGTACGAGAGAATCAAAGAAAGAATCCAGAAAAAAGGTATCCGTTTAGAAGCTTATGAACTTTATCTGAAATTTGCAGCCAGCGGTCTTTATCCTTCAGCCGGATTCGGCTTCGGAATAGAAAGACTGACCCGGTTTGTCTGTGGCCTTTCCGACGTAGCCTCAACTCGACTGTTTGCCAAGAAACCTGGAGTCTACAGCCTCTAAACTAAATTTGAGATGATTCAGGAAGAGGCAGGACAGCCGGAAGGGAAACAAAACCATCAATCTCTTCTGCCTCAGGGTGAGAAACTATCCTATTAATATTTGTGTTAAAATGATACTCAATAAACGATTAGACCCAGGAAGGAGGAAGCTTAAATGGAATTTTACGAAGTTATCAAAACGCGCTACAGCGTTAGAGCTTACCGGCCCGACCCGGTGCCCGAGGATAAATTAAATCGCATCCTGGAAGCGGCCCGCCTGGCCCCGACTGCAGCTAACCGGCAGCCTTTCAAGATAATCATCATTCACACCAGAGGACGAGAAGCTGAACTCCGCCGTCTGTACGGAAAGGAATGGTTTGTTCAGGCTCCGCTCGTAATCGGAGTTATAGCCCTTCCTGATACCGGCTGGAAACGCCGTGATGGAAAGAACTACTCTGAAGTTGATGCCACCATCGCTATGGACCACCTGATTCTGGCCGCCGCCAGCGAAGGTCTGGGAACGTGCTGGATTGCGGCCTTTGACCCGGAAGCAGCCCGGGAAGTCCTGAATCTTCCGGAGAACGTTGAGCCGGTGGCTTTCACCCCCCTCGGTTATCCGGCTGATAGCCCATCACCTAAAAAACGAAAAGAGTTGAGTGAGCTAATCTGCTATGAACGGTGGACAGATTGAAAGACTGGCTGCTCCGGTTGGAAAAAGTCTTTTTAAATCATCTTGCTACGGTTGTAGAAATAACTTCAATGACATTGGTCACCTGAACACTGAAGGAAATAAGAGGTCTATCTGGCAGGCTTAACCTGAAGACGCTACCCATCAATTCCTCAGGCCATCTTCTGAGTAAATCTCCAGGCCAGGAGCTGGATAATCTCAGGGCGAGAGAATTGCCTGCAGGAGCTCGCCGGCTGCTAAAACTCAATCTTTTCAAAAAAGCCGGAAAAAATAAAAATCCAAAAGGCTATAAAACTTAAGGGAAAGGGACATCATCAGGACCGGAGATTAAAAAACGAGCCGGAGAAGCTTTTTCTCCCGGAGACTTCAACTAAAAGGGAAAAAGATAAAAACCATCAGGTCCCATAACACATGGCTGACCACATTGGCCAGGAGGGACTTAAACCTCAGGTATTGATATCCCCACCAGAGACCGGATACCAGGGCTGCCAGCAGCAAGACCGGATTTTTGGTGGATAGATGGACCGCTGTGTAAAGAGCCGCCACCAGTCCCATTGCCGGCCAAGGGCCGAGCCTGGATGTCCAGTGTCTCTGCAGAAAACCCCGCCACCAGAGCTCCTCGCCCGGTCCGATGATTAAAGTTAGAAAAATTCCAATCCGCCAGAGATTCTGACCAGATTTCAGGCTATAGATTGAACTTAGGCTAAATGAGTAGTCAGCCAGAAAGGCCGAAAGAACAAGGTGGCCGAGCCAGAAAACAAAATAAAGAAGAACCGCCGAACCCATCCCCACCAGTATAAATTTACCGGGATTTTCTCTGAAATCTCCGTAGACCAAACGGCTGAAAAGTCGGTCTGCCGACAAGCCAGCCAGCAAGCAGCTCAAGAGCCAGATCGAAAAAAGGGTCCAGAAATCAACTTGAGGAATAACCTGGCCTGAAAACACCAGCCAGAAGCCAGCTCCCGAAATAAGAGTCAACCAGTAAAGTCTATCGCTCATCACAGCTCACTTCTTCAGTCCGAAAGATTTCTTCCAATTTTCAGAATTATTTTGTGGTAGCCACAGAAGAAAAAGAACTTTAGCTCTCTCATAATATTTTTAATAACCAGGCCAGCCACAGGCCAGCTACAGCCAGCAGTCCGAAGATTAAATTATAATTAGCTGTAGCTCCATCCAGAGCCAGAAATTCGAGATTTGCTTCCGGCTGATGGTATTTTCTGGCCCGGCTCCAGAGCTGTAAGGCTGCGGGCAAGGCCATGACCACCAGCAATACAGTTAAAGGTAAAGCGGGAAAATCCAGTTTAAAAATTCGGGGCACTAGAACGAAGCCTATCATCAAGCCTAAGGAGCCAAAAATCAGCATTCCATAATAGAACTTTGAGCTGCGGTCACCACAAAGAGCGGCAAAAGTTATCACGTTTCTTTCCCGGTCGTTTCGCATATCTCTCCAGTTATTGGCCTGAAGAATTGCCACCACCAGCATTCCCTGAGGCACCGCCCACAGCACCGGCAGCCAGGAAAACTGTCCGGTCTGGACCACCCAGGCCCCGAGTGAACCCAGCAATCCAAAATTTATAAAGACTACTAGGTCGCCCAAAGCCACCGCTTTAAGCCAGGGATAGGCTGCCCCCAGGATAATTCCTATAATTCCTATATATAAAATAAGTATTCCCCGAAGATAAACCAGAACCAGGCCCGGAACCATGCCAGCTACAAAAAGCAGCAGAGAGCCGGCCAGAACCTGCTGCTCGCTCAGCAAGCCGCGGACTATGGCTCCGCTCGAAGGCGTGGCTACTCGATCCAGCCCCCGTTTCCAGTCCACAACATCCGAGAACATATTGGCCGCAGTATGAAGAAGAGCCATCGCCAGAAGAGTCAGCAGCAACAAACCCACTTCTAACTTTACCCAGCCAACTGTGGCCGCCAGTGAACTTCCGAAAAGCACCGGAATGGCTGAAGCCGGCAGAGCCCAGGGCCTCCCCGCTATCAGCCATTTCTTAAAAGAACTCATTTTTTCTGGAATTCCGTTCATTTAATTTTCCTGAATCTTTTTTCAATCAATCGGGTTTGCAGAATTAAATTCTAACAAATTTTTGGCCTGAAGGAACTATTTTCTTCTGAGGTTTTCTTCTCTCATAAAAAGAATCTTAAGGAAATTCCGAAATTTGGTTAAATCTCAATCGACCGTCCTCCCTGATGACTGGTCCGGACCAAAACGGCCAATAGCCTTACTGAACCAGAAGGTCAGGAGATCTTTTAATTTAATAGACAGAAAAGCAGTCCTGTAACTTTGAAGGATTAATGTTTATGGGACACATCCACCGCGCTCTTACTGTGACCTGTCTTACCGATAACCCGGAATTTTCTGGTCAGCCTTTTCCCTTCATTGTCCACCAACACCAGAAGATGTTCTCCCGGTTTAGGTTTCAGGGTAATCTTATGAAAATGTCGGGTAGTAGTCAGGTAGTCTTCATCCAGATGCCAGTGGATGACCGCTTCCTTTGTCTCCCTCTGCCCCGCATTTACGCTGAGCAGTTCAAACTGGGAAAGCGGGTGAACCTCAATTTCTCTTTCACCTTTATCTCTGACCTCCAAAGGGCTTCCATCCCAGACCAATCTGACCGTGGAGGCTGTTTCCCCGAACAATCGCGTTACTGCTAAAGTAATGGCTGATGTGGTCACCGGAACCAGGATTTTGATAAAATTCTGACAGCTTCAATGTCAAAACTTAACTCCGGCAGCTAACTGATAAATTTTTGATTGAGTAAAAAGATTTTTTTGAATAAAATCTTAATGTCAAGAACAGTAAAATTTATCAGTCAATTCAGGAGGGTAGTATGAAAATCAGCCGGCAGCAATTCTTAAAATATTTTGGCCTTGGAATGGCGACTGCGGCTGTATCTGAAAAGCTCGGCTGGGCTTCTCCAAAACTGGCCGCAGCCAAAAAAGAAGCAAAACAGATGAAGATTAAAAAAATTGAAATTTATAACTTCGATATCCCGCTTCACGAGCCGTTCCGGATTGCCATAGGCACGATGGCTGCAGTTAATGGTGTACTGGTAAGAGTTTTAACTGACAGCGGACTTTATGGAATCGGCGAGGCCTGTCCTTTTCTGCCGATAACCGGTGAAACTCAGGAAAGTAATATTGCCGCCGCCAGAGCCATCAGAGAAATCATACTGGACAAAGACCCTCTCCGCATAGAAGCTCTGGTTGATGGCTTTGGCAAAATCGTTCACTCCAACCCCAGCGCCGTGGCCGCTTATGACATGGCTCTTTACGACCTGCTAGGGAAAGCAGCCGGGTTACCTCTTTACAAACTTTTCGGCGGCTATCGCTCCAGCTTTGAGACTGATTTGACTACCGGATTAAACACCCCAGAAAAAATGGTGGCCAGCGTTAAAAAGAGCCTGGCTCTGGGTTACCGTCAGATAAAAATCAAAGTCGGTGAGGATCCGGAAATGGACCTTATCCGGGTTGCGGCCGTGCGTGAAGCCATCGGACCGGAAGTTAAACTGAGGCTGGATGCCAACCAGGGCTGGACCGTACCTCAGGCCATGTGGGTTTTAAAGAGGATGGAGCCTTATAAAATAGAATTTTGCGAACAGCCGGTTAAAGATTCGGACATCTACGGGCTTAAACAGGTGAGAACCCAGTCTCCAGTGCCCATCATGGCCGACGAATCTCTTTTCAGCCCGGCTGATGCCATCAAATTGATTAAAGAAGAGGCCTGCGATTATTTCAACATCAAATTGATGAAATCTGGCGGGCTACACAACTCGCTTAAGATTGCTCACGTGGCCGCAGCAGCCAACCTCAAATGCATGGTCGGCTGTATGCTGGAAACCAGGCTGGGATTGACGGCTGCAGCTCATTTAGTAGCGAGCCAGAAGAACATAGTGTTTGCCGACCTGGATGGCAATTCTGAGCACCAAGTCGACCCGATTATCGGCGGGATTAAAATTGAAAAAGGCACTATTTACCTGCCTGAAGAACCTGGTCTGGGCTGCGATGTAGACCCGGCCTTTTTAAAAAAAATGAAACAATATTAAAAACAAAAGGAGACAGATTATTTTTTCCATTTTTTACGCTGCCAAATTGCCAAAAGGCTGAAAAACTACTCTACTGCCATTAATTTGTGACTTGAAGAAGTAAACCAGGTAAAGAGAAAACATCAGGTAATTTGGTGATTCCTGGTCTCTGGTTAGTAAAATGAAAAGAGTTGAAAAACTCAAGTGGGGAATACTCGGCTGTGCGGCCATTGCCGAGAAAGCTTTCATTCCGGCCATCCTGAAATCTGACCAGGCTGAGCTCCTGGGCCTTGCTTCTCGCCATCCGAAGAAAGCTAGATTCTGGGCCGAAAAATTCGGTTTCAAGAAAGCCTACGGTTCCTATGAAGAACTCCTCTCTGACCCGGAAATCGAAGCTGTCTACAATCCCCTGCCTAATCATCTCCACCATCCTTATTCCATTGAGGCTCTTCGGTCAGGAAAACATGTCCTCTGTGAAAAACCGCTGGCTCTAACCGCAGCTGAAGTCGAGGAGATGTTTGCCGAAGCCGAAAAAAATAAAAGATTGCTGATGGAAGCTTTTATGTACAGATTTCATCCTCAGCTGGTCCGGACAGAAGAGCTCCTCAGGGCTGGAGTCATCGGAGAGCCGCGCCTGGTGCGCTCGGCTTTTACCTTCATCTTTGACCGCGACCGCTACAACTACCGCTGGTTTCCAGAGATGGGTGGAGGCGCCCTTTACGACGTCGGCTGCTATACCATCAATGCTGCCCGTCTGGTTTTCCAGGCTGAACCTGATGAAATCATTGCCCGGGCCCACCTTGATGAAACGACAGGCGTGGACTTGACCACTTCCCTTCTCTGCCTTTTCTCTGGGCACCGCCAGGCACTTCTCACCTGCAGCTTTGAACTCGAATTCCAGAGCAGCCTAGAGATTTCAGGTACCGAAGGTCGGATTTACCTGGGCCGGGCTTTTTCGGCTAAAAATTTTGAAACCGAAATCCAACTGACCAGAGGACAGAAAACCGAGCTGATAAAATTTGAACCCGCCGACCAGTTTCTGCTGATGATAGACCACTTTTGCCTGGCCGCCAGGGGAATCACTAAACCCAGGCTTAATTATCAGGACTCCCGGGGAAATGCTGTGGTCATAGAAAAAAGCTTGAGGCTTATTCGCCCCCTGAATTAAAAGACATCTTTTCAAACAGATACTTTAATGAAGCTACAATCAGCCAGATAACTTCTGGCCTATTCGGGTTTGCTGTTCCTCATTTCCCTAACACAAAACCCTCTGCTTTTCTTAAGGGCTCTGCCCGGGGAGTTTCAGCCTACCTTGAACCCTGAAAAGACGAGCGGGATTAAAAGATAATTGCTTACCTTAAAAGCCAGAATATCTTAAAACCTCAGAACTAAAGTGACCGCTGAGAAAGTATTGGCACTAAAATAATTTATTCATGGTCGGTTTCTGGAGGGTCTACTTTTCATTGCTGAGTATTACTTTTTTATTTTTCAATTCTCCATGGCCCAGATCAGGTCGTAGTACCTCATAACCTGCCCCTGAAGAAGCTTGAGCCTCTCCAGTACTTCTTTGCGGCCGCCGGCCCACTCAATCATCAGCCTCCCCTCTTCAAAACACATTTCATCATGAAGGGGCAGAACATGTCGCAATAAAAAATGAGCATAATTTACCAGGCGGAAAGGCCCGTAAGCCCTGGGCAGGGCTCCAGCTGGTGTTTCCACAGCCACTGACATCTCTTCCTTGATGGCTTTAATCAGATCGGTCAATTCAGTTGAAGCAGCAAAACAGATGGTGTAATAGCGTCCAAAAGTATCATAGTATTCACTCCCGTGGCTATCGCTTATTCCCACCACAGGAATCCGGTAGCCTCTGGATCTGGCTTCCAGGTAACGGGCCAGCTGTAGATTATTAACGTCAACCTCATGAAGCTCCGCCCACTCAAAACCGCTGATTAGCTCCACCGCATCGAATATTCTGGTTTCAAAAATGTAGTCAACCAGAGCATAGGAAATGTAGTTAGCATTGCCTGGCCTCCAGTAGGGATGAGCGAAGATGGCTAAACCGCCTCGCTGTCTTATCTTCTGAAAAGCCCACAGGGTGCTGGCATATTGAAAACGGTCAACACCCGCTGGTAATTTGCCCAGTTTGTTCATGATAGCTTGAACTTCTTTCCGGTAAGAAGTGTCATCCGGACGGTAAAGTTCGGATATTCCTTCTCTGGCGCCGAAGCTGACGATATGGACCGGATTATCTGGCGGATGCACTTCTTCTCCGGGATATATCTTCAGGTCAACCGGCAGATTCCTAAACTTATCTATGGCTTCCAGAGAAGCTCCATAGTTACGATGGTCTGTAAGAGCCATAAAATCCAGCCCCGCCCGCCGGCAGGCTCCAGCCACATAAGCCGGTGACTCCCGACCGTCGGAACGGAAGCTGTGCATATGGAAATCACCTTTATAAGGCCTCAGGGCCAACAAATCTGGATTTAAGGAATAAACATGAAAGGTCCCTATGGTTCTAACCTTGTCATCGGGCGTAATTTCTTCAATCCTGAAGATATGCTCTTGCTCCCCTTCAAAAAACTTTCTGATTTCAAAAACATTATCCCTCGGATTGATAGGTTCTGGCTCAGCCTTGACCCAGCCACTTTTAACTGCATAGCGGCCAACCGGAGAATAAATTACTCTGTAGGAATGGTCTGGTTTAGGAAAATCCTCATAACTGGAGATGATTCTTATGGTAGTTTCTTTATCAGCAGGAACAATCTTTGGTACTGTCTGGAAAAACCGGTCAACTGGTTTAACTTTCAGCCCGCTCGGAAGAGCGGGAGTGAACAAACTCTGCCCGCTGGCCAGGAAATTAAGGCTAATAATTAAAAAAATTGGTAAAAAAACCCTGACCGAAGTTTTTCTGGCTAACTTCATCAGAATTCTCCTTTCATCACTGTTTTTATTTATCAAAATTTCCGATTATCAGTCTTACCAGAAATACCAGAGCTTAGGAAACATTAAATTTATAATCAGACTAAATCTTACTTTTTCTGCCACTAAAATACCAGACCCGAAAAACCGCTCCTACCCCAAACGGTAGCTCAAAATACAGTCCATCCCCTGGGGCCTCAGCCAGTAAAATTCTTCCTGACTTAACATGTTTTGAAGCTAATTTGAAGGAAAGAAAGTGTCGATAAAATTTTTGCTATTAAAAACTTTCAGCTTAATCAATCAGTAACAATAGGTATGTGCTTTCGAGCCAAGAATTAAATTAAACTTAAAGCCCGGATCACTTCTCTTAAGTGGAAAATATCTTAAAAATATATTTTTAACCGCCTTCTAATCTGAAGACTATCCAGGAGTTTTTTTCAAGCCTTCAACCGGTATTAACCATCTTTTTTCAGGCCAAAAATTCTGCCGGCAGAGCTTTAAGCCTGTTAATGTCAACTAACCGCTCGCGGACATTAAACTTCAGGGCACAGCGGACCGAACAGGCTTCGCACCCGGCACAGGGATTGTCGGGCAGGTTGAGCGAGCTGACCAGCTCATGGGCTTCAGTCAGATTACGATAACCATAGGCGTACATATAGGCTCTCATCATATCAGGAATGGGTAGAGCCCTGGAACACTGTGGAAGACAGCGCTCGCACCCCTGGCAATATAGACCGGCCAGGACCTGGCCTTCACCCATCTTGAGGTCGTATAGCTCCTCCGGGGTCAGTTTCAGGTCTTTGACCACTTCCAGGTTGCTCTTGAGCTGGTCAAAGGTGGTCATACCGGGGATGGCTGTAGCGATGCTGGTGTTGTTTAAAGCCCATTTCAGGGCGGCTTTGGTATTGATGGGTTGGGTTCTCTGTTTATCCCAGAAAGCTCCGGCCATGGTCTTCATGGCAATAACCCCAAGGCCGGCTGCAACCGCTTCGCTAATGGCTGCATCCAGGTCTTTTAAATAATCCTTTCTGAAATTATAGGCAGTAAGAACCACATCGAAAACTTTGGCTTCTATCATGGCTCTTATCACTTCAGGCTCATTAGAATGAGTGGAAACGCCAATAAACCTAGTTTTCCCTTCTTTTTTAGCTCGGGTTATGGCTTCCAGATTTTCCTGAGCCAGAACCCGCTCGCGGCTGCTTAGGTTGTGAACATAGAGGATATCAACGTAATCAAGTCCAAGACGCTGCAGGCTCAGGTCTAACTGCTCAAAAAACTTTTCCCCCTCTCTGACCTTGGTGGCAATGAAAAAACTTTCCCGTGGCCTATCTTTGATGACCTGGCCGATCATTTCTTCGTTACGGCCCCGCTGGTAACCGTGGGCTGTATCCAGATGAACTAACCCCGAGTCAAGGGCTGCTCGCACCAGCTCTGGATTATCGGCGTTCATCACACCCATGGAAACCACAGGAAGGACTATGCCAGTTTTCCCGAGCGTCCTGTAAATAAAACCCTCGCGACGACCGCCCGGTGGCTGGGGTTCCTGGCCATGCTGTGGTTTGGTCTGGCTTTTTGACTGGCTTTCTCTGGCTTTTTTCTGGTCGCCAGAGAAAAGCCAGGGTGTGGCTCCAGTGGCCACCAGTCCGGCCAGCCCTGTTCTAAGGAAATCACGTCGTCTTAGACCGGATTTTTTCATCTCTGTCCTCCTTCATAATCCAGCTTACCCGATTTATCAAAACCGGTCAATCCAGAATGCAGAGTAAAAACTGGAGCTTGCGGAACGCTTCCGGATTTCTCAAATTTGGCTACAAGAATTTAAGCCAACGTTAAGAAATCCATCGGTTTTAACTTTCCTTGTTCCCGATAAATTCCTTTTACAGACTGAACTCCTCAGGATAAAAAGGCCAATACCTCTGGATTCAGAACTGTGATAAGATAGTAATAATGCTTTTTACCAAAAAACTCGCCTCTGGCAATTTTTCAAATTCAGGAGAGGAGAAGATGCTGATTAAAACCTTTAACCCCATTTTTTCCAGAACCAGGCTAAGGTATTTACCCATTGTCCTGTTAATAATTTTAATCGCAGCGACCATTTTCCCGGTGGCCTGCGCCAGAAAGCCGGAGCCGGCTGACCTCCTCATCATCAACGCTAAAGTTTATACAGTTAATCCCGCTCAACCCTGGGCCGAAGCCGTGGCTGTTAAAGGAGAGCATATCGTCTTTGTCGGTTCAACCAAAAAGGCCCGTCGCTACGTGGGCTCTAAAACCCAACTGATTGATGCCCAGGAACGTCTCCTTCTTCCGGGTTTCCAGGACAGCCATGTTCATTTCGTGAGCGGCTCCTTGAACCTAAATTTTGTGGACCTGGCTGGCAGCCGCAGCCTATCAGAAATTCAAGAAAGGATCCGCCGCTTTGTGGCTGAAAATCCGGACTTAAAGTGGGTTCAGGGTCGCGGTTGGATGTATCCGGCTTTTCCCGGCCAGATGCCGCATAAAAAATACCTTGATGAAGTGGTGCCTGACCGGCCGGCCCTCATGCGCTGTGCCGACGGCCATACTAGTTGGGTAAACAGCCGAGCCCTGACCCTGGCCGGAATTAACCGCCATACCCCCGACCCCCCCGACGGCAAAATAGTCCGCGACGATAAGGGTGAGCCGACCGGGGCCCTGCTGGAAGGAGCTACCCGGCTGGTCAGCCGCCTCATTCCACCGCCTACTAAAGAAGAAAAATATCAAGCTCTGCTGACCGGAATGCAGGAAGCTGTAAGGTGGGGAGTCACAGCCGCCCATGGTCTTGGCGGGGAGTTTGAGGAACTGGAGCTTTTTGAGCGCCTCCGCCAGGAAGGAAAGCAGACCATCCGCCTGGTGGTGGCCATGGGGGTGGGTGAGCCGGGTCCAACAGAAAAGGATTTTCAGGCTTATTCTGAAGCCAGCGCCAAATACAATGACCGCTGGCTGGCAGTGCGCGGCGTCAAACTGATGCTCGATGGGGTTATAGACTCTGGCACCGGGGCCATGCTTGAACCTTATGAAGGGCAAAAAGATAATCTGGGCCAGCTATTCTGGGAACCCGAGGATTACCTCAAAGCCGTCCTGGAATTCAGTCGTCGCAACATTCAAGTTTCAACTCATGCCATTGGTGACAAAGCCATTCGCCTTAGTCTTGAGGCCTACGAGAAAGCTCTAAAGGAGAGCAGTCACCCGGAGCTCAGGCATAAAATCGAGCATGTTGAATGTGTAGATTCGGCCGATTTTCCTCGATTTAACCACCCGGGTATCATTGCCAGTTTTCAACCCCTGCATGCCGACCCAGACCCAGTCTGGATGCCGGCCTGGATAAAAAACGTCGGACCGGAAAGAGAGCAGCGAGCCTTCCCCTGGAAATCCGTGCTCAGAGCCGGTGGCCACCTGGCTTTCGGCAGTGATTGGCCGGTGGTAACCCTTAACCCCTGGCCTGGCGTTCAGGTAGCTTTAACCCGTCAGAGCCTTGAAGGTTTTCCGAAAGGCGAATGGGTGCCGAAAGAAAAACTCAGCCTGGAAGAAATCATCCACGCCTACACCCTGGGCGGGGCTTATGCAGTCAACGAAGAAAATTTTCGCGGCTCGATACAACCTGGCAAGCTGGCTGATCTCATTCTTCTTAACCAAAACCTTTTCGAAATTCCAGCCAGTGAGATTCATAAAACAGAATCTGTTCTGACAGTAGTCGGCGGCCGGATTATGTACCAGAGCGAGAAATAGCTATCTGTATTCATTTATGTTTATTCAGTTTATCATGGATTATCAGATGCAGTAATTTGAACTTTTCTGGTGTTAAAATATTGAGCAGGTCTTTAGGGGGGCTTTTTTGGAATGAGCCTATAACTAAGAAATATTCAGGGTATCCTTCTTTTTCCTGGCTAAGGAGGCAAAGACACCCAGGAAGTTCAGACCGGCAAAGGCCGCAAAGCTCAGGCGGAGGCTCTTCAAAAATAATGGGTAATTTTCCGGCACTATCCGGACATTACCCATGACCACCGAGATAATCATCATGGTCAGACCCAGACTTAACATCTGGCCCACTATCCTCATGGTAGCCAGGGTAGCTGAAGCCACTCCATAATTTCTGGAATCTACAGAGCCCATAATGGCGTTGGTATTAGGCGAGGAGAACAGCCCAAACCCGATCCCCAGGAAAACCAGCCCGATAACTATCCAGGACAGCTGTGTCTGTGGACTTATAAAAGACAGTGTCACCAGCCCAACCACCGTTATCCCCATTCCGGTCGAAGCTAAAATTCCTGGTTCAATCCGGTCTGAGGCTTTGCCGGTTACAGGTGAGGAGATGGCTTGAATAAGAGGTTGAGTTACCAGAATAAGACCGGCTTTTCTTGCTGAAAGTCCATGAAGGTACTGAAGATAAAGGCTCAGCAAATATCCTGCTGCAAAGGTAGAGCTATAATTTATCAAAGCGGCCAGGCTGGAAAAGGCGAAAACCCGATTTTTCCTGAACAATCCGATTTCAAAAACCGGATTGATCTGATGATTTTCAAAGAAGAAAAACAATAGCAGAAAAGTCAGTCCGACTGCCACCAGAATAAAACCACAAGTCGCCGGCAATTTGGAAAAACCCAGCATAAAACAAACCAGAGCGGTCCCGTAAATAGCCGACCCTATCAGGTCAAAACCGGTGGTTGCCCCCGGGCTTTTCCTGGTGTCATCCTTATATGCCCTGGATACAAAGAAAAAGGCAGCTATCCCGGGAACCAGAGCCACCAGAAAAACACTCCGCCAGCCAAACTGCTGGACCAGAAAACCGCCGACCACCGGACCCAGTGAAAGGCCGGTGTAGGTAGCCGCCGTGCTGATACCCAAAACCTGCCCTCTGTTCTCCGACGGAAAATAAGAGGTCAGCAGCGCCAGGCCGGTGGAAAATATCATAGCCCCACCAAGTCCCTGAATAAGCCGGAAAACGATCAGTGATGCCCCAGAAAAAGCCAGTCCGCTGAGCAGAGTACCAGTAAGAAAAGTCAAAATACCGGTGATGAAAATCTTTCTCCGTCCTATCAGGTCAGCCAGCTTACCTGCTGGAACCAGGAAGACTGCGGTCGTCAGAAGATAGGCCGTTACCGTCCAGCCCAGCGTCACAGCACTAAGCTTAAAGGTTCGGGCAATGTCGGGCAGAGCCACATTGATGGATGAGCCCATGAATGGCGTAAGAAAAGAGGTCAGAGTTGAAGCCAGCAGGATAAATTTTCTTTCAGCCGTTAACTGCATTATGGTCTTAGCTCATTTAGGGATTTAAACAAACAGATTTAAGATAAATTATCATTTTATCTTACCTCTGGCAAACCAGTTAAGCAGTATTCAATGGTGAGCCGGTCTCAGGGAAAAGAATGTTTTTTTCTTATTATCTTGTTTATTTTCAATAATATATCCAGCCAAACCCTTAAATTTTTGGTCAGCTACTCTTCAAATTTCTTCCTTCTGGTCTATAATGTTTTTGTTCGCCACAAAAAATCCAGCATGGGAGAATTAACTATGGTTATCGCCGAATTTTCAATTTTCCCCACTTCTGAAGGCCCCTCAGTCAGCCGCTATGTAAGAGAAGTTATTAAGCTAATAGAAAGCTCCGGGCTGCGCTCTGAGACCGGAGCCATGTCCACCACCATAGAAGCTCCGGACCTGGCCTCTATCCTAAAGCTGGTTGAAGCCTGTGACCACCTCTTAACAGAAATGGGAGCCCGCCGGATTCACCTTGACCTTAGAGTGGATCACAGGCTTGATAAAGAAGCCACCATCGACAGCAAATTAAAAGCCGTGGGAAAAAGATAAACCCGTCCGACCAAAGGGCTAAAATTACTAAGGAGGGAACAATGGTATCAGTTAAAGACGAAGGTTTTTCCCCTAATGCCATCAAAATCTTAAAGACTCGTTATTTTATGAAAAACGAAAAGGGGGAACTAATAGATAAAAAGCCGTCTGACCTCTTCCGCCGGGTAGCTGATTATATCGCTTCAGCTGAAAAATCACCGGCCGAGCGTCGAAAATGGGCTGAAAAGTTTTTCCAGGCCATGATGAACCGTGATTTCTTGCCCAACAGCCCTACCCTGACGGGGGCCGGACGGGATATGTGCCTTTCGGCCTGTTTTGTCCTGCCGATTGAAGATTCCATGGAATCAATCTTTGACGCAGTCAAAAACGCAGCCCTGGTTCACAAAGAAGGAGGGGGCACCGGCTTTGATTTCAGCCAGCTCCGCCCTAAGGGCAGCTTTGTCCGCAAAACCCAGGGAGTGGCCTCAGGTCCCGTTTCCTTTTTAAAAGTCATAGACGCCGCCACTGAAGCTGTCAAACAGGGGGGCACCCGCCGTGGGGCCAACATCGGTATCCTGCGGGTTGACCATCCTGACATTGAAGAATTCATCACCATGAAGCGCGATGGAAAGACTCTCAATAACTTTAACATCTCCGTGGCCATCACCGATGAATTCATGCAGGCTCTTCGTCATGATGGTTATTACTGGCTCTACAATCCATACCTCAAAAAAAAGACTGTTCGAAAGAAAGCCCGCGATATTTTCAAGCTGATTGTAGAATCAGCCTGGGCTTCAGGTGATCCGGGTTTGATTTTCATAGACCGTATCAACCAGTACAACCCGACTCGCGAACTCGGGCCAATCACCGCCACCAATCCCTGCGGCGAACAACCGCTTCATCCCTACGAATCCTGCAATCTGGGTTCAATCAACGTCTCTAATTATTATGACCCGAGCAAACCAGATGAATTCGACTGGGAAAGATTCGCCGAAATGATAGAACTGGCCATCCGTTTCCTGGATGATGTGATTGACGTCAACAAATATCCCCTGCCCCAGATTGCTGAAATGACCAGGGCCAACCGACGCATCGGTCTGGGAGTCATGGGCTGGGCTGATCTTCTAATCAAGAAAAAACTCCGCTACGATTCGCCAGAAGCCCTGGAATTCGCCGAAAAACTGGCTTCTTTTATGAGAGAAAAAGCTGACCAGCAGAGCGAAAAGCTGGGTCAGCTCAAAGGCAGCTTCCCTAATATAGGCAAATCAATATTTAAAGGCAAAAAACGCCGCAATGCCACCGTCTTAACCATCGCTCCCACAGGAACCATTTCTCGCCTCGCTAGTTGTTCAAGCTCAATTGAACCAATTTTTGCCTTTGAATTCGTTAGCAAAATTTTAGATGGTGAATTGCGTGATGTTCATCCTCTCTATGAAGCCTGGAGAAAAGAACATCCCGATGAACCGCTTCCTGATTACTTTGTCACTGCCCACGAAATTCCCTACGAAGGCCATATCCGCATGCAGGCTGCCTTCCAGAAGTACGTAGACAATTCAGTCTCTAAAACCATAAACCTGCCCAACAAAGCTTCCCTGGAAGATGTGGAGAAAGCTTTTCTCCTGGCTTATGAGCTTGGAACCAAGGGAATCACAGTTTACCGCGACGGAAGCAAAGCCGAACAGGTTCTTTACGCCGCTGCAGCTGCCAAGCCCAAACTAATCCCGCGAGATAGGCCCATCAGCCTGCCTTCCATAACTGATAAGATTAAAACCGGTCTCGGCAATCTTTACGTTACCATTACCTTCCTGAATGACAAACCTTTTGAAGTTTTCACTTCCATCGGGAAAAGCGGCTACTCCACAATGGCTGACGCCGAGGCTATAGGCCGCTTAATCTCCCTGGCTTTGAGAAGCGGGGTTGACCCAAGGGAAGTCATTCTGCAGCTTAAAGGCATAGGTGGTAGCGAGCCTGTTTTTACCGAAGGTGGGCTGGTGCAGTCAATTCCTGACGCTGTGGCCAAAGTGCTGGAACGTCACCTGGGAGAGGTCAAGGAAAACAACCGCGATTTGCTGAGGGATATCTGCCCGGTTTGTGGAGCCAGCCTCCCCGATGAAAAATGCCCCATCTGTCCCAATTGCGGCTGGAACAAATGCTCATGATGGGAATGAGACTTCAGGAGAGTAGCTTTGCCAGACTTTTTTTGAAGGATGATGACAGGGTCTTATCTGCCCTATTAGAGCAATGAATATCGTCTTATAACCACCTCTTTTTCTTCAATCGCCAGCTGATAAACCTGGCCCTCGGGCGTCACTCTAACCGGGAAATAAACTTCACCAGGATGGGTGGAGACAAACATTTCTATCCGGGCTAATTCTTTTCCTCTGGAATTAAGTACTATAGTTTGATTGACTTCTTTTTTATCGTCGAAAAGATTAACCGCCAGAAAGAGACGGCCTCGGAGGTCTTCCCAGAGGCCAAAAACCTGACCGAGCGGCAGTTCCAGATTGACCTTATATCGGGTCCAGTTCTTTAAGGTTTCATCCGACCTGGAAATTATAGCCAGCTTTTCGTCCTCCATCTCCAGTTTCAGCAGTCGCTGCCCATTCGGGGTCAGAAGACCTGGTAGCACCCTGGGCTGAGAAACAGGCTTACCATCGGAATCAGCAATCAGGATTGAGGTATTATCGGCCTGAGCCCAGAGCCCGGGCCAACTTCCCTGGCTGCGAAAGTACAATCCGATCACTGCTTCGGGTGTGGATATCTCTTTTTGGAGAAGAGAGATTGTCTGCAGAGGATTTCCCTTTTCATCTATGATAAAAACAGCTTTTTTAACCACACTATCCAGAAGAGCTATCAATCCACCTGGGAGAAGTTCAAGGTCTGAAAATACTTCATCAGGAATTTTTATAGTTTTAATAAGTCGTTTTTCTTTAAAAACCTGAACCCTGGCATTAATCTGGTCCAGAATATAGATTTCACCGCCAGACCCGACCACAAAACTCATCGGACCTTCCGGGTTAGCCTCTTCTGGTGTGATGACACCGAGCTCATCCGGACCTGAGCCAATTTTAGCCCGGACCACTTCCTGACCTGTAAGATATCGGCCTTCCTTTGACTGCCCGGGAAGCAGCTCACTTAGAAACACCAGAGACAAAAGTCCAATGACAATAAAACCAAATCTGGAGGCTTCGCTAAAAGTTCTTCTCGCCATTTTGCCCTCCTTGGTAAACCCAGGCTTTCGCCCCAACCTTTTTTTCAATTGTATCCCATGGCTTTGAGTCGTTTCAACCGAAAAATTGAATTGCCTAACTTAAAATCTTTAGGAAAACGAAAAGAACACAGGCAGATAAAGAGTCAATCGTAATTAACTAAAGTCTTCAACATGTCCAGCCCAAGTTGCCGTTCATACCTGATGGCATTTTCCAGTTGCCGCTTAGCCCACTACGGGGTATTGCTTACCAGACCACACCGTAGTCGTCGCCGTAGTTGCTGGAGCCGCCCCAGAAAGTGCCATGCTTGTGGTCAAAGTAGATGGCGTTGATGGGACCGGAAGTGTACTTTTTGAAGGAAAGCCTGTAGCCCATGCGCTCGAGCTGCTCTCGCACTTCAGGTGGTGTCTTTGCGTTTAGCTCCAGCTTGCCCGGCGAGCAATCGTGGTTATTAAAGGAATTTCTCATCTGATAGCTGGTAATGTTGGCCGCCTCGCAGGCCTGCTGCACATTCATCCCGAATTCCACCACGTTTAAGAAAAACTGCAGCAGGTTCTGGTCCTGGGTGTCGCCGCCCTGCACTGCAAAAGACAGAAACGGCTTGCCATCCTTCATAGCCAGTCCGGGAGTCAGGGTAGCCCTCGGTCTTTTGCCGGGCGCTATGACGTTAAACGGATTATCGGCTTCATCCAGGACAAAACTCTGGGCTCTCTGGCTCAGGGCGATTCCTGTTTTGCCGGCAATGACACAGGGTATCCAGGCACCACTCGGAGTGAGTGAGACCACCCAACCTTCCTCATCCGCCGCTTCAATGGAAGTTGTTCCCTGGAAAAAGTTTCGCTCTAAACGGGCCACATCTTCTTCTTTAACCGTCCAGTTTTTGTTGCTCCATTTTTCTAAGTAGTGCTTGAAGGGGTTGGTTTTGCCCTCATAAGGATAAGGGTCGCCGGGCTTAACATCCGGGTCGTTAGCCTCCCAGTTGATAAGCTTGATGCGGTCCCGGGCATATTCTTTGGAAAGCAGACCTTTAATTGGCTCTTCCGGCGGGAAATACGGGTCGCCGTAGTAAAAATCGCGGTCAGCAAAAGCCAGGTTCATCACCTGGTAAAGGGTGTGGATGTACTTGGCGCTGTTATAACCCATGGCCCTGAGGTCGAAATTCTCCAGCATATTGAGAGCCTGGAGCATGACCGGGCCCTGTACCCAGGTGTTGAGCTTGTAGACTTCAATACCCCGGTAGGTGGTCATGACCGGTTCTTCCAGGATAACTTTCCAGCGCGCCAGGTCCTCAAGCGTGATGAGGGCGCCAGCTTCCTTACAGGCAGCCACAAAATCACGGGCGATATCACCACGGTAGAAACGATCATAGGCAGCATAAATGGCTTCTTTGCGGCTCTTACCGGCTCGAAGCGCCTGCTCCTCAGCTTCCACCAGCTTCCGCAGAGTGGCAGCCAGGTCCGGCTGCCGGAAAACTTCGCCAGGTTGTGGGGCTTCTTTTTCTTCACCGGGATGAGTCAGGAAAAGCGCCCGCGAATATGGCCATTGCTTTAGCTTGGCTTTTTCCCGCTCAATCCGGTCAGAGGTTTCCTTTTCCATTGGGTAGCCTTCGGCCATCTGAATGGCTGGCTCCAGAACATCTTTAAGCCGAAGCCGGCCAAACTCGGCCAGCATGACGATTAAAGCGCCGGGAGTACCTGGAGTAATAGCTGAAAGCGGACCATCAGCCGGCGGGTATTTATACCCCTTGCTTTTATAAAACTCAGGCGTGGCCCCGGTCGGAGCCACACCAAGGCCATTTACTGCTATGACTTTTTTGCTTTTGGGGTTATAAATCAAGCCCTGGGTCTCACCGCCCCAGCTCAGCACATCGTGCATGGTACAGACAGCAGCCAGCATGGCGCAGGCAGCATCAACGGCATTTCCGCCTTTCATATACATCATGGCGCCGGCGGTGGCCGCCATCGGTTTTCCGGTGATGGCTATCCAGTGTTTGCCGTGAAGCACTGGCTTTTCTGTCTTCTCCTGCCCGAAAACCAGGGCGAACAGAACAAAAATAAATGAAATCAGCACCAGGGCTCCTGAAACCCAGCACCAGCTTTTTAAGGAAATCATCGCTTCCTCCTTCTCCTTTTAATTTCACCGCATTTCCCTTCATAAATGCAAGACAAACCTGTATTTCTTCCATAACGTTTTGTAATATTTATTAACCTTAAAAAACGATTTCTGAGAATTAAATGCATTTATTGCCAATCTGTCGCCTAATTGATTTTATTGAAGTTCACGCCAAGAAAGAGCAGGAAAGTAGAAGCCAGAATTCTTATAAATAATTATTTTGAAAGATGGTCGGAGCTCCCGGAAAACCGGATAGCTGACCGGCCTAACTAAAGCCCGCATCACTTTTATCACCACCAGCCACCACATGTTCTTGCGTCCCGAAATTTCCTATTTATGAGAGGCTGTTGGCAACTGAGGATTTTTTTTTGCCCTGGTGTTAAATTCTTCAGGAAAAAAATAGTACTCCATTCCGGCTCACTTTGCTCTTGGCTTGACATAAATCTCGGTCAAGTAATACTATGGCCGCATAATGAAAAAAATTTTTAAACGTGCTCATTTTCAATGAAAAAATCTTCACTTCATGGAAGGAGGATGAAATGTTAAACAGGCGTGAATTTTTAAGAAGCTGTGCCGCCGGAATTGGGCTGGCCACCCTCACTCCGGAAGAGGCAATGGAAAAAATAATGTCGTTGAATAGCTCTTATGCCGGTCTCAGCCCTGAAGAAGTAGCTCAAGATGAAGACTTCTGGTTTCAGGTCCGCATGGCTTTTACCGAAGACCGAAACATCATCAACCTCAATCAGGGTACTATTCAGCCAGGGTTGCGAATAGTCCAGGAGGCCGTGCGCCGGCATAGCGAATTTTCCGGCAATGCCGGATGGCATTCCATGGCCATCCTGAACAAGGAAATTGAAAGCTGCCGTCGCCGGCTGGGACATCACCTGGGTTGTGACCCGGAAGAGCTGGTCATTTGCCGAGGTGGAAGCGAAGCCGGCCAGATCGTGCTGCTGGGCCTGGACCTCAAGCGAGGTGATGAAGTCATTACTACTAACCAGGACTACCCCAGGCTGATATCTGCCCTGAGGCAACGCGAAAAGCGCGAAGGTATTGTGCTTAAGATGGTTAAGTTACCGGCTCCACCCGTTCCATTAGATACTTTTTACAACCTCGTGGCCGAACAGATAACACCGCGCACCAGAGCCATCCTGGTCTGTCATCTGACCCACTACACCGGCCAGATGGCTCCGATAAGTCGCCTGGCTGAACTCTGTCGTTCTAAGGGTATAGAGCTGGTTGTGGATGGCGCTCACGGCTTCATGCACTTTCCTGTTAAGCTGGCTGACCTCGGCTGCGACTACTACACAGCCAGTCTCCACAAGTGGCTGATGGCACCTCCCGGAAACGGGATGGTTCGCATCCCTCGGGACCGCATCCCAAAAATCTGGCCGCTGACTCCACCCTGGACAGACAACCCCAACGATATCCGTCGTTTTGAGGACGTGGGAACACGGTCGCCGGCTAACCGTGTGGCTATCGCCGAAGCCATCACCTTTAACGAAGGAATCGGGATAGAACGTAAGGCGGCGCGCCTCCGCTACCTCAAAGACCGATGGGCTAACCGCTTGAAGCAGTATCCGCAGGTTAAATTCTATACCAGCCTGAATCCGGCCGAATCCTGCGGCCTGGCTACCTTCAGAATTGAGGGCCTGGATATGGGAAAATTAACCCAGCATCTGCTTGACAAATACGGAATTGTTGTCTCTCATATCACTCACCCAGATAACCTGATAGATGGAATTCGCGTGGTGGTAAACGTATCTCTATCGGTTAAGGAAATTGATTTCTTCGCCGACGTGGTTGAGGATATTATAAAGAAAGGGAAAATAGCCTGATTTAAGAGCAGCAAAACGATTTTTGTACTATAAATTTCACCGTGATTTAGCCCAACCAGAGTTTTAAGTACGAGCCGAGAATAACATTAAACGTAGTGGTAAACCTGAGTACCTTGTCACCCAAATCAATTTAATTAAAGAAAAAATCAACGTCATGAAAAAATTTTATTTTCATTTCAGATATATTAGATATAATATTTCTTTCTACTAATAGTCCAAAAGATCTTTCGTAAAATAAAGAAATCCTATCAGGCAAAATAGAAAACAAAGTTGAAAATAAAAATAATTGATTTCATTGACAAAGATGAGTCGGCTAATTTCTGTAGCAAAAATATGTTCATTCGCCTTCAGCCATATCATATGTGGAATAAAATCTTAATTACCGAGGAGGATAAATGCATTTTAGCCTTAGTTTAGGAGGACAAGAAAAGAATAGGGACAAAAAACCGAGCAAAACATCAATAATAGGCTTTATGATTTTGTCAACTATACTGATGTCTGTTTCTTTATTATTCGCCCAGACCTTTGTGGAGCCGCGAGACCTGAAAGCCAGAACCACTCAGAATACTCTTCTCAAAGCTAGACCCATACCCTTAGAAAAGGTTAGATTAACAGGAGGACCACTGCTTAAAGTCCAGCAGTTAACTGCTGACTATCTGCTAAAGCTTGAACCTGACCGCATGCTGGCTCTTTACCGCAAAGTAGCCGGGCTGCAGCCTAAAGCCGAGCCTTACAGTGGCTGGGATGGACCGGGTCGTAACCTGAGCGGGCACATTGCCGGACATTACCTCTCAGCTGTCAGCCTGATGTACGCCGCCACCGGTGATGCTCGTTTCAAAGAGCGCGCTGACTATATCGTTAAAGAACTCAAAGAAGTTCAAGATAAAAACGGCGATGGTTACCTCGGCGCCCTGGAAGGCGGGCGACGCTGCTTTGAGGCTTTGGCCCGCGGGGAAATCAGGGCTTCGAGCTTTGACCTCAACGGCGAGTGGTCTCCCTGGTACACCCTGCATAAAACCTTTGCCGGTCTCCGCGATGCTTATCGTCTGACCGGAAATAAAACCGCTCTGGAAGTGGAAGTAAAATTTGCTTCCTGGGCTGAAAAAATCCTGTCAGGTCTAAATGAATTTCAAATCCAGAAAATGCTCGACGCCGAATTCGGTGGCATGAATGAAATTCTGGTTGACCTTTACGCTGATACAGGTGACCTGCACTGGCTAAAACTGGCAGAAAAATTTGAACATAAAATTTTCCTGGAGCCACTCATCCGCCATCAGGATATTCTAGCCGGTACCCATGGCAACACTCAGATTCCCAAAATAATCGGTCATGCTGTTCGCTACCTTTACACCGGAAAAAGCTCGGATCTGACGGCCTCCAGTTTCTTCTTTGACCTGGTAGCCCACCATCACAGCTACGCCACCGGAGGGAACGGGATGAATGAGTACTTCGGTCCGGCCGAGGAACTGGCTCACCGGATTGACGGCCGCACGGCGGAAAGCTGCAACGTCTACAACATGCTCAAGCTCGGCCGGATTCTCTTCGCCCTGAATCCAGACGCTCATTATGCCGACTCTATGGAAAGAGCCCTCTTCAACCACGTGCTTGGTTCCATCGACCCGGAAGACGGCCGCATGTGCTACATGGTGCCGGTCGGCCGCGCTGTCCAGCGCGAATACCAGGATATGTTTCGCAGCTTTACCTGCTGCGTTGGTTCCGGCATGGAAAATCATGCTCTCCATGGCCTGGGTATCTACTACGAAAACAAAGACAGCTTGTGGATAAATCTTTTTGTGCCTTCTAAAGCAGAAGCTGAGATACTTGGTGCCTCCATCAAAATGGAAACTGATTTCCCAGAAGGCGAAAAGGCCAGTATCACCATCGGGCTAAAGCAACCGAAAGAATTTACCGTGTTTTTGCGGCGTCCGTGGTGGGCTGGTGAAGGCTTCTCTGTCAAAATAAACGGGCAACCGCTTCCGGCGGAATCTTTGCTTCCTTCTTACTCAACCGCCAATCCACAATATGCCCGGGCTATCAAAGAGCAGGCTCGGGTCGGTTATTATGTTGAGATAAAAAGACAATGGAAAAACAGCGACGTGATTGAGGTTTCTCTGCCAAAATCCCTCTACCTGGAGCCAACTGCCGGGGATGAGAGAATCGTGGCTATAATGTGGGGCCCTTTAGTGCTGGCCGGAGACCTTGGGCCTGAGAGAAAGTGGAGCCGGCGCGAAGAAGATCAGGATGAAGTTAAACCCATAGCTGTCAGCCAGGATTATCCCCTGCTCATTGCCTCACCACGTCCGGTCAGTGAATGGGTTAAACCAATTCAGGGGAAGCCAGGTCATTTTTTCATAACAGAGGTTGTCCGAAAACTCCAGGAACCTGAAAAGACTCTGGAGTTAGAGCTCATTCCATTCTACCGGCTGCATCGTCGTCTTTATTCCGGTTACTGGGATTACCTTGATCAGACTGAATGGAATAAAAGATTGTCCGACTATCAGGCCGAACAAGAAAGACTGAGGAAGCTGGAAGAGGCTACCGTTTTAAGAGTCCGGCTCGGTGACTCCAGTAGCGAGAAAAAGTTTAATTTTCAGGGCGGCGAAAACATCACTCTTCAACACGTCCTTGGCCATGGCAGCCGGCGGGGCAAAACCTGGTTTTCTGTAGAACTTCCGCTTGAGGGGCTAAAGCAACCGACTCTACACGTCACTTATTATTCAGAAGAACGGCTGCGCAAATGCAATTTTGCCCTCTTTATTGACGAGGAACTGATTTGTAGAGAAGAAATCAATCGGGTGCCATCCCCGGCCTTTATTGAAAAGCAATATCAGCTTCCAGAGAAACTGACCAGAGGAAAAAAGAAAATAACGGTCAAGTTTCAGGCTGAATCTGGCTCAGAAATTGCTCCCGTGGTACTAATCAGGCTACTGCAATAAATAAGAAAAAAATGGGATATATTTCTATCCGCCCATTTTCATCCCCGAGACTTGCTGGCAAACAATTCATAAAGTACTGGCACTACAAACATTCTTAGTAGAATGGCGAAAACAAATCCGCCGATGTAAACCATGGCCAGCGGATGGTGAAGTTCAGAACCAGTAGCTCTGAAAAGAGCAAGGGGCAGCACGCTGACGATCATCACCATATCAGTGATGAAGATCGGCCGGAATTTGGTCAAGGCTCCTTCTATTACTGCCTGGCGCAGCGAGAGTCCTGCCTTTCTAAAGTCATTTATCTTACCCACCAGAACTATATCATTCTGAACGCAGATACCAAAAAGAGCAATCAAACCAATAGTTGAAGAAACATTCAGTGACTGACCGGCAATTAACAGACCGATGATCCCGCCAATCAAAGTGGAGGGTATGTTTAAAATGATCAATAGAGCCTGCCAGATTGAACCAAAGGATGAAAACAGAATGACAAAAATGATCAACAGGACCAGAGCCATAAGCAGAGTCAGATGTTTCAAAGCCTGTTGTTGACTCTCGTACTGCCCGCCAAAAGTCACAAAATAGCCTTGTGGTAACGAGACTTTTTCTTCTATGGTTCTCCTTACTTCTTCCACAAATCCGCCTACATCTCGCTTGACCACATTACAAAGAACAATTTTTCTTCTCATCAGGTTTTCCCGAAAAATTGTCTGTGGTCCTTCGCTTCTTCTGATGTCAGCAACCAGTGCCAGAGGAACCTTCTCACCCGATGGTGCATCAAGCAGCAAATTCTTGAGGGCTTCTTCGTCCTGACGGAACTTTTCAGGAAGTCTTATCAGCACCGAAGTGATCCGGTCGCTCTCGTAGACATCAGTTACTTCCAGACCGTTAAAGGCAGTTTCGATAATCTCCGCTACCTGGCCGATAGTCAAACCATAGCGGGCCAATTTTTCCCGGTCGGGGTGGATGACAAGTTCAGGTATTCCAAGAGTTTGTTCAACTTTAACGTCAACCGCTCCTCTGGTTTTACTTACAACTTCTCTGATTTCCTCAATTTTTTCGTTCAGGACCTCCAGCTCAGGTCCGAAGAGTTTAATGGAAAGTTGACCCTCCGTCCCGGTTAACATCTCAGCCAGTTTGTTGGCTATCGGCTGCTCTATTATGTAAGTCATACCAGGAAATTTGTCCAATTCCTCTCTAAAAGCCTGGCTAAGCTCCTTAAAATCTCTTTTCCTTTTTTCTCTGGGTAAAAGTTCAATCAAGAAATGACTGTGGTTAACCGGGTGGATGTGTTCTGAGCCCTCGGCCGAGCCAGTCGTTCGGGAGACAGATACTACCTCAGGGAATTTCAAAAAAACTTTTTCCAGTTCTCTCCCCATGCGGACTGATTCTTCGAGAGAAGTCTCGGGAAGCATGGAGGTGGAGACGATTATCGAGCCTTCATCCAGAGGCGGGACGAATTCTTTGCCCAGAATAATATAACCGATGGCCGCCACCACTATCAGGATGACAAAAACTGATAGCAAGAATTTTTTCCTGTTAAGGGCCTTTTTCAAAAATCGTCCATAGATTTCTTGTAGCTTGTCCGTAATCCATAGCCGGTTTTTCTCTCTCGGGTTTTTCAAAAAATAGGTGGCCAGGACTGGCTGGAAAGTCAGGTTGAGTAGCATGGCCCCGAAAAGCGAGGCCGCCACGGCAAAAGCCGTGGGGCCGAACATGGCCCCTTCCAGACCCTTCATGGTCAACATGGGGACAAAAACCAGAATGATGATCAGGCTGGCTGAAAAAAGATAGTTACCCACATCTTTACTGGCCTCACCTACGATTTCTGTTATAGTGACCTGCCCTTTCTTCAGTTTTAGCAATCGGAGTATGTTTTCCACCAGAATGATCGAGCCATTGGCCATTTTGCCGATGCCGATAGCCAGTCCCCCAATAGACATAACAGTCAGCTTTACCCCGAATAAATACATAGCCAGTAGAGCGATTAAGATGGATAAGGGTATGGTTAGAGAAGCAATAAGAGCACTCCTTACTTCCCCCATAAAAAGAAGCATAACCAAAATTACCAGTATAATACCCTCCAGGATTGAAAATTCCAGATGCTTGATTGATTTTATGATCAAAATTGACTGATCATAGATGGGCTTAAGGCTAATACCAGCTGGTAAATCCCGACTTATCTGGTTAAGGGCTTCCTTGACCGCAGCGATAGTCCTCAGGGTATCTGAGCCATACTGCTTTTCCAGAGTCACATAGACCGCCGGCTCACCATTATGGCCGGCGTCTTCGCGCCTGAACTTGTGACCGAGTCTCACTTCAGCCACATCACCTACGTAGATGGGGATATTGTTTCTGGCAGTTATCACGGTTCTTCTGAGGTCTTCAAGCGTTTTAATCTGGCCAACTCCTTTAATCAGAATATCCTCCGCCCCCTGGGTCAGAATCCCTCCGGAAAAGTTCCGGTTGCTCATCTCCACCGCCTGACGAACATCATCTATGGTCAGTCGATAGTTGTAGAGCATCTCCGGGTTGACCAGCACTTGAAATTGCCGCACATAGCCACCAAGGTTAATGATGTAAGAAACTCCACCTACCCCGAGAAGTCTTCTTTTAACGATCCAGTCAGCTGTGGACCTCAATTCCATCGGGTCCACTCCCTCACCTACCACCACAAACTCAAATACCTCACCCATACGCGAACTGACCGGACCAAGGACAGGCGGAACGGTTCCAGCCGGAAGACTTCCGCCAATCAGGCTAAGTTTGCTGGAAACAATCTGCCTAGCCCGGTAGATATCAGTTCCCCAATCAAATTCCACTGTCACCAGGGAATTGCCTGTGGTGGACTCAGACCGAATACGGGTGACCCCCGGAGTTCCGGCCATGAGGCTTTCAATGGGAAAAGTTATCAGCCTCTCAATGTCTTCTGAGACCATCCCCGGGTTTTCGGTGATGATATTGACCAGTGGGGCATTAAGGTCAGGATAAATGTCCTTGGGTAAACGACTGTAGGCCAGAATCCCGAACAGACAGACAAGAATCACCAGAAAAACGGTTAAGACTCGATGCTTCAGAGCAAAATCTATTAATCGATTAATCATTTTCTCCTCCGCAGCTCAAAAACCGGTCAATCATGAACGGATTCTTTCAGCCATTCACCAAGCAACTTGGATTTCAGCTGAAAACTTCCCGTTGTCACCACTTCTTCGCCTTCTTTAAGCCCGCTGATAACTTCATAAAACCCATCCTGTCTGGAACCAACCACTACCTTTCTGAACTCAAATTCCTCACCACGGGGAATAAAAACGAATTTTTCTCCATCCTGGTCACAAATGGCCGCTTCCGGTATGGCCAGCACCGGGCGGTCTCCGTTCAGGTTGATCTTTAAGATAGCAAACATCCCCGGTTTAAGCAGGAGTTCGGAGTTTTCAACCTCAGTTCTGACAGTCACCGTTCTGGTTTCCTCCTTGAGGATATCTCCTATGTAACTGACCTTACCGGTAAAAGTTTTCTCGGGGTAAGCCGGAACAGTAATTTCTACTTTCTGACCCAGCCTGACTCTGGCTATATCTTTCTCAAATATTTCAGCATCCACCCAGAGAATTCTGGGGTCTATGATAACCATCATGTCTTTAGACTGGTCAACCATCTCCCCCGGGACTACTTTAATTTCAACAACTCTTCCTCTAACCGGAGAATAAACCGTGATAGTCGGGTTCATCTGGTGAGAGGTGGCTATTTTCTGAACTTCCTCTTCTGAAAAACCAAGCAGATGCAGCTTTTTCTCCGTAGCTTCGAGAGCAGCTCTGGCTACTTTCAACTCGGCTTCGGCAGCTAAATAATCTTTCTGAGCTCCAGCTCCACGCTCGAAAAGCCTCTTCTGCCTTTCGTAATTAGCCTGGGCCAGTTCCAGATCGGAAAGAGCCCGCAAATACTCTGCTCTGGATTTTCCAACCTCCTCGCTTTGCAGGATAACAAGTGGAGTGCCTTCTTTTACCCAGTCACCAGTTTTCACCAGAATGCGGCTGACTCGAGCCGGAAAAGCGTAACTGACCACAGAAACCTGGTTAGTAGGCGGGATAATCTTGCCGTTGGCTTTCAGGCTGGTCATGATTTGACGGTAGCTAGCTCTGGAAGTTTCAATCTTTACCACCTCTTTTTCCTTATCTGAAAGCCGGATTGAGGAAGTCTCAAGAAACCGCCATCTTCTACCGTGTCTTCCTCTAAGGCGATTAGGACCTGCCTCTTTTTTTGAGTCGGTCTGGGAAGATAGTTCGGACTGACCAGCGCGAGAAACGGGGACTTCATCTTTAGAGACCTTTTGACAGCCGGGGAGAAAGGCCAATATCAAAGTAAACAAGGTGCAAATTATCACCATTTCTTTTCTCATTTTTCACCTCACTGAATTTTACCCATGGCCCGGGACAGGGCGGCCAGAGAGACGGCATGCTGGTACAGCTGTTCAGCGTAAGCTGTTTTCGACTCAATCCGGGTCCGGCGAGCTTCTATCAAATCCAATCCGCCAATCTGCCCCTCCTTAAAACTAAAAAGAAAAAGTTGATAGACCTCTTCGGCCTGTTTAAGGATGTTCTCGGAAAAAAGTTTTATCTGCTCCTCACAGCAAACAACCTGGCGAAAGGCCTCTTCTATCTCCAGGCTGACCATATTCTGCCAGTAGATAAGCTCCTTTTCCACAGCTTTGAGACTGGCTTCGGCTTCAGCCAGTTCTCCCTTTTTCGTCTGCCAGAAGAAAAGAGGAACAGAAAAACCCAGGCTGAAATTCCAGTATTTCACTCCCTCAACCTGATGACGGGCAAAACCAAGGTTGAAATCAGGAAAGTAACTGAGTAGAGCCTGTTGTTTCTGAAAACTTATTCTTTTTAAAGCATATTCAGTCTTTCTGATTTCAGGTCGTAAAGCCAGCCCGGCTTCTCTGGCTTCTTCAAGTGAAAGGCGAAGAAAAGGTTGCTTGAGCTCTCCGCTTATTTTAATCGCCTGGTTTTTGTCTCTTCCCAGAAGAACGTTAAGCCGGGCAGCCATTATCTCGCGCTCAATCTCATAACGTTTGAGATTAGCCTCGGCCTGGGCCATTTCTACTTGAGCTCTCAACAGCTCAGCTCTGGAGACTTCTCCGGCTGAATGCTTGACCTCTACCATCTCAACAAACTCCCGGCTCAACTCCAGGTTTTCCCGGGCATACTTCAACTGTTCTTCAACCAGCAAAAGACCGAAAAAAGCCTCTTTAACCTGGAAAGCAACATCCAGTTTCAGGCTTTCGTTATCCTGGGCTTGCTCACTGGCTTCAAGAGAGGCCACCCTGGTCCTGAAATAACGGCGGCCTGGAAATTCGATGGTCTGATAAACCCAGAAAAATTTTTCCTCAGACCTGCCAGGAGAAAAGAACTTCGGTTGCAGAGGGTAATCAAGCAGGATTTCTGGCTGAGGAAAAGAACGAGCTATATTTATCCTGGCTCTGGCTGCCAGGTATTGCTCGTGACTGGAAAGGATAAGCGGGTTGTAAAGCAAAGAGATTTCCAGGCATTTCTCCAGAGTAAGGGCCGGCTCAGAATTATTATTCTCCTGACTAAAAGTTGGGTTTTCCCTAAAGCTCCGGCTCTTAAAAGAAGAAGCTGTTCCTGAGTAGTTAAAAAACAGTAATACCAGCAATAAAGATAATAATATCTGAAATCTCCTTCTACTTGCCTTGATTAAATCAGATGTCAGATATATTACACTCTTCATGTCTCCTCCTGAAAACATAGGAAAAAATCTGAAAAACCAGGGAGAAACGGATAATTGATTATTCCGCTATAGATAGCGGCGGCGAGCGGGAAGGCCAGTGATAAATAAAAGGCTTCTTATATTTATCTTCAAATAAGCTGGAAAGTATTTTAATAAGAATGAAAAAAAACAGGATGACGATTTGAAAGATGCCAGTTGAGAAATAAACACTCAGGAACTGTCCCGCCGGACAATTGCTTGGTTCTTTGATAGTGCGGTGATTATGTAAAAAATCGACAGCCGAAGAAACGAAGAAAAAGCTGATTACCAGCAGGATGATGATAAAGCTATTTCTCCTGGCCATGACAAGCAATTTCTACCACAGAGGTATTATTCCTGTCAATCAGCCAAAGGCTCATGGGATAAAAGATGCTAAAAATGTGGCCTGAAGATTTACAGTGGTCTGTTGACATTATCCTCAAGTAAGTGTAGAAATGAAATGAAGGGAAAATATTATGGATATTTCCAAATATTCAATCCGGGATCTACTACTTACTGCCTTAAAAAGTGAAATCGAAGCCAGGGACTTTTACAAGAGCCTGGCCGGGACGGTGGAAAATTATTTTCTCAAGGATAGAATCCTATTTCTCTCGGCAGAGGAGGAAAAGCACCGGCAGGCTTTTGAGAAAATGTTCCGACAGCAGTTTCCTGGCCAGGAGCTGGTGCTTCCGGAAAAAAGCCCGGTGCCTCTTCCAGAGCTAAAATTCGAAAAAGAAATCATGCCAATAAGCGAAGTGTTTTTTGTGGCCATGCAGGCGGAAAAAGCCGCTCATGATTTTTACACCGCAATTTCCGGCTACTTCCCATCCGAATCGGAACAGCACAAGCTCCTTCTATACATTGCTTCCATGGAGATGGGTCACTATCACCTGCTTAATTTAGAGCGGGAAAATGCCCTGCGTACCGAAGATTTTGAGGTGACTCTGCCGATGGTGCACGTCGGCCCCTAAAAACGGGGGACACAATACTCATTCACCAATTTTCTTGGTTTTTAGATTCCTTGGCCATTTGGCCCAGGTTTTATTCCTGCCTCTAAAGGTCAGTAAAAGTATTCCGCTATATCTGGCAATATTTGATGAAACTTCAAGCTCGGAAACTTAGCTGAGTAATTTCCCTGACATAAATTCTTCAGCCAGACAAACAAAAAATAAGCCCGTAAGCTACAACTTACCCTGGCCGTTAAAAAGTAAAATGCAGACCGGCACTAAGGTAATGAAGCAGGGAGAAATTGTAAACTTCAGGCACATCGGCCCCACCTTCCAGTATCCGGTTTTGTTCCTTTCTTGCTGATTATTATTGTTTTTAATTATACCATAGCTCAGCACTAAAAGAACGATACGGGAAAAATGCTGCATTCAGTCAAATAGCTGCTCATATCGTTTTAACGGTTTAAACTGAAAAAACACCCTGTCAAATCATGGCCATTTGCGAGCTTAACAGACCTCAGCTGCACTGATAGCCTTCCGGCAAATTTGCATGTATTGGTTTTTCTGTAGAATCTTATTCTCAAATGTCCTTATTCATTCTCAAATGTTCTTACCCGCTTTTTTAAGAATTTCTCTCAGCTTAAAACTTTCTGCCGGGATGCCGGCCATTAGCTTCAGGATTATAAGTCTCCAACTCACTGCCCCCTACAAATAAAAAACTTAAAAACTTATTGCCGCTCTCCCGCCAGACAGATTAACAACGAAGACAGCTAATTAGCAATCGCCGGCCAAAAATCAAAGTGCAAAGGCAGCACTTTTAAGATATAATTGTCACTTAATTAAGAACAATATGGAGGGGAGATTATGAGCGGCAAAAAATCTTTATTGACTGCTTTCCTCGTTCTATTCCTTATGATGGCCACATCCTTGCTGGCCATCAACACCAAGGACACCGCCATGCTGAGCCGACCGGCAATTGGCCCCGATAAAATAGCCTTCGTTTATGCCGGCCAGCTCTGGGTGACTGACCAGGCCGGGAAAAACCCCCGTCAACTGACCGTAGACCTGCCGGTCCAGGGCACTCCGGTCTTCTCACCTGACGGCAAGTGGATTGCTTTCAGTGCTGAGCGCGACGGCAATATTGATGTCTATTTGATGCCAGCCGAAGGTGGCCAGTCCCGCCGCCTGACCTGGCACCCAGGGCCCGACCTGGTCCAGGATTTTAGCCCTTGCGGCAAGAAAATTTTTTTCACTTCAAACCGAAACGCCTATGCCCGAGGAGCCAGTAATCTCTACACCATGTCTATTGACGGCAGCTTTCCAGAGCAAATCATGATCCCTTACGTTTACCGGGCAAAAGTTTCACCCGATGGGCAGCTAATTGCTTATAATCATTTTCCCGATGCTTTCAGACAGTGGAAGAATTATCGTGGCGGTCGAAACTCAATCATTACCATTTATAATAGGAAAAACAATACCATAGAAAAAATTCCTCAGCCAGAAGGACGTTGTAATGATATTGATCCGATCTGGTCAGATGGCAAACTCTATTTTCTTTCGGACCGAAATGGCGAGTTTAACCTCTTCAGTTATGACCTCAAGACCAAAGAAATAAAGCAGCTTACCCATCATGAAGACTTTCCGATTATAGATGCCGCTGGAACCAAAGACCGAATCATATACGAACAGGGCGGTTACCTGCATCTTTTTGATCCCAAATCCGGGATGAGCAACCGCCTTGTAATAGGTATCTCCACCGACCTTATTGAACTGCGCGAGCGCTTTGCTAAAGGAACCCGCTGGATCAGAAACGCCGACCTCTCGCCCACTGGTGCCCGGGCTGTTTTTGAATTTCGCGGAGAAATTGTCACTTTGCCAGCAGAAAAAGGCGATTTCCGCAACTTGACCCAGACTCCCGGAGTTCACGAGCGAAGCCCTGCCTGGTCCCCGGACGGACGCTTTATTGCTTATTTTTCCGATGAATCTGGCGAATACGAACTTCATATAAGACCGCAGGATGGCAAGGGAGAAACCAAAAAATACAAACTGAACGGCGCCGGCTTTTATGATTCACCGGTCTGGTCACCTGACTCTCAGAAAATTGCTTTTGCCGACAATTCCTGGTCACTCTACTGGATAGACCTTAAAACCGGGGCGGTTAAAAAAATCGCCTCAGAATATCTCTACGGACCAAGTCGTATTCGCAGCGTTTACGCCACCTGGTCACCCGATTCAAAATGGATTGCCTATACCCTAAATACTCAAACTTACATTCAAAAAGTATTTGTCTATTCCATAGAAAAGGACAAAACCTATCCCATTACCGACGGACTGAGCGAAGTAGCTGAGCCCCGTTTTGACCAGAGCGGAAAATATCTTTTTTTCATGTCTTCAACTGACGCCGGACCGGTCAAGCAGTGGTTTGACATGTCCAACGCTGACCTGCGGGCCAGCTATTCGCTTTACCTAGTAGTTTTGAGAAAAGATTTACCAAACCCACTGGCCAGAGAAAGCGATGAAGAAAAGCCAGTCGAACCGACCAGAGTCACCTCTGACCTCAAGGTGAAATCAGAAGATAAAACCGCTGGACAAAAACCACCGGCCAGCAAAAGCGAATCAGCTAAAACTGAAACCAGTGAAACAGTCATTGATTTTGACGGGCTGGAATACAGAATTGTTGCTTTGCCCGTGCCCCCCGGTAATTATTCCAACCTCCAGGTAGGAGAAGCCGGCCACCTTTACTTTTTAGAATTCCCTGTTGTTCCGATAGGAGCCATGATGGCCGGACCGGGCAGTGGAGGCCGCAGCGGCAAACTCCATCGTTTTGACCTTAAGACCCGAAAAGACGAAGTCATCATGGAAGGTTTGAACAATTATCTGATTTCAGCCGACAAGAAAAAATTACTCTATGCCGCTCAAAACACCTGGGGCATAACCAGCCTCGGCGGAAAAATTCAGGTCGGTCAGGGGAAAATCAACGTCGACTCCATTGAAGTTAAAATCAATCCCACAGAAGAATGGAAGCAGATTTTTTATGAGGCCTGGAGAATAAACCGCGATTTCTTCTACGACCCCAATATGCACGGCTGCGACTGGCCGGCCATGAAGAAAAAATACGAAAAATTCCTGCCTGAGCTTTCCTGTCGCGATGACCTTAACCGGTTGATTATGTGGATGTGCAGCGAACTGGCTGTCGGTCATCATCGGGGTGGAGGCGGTGACACCCCTTACGAACGCAAAACCATTCAGGTCGGCTTACTCGGGGCCGATTATGAAATCGCGAATGGCCGTTACCGATTTAAGAAAATCTACGGGGGTTTAAACTGGAATCCAGAACTTCGTTCGCCACTGACCGAGCCCGGGGTAAACGTCAGAGCCGGTGAATACCTGCTGGCTGTAGACGATAAAGCAGTCATTCCACCAGATAATCTTTATAAACATTTTGAAAACAAAGCTGATAAAATTGTGGAAATTACTGTGGGCCCGAACCCTGACGGCAAAGGTGCCCGCACAGTAAAAGTGGTTCCAATCGCTGATGAGTTCGGCCTGCGCAACCGCGACTGGGTTGAAGGCAACCTCAAGAAAGTGGAAGAAGCCACTGGCGGCCGGGTAGCTTATGTTTATGTGCCTAACACTTCAACTCAGGGTTACATGTATTTCAGACGCTATTTCTTCCCCCAGGCTTACAAGGAGGCCATCATCGTGGATGAAAGATTTAACGGCGGAGGTCAGGTAGCTGATTATTATATTGACTGGTTGAGCAAGCCGTTCATCGCCATGTGGGCCATGCGTTACGGTGCTGATCTTAAAACTCCGAGTGCATCTATTCAGGGTCCGAAGGTCATGCTGATAAACGAAATGGCCGGTTCCGGAGGTGATTTACTGCCCTGGATGTTCAGGCAATTCAAGCTCGGGCCACTGGTGGGCAAGAGAACCTGGGGCGGTCTGGTGGGTGTCCTCGGTTTCCCGGTGCTTATGGATGGCGGCAGCATAACTGCCCCCAACCTGGCTTTCTGGACGGAGGAAGAAGGTTTTGGCATAGAAAATGTGGGCGTCCCACCTGATGTGGAAGTGGAAATAACTCCTGCTGACTATGCTGCTGGATGCGACCCGCAATTAGAAAAAGCCATTGAATTAGTCATGGAGATGCTGAAGAAAAATCCGCCCAGGAAGATGCAGCGCCCACCCTACCCGGTTAGAGTTAGCAAATAGCTGGCGATTTTTAGCGATAGTGAGACCAGACTGCTGGCGGTTGGCAAAAAGCCGCGGTGCTCTCCCTGTCTACTCCGGGCACCAGACCCCAATAATTTACCGTTCGACGGTTGAGGTCCCTGTTCTATATAATTATTTCCCCAAATTTATCCAATACATATTTTTTGTACTTTTCTAATAAAATCAAACCCTCTAAAATTTATGGTCCTTCTGATTCCAATCTCTGGTGTAACGTGCCCCTCAGCCCTATCCCACAATAGTCTTTTTCTTATATTCAGACCCCACAAAGAGGTCTTTAATTTTCTGCCGCTCTTCTTCAAAAATGTGACGGCAACTCCTGTTTCATCAGTCTACATGATAGCTTCTAACTCCTTTTCGGCCTCATCAAAATCAACCGGAGCAGTTTTTTTAACTGTAATTCTCTTCAACCTTATATTTGCGTTGCATTAGATTAAATAAATCGTTAAAACTGTGCCCGTTTTTTTAGCAAAAAAAAATAATTAAAATCTTTAACTGATCCTTTCGAACAAGGGCAATGGATTGTCCGGCTTCAAAATCCTCGATTGAAGCCAGCGAAACAAACAACCAGAATTTGAATAAAATTAGTTCTGGAATAAATACTCAAGGGAAAAAGAATCTAATTCCATAGAAAGGCAATCATGAAGCTAAAAAAAAGCTACACCACCTTACTGATAACAATCAGCTGAAAGAACTTCGGCTGGAATCAATCTGATCAACAGGTTTTTTACAATTACTTCCGATTGCCTGATATCATGTTTTTATTTTTCTATGAAAAATAAATTATTTGTATTATCAAAAATCTGAATGAATCTTAAATCCCTTCTTATAATAAACCCGGCAAAAAACAGTTTTTCCCTCTAAATATTTTCTTCATGGTGCTCTTTTTAAATAAAACGAACCTTTTTGCCAGCAACTTCGTCTAAACTAATGAGAGACAAAAATGAAACAAAAAAAATTGTGAGAAAAGGAGAAAAAAAATGAAACTAAGAACAAGAATCGCTATCTTCCTGGCGGCACTGGTAATTTCGCTGGTGGGCTTTGAGCTCATCGCTGATGGTCTGGGTGTGGACCAGATCATGCTGGCAGCCAGACCGGTGGTTGAAGCTTTTTCGGTTTTCTCCCATATAATCGGGTAGAAAGGTTATACCTGTTGAGCCACATTCTGAAAAATACCCGGTTGGGTAATATCAGAAAAAGAGGCCAGTTTGGCCACCACCAAGTAAAGAAAATGGGGGAAGCGGTAGCGCCCTGGAGTTCAGTCCGGGTAGATTATCGAGCCCGGACAGGAGATGATCGCTGAACACCAGGATCCCACCCCGTCCCCCATTTTCAGCAGTTGATGAAATAAAGGCGAGGAGTTCTGCGCCTTTAAGTCTGTTTCTGGATAATATATGAATTAATATTCATATATGGTGAAGTCAATAAGGCCTTTTATATATTTTTAGGTTGCTGTCCATCTAAATAAACATGCGCGTTCTTTTTCTGTATTCTTCATACTCTGCACCAAACTCTTCCAGAAGCATTTTTTCTTCTACTATGGCCCGGTAGATGAAAGCCGCTGCCGGCAATATGGTAATAAAAAACGAAGCTGGAATATGTTGGAAGACTAGGCCAACTCCCAGAAAGGCAATTATTTCTCCTGTATAGCTGGGGTGTCGTATCCAGCGGTAAAGTCCGTCGGTAACCAGCTCTTTTTCTCGGTGAACGCCGATATCGGCTGCAAAGTGTTTACCAAGAGTAAGCACCGACAGAATCCTGATTAGAACTCCGGCAGCTAAAACGCCTGTACCAATAATCTGGAAAACCCCGAATTCTCTGGTGCGCCAGACGGAGCGAAAACTTTCAGGAACAATCGCCAGTAAAACTCCAGTAAAAATTAAAAAGGTCATGATAAATTTACTTTTTCTTTCTGAGACTCTGTGATCACCCCTGTTTTTAAAAACAACAAGATAAATATCCAACCCCCACCAGAAGAAACAGATTACCCAGAATATATACTCCATAAAAGTCTATCCTTTTACTTACCGGATGCAGAAATATTTTATTTTAGGTTGCCGGATCATTCAAACGAACTTATGAAATGAAGCTACCTTTTTAAAAAGCGGCGGATGAAGACCTCAATTTCTTTTAAACCAAGGAGACGGCATATAACATAGAAAACAAAAAGGGAAAAGGTGCCACAGATTACCGTCAGGGCAAGCACCGGCAGAAAAGTAAAACCAATTCTGGGGGTTAACAGGCGGAAAGCAAAAAATCCGACTAGCCCGGAAACCGAGGAAGCTATGGTCAATTTCAAGAAATACTCATAAACTGGTCGGAAATCTACTGGCCCAATTTTGTTCGGCAACCAGAAAATTAAAAGACAGATGTTTACTACGCTGGCCACTGAAGCCGACAGCGGGAAAGCCAGAAAGCCCAGTGGTTTCATAAGGGCCAGGTTCATCACGATGTTCAATCCGATAGAAGCAAAGCTGGCATACATCGGCGCTCTGGCATCTTTGTGAGCATAAAAAACTGAAGCCACATTGCGCAGGGCAGAAATAAAAGGAATACCGAGGGTATAGAGAATTAAAGCCTGACTCACAGCCGCCGTATCTTCCGCCGTAAACTGGCCGCGCTGGTAAATAAGACGGGTAATCGGTTGAGCAAAAAAAGCTATCAGGATAGAAGAAGGCACGGTCAAGAAAAAGACCATCTTGAGCGAATCCATCAGGCTGGACTTAAGCTCTGCATTTTTGTTATCAAGCACCAGTCGCGAAAACCGAGGCAGAGCCACTGTGCCCACGGCCATGCCAAACAGGCCCAGCGGAAGGTGCATAACACGGTAGGCATAATTGAGCCAGGTCATCGAGCGCTCGGCCAAGTAAGAAACCAGAATGGTGTTGATAAAAACATTGATCCGGGAACCAGCCAGGCCGATGGCCACCGGCACAAACAGGGCCATAACTTTTCTGAACTGCGGGTCATGCCAGTTAAGGTAAAAAGAATACCGGTAGCCGCGGCGGAAAACTCCGGGCACTTGAATAAGAAACTGCATCAGGCCACCCACCGTAACGCCAAGAGCGGCTCCATAAATCGGGTCGCCACCGCGGGCTGTATACCAGCCAAACATGGCCACCGGAACAACAATGGAAAAAACATTGAAAAAAGCTGGAGCCACCGAAGGGACAAAGAAAGAACCCTCGGTGTTGTGGTAGCTCATAGCCCAGGCCGCCAGAGAAACGAACAGGAGGAAGGGGAAGGTGATGAAAGTCAGGCTGGCGGTGAGGCTTAATTTTTCGGGAAACTGACTGAATCCCATGGCCACCAGGGAGGCAACTGGCCGACTAAAAACCATCCCCAAGATGGTAACCGCACCCACCACCATAAGCAGGGTGTTTAAGATGTTGGAAGCCAGGAGGTTTTGCCGTTGCTTGCCTTTGCCTTTTTCCTCGGTCAGAACTGGCACAAAGGCGGCAGAAAGCGAAGTTTCAGCAAACAGGTCCCGCAGCAAGTTGGGAATACGGAAGGCAGCGTTAAAAGCATCAGTTGAACGGCTGGAGCCAAACAGATGGGCAAAGACCATCTCCCGAACGAGACCCAGCACCCGGCTGACCGCAGTTCCAAGAGTAAAAGCTCTAACTCCCCTGGCTATGTCCTGCATTGAGTTTCTCTCTTCAATCAGATAACAGATTAAAATTTATCCTACCCAAATTCAAGCGGAACAAAACGGCTAATTTTTAGACCAAAAATATGGAATGGGTTGCAACCAGAAAAAACAAAACTTATTCTGGTCTCGGCATTAAACTTAAATATAATTCGATCTGGCTTCTGATCAAAAATTTGAAAATTAGGGTAATGGTTGTTCTTTTAACTCACAAGTCCCAAGCCGGCAGTAGCAGTGAACCGCTCCTAATCGGACATAATTTTAATAGAAGCTCCGTAATGCAGTGTTGGGTCCAGTTTGCTCCGGGCTACTTCCAGAAGAGCTTCCGGCGAGGGCTCAACCAATCCCAAAAAAACTTCCTTATTGTTCAGAATTATTTTAACCTCCTGTGACAGGTCAAGCCTCCGGCTGTCACAAAAAACTGTCAGACTTTCAATATTACGCGTTCTTATCCTGATTTCATTATGTTGCTCATCAATTTCAGCCGCCACGTAAGCGGGTAAAGCTTTGACCTTTTCAACTTTTATCCAGTAATACCAATTCGCTTCCTCGTCATTTATCACAAAATCAAGTTGCCGGGGCACAGCACTTCTGATTTTTTCCCGGAAAAGCTGAACAATTTTATCTTTTATCTCGCTCAACTTGATATCATGATCCCGGCCCGGGAATTCATCGTATTTAACATCATAGCGCAGTTGACGAAGCTGACGGTAAGCCCGCTGACTGCCCACCGGGTAGACCATGTTGTCACTGTCACCATGAACTATATAGACAGAGGTATTCTTCAGATTTCTAAGCATCTCCGCATCCCTGGGAGTTTCTGGCGGAGAATGCTTGACCACAGGATATCCCATATTAGAGAAAATGGCTGCGAAACGGTCAGCCATTCTGGTACCATAAAAGAAAGTGGCCATCGCCCCATTACTGGTACCAGCCGCATACATCCGGTCAGTATCTACAGAATAGCTGCTCAGAACCTCGTTGAACATTTTTTTGAAGGCCTCTTCTGAGGTCTCTTCCCACCACATTCCCTCAGCTTCAGGAACAAACAGGATATGCCCCGCCAGTTCATCTGATTTCATCAGCTGTTGATAGGCTTCCACCAGAGCCTGGTCTCCGCGACCATCTCCACCACCAAAATAAACTACCAGGGGATAAACTTCTTTAGGGTCATAATCCAAAGGTAAGAGCACGTAATAAGGCTGAATTTTACCTGTCAATGGATTACGGATAAATTTTTTGTAAAACCCACCAACAGCTGCATGGTCAGGCTTCATAAATCTTAAAATTTGCTGAACATCTTCCAGACTAAGGTTAGTTTTTGTTTCATAATTGCGGTTTTCGTAGATGTACCGCTGGATAAGCTCAAAATCAGCCTTGAGGTTTTCAGGCAAAAAGTAGGTGCTCTTCTCCAGAAAATTGATGGCTCGAGCTTGCATTGGGTGCCGCGAGTCTCTGGAAATGTTTTTTATCTGAGCAAAATCTGAGTATTGAAGAGCCAGAGCCTTGGCCAAGTTGAAACTGACCACCGGATCAGAATCTCCAAGATAAGAATCCAGTTTCAGCCCTTCAGGAATTCCTCTGAGAGCACAATAAGCAGCGCCAAGGCGACGGCGATTCTTATCAAAGCTTTCCAGAAAAGAATGGATTACATTTGCCGACACTGGAGGCAAATCCACATTTAGCGAGGCCAGCAGGACAGCTTTGTTAATACTCTCATCCCGAAATAGTTCTTCCAGGGTATATTGTTTTTTGTTTATAAAAGAAAAAAGATACTGTTCTTTCACCAACTTTTTATTTACCAGATATTCTCCGCTATATTCCAGGCTCTCCAGAAGTCCACTTTGTTTGAAAAAATTGGCTTTTATCTTGCCACCGGCCACTTCACCTTCAAAAGAATGTAACTCACCAATAAGCCAGGGAGTAAGGCCTTTGTAAGTGAAAACTATTGGTTCTTCAGCTTCTACTTCAAAAGTCATTCCCTCACTCAGTGGCCGACCTGGTAAGGCAAATACCCGGGTAGCTAAAGGATGAAGCCCGGAGAACATTTCGTTATAATAGTAGCTGGCATTAAGATTCCGCCCGAACTCATCTGTCTCCACTACCCTGGCACTCTGGGGATCAAAATCTGTTTGCTCTATATAAGCTTCCAATATTTTTTCAGGTGAGATAACCTTTTCCAGTTCCTTCTGGTTTATCAATTGCACCTTTTCCCGGTTATACTGAATGGCCAGGAGATGACGCCCTTCTTTAATGGCAACAGTGGCTACTTTGACCGTCCATTCAATCTTGAATTTAAAGTACTCCGGTCGGTTTAATTCTATCTGCCGTTCAGCATAAAATATTTGCTTATAACTAATGACCTCTCCAGGATTACGTTTGTAGCGAAGTACCGTCTGGTCTGAAGACGAAGGTAACCTGGGCAATATCAAATGCCTAAAACTCGAGCTACTACCTCCAAAAAAAATGGCCTTTGACCAAAGATTAGCGGTCGGCCCCATTATCCCCAAAAAAATAAATAAAACCAGAGCCAGGTTTCTTTGAGTTAATCGCCTGAGTTTCATGTTAGATAAATCCTTTCGCCAGTAAAAATTGTCCTGCTTGACCATCCCTGGTCAAGCTTTCTCAGGCCTTCTTTAGATGATAAAAAGCATATAAAGTTAATATTTTTTGCCTAGAATTTTTAGACGAAAAGGCTCTGGATTTCTTCCCTGTGGCCAGCTGGAACCACCAGGGGAAAAATAATAAGAATTTGAATACTTATCTAATTGAAAAGAACTGATAAAAACCCAAATTAAATCAGCGGTGTCTTGCCGGGGATGGCCACTTCAAGCGGCGGCAGGTCGCGGAACTCCAAGTGCGGCGGGGTCAGGTCCAGCTTGGAAGCGTTCATCACCCAGTCCCAGCTCAAGGCCCGGCCGGTGTAAGCGCTCATCCGGCCCATGATGGCCGTCAAAGTACTCTCCGCCACCTGGCGGCCTTCATTAAGAGGTTTGCCGCTCTTAATGCTGTTAATCAGGTCAATGTGTTCCTGGACGTAGGGATTGGGCGATTCTTTCTCTGGTCTATAAGGCTTAGGTCCTTTGATGTAGCCGTCGGCACTGTCCGTATAAGCAAAGCCCTTTGTTCCCACCACGCGCTCAGAGACATTTTCGGCCGCTCCGGCTGTCTGCCGGCACATGCTCAGCACCCGCACTCCATTGGGATATTCATACTCCACGGCAAAATGGTCATAGACGTTGCCGAACATCGGGTCGGTCCGGGCCGCCCGACCGCCCATTCCCAGGCATTTTACCGGATGCGTGCCAAAAGCCCAGTTAATGACGTCCAGGTTGTGCACGTGCTGCTCAACAATGTGGTCGCCCGAGCACCAGACCGTAAAAAGCCAGTTGCGCACCTGCCATTCCATATCCGACCATTTTTTGATGATGCGGTCTGCCCAGTTCTGGGCCGCCCGTTCGACCCACAGAGCACCCATGTTCCAGTAGCACTGGGCAGCCACAATTTCGCCTATATCGCCGTTATGAATTCGCTTCATAATTTCAATGTAATGGGCTTGATGACGGCGCTGAGTACCAGCCACAATGGCCAGACCTTTCTGCTTGGCAAGCTCCGAAGAAGCAATGACCGACCGGACCCCAACCGGGTCCACGGCTACCGGCTTTTCCATGAAGACGTGCTTGCCGGCTTCCACAGCCGCTTTCAGATGGGCTGGCCGGAAAAACGGCGGCGCCGCCAGAATTACCAGGTCAACGTCAGCTTTTACAACCTTCTCATAGGCATCAAAGCCCGTAAAACAGGTTTCTGGCGTGACCAGGACCCGCTCGGCTGGAAGGCGCTCGCGCAGGCGTTTTAAGGAATTTTCCAGCATGTCGGGGAAAAGGTCGCCCACGGCCGTAATGACCACCTCCGGCGAAGCCGCCGCGCAGTCCAGAGCTGCCCCAGTTCCACGGCCGCCGCAGCCGATGAGCCCGACTTTGATTTTTTCGCTACTGCCCGAAGCGAAGAGAACTCCGGTGCCTGAAACGGCAGCTACGGCTGCGGCCATCGAAGCCGTCTTGATAAAATCCCTCCGGGTCAAGCCATTAGTTTCATTAGCGGATTTTTTATCACCTTCCATTTTTCTCTCCTTAATTTTCTCCAGTTGTTTTCCTTTTACCATTTTTATTTCTCGATTGTCTAGCCCTTATTTTTGAGCATTTTTTTAAAAAACAGCTGGCTTGATTCCCTGTTGTTTTACAATAATAAAAGTAGCCAAAGCTACCTGCCGGCAATTGTTCTTCTGGTTCATTTATACTTTTATGTCAGCTCCTGTCCACTTGGCCTTAGATGAACAAATTATTTACTCATTTTTTTCTTAAAACATCTCTTTAAATTCAGGCGAAAACTTTATTGGATTACCACCGAATTAGCTGGATAAACGACGGGGCCACAACCCTAGGATGGTTCAAGACTTGACAGCCCGTCCTTTTTGGTATATATGAACATATATTCATATATTGGCTTTATTATTGGTAAGAAAGCAATAGAAAGAGGGGCATTAGATGCCAGATAACATTATAATTGCTATAGGTTTGGCCATTCTTTCTTTTATTTCCGGAATGCTGGGACTGGGAGTAGCTTTTGCGGCTATTCCTTTTTTGGGCCTTTTTTTGCCAGACCTGGTTCATCAGGTCCAGCCTTTAAGCCTGCTGCTCAACGGTGTAACGGCGCTCCTCTCCACTTTCGGCTTTGCCAGGAGTGGTTTTGTGGACTGGAAAAAAGCCATTCCCCTGGCCGCCATCACCACAGCCTCAGCGCCTGTGGGTGCTTTTATTGTTCAATTCATAGAGCAGAAGGTTGTCTGGATTATATACTTTGCAGCCGTTGTTTATCTGGCTTACCAGCTCTTTCGACCGATCAAAGCTTCGGTGAAGCAGGAAAATTTCAAGCTGGCAGCTATTTTAGCCATTCCCATATCAATAATGTCAGGATTTCTGGGGGTAGGGCCAGGGTTCCTGCTTCTCCCAACACTTATTCTGGTTGGCTTTGAGCCTAAAAAAGCAGCCGGAATCAATGCTTTCGCCGTTTGCCCACCTTCATTCTCTGCCCTCATTCCGCATCTCAGCACCGCTTCCTGGAACCTTCCTTTGACCGGTCTGCTGGTAGTGGTAGGAGCTTTATTTTCCTTTGCTGGAGCCAGGATTACCAGCCTTTTTCTCCCCAGCAAACGGCTGAAGCAGCTCTTTGCCGTTTTGATACTGGTGGTAACAGCATACAAAATTTACACCTTGCTAAATTAAATTGCCCTATTTAGACTCTAATTAGGCTACCATTTTTCATAGTTACTTCATCTAAAAGATCAGTCCAAATAATCCAAAGACTCTTCTTTAGTAAAATTTTTACCCGACAAGGCTAAATGAACACTGAGTAATTAAAGGACCTGCTCTGTGAAAGTCGGCTCAGCTCAACCGGGGATAATTATTGGAATTCATGGTTTCAAAAAGAGTCAGCATCGCGGTAAGCCTGGATGACAGCCAGCTCACCTTCTTTGCCAGGTTTGCTTTTGCCGTGCTCCATGCAGAGCACACAGTTGTAGCCTTTACCGTGGATGAACTTGAAAATGTTCTTGAAATTAAGCTCGCCGGTGCCAGGCTCTTTGCGGCCCGGAGTATCTCCGAGGTGAAAGGCCGCTATCTCGTCCCAGCAGGCCTCAATGTTGGGGATAATGTTGCCTTCGGTGATTTGCTGGTGGTAGATGTCATCAAGGATTTTGACAGAAGGGCTGCCGACCGCCTTACAAATCTGGTATGCCTGAGACATTTTGGTCAGGAAAAGGCCGGGATGGTCTTTGGGGTTCAATGGCTCAAGGACTATAACCACGCCTTCTGGTTCGCATAATCCGGCACACCATTTAAGATTCTCAATGACATTGGCTGTCTGATAATCCCAGTCCAGCCGCTGGTTGTAACGGCCCGGAACCATTAAAGCCAGCTTGACGCCGGTGCGCTTTGAAGTCTCAATGGCTATTTTGATTTTCCCTTTGAGCATCTCACGAACTGAATCATCCTTGAGCACAAAAGATTCCACGCTGAAGTCAGCGTAGGCGACAAATGGTCCGATTTCCAGGCCAAGCTTAGCAGCCTGATTAGCGATGGCTTCCTGCAGGGCTGGCGGCCGTCCGGGCAAACCATTATCAAAGACAGCTCTAAAGCCCTGGTCCGCGATAAATTTCATCTGGTCCAGAGGGTCTTTACCGGCTGAAGCCTCAAACATGCCGAAGGGCGGGGCATATTTAAGTTTGAAGGAACCCGTTTTAGGCTGAGCCGGTTGAGCTTTTTTCAATTGAGTCTGCGTCCCGCCCAGAAAAGAGGAAGTTGCTCCTGATGCTATGACCGCACCGGACAGGCCGGCTGTCTTCAAGAATTCACGCCTTGATTGCCTCTTCTTTAATTCCATTTATGATTCTCCTTAATGTTCTTTCCAGGCCATTTTACGAAAACTACCATAGAAAAAACAACTTCTAAGACCCAGCTTAAAATCTTAGCCACCTTATCCCCTTCCGACTCAGCCGGAAGCGGCGGGCCCGCAGGTCAGAGCAGGCAGCCGTCGTTTAATTGAATTATAGACGGGTCGCGGTCATCATAGGGGCTATCGTAAAGGATGGTAGCCGGACTCCAAGTTCGGTCCTCGTCTTCAGAGATGGTGTAACAGATTCTCCCGCCACGGGGATGATCTTTATCGGGCAGGGAAACATGGTCATAGCCGGCAAAAAAATAACAATCACCCGGCCGGGACCGCAGCCAACTTTGGTCTCAACCTGAGGGCCACGTTGACCAGAATTATGAGAACTGGGACTTCAAGCAGCGGGCCGATGACTGTGGCAAAAGCCTGGTTGGAACTGATGCCGAAGATGGCCACGGCTATGGCGATGGCCAGCTCAAAATCGTTGCTGGCAGCGGTGAAGGCCACGGCTGTCGTCTTTTCATAACCCACTCCCATTCTCCCCACCAAAACAAAAGCCACCAGCCACATCAAGAAGAAATAAATTACGAGCGGCAGGGCAATCAGCAGGACGTCCTGTGGCCTCTTGATGATGTATTCACCCTTCATGGAAAACATCACCACTATGGTAAAAAGAAGAGCGGCCATAGTCAGTGGGCTGATTCTGGGCACAAAGACTTTTTCAAACCAGTCCCGGCCTTTCAGTTTGATCAGGCCAAAATGCGAAATCAGGCCGGCGATAAAAGGGATGCCCAGGTAAAGGAAGACGGTTTGGGCTGATTCCCAGAAAGAGACCTGGGCCTTAACCCCACTGACCAGGTTGAATTTATTCAGAGCAAAAGTAATGAAAACATAGATATACACGGCATAGAAAAGAACCTGGAAGACGGCGTTAAAAGCCACTAAACCCACCGCCAGCTCCCGGTCGCCCCCGGCCAGTTCATTCCAGACCAGGACCATGGCGATGCAGCGGGCCAGCCCAACCAGGATGACCCCAATCATGTATTCCGGATGATGGCGCAAGAAAAGTACGGCCAGACCGAACATGACCAGCGGACCAACAATCCAGTTCAGGATCAGCGAGGTGGCCAGGAGTTTTTTATTCCGAAAGACCTTGCCCATTTCCTCGTACCTGACCTTGGTCAGGGGCGGGTACATCATCAGGATCAAACCAATGGCAATGGGTATAGAAGTTGTTCCAACCTGCAGGCTGGAAATAAAATAGGTAAACTTAGGGCTGAAATAACCGATAAAAATCCCGAGCCCCATGGCCAGGAAAATCCACAGGGTTAGATAACGGTCGGTTCGGGAAAGCGATTTAGGTTGAGTTCCGGTCATAAGATTCCTCCAGGCTTAAAAATCATTTCTTCTGTTGACTTAGTTTAATCAGGAAGGCTTTGATTATTTAATATTATCTATCGTTATCGGCTCATCTGACTATCAAAGCCGGTCTTAATATATGAAAATATAGGCTTACATCAGCTCGGGTCATCTGTCAAGAGGATGAACCCAGCTTCAGCCTTTATTTTCTCTGGTATTTCTGTCTGATCTGCAATCCAATAATAACAACAGCTAAAAGCGACTGTGCCCTCAACTTCCAGCACTTGACAGTTAAGGCCAGGCTGGCGGTTGGTAAAAAGCTGAAACCAGGTTGCCCATCCCGAAACCAATGTGATATAAGAATTAAGAGGAAGAGATTAAACTCATCCAGAACTGGTATTGGTCGTGGTCGGCAAATATCAAAGAATCAGATTATTCAATGACTTTAATAAACCGGTCTTTCTCACTGGATGCCGGCTAAAAAGCGGGTTACGAAAATCTTCGGCCAACAAATAAAAGAAGAAAATAAAGGAGGCTGAAAATGTTTTATAAAAGCGTAGGCTTCGTTGGTGGAGGGCGAATCACCAGAGTCGTGCTCAACGCCTGGAAAAGGAAAAAGGCTCTGCCGCCTGAGGTCAGGGTGACCGAGATTAAACCGGAAGTAGCAGAAAAGCTTAAAACCATGTTCCCAGAAGTTCAACTGGGGAGCAAGGTGGAAGGCTTAACCGAGTCTGAAATAATCTTCCTGGCTGTCCATCCTCCGGTCCTGCCTGAGGTTCTGGAAGAACTTAAAAAGATTCTCAAGCCGGAGATGGTTATTTGTTCTTTTGTCCCCAAATTCAGCCTGACTAAATTAATGGAAGCTCTGCGCGGGCACAACAAGATAATCAGGATGAATCCCCTGGCCACTTCCTACGTCAACGCTGGTTATAACCCCGCCAGTTTCGGTCCTGGCCTGTCGGCCGACGACAAGAACAGGTTCCTCAGCCAGATGGTCCTGCTGGGACAGGCGCCGGAAGCTAAAGACGAGCTGATAGAAGTTTATGCTTCCATTTCCGCAATGGGGCCCAGTTATCTCTGGTTCTTATTCTATGAGCTGGTAAAGCTCGGTGAAGAATTCGGCCTCACCTGGGAACAATCACTGGCTGCCGTCAGCAGCATGCTGATTGGAGCGGCCAGGACCATGGCCGAGTCCGGTCTGAGCCCGGAAGAAGTCATGGATTTAATTCCGGCCCGTCCTCTGGGCGAGGACGAAGGAAAAATCAAAGAATTATACTGTCAAAAAATCAAAGCAATTTACCAGAAACTTAAAACTTAAAAACCCGCTGAACATCAATCCTTCCGCCCTGAATTCAAGCCTGAAGAATTAAGGCCAGCCAATAAACCAGTCTGACTTTTAAGATACTCTCTGGCCCAGGTTTATCTCATAAGCCATTTTTTTTCTTTACCTTTTTCCGTCTTTTTAATGTCATCCGCTGCCTCTCTTCGGGTTCAAGGTTCAATTAAATTGTTATCAGGGTTTCAAAGTGGTTAAGAAATATCATTTTTTATTTCGCTAATATTTCCTTTTTATAGGCAAGTCAAAAAATTTATTTTGCCATTTTATTTATCTTTTCAGTTGACAGGTTAGGGCATAGGTGCTAAAAATTATTGAAAATATGAAAAAGGATAGGGAAATGAGTTACTGTGAAGACGGTGACCCATACCCATCTAAGATAGATGGAAATAGAGGATTTATTCTGGCCCTTTTGCCGGCTCCGGGGGTGAGCCGGTCAGGAGCCTGAGCTCCGTGTTCACCTCCAGCCGGCTGATGGCGGAGGTGAACGATGGTCAATCCATTACTGGCTCCAGAACTAAGAGAGCTTTTATCTGATAAAAAATACGACGAGCTGCGCGAATTCTGTGAATCTACCCATCCGGCTCAGGTGGCCGAATTTCTCTCCGCTCTCGACCCCCAAGAAATCTGGCAAATACTGAGTCTTCTATCACCTTCTCTCCGTGGTGAAATCTTCAGCCACCTTGACGAAGATGTCCAGCTGGAGATGATTCAGACACTTGGCCGCGAAGTAATGGGTAAGCTGCTTTCAGAAATGCCCCCAGATGACCGGGTTGACCTGGTCAAGCATCTTTCTAAAAAACAGCAAGAAGCCATCATCCCGGCCATGGCCCAGGCCGAACGCGAAGATTTAAGGCGGCTGATTGCCTATCCGGAAGGTACAGCCGGGTCGGTCATGACCTCAGATTATGCTGTGCTCACTCCTGAATTAACTGTGGATGAGGCCATAGCCAAACTGCGGAGAGAAGCTCCCGATAAAGAAACAATCTATTACAGCTACGTTACTGATGAAAACCAGAGATTGATCGGTTTTGTTTCACTGAAGGACTTGATACTGGCCCCATCAGGAGCCAAAGTAGCAGATATTATGCATGAGGATGTAATCTATGCCCGAGCCTACGATGACCAGGAAGAAGTGGCCAGGATGATTCAGAAGTATGATTTGCTGGCCATTCCGGTAGTTGATGAGAACAACCGGCTGGTCGGAATCATCACCCACGACGATGCCCTGGACATCATCACCCAGGAGCAACAGGAAGACGTTGAGAAGTTGATGGCCATCGGTGGTTCTCACGAAGTCGGAGCCTACCTGAAGCTTTCTACCTGGGATCATTTCAAGAGTCGCATACCCTGGATTATGGGGTTGGCCATTTTAGGGTTCATTTCTGGATACATCGTTCAGAGCTATGAAAGTATTCTTATTCAGGTAGCCATCTTAGCCTCTTTCATGCCCATGCTGGCAGACACCGGAGGCAATGCCGGCAGCCAATCAGCCACTCTGGTAATCAGAGCCTTAGCCTTAAAAGAAATTTCCACCAGAGATGCTCTGAAAATTCTGATAAAAGAGTTTAAGATTGCCTTCCTGATGGCCATTGTCCTGGCCACGATTGCTTACTTCAGAGTCCTGCTGTTTATCGGGCAATCTTCAACTGCCGGGACCATCTCCCCTCTAAAGGTTGGAATTGCCGTAGCCTTAGCTCTGGGCATTCAAGTCATAACTTCAACTCTAATCGGGGCTTTTCTGCCCCTCGCGGCTTCATCGCTGAAATTTGACCCGGCCGTAGTCGCCAGCCCGATGCTGACCACTGTGGTAGACATCACCGGTCTTCTTATCTTTTTCAGCACAGCCAGACTTATCCTGGGTTTGTAGATAACTCACAGGAAAAAACAGGTCTGATTCAGCTCAGCAGGCCCTCAATGATGAGGTCCACAGCTTCATCTTCACTTAAACCCCGGGCCATCAAAGTTTGCAGCTGTTTTGAATCAACGCTGCCGATGGCCGCTTCATGGGTGACATGAGCTTTTGGGTGCCTGACCTCAACTATGGGCACGGCCCTGGCCACCCCTTTCCCCTGGATTATTTCCTTGCAATCCACATGACCGCGGGAGTAAGGAGCTCTGGCAATAATTTCATTGTTGATCTCGGCCATCGCTTCATCCCTGACTGCGATATGTGTAATAAGCACTGCCCGGCTGCCCTCGCCATCAAGGCTGGCTGATTCTTTGATTTTTATTCGGTCATCCTGACGGCCGAAAACCCTGGCCTTCATTTCGGCTGAGCTGCCGGCCTGGCAATCGGTGTGATAATCAATTTCTATAACTCCCACCCTTCCCTTCAACAACTCAAATTCAGTAGAAAAGCGGGCTCCTTCAGCCAGTTTTACCCGGGCCACTGGCATCACCCTAACCATTCCTTCCTCGCTGTGCCAGTGGCGTTCAAAATAAGAATATCGGGCATTCCGCCCGATTTTAATCTGAGCTTCCATCAGGTGCTGGATATCAACGGCATTGGGAAAGGTGCAGTGGGCCATGAAACTGACCTCAGCATCCGCCTCAATTTCCACATCCAGTAGGATTTTTTGGAGACCACGCTCCGGCAGCATCCCGAAACACAGGTGTACTGGCTGCTTTATCTTGGTACCCTGGCGCACCCTCAGCCTGGCTTTAACGCCTTCAGTCAGCTCTTCGGCTTCAATCACCAGGCCATCTACCACCTGAGAACTTAGTACCTTATTAGCATTAATAACCACATGAGGGCTTCCCCGTTCAAAACTCCGGTGCAGGTTTATCGATTGCAAAATTTGTTCCACTAGGTCTTCAGGCATTTTTCCCTCCTGTTTTTTCTATAGAATTGAGGTCAGGCAAATTTTTATGCGGACAGGGCAGACACTTGCCGCTAAAATACTCCAGAATTTTAGACGTTTCTCCTTTATCTACCAGCATCCCGCTGCAGATTAAAAAAGCATGATCAGCTTTCTCCAGCACCCGTGGGCTGTGAGTGATGAGCAGCACCGTGGTGCCTTCTCTTTTGAGGTGGGCAATGGCTTCAAAAATCCGTTCGATAGCCTCTATGTCCACTCCAGAATCCGGTTCATCCAGCATCACCAACCTGGGCTTCATGGCCAGAATGCTGGCCAGCTCAATTCTTTTCCTTTCTCCACCGCTCAGGGTTTTATCCACTGCCCGGTTACGGTAGCGGACCGGTTCCAGACCGACTAGCTCCAGAACCCTGTCAATTTCTTTGGAGCTTTTTTCCCGGGCCGAAGCCTGGATAAACTGACTCACCTTTAATCCTTCAAATCGGGCCGGTTCCTGCCAGCCCAGGGTGATGCCCAGGCGAGCCCGTTCGTCAACGTTGAGATGTTTTATGGATTTCCCTTCAAACAGGATGTCACCGCTGTGGCGGCGGTAGTCGGGGAGACCCATGATGACGTTGGCCAGAGTCGACTTTCCGGCTCCATTTGGACCGACAACAGCATGGACATAACCTTCCCAGAATTCCATGGTCAATCCGTTCAGAATAGCGGTAGAGTTAACCATAAGAGAAACTTCCTTCACTTCAAGAATGGACATTTGATTCTCCTCTAAGGGTAAATAATAATAATTTTATTATACCTCAACCATCAATTCGGTAAACCGGTAGAAACCGGGGAGTAGAGCACTTTCCTTCCTGATTATGTTAAATTCAAAAGACTTTCCAAAGAAAAGCTGGTCGTTTTTACTTTAACAGTCTGGTCTGGCCGGAAAGCGCAATATTGGTCGGGCCCAGTCAAAATTAAAATAGTTTTCCCTACTCCTGGCGAAATACAAGTTGACCCATAACTCTTTCTCCCGGAACCCTCGGCCGCTTCCTTGCTTCGTTGAGCTACAACCAGAAAATTCGATTGCCGGTTCTTTACTGGAATTAAAATCAAGGACACTGAATGACCCCCTGAGCCCAGAGGCAGCCACCACAGGCCGGAAAAGTATTACCGAAGCAATCCTCTTCGTTACTTTCGAGGTAAGAACACCCCCCACAGATATGGCAGGGAGAGAAATCAAACTGATAGATTTTCTCCCTGAAATCATGATACTCCCTTGAACTCCAGATTTCCTCAAGCGATTGCTGGTTTAAGTCTCCCAGAAAATAGGGTTTAATCCGGCGTTCCAGCCCGTAAAGATAGGTAAGGTGTTCATGAAGCAAAGCCATGCAGGGAGCTACTTTTCCGTCCCAGCGAATAAAAGTCGTGCCGTCTTTGATGAAGCGACAGGAGCGGGTCGGGGCACTGATGGCCTTGTTGATCATGAAGAGATTCTGGTAACCTTTTAAAAGATGGTAAATCGGCTCTTTGGTCAGATAGTTAATGTCAAGACGGGGCAGGCTGATCTGAGGCTTACCAGGCAAGCTGGCAAAGGTTTCGCAGGTCAGGGCCAGGAGGCAGAGCATTTTCCTTTCCATCTCTTCCGTATATGGCAGAACATTGCTGATGATAACCTTGTCTGCTCCAACCTCTCTTATTAACTCCTCAATATTTTTTATGTCATCAATATTATCTCTAATCACAACAAAAGAAATGCCAATAGCCAGCGAGTAATTCATGGCTGTCGCCAGCTCTCTCATTCTCTGAACATTCCTCAGCACTGTCCGGAAATTGGCACCATGGCGAATATCATTAAAGCTGGTCTCAGAGGTACCATCAAAAGAAACCCAGAGTCGGTCCAAACCAGCTTCCAGCAGAGCCCGAGCCAGATCTTCTTGAAGTAAGGTGCCATTGGTGGTAATTTCAACTCGAGCCTTTGATTCTTTCTTTAACCTGAATACCATCCTGTCCACCTCAGGATGAAAAAGTGGTTCCCCAAACCCGGCCAGCATCACAGACTGAAGATGCGGAAATGATTTGAGGCTTCTAACCACTTTTTCAAAAATCTCTGCGCTCATATTCCCAAAAGGTTCATTCCAGGTATGGCGGATACAGGTCTGGCACTTTAGATTGCAGCCAGAAGTAGGTTCAATATAAAGTCGTCGGAGAACATGGAGATCGGGCTCTATCAGGATCTGGCCTTCCTCTTTAATCAGTCGAACTATGGAACCACTCCCGGCACCCAGAGACTCCAGGATTTCCGGAGGTAGCTGCAGACTACCGTCGTCGCCGACCTTAACCTCAAATCTGACTGGTGTTGTTAATGAGGTTTCAAGACTGACTCTGTCAGGTTTCACTTCCTCAGGATTACGCATCTTGTCTTTCTCCTCTGTTTCAGGACCATAAATTCAGCCTGGGTTTTTGCCAACAAGAAACTTATTCTTTCTTATTATCAGGTCGAAGATAGCAGGCCAATTCCTATCATTATAATTGTTTCCATTGGCAGCGGCTTTTTTTTATTCATAGCTTCTTCTTAATTCTTTTCTCTCCAGGCTGGAATGACCTGCTAATTTTAGGTCTCTTTTGATTATTTTTTTCTTTCCCAGAACTAAACTGCCAGGCACTCCTTATCGCAGCTATCTTAAGAACTTTCCTATCAATTCTTAATTCATTCCCCAACCAGCTTTTAAGCAGCGGTCCCAGTTTCTGACGGTAGTCTTCTGAAATTCGGTAATAAACCCATCTTCCCCTCTTCTGGGACTCAACCAGTCCTGCCCGCCTCAGGATTCGAAGCTGATGGGACACAAGGGATTGCTCTAACCTGAGCCGGCCCATCAGTTCACATACACAGAGCTCCGACTCAAGCAAAAGAAGAAAAATCTGCAATCGGCTTTTTTCTGAAAGGGCTTTGAACATAGCTAAAACTGTGTTAAGCTTCATCAAAAACCTTGCCTTTCATATGATAATATATTCATATATTAAAACGAGGCTTTCGTCAACCGTTGTTCGGTAGATCTTCCGACAGTGGCTTCAATCATTTTTAATCAGATAACGTTAAAAAGAATCCAAAAAGGCAAACTCAAGGGCAGTGAAAGCTAAAATTCAGGCTGACTGTTCAAAAATTCAGGAGATTTAAAAAACCAGATTTTCAGCTGATAAGCCTGGTTAGAAGAAACCATGAAAAAAACAACCTGTCTTTTCAGCTCTTAAACACCTGATAAAAATAGGAACTCAGGCGAGCAATGAAATTTTTAGCTGTCAGAGGACCTGACCAGGTGCGGACCAGAATTGCAATCACATAGTCGCCATGAGGGCTAAAAACTATGCCAGCATCATGACAGACTTCCCTTTCCAGACCCGTTTTGTGGGCCACCATGGCTTCCCGGGGCAGATAGCGCGGCAGACGGTCGTTTATCTTTTGCTCTTTAAGAATTTTCAGGCATCTTTCCGAAATTTCAGGGGTCAAAGCCCGTCCTGAATAGATGTCTTCCAGAAGCTCAGCCATTTCTCTGGCTGAAGTATAGTTTTCCAAGCCATTTTCTCTGGCTTTAAAATCTATCATCTTTCGGTTTAAGACTGTCTCCTTTAGACCAAGCTCCCGGAATATACCATTGATATAATCAAAACCCAGCTTCTCTATCAAAACGTTGGTAGCGATGTTATCGCTATGGCTTACCATATAATCAATAAGCTCTTCATAATTAAAAGTGCGGCCATTCCGCATCCTTCTTAAAATCCCGGAACCGCTGACCCGGTCTTTCCTTTCGAGAACATATTTCTCATTGAGATCCAGAAGACCTTCTTGAAAAGCCTTAAAGCAGGCCACCATTATCGGTATCTTGATCAGGCTGGCTGCGGGAAAGAGGACTTCGTCATTATGAAGAAAAGTCCAGCCGGTTTTAAGGTCCTTAACCACCAGTCCAACTTCACCGTGAAAAGAGGAGAGCCTCTGCAGAATTTGTCGGGAGTTTATTTCCCAGCGTTCCTGCCTCAGACTATAAAGCAACATTCTTTCTTCAAAACTTAAAGTGCCAGCTGAAGCTCTGGCCGAACCCGCCGAAGACGGAAAAATCCCGTAAGGAGTCACAACCAGAAGAATGATGGGCAGGAGAAAGATTGAGAAAACCGAACTTTTTAATCGCTTCAAATCTGCTTTACCTTCCATCAAGCTCCTAACTAGCCACCAAACAGGCTAACCTACTTTGTCGGCATTATTTATATAGAGCCAGACTATCAATGTCAATACCCCTTAAGATTATTCCTGAGGTTACTTTTATCGTTGAAAATGCAGTGCCTTCCCTGAAAATCATCCAAACAGACTCCAGACTTTAAAGTTCTTGCTAACTCTGCCCGTTAGCTCTGGTTAAGGCTTAACTCTGACAGGAAATGAACTCTTGTCCTTTAGGCTCAGAATTTATTAGCCCAAAGAATTTGCCTCTTGTACTCTGCCAGTGTTATTATTTTAAATAAAAGAAGGAGGGCAGAAATGAGGCAGGCAAGATTCCTGGTCTTTGCATTTCTGCTTTTGACCATATTAATTTCTTCCTCCGTGGCTGAAATCCAGCTCAAGGCTTTGACCATGGTTGAAGGTAAAAAACTGCAAATCACCTTCAACAAGACCCCACGGGCTCCGGTTAAATCAAGCCTGTCAGCAGAACTCTCGTTCGAAAAAGGTATCACCACCATTAACCTCAGCTTTGAGAAAATGGAGCCGGCCATTCTTTTTGCTGGCAACATCACCTCTTATGTCTTCTGGGCTGTAAGCCCAGTCGGAACACTGGAAAACCTGGGTGAATTAATAGTTGACCGGAGAGAAGCCTCTGGCAATCAGAAATTTATCGCCCGGGGGAAAATTCTGGCTCTGATGATAACAGCTGAACCCTACACCGTTGTTTCCAGACCTTCGGAGATTATCCTTTTCACTAACGGGGAGACCAGAGAAAAAGGAGTACAAATCGTTCCCTTTGGATTGAAGGAATTCGGGCAAGAAGCCGCCCCGGCTCTTGACAGCATTTCGGTGATTCAATACAGCACAGACCTGCCGGTGACCTTGAAGCAGGCTGAAAAGACCATCGAGCTGGCCGAAAAGATGAAGGCCCGGGAAATAAATCCCAGAGCTGTCGAAGAGGCCATCAAAACATTAGAAAGGGCTAAGAACGTCAGGGATAAAAAGGTAATGGCCGAAACCGCCAAAATAGCCGTTCAGCACGCCACTAAGGCCATCAAAGACACGGTGAAATATTTAGAAGAAAAGGCCGCGGCTGAAGAAGAAGCCCGTCGTCGAGCAGAAAAAGAGGCCCTGATGCAAAGGGCTACCCTGGCCGAAACTGAAGCCCAGGAGCTGGCCCGTCAGCTGGAAACCATCCAAAAAGAGCGTGCCGCCCTGGCCAGGGAGATGGAAGAGCTGGCTCGCAAGGCGAAAGAACTGGCCAAAGAAAGAGACCTACTGTCGGCTGAAACAGAAAGGCTAGCTTCCGAGCGAGAAGCAATTAAAAAAGAGCGGGACGAACTGGCTTCAAAATTGAAGGGAGCCCTCTCGACAGTGGCCGAAACCACCGATACAGCCCGTGGGCTGATAGTCAACCTGGCTGGAGTCCTTTTTGACCTCAACCAGGCAACTCTGAAACCTGAATCCCAGCTGAAGCTGGCCAAACTGGCTGGAATCCTGATGTTATTTCCTGATATGAAACTAAGTATAGAAGGCCATACCGATTCTACCGGCTCAGAAGATTGGAATTTGAAACTTTCAGTTGACCGGGCTCGAACTGTCTATGAATTTTTGATGAACCAGGGAATATCTCAGGAAAGAATGAAATATCAGGGCTTCGGCTCGAGCCGCCCCATCGCTCCAAATGACACCGAGGCTAACCGGGCCAAAAACCGGAGGGTGGAGCTAATAGTCCTGAAAGAAGAGTGAAAGACCAGTCGACTACTTAATTAGCGGTGTCTTTCAAGTAGATATATAATTAAAAGCCAGAGGAGAAGCACCATAATTGCCGAATAAATTCTCAGGGTGTCAGAAACCGTTAAAACATTGAATACACCATGAAACAAGGCTGCCAGCGGTAAGCTTAAAAGTGCTGTCACCAGTTCAGATTTTCCTCTCATTCGAGCTCGGGCCATAAAAAATCCCCAGATGGAAGAAAATATGGCATGAGTTAGAGGTGAAGCCAGAGCCCTTCCAAAAAAGGCCACCCCGGTCATATAAGGGAGGTAGCCGAGATTTTCAAAACTGGCAAAACCAATAGCTATGGAAGCTGCATAGACTACTCCGTCGGCCGGTTCATCTATATCTCTTGTTCTCATGACGAACAGAACGAAAGGCAGGAATTTAAATAATTCTTCAAGTGGGCCAACCACCCCAAGAGAGTAATAGAAAATATCTCTGGCCTGTCCTTTGGCCACCACCAGATTAAAACCAGCCGGCAAACCGAGCAATGGCAACTGCCGGTAAACTAAAAAGCAGAGAAAGCCAAAAAGAAAACCCTGGAGGTAAGCTTCCAGCAGATTCACCAGAGGTTCAGGCTGCCGGCGGTCCTTGTAATAAAAATAGCCAATCCAGAAAATAGCCGGTCCAATGATGCTGGCCAGAATTTTCCAGATAAAAAGCTTTTCCATCGACCTAATAATTCAGCAGATGACCGGTTTCGTTAATGGTAACCCAGATAAACACTGCACCCTTTTTTTCTACCACATTCAAAGCACAGTTGTCCTGTTTGATTCTCCAGAAATAACTCATATCCAGCCCGAGCAGACCGAGCAGAATCAGACGGTTTATCACGGTGTGCCCCACCCCAACCAAAGTTTCACCCGGATGTCTGGCGGCTATATCCCGGATGGCTTCAACCCCGACCCGCTGGCGTTCCTTAAGAGACTCACCGCCCGGGAAGTAAAGACTTTCGGGAACGGTCGACCAGAGCTCAAAAAGCTCCGGCCAGCGGGAACGAACTTCCTCCGGTGTTAGCCCCTGCCACTCGCCGTAATTGACATCAGAAAGCCCCGGATGAACCTTGACCACCAGACCAAAGAGCGAAGCTATCTTCTCAGCCGTTTTTAGCGAGCGGGAAAGGGGGCTGGAATAAACGGCGGTCGGTTTCCACTCAGCTGCTATCCGCCTGGCAAGAAGTTCAGCCTGCCTCAAGCCGTTCTGGTTGAGCGGTATATCAGCTTGGCCTCTAAACCTTTCTACCCTATTCCACTCAGTTTCACCGTGCCTGACAAGAATTATTCTGGTCATTTCACCCTGTGAATCTTTTTTGACTAACTTAAACAATAAGCTGACCTTTGTCAACCATAAAGCCTGGTTAAAAAGAAAACTATGGGTTAACCCCATCCTGGAATATCTGAGATATATTTCTCAGATTTTGATAATACTAAAAGGTAAAAGACCACCTGGACCAAAGCTGTCATTTAGGGAATTGCGGGTTTGGTTATCCGGCTCTTGAGCCTCAGGCTTTCTTACTTTTATCCATTCCACTATAATGAAATCAAATGAAAAAGACTTCATCTTTTCTTGACTTCTCGCCTCTTTATACTGACCTCTATCAGCTAGCCATGGGCCAGGCTTATTTTCTGGATGGCACTGCCGAAAAGCCAGCGGTTTTTGATTATTTTTTTAGGACCATACCTTTTGCTGGCGGCTACGTGATTTTCGCTGGACTGGAACCACTCCTTCAGGCTCTGGAAAACCTGACCTTTTCTGAAGAGGAGCTGGACTATTTGAAAAAGATTGGATTCAGGTCTGATTACACAGAATTTCTGAGAAACTTTCGTTTTTCAGCTGATGTTTACTCAGTTAAAGAAGGTGAGGTGGTTTTTCCGCTTGAACCTCTGGTCAGGGTGGAAGGATGTTTGTTTGAGGCCCAGCTGGTTGAAACCCTTCTCCTTAATCTGCTCAACTACCAGAGCCTGGTGGCTACCAAAGCTTCCCGGATAAGGCTGGCGGCCGGCCACAGAGTTTTGAGCGATTTCGGTTTACGCCGGGCACCGGCTCAGGGTGGCCTGCTGGCTTCAAGAGCCGCTATCATAGGAGGCTTCGACAGCACTTCCAACGTAGAAGCAGCCCGGCTTTTTGGCCTGGAACCGGCCGGCACTATGGCTCACTCCTTCATAGAAAGCCACGGCGACGAGTTTCAGGCTTTCATAAAATTTGTCGAAGCCAACCCCGAGCGAGCTATTCTCCTGGTAGACACTTACGATACTCTGAGGAGTGGGGTACCCAACGCGGTTAAAGCGGGACTGGAACTTATCAGAAGAGGCTATGAGCTAAAAGGAATCAGGCTGGATAGCGGCGACCTGGCCTACCTATCAAAAAAGGCCCGGGCCATGCTGGATGCCGCCGGGCTGAAAGAGGCCAAGATTGTGGTCTCCAACCTGCTGGATGAACAGGTTATAAGAAGTTTAATTGAACAGGAAGCACCGATAGATATTTTTGGCGTCGGGACCAAGCTGGTAACGGGCGTGCCCGATGCCGCCCTAGATGGAGTCTACAAACTCTCTGTCTTTGACGGACAGCCCCGGATGAAGCTTTCGGATAACCTCTCCAAGACCACCCTGCCGGGCAGGAAACAGGTCTCAAGGTTCACAGACAGGCAGGGCTTTTTTATGGCTGACGCCGTTCATTTAGGCGAAGAGGGTTTGCCTGAGCGGATGTTTCATCCCTTCGAGCCAGGCAAATCACTTGACCTCAGGGTCTATCAGGCCGAAATCCTCCTGCTGGAGAAAGTTATGGAGAAGGGTCGAAGAATCAGACCGGAGCCTGAAGTCAAAGAGATTGCCTCTTATGCCCGAAGACGCCTGGCTCAGCTACCGTCTGAGCATAAGCGCTTTGAATACCCTCATGTTTATAAAGTAGGGCTGAGCGGCCAGCTTTTGTCACTGAGAAATGAGCTTATGGAGAAATTCAAGCCAAATTTCGAAGGAGGGTGACCATGAAGGTCTTAATCATCGTTGACCTTCAGAATGATTTTATCCCGGGCGGGAGCCTGGCTGTGCCCAAAGGAAATGAGATAATTACGGTGGTCAACCAAATCCAGGAAAAATTTGAGCTGGTGGTGGCCACCCAGGACTGGCATCCCAAAAACCACCTGAGCTTTGCTTCCAATCACCCCGGAAAAAGTGTTTATGAGACTATTTTGCTCGGTGGAGTGGAACAGGTTCTCTGGCCCGACCACTGTGTCCAGGGCGAAAAGGGAGCCATGTTCGCCAGGGGATTTGACGACCGCCGGGTGGAGGCTATTTTCAGGAAAGGAACCGACCCGGAGATAGATAGCTACTCCGGCTTTTTTGACAACGGCCGGAAAAAATCCACCGGGTTGGGCGATTACCTCAGGGGCCGCGGCGTGAGGCAGGTCTATGTCTGCGGGCTGGCCGCCGAGTTTTGCGTTCTTTACACTGCACTTGACGCCATAGAGCTGGGCTTTGAAACTTACTACATCGAAGACGCCACCCGGGCCCTGAGTCATGAGGGTTTCCGTGAAGCCAAAGAGCTAATTCACCAGCGCGGCGGGAAAATTATAACTTCCGAGGAGATTTAACAGTTTCTGATATTCTCGACCATAAGGCATACTAAAAAGGCTACCTTCATCAAGCCTGGGGCCAGGACAAAAAGTTGAGTTCAGCCCCGCAACCAAGGCATCTTTTAACCTTAACTTTCTTTATTATTCCTTCCACAAAAGCCGCGCTCAAAATACCATTGGGCAGAGCAAACAGACCAATGCCAAGAAGACCGACAATTGAAGCTTTTATCTTTCTTATGGTCGTAATCGGATATATATCTTCACAATTTATGGTCGTCTGTATAACCACAATTATTAATTCAACGCCCCTTAATTGAAAAAGATTATAATCCATTCGAAATACTCAGAGGAGAGGAAAATGATAGTTTACAGACTTAATCAGATGGCTTTAACTTCGGGGTTTAAGGGGCTTTTTCTTCGGCTGAGTTCGAGCTGGAGGCTTTGAGTCTGAACCAAGGTATTTATAGATAAGCCGTTTCTGAGCTTTCTTTTCTTCAAAGGTGCGCGGGACATAGACCGGCTGGCCGGTTTCCGGGTCGCGGCCCGTGTAGTACATACAGGTTGAGCGGGTCATGGGGGTGGGAGTAAAAATCTGAACGCCTTCCACTGGCTTCTCCCCTTCAGCCTCAAGCTTTTTGATGTAAACGGCCAGCTCTTCAGCTTCCTTCATGGTGCTGCCGGGGTGAGCTACCATGAAGTAGTATTTTAGATGCTGCTTAGGCTCACCGGTTAATTTCTGGAAGAGGCGGCGGAATTCTTCTACCGGGACTTCGCTTTTATTCATCAGACGCAGAACTTTTGGGGAAACATGTTCTGGAGCAATTTTCAGAAGACCTGACACATGATGAGTTACCAGCTCTTTTACATATTCAGGACTGCTTAAAGCCAGGTCATAGCGGATGCCACTTCGGACAAAGATTTTCTTCACTCCTGGAATTTGCCGGGCCCGTCGCAACAGGTTTATCAGTCGTCGGTGAGAGCGGTCAAGCTTCTTGCAGGTCAGGCAGAAACCGCGCTGACAGCGGTGGCAGTCCATACCGTACATATTAGCCGTGGGCCCACCCAGGTCATCTATGTAGCCCTTAAAATCAGGATGCTGAGTTAGGCGACGTATTTCCTCAAGGATGGATTCCTCGCTGCGGGAAACTATTCGGTCACCCTGATGGAGGGAAAGAGAGCAGAAGGAACAGCGCCCCAGGCAGCCGCGGTGAGTAACAATGGAGAATTTGCCCATTTCCAGCTCCGGGTAATCAGGGGGGATACTGCGGGTGAAAGGCAAACCGTAAATCCAGTCCAGAATTTCTGGTGTATATTCAGGCGCCGGGTATTGCAGCACATAGCGGTTGGCGTACTTCTGGGCCAGGCCTTTGTAGTTGGCGAGCAGCCGCTGAGCCTGAAGAAATTTTTCCGGCTCTGAAGACACTTCTTCATAAGACGGAATTTCCTCAAAGCCAGGCGGGAGGTTGCGGCTGATTATAGCTGTGCCACGGATACCTTCAAGGCTCTGGCCGTCGTCCAGGCGGCTTGAAATCTCTATGGCCTGGAGTTCGCCCGGACCATAAACCAGGATGTCGGCCCGGGAATCCAGCAGAATGGAACGCCGCACCCGGTTTTCCCAGTAATCGTAATGAGCAAAACGGCGAAGTGAGGCTTCAATCCCACCTATTACTATCGGAATACCAGGGAATAATCGTTTTATCTTGTTGCAATAAACAATAACTGCCCGGTCAGGTTTTCCTGATGAATACGGCGCATGTTCATCCTTTTCCCGACGGCGGAGAAGCGGCGTATAATTAGCCAGGCAACTGTCTATTGAGCCTGAAGTCACGCCAAAGAAAAGACGTGGGCGCCCAAGCTTGAGAAAATCCCGGTCGGAGGTCCAGTCTGGTCGTTCTATGATGCCTACCTTATAGCCTCTGGCCTCCAGGACGCGGGCGATGAGGCCAACGGGAGATAAGGGGTGGTCAGCATAGGGGTCGCCACTAACCAGAATGATATCGAAATCCTTTCCAGTGAGGCCTATCATCCTGATAATTTTATCAAAAACCGGAACATCCTACATTTTTTCTGTTGTTGAAGCAATCATTTGATTTTTGTTCTTAGTTTTTCTATCTGAGTTTTAATAAATTCTTTTGGCAGAACCCCGGTCTGAACTCCGTTAAGATTATATATCCGGCAGCTGAAATTAAATGTCTCAGGCACTCTTTCTGTATAAATATCATAACCATCAACCAGAATGGTTGGAGAGCCCAAAAAGTTTAATTTTTGTGCTGTCTCGGGGTCTGACACTTCTTTGATGATAATTTCATTTTCCTTTAAAAAGCCTTCCGCAACCAGAGACATAAGGTTTTTTAAGGTTTCTTCTGAATGTGGACAACCCTTAAAAAATTGAAATTCAATCATCTTTACTCCTAATTTCCGGATTTTATCTGGATACTTATACTTGATAATTTATACTAAATTTACACTTTTAGCCAAATCAGGAAATGCCAATGTGGAGTTTATTTATAAATTCTGATTTTAGAAATAAGGGGCGGGAATCTTCCCGCCCCAGATTTAACTTCTTCTGCCTGAAACTAACATAAACCTCTCGCTTTATCATCTTTCACCACCAGGTTCTTAGTTTATTTTTCTGATTTCCACACTGCCGCTAAAGGTTTTGGCCGCAACAGTCGGACCGCCTTTATTGACTTTACCCTTGATCTCTCTACCTCCAATCTTGCCGATTACTTCCACTGGAAAATCCGTGCTGACCGAGCCGCTGAATGTTGAAGCTTCCAGCTCAAATGAGGAATCAGCCGGAAGGAACAATCTAACATTGCCGGAATGGGACCTGAACTGATAGCGTCCATAAGGAACCAGCTGTCCACGGTATTCTAATATGCCACTGATAGATTTGATGCTAATCTGGCGTGCCTGACTGATATCGCTAAGCTTTATTGACCCGCTGACTACCTCAGCCTCTACGGAACCTTTAATCCTGCTTATAGAGAGATTACCAGAAACCGAGTTCAGTTCGCAGTCACCTTCAGTCCCTTCCAGTTTGATATTGCCGCTTACGGTCTTGGTTACCACAGATTTTTTCCCACCATATACTTCCACGTTGCCGCTGACGACATTAGCTTTAACCGTACCACCTGCTTTCTCCACCCTGATATCTCCGCTGACTGACCTGGCCTCTATAGAGGCAGCTTCTGGAATCCATATAGTGTAATCGACCGAAACATTGAGGTCTCCACCAAAGAATCTTTTGGATGAAGGATACTGAGTCTCGATAATCACCGCTCCAGGCTCGCTTTTTACTTCGATCTTAACTTCATCCATTTTTTCTTTGGCTCGAGTTTCGCTACTGGCTTCGGTCTTTTTAACAGCTTCAATCCTTACCTTTTCTTCTTTCCAGGCCAGGACCTTGATATCGCCGGAGACATTACTGATAATAACTTGTCCGTTTTTAGCCAGGTTCTCGATTCTCTCAAATTTTTCCTGATAATTATCACCGGCTATTACCGGTAGAACCAACATCAGTCCAAGAAGCAAAGTAAAACCAATCCTTAAGCTTCTTAATTTGATCTGTGCTTTTCTTATCATTTTTCTCATCATTATTTCTCCTTTTAATTTATTTTTCATTTTTATAGACTCTCCGACCCAGGAGAGGCAAAAGATTGCTTGGCCTCCAGCATTCTATTCATGAAATTCAGTTTTGAGCTATAAGCACTGAGCAGGTAATCTCGGGCCTGAAGATTATCGGGCTGGTCGTTGACCGCCTGCTGACAGAGTTCGATAGTGCGGTCCAGAAGGCTCAAGTTAGCCTGCAGAACCTCAACCATTTCTGGTGGCAGTCCATTCTCGGATGACTCCAGAGCCTGAGTCAGGGACTGGATAGCTTTGCGGTAATAAAGCTCGGCTTCCTGGATTTTCTGAAGGGCAGGATTCTGAGAAGCCATCTTAATTTCGGGCTTTCCTGTCTTCTGGTAATAACGCCCGAAATAAAAAGCTCCGACCACAAAAACAAGCAGGAAAAAGAAAACTGCAGCATACCTATGGGCAGATTCGGGTATTTGAAACCAGCGGAAAATTTTTCTCGCTGGCTTAACTTCAGACCGCCCAGTTGTTTCTGCTTGAAGACGGGGCAGAAGCTCCGACTCAAGGCGGCTTTTGAGCTTTTCCCAGACTCTGCCCGAAGGCTCAAGCGAATCTGTGGACACCAGAGAAGATTTTATGATATTCAAGTCTTCATAAAGACTGTGACATTTTTCGCAGGAGTCAAGATGCTCTTGCAACTGCCTCCGGTCTTTTTCCCGGAGTTCTCCATCCAGGAGTTCGCTAATTAAATGCTGCGCCCGGCGGCATCTCATAGTTTTTCTCCTTTCAAGAGGCTTTTCTTTTTTAAGATTTTCCTGAGCTTCATTCTGGCTTTGAATAGCTGAGATTTAGAAGTTCCCACCTGACAGCCGAGGTTTTTAGCTATTTCTTCATGGGTAAGCCCTTCCACTTCATGAAGGAGGAAGACCGTCCGCAGCTTTTCGGGCAGCTGAGCTACCGCCTCACTGACCGCTCGGGCCAGATCGTCCTGGCGGGAATCGAAGGCTTCATCAGAATTGCCTTCCTCGACCTGGGCCATGACCTCAAGCTTTTGGTCAAAGGTTTTTTCCCGACGAGAATAGCTGTAACAGGTGTTTAACGAAATGCGGTAAACCCAGGTGGGAAAAAGCTCAGGCTGTTCAATGGTTTGAATGGCAGCAAAAACCTTCATAAAGATTTCCTGAGTCAGGTCTTCGGCAGTCTGATGGTTGCGGGTCAGATTAAAAACCAGCCCATAAACCTTTCTTTTATAAAGGTTATAGAGCTGCTCGAAGGCCTCCAGGTGGCCCGATTTAGACCTGAGGATAAGTTCGGTCAGGTCAGCCGCTGGCTGGGTTTTCTGCCTTGGGTCCAAAAGCCTTTCTCCTGAAAAATCGCTGGCCAGTACGGTTTTACTGTTATTATCAACCATCACCATTCTGAATACCAGCAGATTTAGAGAGGTCATCTGTTTTACCTCGTAAGTATAGATGAAGGAAGGAGCAAAAAGGTTGCAGGAAAGTTTATTGATTTAAGGGAGAAATGTCTTCGTTATACTCGCCTGTTTCAATCAGTCGTTTTATCTTATAGTAGCCAAGCTTTCGGGCCTTCAAAAACCCATCCCAGGCCGCCTCAGCTAAACGCCCATTGTCTCTTAAATCCATCAACCATTCTCCACAGTATTCAGGCAAGCCAGGCGGCTCGAGACCGGCATGAATTTCAGTTAACCATCGTTTATTATATTCTTCCTGAGGCCCGATAGGTTCCGACATCAAGACCGGAAGCCCAAGGGCACAGTAGAAAGATAGTTCGCTCGGCTTGGTCCAGAGAACATCCGTTTGCCTCAACCAGCAGTTGAACTGCTCAAAGTAATTAAAAACTTCATCGTGGAAAACCAGTTCTATGTTGCGGCCAATTTGATTCAAAAGACCCCTGGTGTTTATGAACTTCAGAACTTTTTCCAGGACCTGCCGCTTTACCCCGCAGGATAGAACAAGCCTTATCCGCCCGCTTCTTATAAAATTCTGAAGACCTGTAATTATTTTGTCAACCAGATTCACTTGGGCTCCGGCCCCGCCGATAGCAAACATCACTGTCAGCCGATCGTCTACGGTTTCGTGGGCATTATTTTTGCCGAGGAGATGGCTGACCGAATGCCTGTGGTAGGCAAAAAATTTACCTTTCGGGTCAAGCCGCTTCAATCTGGCCTTCAGGTCTAATCTCAGCACTTCTAGCCCTGTTTCGGTTCCAATGTTTTCAACTGGCAGAGGAAAACCAGTCATAAAAATTTGCTCTTCCTTAACGCCATAACTGAGCAATCTGCTTTTAACCCTGGTACAGGGAACCAGGTATTTAATTCGGCTTTCTTGTGGTTTTTCTGGAACCCAGACTCTATTTATATCAGCATCGCAGATTAACAGATAGATATCCCGCTGTTTATTCTCTTTCCTCAGAAGCATTTCCTGGGCAATGGCTGTAGCGTAAAAAGTATGAATTACAGGAAGATTTTCCGAAGACAGATGCTCAGACAGAGTACGACACAACCCAGCTTTTTCTATTAATAACTTCAAAAACTTTACCGCTGAAGTTGACCGGCTTCTATCTTTTCTCGGGTAAAAAGAGGGAATATTCTGGATGGCCAGGATAGTCTTCAAAGACAACCTGCCTATGACCGGGTATGAACCAGAGCGCGATAAAAAATAATAAATTTTTCTGACTGCCCGCCAGTATTTTTTCTCTCCAGGACCGGCAAACTTTCCGGAACCCCAGATAATGATTCCTTCTCGGGAAAAGTTCCTAAGAGGATAGGCCGCCCTGAGATGGCCCAATCCCATGTGAACGGAAACAATATGAGCAATATCAGGCTTCTTCGAAAGAAAATCTTTCATAAGCTGGTGTCTGACAGATTATAGAATTTCTTCCCACTCTAATTTTACCACCACGCCAGTCTACCGTGGAACTGAGAAAAGGGGTAAGGTAAACTGCCAGGAACATAAAATCTTTGGCCACCACCACCGCCGGGAAAAGCAGATGGTTAAGAAGATGCTGTCGGTCTTTAACATTAACCGCCAGAAAATTTACATACTCCAGGAAAATTTTGAGAGCTGTAATCAGCAAAACGGGCTGCCAGAAGATCGGTCCGAAAGTCGCTGCTCCAAGCAGGGATAGAACTATTGGATTCAGGATAATTTCCATCAGGTAAACGGGTCGATTTATCTGATAACGGAGTTTGGCCCAGCGGGCTAACCTTTTAAACAGGCTGTGGAACGTTGCCTTCTGACTAATGTTCATAACCCAGGTATAATTGGTACTGACCTTAAAGCCACTTTTAAGAAAAGATTTGCCGATAAGATAATCTTCCGCCAGGTATTCCCTGAAATATTGAAAACCGCCAAAAGTTCTGATCGCCAGACGGTCAATCAACATTGACTTGCCAACTACTACTGGCTGAGCAAAAAGCTTCCATAGAGTTATCACATTACCTGAGGTAAAAAAATTCAAACTGGAATTTTCCATCAAACTGGCAAAACTCTGGCTGGATGAACCTAAAATCGGAGAAAAGACCAGACTGGCTCCAGTTGAAATATATTCGGCCACCAATCTGGTGAGAGTATCGGGCTCCACCCTGATGTTGGAGTCAGTAATCCAGAGCAGCCGGCCCCGGCTTTCACTTTCCATTCGGCTCAGTTTGTGAATCTTAGGATTCTGGGTTGAGCTATGACCGGTAGCCAGAATGACTGTGCGAATATGCGGGTATTTATCTGCAACCTTTCTGACAATTTCACCGGCCGGGTCATTCCAATCATCCAAGGCAAAAATCATTTCATAAACCGGATAATCCAGCCGGTAAAAAGACTCCAGATTTTCCTCCAGCTCATCATCAAGCCCTCTTACTGGCTTCAAAATGCTAACTGGGGGATAAACGGCAGGAGAGCTGAGCTTCAGGCCCGATCTGGAGCTTTTTCTTTCCGGCCTGAAAATAATGGTCAGGATTGTAATTATAATTAGATAAAGGCTGGAAAGGCTGAGTAAGATTAAAACTACTATTTTCATAGTGCTCATGATAAGGAAAAACAATTAAGATTAAGGAACGAAATAGTTAAGCTTTAGTTAATTTTTATAAACTTATTATTTACTGATTTTCTGACTGGAGCTGGCTTTGACTGAAGCAGACCTTTTCCCCTCAAATTGAAGAAAAACCAAACTCTAAGAAAATGCTAAAAAAATAGAACCGGTTGGTATATAGATATCTCATTTTTAAGGCCCGCTGAGCGCCTTCAGATCTTGCAACTGCTGATAAAAATTCCCTGTGAACTGGTCCTTCTCTTTTCAGCGATTTAGTTCTTCGACCACAGCTTGAAGCCGGTTCAGAAAATCAGGGATGGCCGCCACCACCCGATTCCAGTTTGGTATGTGGGGAGAATACAGAGGATCTTCCATAAATTTTTGTCCAGCAATCTGCAAAGCCCTGGTGAAGGCTTCAACCATCTGGCTTTCCTTGTGATAATCAAAAACCAGTCCGTTTATTTCCGACTCATCCTGGTAGCGCTTGACATAATCTTTGGCTGTCCTCTGGTAATTGACCAGTAGCGTCCGCAGGGTACTTTCGGCCATAACAATGCCTTCCATGGCCAGATTTCTGAAGACAGCTCTGGCAATGTCTATGGACATCTTCATCAAACCGGTGCTGGGGTCTTCAGCTGATAGAGGCTGATGTTTATGTTCGTAGGTTTCGACGATCTCGGCCTGACAGATTCTTCTCAGGGAAAAATTCCTATAGACTTCGGCCAGAGTCTCTATTTCCAGGCCCCAGTCGGAAGGAATCCGGTTTATGCGGGCCAGCTCGGCGACCATGGAGAATTCACCTGCCAGCGGATAACGGAAACTGTCAAGATAAACCAGAAAAGGTAAATAACCATAGATTTTGATGAGGCTCCGGATTAAAGGGAAAACAAACAATCTTGTCACCCGTCCGTGGAGCCGGTCGGTAACTCTGGCATAATAACCTTTGCAGAAAGCATAGTCAACATGGGTAGAAACCACAGGATAACAGAGCCGGGCCAGAAGCTCCCGGGAATAGTTAACAATGTCACAATCATGAAGTGCTATAACCTTGCTTTCTTCCCGGGCCAGTATATATCCATAAGCTACCCAGGCCGACCGACCTTTCCCGTCACCTCCAGGTGAGAGGTCAGCTTCTTCAAGTACTTTGTAAAGTTCTCCCAGCTGTGGTCCTGATGCCCAGATGACGCGAAGCCTCTGCGGAAGAGCCGAGAACAATTTTTTCGTCTTGATAAAATCATCTATTTTGTCAGTCCGTCCCAAAACCACAACAATTTCATTAAGGTAATCTATCTCTTTAAGATGCTTCAAAATTCCGTTTAAAGCCGGAGAACCAAGCTCTGCTGGAGTCACCGGAAGAACCAGGGCAATAGGGCGGTGCTGGTTATAAACTTTCAGCTCTTTTTCCATTCTTTCCAGATTAAATTCGCCAAGCCTGTGAAAAGTTGGGACCACACCGCTTTGATGAAAATCAGCCATGGTTACCTCCTTATTAGATTTTTTATCTTTAAATAACTTATAGCTATTTCCCTTCTTTAAGATTATTTAATGAATTCTGCCAGTAAATAACTGACTGCTTCTGCCCAGCCCTCTGGACCCGGAAGACTGGCTTTGAAAATTTTATCTTCCATTCCTGGTATCTCTGCCCAGCTTCCGTCGGGGCGGGCTACCAGAACTGGCAGGTCAACTGCCCGAAGCATTGGCCAGTCGTTAGCCGAATCACCAAACCCTATGGTTACCACTTTACCCAGCTGGAAGCGATAAAGTTTTTTCAGAATTCGGACGGCTCTTCCTTTATCACTGTTGCCTGTCAGGTGAAAGAATCGACCACCAGAGGTAATTTTAAGCCCATGAAAGCGGGCTATCCTGGCAAGCTGCCGAAGCTGCTTTTGAAGCTCATCTTCAGACCTTTCCACTTGTACTGTTTCTTGCTCTGTTATGGATTTAGTCTCTTTAGACTCAGCTTTTCCCGACCTATGGCTAATTCCACACCCGCTCCGCCTTCTTTCTCTTGCGCTTAATCTGAATTCCAGACTGTCTTTCAGAAAAAAGGGTTCATCGAATTCTCTTTGCCTGGCTAATCTGGCCATCCTCAGGCTCAATCCAGTAACAGCCGCTATTTCTTCCGAACTCAAATCACCGAATCCGATTAGCCTGATACCTGCACTCTTCTTCATTATTTGAAATACCCGGTGCAGCTTTCGGTAGGATGTCCCCAGCTGGATGAGGCTATATCCTTCACTCTTAATCGCCCTGACCGCCGCTTTCCTGTAAAGATAATCAGGAAAATAACCCTCAGGGATAAAAATAGCCCCTCCGTTTTCCACAATGAATGGATGGCTTAAACCAAGTTTACGAGCGAAAAATTCAGTCTCGGCTCTGGTTTTGCTTGTACAGAGAACCAGTGGGATTTTTTTCTTCTTCAACTTTTTCAAAACCAGACTGGCTGCCTGGTAACTGTAGGTTTGGTGGTCAAGGAGAGTAGCATCCAGATCAGAGAAAATGACAAAACGAGTTGACATTGCAGGAACTCCACAACTTAAGTGCTCAAAAACAGGGGCTGTTTGAAGTCTAATTTACCATAACAGTTTTAATTTAGTTATGTCAACAAATTATTTCCTGTGGCTATGCAGGCGTTAGAAATTAATTTTTATTACTACCGGCAAAATAATATCTATTTCAACTTTTTTGATTGATGGCCTGAAAGCTTATTTGCAATAACCATTCAGTCAATTCCAGCAGCTTTTTCTTTAAAAATAATTTACTATTTCGAAAAAACTATTAATGCTTCTACCAGAATGAGTTTTTTATAATTCTCTTTTTTTGACGAGCTAAGCTAAATGAGTTTGGGGTGAAATGAAGCTTTTAATTGACTAAATCATCATTAGTTTGGATAATAAATTTGTGGCTTATACAACCTCACTGCGCGGATATACCTTAAAAAGGCTGGAAGAAATCGGTCAGGCCGATATAATTGTAGGAATCCCCTGCTATAACAACGAAAAAACCATCGCCCATGTCATCCAGATGGTTACTCATGGGCTGGACAAATATTATCGTAATTACAGAAATCTAATCTTCATTGCCGACGGTGGTTCTACCGACGACACCCGGGAGGAAGCCAAGGAGTTTCAGATTAAACCCTGGCAAGAGAAGATTGTCTCTATCTATCGTGGAATTGGAGGAAAAGGCTCAGCTCTGCGTTCAGTCTTTGAAGCTGCCTGCAAGCTTCGAGTAAAAGCCTGCGCTGTGGTTGATGCCGACCTGCGCAGCATAACTTCAGATTGGGTCTTAAACCTGTTGGACCCGGTGCTGGAAAAGGGTTACGATTTTGTGGCCCCGATTTACAACCGCCACAAATATGATGGCACCATTACCAACAACATTGTTTACAACCTGACCAGAGCTCTCTACGGGAAAAGAATCCGCCAGCCAATCGGAGGGGATTTTGCCTTTAACCGCCAGGTGGCAAGCTTCTACATCAACCAGGATGTCTGGGAAACAGATGTAGCCCGTTATGGAATTGACATCTGGATGACCACCAACGCCATCATTCAGGGATTCAAAATTTGCCAGGCAAACCTGGGGGTAAAAATTCACGACCTGAAAGATCCCTCTAAACATCTTGGCCCGATGTTCCGACAGGTCCTCTGGATTCTATTCACTTTAATGGAGCAGTATGAAGAATACTGGAAAATGATAAAAGGAAGTCAGCCTGTAGATACGCTGGGGCAAATCGAGACTAAAGAGCCGGAACCGGTAGAAGTGACCTTACCTGAACTAATCTATAGGTTTAAAATAGGCTATAAACAGTTTGCTCCTCTCTGGAAAGAGCTATTTTCGGAGGAAGCCTTTTCAGCAGTGGAAAAAGCATCTACTTTACCCCCACAGGAATTTTCTCTGCCGATAGAATCATGGGTTAAGATTCTGTATGAGCTGGCCGCCACCTTCCATGCCTGGCCCCGTAACCGTTTCAAGATAATTGAGCTGGTTACTCCGCTTTACTATGCTCGAATCGCCGATTTTGTCAGGACAACCTGGGATATGAACTCAGCCGAAGCAGAGCAAGTAGTAGAACAGCAGGCCCAGATTTTTGAAGATAACAAAGATTACCTGCTAAAAGTCTGGGTAGAAAAATCCAGAACTCCAGAAATCACTTCTGGCGAGTGGCAAATCTACGATTAATTACTAAGGAACATATACTCCTGTCACCTAAAAGGGAACAGGTGCTCCTGCCTGAGGCTGACAAATATTTATAAGAAGGAGCTGTAATTTCAACCAATTTATTGGTCACTCTCTGGCTGTGCCGGTAGCCAGCATCAGAGAGACTTTGTCCTTTTCTTTATTGATGGTAATAACGGCAATTATTTTATCGTCCTGTTTCTGATAATTTCCCATAGCGTAATTCTCTGAGCTGAAAAAGGCTCCTTCCCAACCCCTCTTGGGCATCTCAGCCTGGTAAAAAGCAGCTATCCGACCCACTTCATCTTTAACTTCCAGAAAACGATATTCCAAATTCTCCATCTCCTCGGAAGCAGGTAGGCTTACTGAAACCTTTTCCACAATTTTAGCTCCAGGGTAAAAAGGAATTCCCTTCCAATCTCCAGCTGCGGTTGTGGCGACCTTTTCAGCTTCAATTTTGACCTCGCCTCCTGATTCCGAGGCAACAAATGATACTTTCTCGCTTTTTTCCGCTTCTTTCTTGCCCCCGCATCCTGTTATTAAAAGAAAGCTCAGAATGATAGGAACCATTAACCTGAGGTGTTTATTTCTCATGATTGCCCTCCTTTCCTTAAAAATTCAAGATTCACTCTGAGAAGCTATCTTAATATAAAATATTTGAAAAAATATTACCAGCATTTATTTAAAAAAAGGCAGACACTCCTGCCCTTTATAGAATAAAGGAACAGGAGTACAAGTCTTCAAGGGCAGAAGTATACGTTCTCCCGCTATACACCCTTGCTAAAAGGAGACTTTGGTAGAGAGGTAAATAATCTGATCGCGTCGGAAACGCCCGAACTTGGAGAGATCCTCTTCGCCCGTCCCCAGAATTGCACCCCCGCGGAAAGACAGGGCATCTTTCAACTTGAACTCTACGGCCGGATAGAAAATAGCGGAGCCCTTAGCTTCTTCCCCTGACCTCAAATTTAAAACTGAATTCAAGCTTAATTTCAAATCACCCCTCAGCAGCCTGAGCTCAGCTCTACCTGCCAGGTAATGGCCAAGGTCGCCAAACCACATCCCCTTTCTCAACCCGAAATAGTTCCTGGCTTCCTGGCTGAATTTTGCTTCATCAAAAAACCCTCGCAGGTACTGAACATTCAGGTAGAGCCCATCAAACAGGGAAAAGGTGTAGTCCAGACCGGCTACCCATTGCCAGTATTTTTTTTCCATCAACGGAAATCGAAAGTAAACAGGCAGATAGACTCCGCTGGAATAAATAAAACCGTCGTAAACAGCTGTCAACTTTTCCGGTAGAACCAGGGCCATTTCCGTCCACCAGCCGATCGACTTAAATTCGCTGGAAAGGTCAAGACCGATTACCTTTTTCCTGGGATAAGTGAAATTCACCGAAGTACTGCCCGTTCCAGGGTAGCTAAAAGCCACCTGATCAACATAAGGAAGACTGTAATTTCCAGAATAGTAACTCACCCCCAGATCAACATTTTTTAGAACAGTTGAAAATCTGGCCCCCAGATTGGTCCTTTTCAGGTTTGGTTTTTCTTTATAAACGGTCAGAGAAATCGAAGGCATGGGTGGGAGGTTCATGACCAGCATTTCTGAAAAGCCAGACGGCAGAGGTGAATACTGGCGGTTGACCAACCAGACTAACTGGAGCTTAATGTCCTTAAAAGGATAATACTCCAGATTAAAGGCCGTCTGGGGTCGTCGCTCCAGATAATAATCGGGGTCAAAGGTCAAAAAATTGGCCAGGTCAACTGGATTTAGATTGTCAATTACATTTAGCTTGTCGGCAGTTCCCCATTGAATCCTCTGCTTGCCCACAGTCAGGTCCAGGTTCTTAAGTAAAAAATGGTTCACCTTTATGTAGGCTTCAAAAAGCGATAGCTCAAAAGGTTCAGCTCTTCCCGGCGAAGCTAATTCTCCCCCCTCAGGAAAATCTCTCAGGCCAAAAAAAGCCTCAGGACTGGAAAAGACATCTAAACGCACTCCGGCTGAAACGCTTTCAGAAAGACTGGCCTTCAGCGAAAACCTTGATTCCAGCCTTTTAGTGGCAAAATCACCCTTTTCGTGGGGACTATCAAAAGCCCAGTAGTAGCGGTCCGCACTGTAAATTGAAAGAAAAAGCTTGACCATTCCAGAAAAATCAAGCTTGGGCTGGGCCTGAGCCTTAAGGCAGAGAAAAGAAAATAACCCAATTCCTACTAATATGATAGGAATTATTTTTCTAATTGAAACCCGGACTCCTTGTCCTGACCTCTTCAGGACAAATCGCCGGCTTTGCTTTATAGATAATTTTGCTATACCTAATTTCATTTGCACCCTCCCTTTATCAAAATTATATCCAAACAAATTTCAGCTCTCAAATGCAACCTCTCATCCTAACTATCTACCGGCTGACCCACCAATCGCCTGCCCCAAACGCTCCGCCGCTCTCTCTGTTACGGGTTTTCTTTTTTCTCTTTCCTCATCATTGCTTTTACTCTCTATCCAGCCCAAAATCCTGCGGGGTTTAAGGAGCCTTTCAAACCTGACTCTCTTCATCAAACCAACAACCACAATTAGTCACCGAATTAGCCTCATCCTTCAACTTTGATCCAGCAGCGCAATCTCTTAGTTTACTCTGACCTTTTTAGGCTATTATCGGGCGATACTTTTCTTAAGGTTGCGCTCGGTAAAGATTTCAGCACTCAGGTTCTGGTCAACCCTGATGTTTTTCAACTCGAGAGTGGTTCTACTCCCGGTTTTGATATTATCCATGGTAAATTTGGTTGGAATCCAGTACTGACCTATCTGACTGTTTTCCTGGGTTTCCAACTTGAACAGCTGGCCGCGGTCATCATAAAGTTCGGCTCTGGTCGGAAGTTCGGTAGCTTTATCCACAGTCAGGACAATTTTCAGATATTGCTTTTTAGCTCCGGGCTTTCTCTCCAGCTCCAGAACCCAAAATCGGTCATTTTCTTCTTTTAATTTAGCTTCGTAATAATTTGAATAGCCTGAAGTTCCCAGATCATCGTAAGAAAAATCCGAACCGACGAAGCTCTCCTTTTTGTTATGCGAGGCAATTCGCCGCACTCGCTGGAACTCAGGCATATAAAGATACATCTGATCGTCAGCCAGAACCAAAAAACCCAGGTCCTTGATGTCGGCCGGAGCCAGGAATTTCATCAGACGCCAGCTATCTTTCCCTGGATTTTTTTTGGTCCAGACCATAAGCTCCCGGCGCTTTTCCTCTCCTCTGGCACTTCTTATGACCATTATCATTTCTGCCTGAATATCGGCCGGAGCTTTGTCTCCTATGGTCCGGTCTTCAACCTTTTTCAAAATTTCCGGTCCTCTATCCTGAGCCAGTAGCTGAGCAAAAAGACTTAAAATCACAAACAGAAGGACAATAATTAAAAAGTCAGGATTAAGAGTGCTTCCTTTTTTTCCCAAACCTAAAATTTTAATTATCATTTTATTTATCACTTTAACCTCCTTTAGAAATCTTAAGTTGTCCTCCGGTTTTCCAATTTCATTTCACCTTCGCTCTCAGCAAAAGCGCTGGCAGAATGGTCAGGGATGAAAAGGCTGCCAGAAACATCGAGCCAACCATTATTCCTCCGAAAGTTTGAAGCGGGCTCATTGAAGCCAGCAGCAGCACGGCAAACCCCAGCATAACCGCCAGTGAGTTAGCGGCAATAGAACTGCCTTTTTCCCTGAAAGCCAGAACCACTGCTTCCTGAGGCGATAGCCCCTGCCGAAGTCCAGTCATAAACCCGTGGACAAAATGAATTGAATAATCTATGCCCACCCCAATGGAAACCGAAGCCACCATCATGGTCACATAATCAAGCTCCACCCCGGCCAGACCGAAAAAGCCGTAGACCACACCCAGGGTGAAAAGAATCGGAGTTATAGAAATCAGCCCCAGCTTTAGCGATTTTCTGATCATGAGCATGATGAAAAAGGTCAGGGCCAGAGCCAGAGCAAAAGATTGAATCTGGGAAACAAAAAGATAATGGTCAAGTTGAGTTAGAGCTTGCGGCAGACCGCTCTGGTCAATTTTCTCAAACTTCAGGGCCCGAGATTTGGCTGCAACTTCAGGACCGAAGTTTATCATTCTGTTCTTGGGAAGAACAACCAGCTCATCTGCCAGTTCAAATAGCAATCCCTCAAGCCGCCTTCCGAAGTGGGAGTTCTGCCGGGCTGGCTTCGGCAAAAGGCTTCTGAGGCTTTTTTCAGCTCGCGACACCACCACTTTCTCTCTGGCTTCCTTAAGCCTGAGGAAAAAGGTATTGGCCATACGCAGGCCCGTCTCTTCTTCAAAAATTCTGGAGGGAACAACAGTCTTGATGACCTCGAAAAACGAAGATTCATCATCTCTTCCCGAAGTAACTGCCAGAAACAGTTTCTCTGCAAGTTCTTTTCTTTTTGCCCGGGAAATTTCAAAGTCAAAATAATCCGTGTAAATATAAGATTCTACTTCCTGTCGCCAGAGGGATGTAACCTCAGACTCGGAAGCTGCGGGCCATATGTCTATTAAATCTTTAAGAATCCGTTCAGCTTCCTGACGGTTAAAAGCTTCTCCAGGAGCATACCTTGACAAAAGCCACTCCACCTCATCCAACAAATAATCAGCTTCCTTTTTTCTGAGCTCAGAAACAGTTTCGTTCGGCAAATTCTTAAGAGAAATCTCTCTGAATTCCAGAGGCAATTCTCTATCAATAAAATCGTTAATGGTTTTTCTCAATTTCCAGTGAAATTCAGTTCGGACAGAAGAAGTCCGGGAAAAAACCAGACCTTCCTTGAAATCTTCCGTGATGAGCTGCCTCAGTTCGTCCCGACCCTCCAGAAAAAACCAGAGATTGGCCACCTGTCCGTCGGTCTCAGGCAGAGAGAAACGACCGTTCATTTTCTCGTTAAGCTCTTCTACCATCTCGGCTACGGAGAGGGGCAGTCCGCACTGTGGCAGAGAAGCCATGAAGTTTTCAGCCCGTCGCAGCAGGCGGAGAGGGCCGGGGGCACGCAAATTGTCTGTCTTAAAATAGATACTTATAGGAGCTGCCCCATCAAAATTGGCACTTACTATTCGTTCAGTCTTCCTTGGCTCACTGTCAGGGGGAAAGTAGGAAGTAAAATTTACCTCCCTCTTGATAGCCGGAATCCAGAGGACAAAGAAGATAAACACCACCGCTCCGACCTGGATAATCTCTCTCGAGCTTTTTATAACCCAATGGGCCAGGCTGTAAAAATAGTCAGGGTTAACCAGGGAAATTGTTTTAGCTGCCTTCCTCTGCTTTCGATCCGGCAACAGATAATATGTTGAAGGAATGAGAGTAAAGGTTATTAACATCGCCAGAATAACACCGGCACCGGCAAAAATTCCGAAATTACTGATTAATCCTAACCTGGCCGTAACAAAAGAAGCAAAACCCACCATGGTCGTAGTCGAAGCCATAAAAATAGGCAGAGCAACTCTGCCGGCACTCCTGGCAAGGCCTTCAACCCGGCTGAAATCATTGGTCCTGTTTTGATCGATGGAGTTAACCATATGAATTCCATAGGCCGAGCCCAGTCCAATCAGCAACACCGGAAGAGCCGGGGTTACCAGGTTCATCGGCACCCGGAAGATGGCCATTAGCCCGAATACCCAGGCTGTGGACAACCAGACAACCAGCGACGGCAGGAATACCGCCCGCAGTTTTCTAAAGCTCAGGTAAAGAACAAGAAGAACTGTCAGCACAATGACCGGGACCAAAAGCTTGAGGTCCTTTTTCAAGTATTTGTCAGCATAGTAGGTAAAGCTGGGCTCGCCGGCATAATGAATTTCTACTCTATCGGCCAGGTGTTTTTCCATGATAGCTTTTACCACCCGGTCAAATGCCTCAGCGCTATCCACATCGCTACGCAGATAAACAGCCGCACCCAGCCAGTGGCCGTCGGGCGAAAGATAGGTGCTGAGGTAGTTTTCCTTGGTCAGGGCTTCTTGTAGTTTGGCTTTCAGTTCAGTTTCTGACTCAGGTATTTCGTCCAGGAAATCAGAAACAATCACCTCCCCATCCAAAGACTTAATATTAGGAGCCGAGATGATGGAAGTAACATAAAAAACTTCCTTCTGTTGCTTGAGCTCTTCGGTGGCCTCCTTGAGACTATGGAGAAGGTCCGGACGAAAAGTCTCTCCTTCTCTGGCTTTAAGAGTCACCAGCACCAGCTCGGTCGAGCCGAATTTTTCGCCGGTGTCCAGAAGCAGCCTGACCACCGGGTCATCCTGCGGCAGCCAGGTGGTGAATTTGTTCTGGTAAGTTAAATGCTTAAACTGCAGGATAAAAAAAACAGTTAAAAGAAAGACCAGAAAGATTATTAACCAGCTAAATTTAAGGAGTTTTGACCAGATTCTTTCCATTTTTCACTCCGCGGCTGATGTAGCCTTCTTCAGTTTGAGCCCAGTCTTATCAGGGTGAACTTTAGCTTTCGCTCACCTTTAATCATTCAAAATTACTTTAGCTTTATATCCTGTATTCCTTTTAGACTGGAGCTTTTTCCGTCTTAAAGAATTTGTAAATCAAGGTTTAACTCCGACCAGGAATTGCTCAAACAGAGCTTCCCCAATTTTTTTCAGCGATACCTTCCGCTGCTTTAGAGTCCAGAAAGAGAAGGCGGTATAAACCAGACCCAGAAAATGCATGGCGGCTATAGTCAAATCCTGATCTGACCGGAATTTCTTTTCAGCTTTAGCTTTCTGTATAACTTTTTTGATAAAATCAACTATTTCTGAAATCAGCCGGTAGAGAATGTCCTGCAGCTCCTCATCTCCAAGGTGAATCTCATCAGAATAGACGACTTTGAAAATGCCAGGATATTGTTCCAAAAAGTTAAGATGTAGATGTAGTAGTCTTCTCAAAGCATCTACCGCATCTTCAGCTTTTTCTTCCACAGCTTCAAAATGAGCTCTGGCTTCCTGCAGGATGCTATTTATGATGAAAATAATCAAGTCCCGCTTGGACTTAAAATGTCGGTAAAGGGCTGATTCCACAAAGCCAACTTCCTGAGCCAGCCTGGAGACCGTCAATCCCTTAATTCCACTGCGATCGATGATTCGCAAAGCAGCAGTAATTATATCGCCCTTACGACTTTCCGGAGTCTGGAAAAATACCGATTTTTTCACCGAACCTCCTGGAAGTGAATATTCACTCACATTATAAAACAGAAATACCTATTGTCAAGTCCTGGGTTATTGATTTTGGGATCAGGTTGGTTTATTTTGTATCTTCAAAAATAAATCTGATTTACAAGAGAGAATATGAGCTTAGCCAAAATTATCACTCTATCCATTGAGCTGGAGAGCCTGATTAATCAAATCTATCTTATGGTTTCTGATCTTTCACCTGAAGAAAAAATCAGCCGTGAATTAGCCCGCCTGGCTGGAGAAGAACAGCAACACGTCAACCTGCTGAGAACGGGCCGGAATTATCTGACGAAAGCACCGGAAGTTTTTGGCCAGCCAGCTATCTCTGATGAAGAAGTGCTTCTAGGATTAAAAAAAGCTCAGGAGTTGCTGGCTAAAATAGAGAACAGAAAGCTGCTTCTGCTTCAAATGCTTGAAGAATTGAGGGAGCTGGAAAGAGACTTTGAGAAAATACACCTTAACACGCTGATAGAAGTCCAGGATAAAAGTCTAAAAAAGCTCTTCCGCGTGCTGGCCGGAGACGATGGAAAGCACATAGAACGGCTTAGTGAGTTACTGGAAAGCCTAAAATAGGCTGGCCTCTCAGCTCCAAAACCTGCCGCTATTTTGTTTTTATCCAGATACCAACGGAAGCTCGAGGCATCTGCCCGGGCGGTTAAAATCACACCGGAAGCGGAAATTGTTACACCTGCTTTTTCCTTGAAAACAGGAAATATAGATTGCGGAATGAAATTACCTCAAGAAACTAACTATTCACTGGTAACTTTAAGTAAAAGGGTATCAGATGTTCTAAGACCAAGCGGACTAACAAACCTGACCCTTAATTTACGCTCGCTCCGTTCCAGCCGGGCCTTTACTTTCTGACCATTAACAAAACATTCTACTCCGAGAATTTCAGCTCCCGAACATGTAGGTGTAAGCTCAAAATTAAATTCGCGGAGGGATAGGTTACCCTGCTCCACATTTAGTTCAGCGGTAAAAAGGCCTATTTTACCTGCCTTAAGGTCAAGCTTCTGTCGGAAAGTCCCCCAGGTCGAGCCGAGTGACCAAAAGGTTTTAAAATCTTCCTGGTTAAGGGCGGGAGCGAAGCCCAGACGCCCTTCAGGCACCGAATAATTGAAGCCAGAGAGGGCCAGAAGAAGTCCCCAGGAAGACATAGCCCGGGCATAATGATGACCGCATTCCACTTCATTCCAGGGGTTGCGGCGCCGGCCGTCGTATCGGTTGCGAACAGCTTTTACTAGGCTCAGCCCTTCTTTTACCATCCCTTCATAAATCAGGTGGCTGGCAACGTGGTATTCAATTCCGGTCCAGACTTCATCCGAGTACGGGAAGGGAAGCGGCGGACGGCCACCGCGGGGCCAGGTGCAGAGTAGCAGCCCCTTTTCATCGGCCAGGGCATAGGTGCGCTGGACGTTGGCAAAATTGTAAAAATTTTCCCGGAAGTTATAGCGGTAGATTGACTCCAGCGTCTTTTTGATTTTGGCTTCATCCAGGAAACGGCCCACCCCGGCAACCATCGACAGCCATTGGCCGAGGAGCTGGTCGGAAAGGCAACCTTCACCGTACTGGTATTTTTTCTGCAGGGCCTGGTCATATTTCTGGATAAAATACTCACCGTTCCAGAGCTGGTTTTCATAATTTTTCTGGCCGCGGCGGAAAATTTCGCGGTACAGGGCTGCCGCCTTCTTATCCCCCACCGCTTCAGCCATCCTGGCTCCGGCTTCCAGCGCTCCAAGGTAAAAACCGCTGAGCATGGAGTTTGGACCGAAAAATTCAATGTCGTAGGTGTTGTGCTGCTCATCTTCAAGGAGTCCGTCGCGGTCTTTATCCCAGGCGACCCAGGCATACTCCAGAGCTTTTTTCGTCTGGGGCCAGAGCTTTTTGAGGAAAGCGAAGTCGCCGCTTATCTGCCAGTCGCGGTAAAGATTTATTATGCGGCCGAGCTGGCCGTCTGCCGCCGGCTTGAAGTTCCAGTACTTTTCGCCAAGTGGAAGGCTTGTCCTGAAGACCATGGAGCCATCATCTTTAACGTTTACCAGAAAATCAGTCTCGCGCATGGAACGCTCCAGCTCGGGGAAAAGAAAGGCCAGACTCTGGGCATAGTTCCAGACGTGGGCGCAGTTGAGCGGACAGCAGCCGGAGCGGTCGCTGCAGCCTTCAAAGGCGAAGAAACGGCCGTCGTCAAGCCAGAGGCAGGTCGGGGTACGAATTATAGAAACCTGGCTGGAAACAGCATCCAGAACATATGGCGGCAGGGTGGAAGAAAAGAAAACTTCCCGAAAATGGCGGGTTTTGTTTTCCAGTGGCTCAAGGTTTTGGAAAAGATATTCCGCCACTTCCCAGGCATCTTTGAATTTCCTGGTGTAGTGCGGATGATAAATCCGGCCGCGCTGTTCACGGACTATATCAAAGTAATTGGTCAAGTTTGGAAAATGCCAGCTGATGACGAACGGCAAAACCACTTCGCCTCCAGCTGGAATTATGGCTTTAAGCCCAAGACTGCCGACATCGGTTCGGCCATCAGGGGAAGGGTCTTCCTCAGCCAGGTCACGGAGCTGGCCATCATCGGAAAAATCATCCCAGAAAATCTGCAGGTCGTCCCACCATTCGCCTCTGACCCAATGAGTAAGGTAGGTGAGCTCGGGCCAACTGGTAGCCAGAGCCAGTGTGCCGTAAGCTGGGGAGTCAGGCGGAACTTTTTTGGATATAAAATAGAGTCCGGAAACCAGTCCTTTGACCAGTCGATTTACATTCTGCCCAAAGGCGGGATTAAACAGGGAATTAAACTCCTCCTGGCCGTCCAACCCGATGGGGTTGGCCATAGAGCCGGCCAGAGTGATTTTTATTTCTTTATCGGTGAGGTTTTTGACGCGGTATTTAAGGACGGCCACGGGCAAACCAGAGCTTTCCGGGTCGCCGGGGATGAAGGGATTAAAGGCTTCAATAGTTACTCTGACGGGCAGGTCAGGGTCGCTTAATTCAACTTCAGCCATGGGGTATTCACCACGAAAAACGGCCTGACGAAAGCGTGGCAAACCCGGAACTTCTTCGCGGCGGTAGCCATGGCCGCCGGTGTAAGGCGGGAAGAGCTGACCTTCCAGAACCCTGCTGAATTTTTTCCCATCAGACTCGACATAAATGGCAAAAAAAGTGAACGGGAAATTGAGGCCCTTGCCCGGGCGGTTAAAAATTTCCCAGTCGCGGAGGTTGCCCCGTCCGCCGAGCGAGATGGTGCCGGTGCCGATACCGCCGAGGGGAAAAGCTATTTCTCGGAGTTGTTCGCCTGAAGAAACCGCCGGCCGCCCAAAAGTAAAAAGTTCTTCATCTGAATAAGGAGTTCTTCTTTCCTGCTGCTGGCTATGGTTGGTGGAAAAAGCCGCTTTTTCCTCTGGACTTGAAGCCAGAAGACGGCCATTTAAAAACATAACGAGAATAAAAGGGAATAGTATAAAAAAAGACCAGACCCTGGCTTGGTTTACTCGGATTAAAAATTTAATTCTCATTGTCCCCTCCCCAGAAAATCAGAGCTTATCAAAGATAACTCAATCTGGTAATTTCGGTCAACCGTTAAAAAGCCAGGCCGTCTTTTAGAACAATTTTTAGGCGGAACAAGAAAATACTGACGGCGCAGAGATCAGATTATCTATCGGAACCTCTTTCAGTAAAAAGTCTTGCTTAACCAAGCACACCATAGCTTCTTTAAGTTCAAAGTCCTGGACCTTCAATGTTACAAGCTTTCAGGATTCTTGATCTGACCAGGCAGAATTCTTTTAATTTGTTCTCAGATAGTTACTGGAACGGATCAATATTATAAAGGCCAAAACCAATCTGGATAAAATATGAATCTTTAAGATAAAAAATGGCTTATGTTTTTTTCTCATTAGTTAAGAAAACCCTAAAAGATATTTTGAACTGAGCTTCCCAGCAAAACGGGAAATATGCATTGTCTCACAACTTTTCAGGCTTACCAGATCAAACTGCCCGAAGCTGAATACGGGGAAAAGGCAGCCCTAAGCAGCAGGGAACTGTTTATCAGGTCCAAAAAATCGGAAAAATCTACGGTGTCCCGATTTTTATAAGTTGGCTTTGTCCATCCCGTCGTGCCGAATTTTGAACAAGCTGAATTTTTTGTCGGCATCAAGAGTATAAACATAAATCCAGAGGTCATTGGGATTATTGCCCGTCCTGACTGGAAAAAGAAAATGTTGCCCGGCCGGGAGATGGTTATCTATTATCTGGTTTTGTGTACCGTCTTTCTTAATCTTACTTAAAACATTTTCAGTAGAATAGAACAACCAGTCTTCAGCCTCAGCTAATCCTTCAATGGGCTGCTGTATCGGGCCTCTAAACAACACTTCGCTTTTCCTTGTTTTCTTATCAAGTATAGGCCCAACTTTGACAATAGCATTGGACTTGTGATCAATAAGGTAAACATAATTGGGAATAGCAGCTCCTTCATAAGGACCACCAGGAGTTAGTATTTCAAGACCAAAATTCATCTTACCTTCTTCATATATCTTATCAGGTTCAGACCACTCTGTATTATTTATCTTGTGTATGTAATAGATGTTTCCTCTTACATCCGCAAATACAAACCAGTCACTAAAGCCAGCTATCCTCCAGATACTAAGGCGCACATTCCAATCAAGTACATTCCTGTTCATGCCTTCAGTTTCAACATAGTAAATACCATATCCTGAATTCGGCCGCTGAGAAAGATGAAATACTCTGCCCGGGGCGGCCAAAACAAAAATGGCCATAAGAGTTGGGTTCAGAACATCAAAATTTTCTCCATAGATATCAATTTTATGAACCCAGGCACTGTTGGCCAGATAATAAATCTGGTTGCCGATCACATTTATGCAGGCCGCACGGAAATTGGCATTTCTTAATTTTTGCTTCTGGCTGCCATCCAGTTTCATTTTGTAAAGTGTCATGTTGTCTGAAGGATTGGCAAAATATATCCAGTCATTCTGAACGGCCAGATAACCCCAGTTATTCAGATTGCTTATGGTATTGCCAAAAGGATGGTTCCGGCGCTGCACATAGACCCGGCATTGAGCCTTAATACCATTGGCCTGAGCCGTGGCCGTAATTACGGCTGAACCAAGTTTATTTGGCGTCAAATAACCGTCTTTGCTTACTTCAACTACTGTGGGGTCGCTTGATTCCCAGATAACATTCTTGTTAGTAGCATTCTCCGGATGTATGGTAGCTACCAGTTTATAGCCTTCCCGAGAAGGTGTGAGCAGCGCCGAATTGTAAAAGACATAAACTTCCGTCCGGTTGAGTTTAATGCTGGTCGGCTCAATTATTTCCAGCTTTTTGACCTGCTCAGCTTTTTTCTGGGCCGGATTAACCAACTGAGCCCAACCGGCTTGGCCCAAAGCAAAAAGAATGAGCAAAAGCCCCACTCCTAATTTTTTCATAATTACTCCTATAAAAAAATTATCGGAGAGAAAATTGTTAAATCTTCAAACCGATTGAATAGATTCTATTATATTTGCCGTTTAAAAAGCAAGAATTTTTCGGCCGGATATAATTAGCCATTTTATGTAAATTTAATTTTATGAATTTGAGATTCCCGCGTTACAAAAATTTTAAATTCACTTCATAAAGCGGGCCAGTTTCCTTTCCATATCCCGGAAGTGCGTACCCTTCCAGAAGACGCGCCCACATGAAGGGCACAGGGCAAAGGAATCTGCTTTTTCATAAACAAAGGGCGGAACCAGATTTCTGGCTCTGGTTTTAGGCAGAATTTTAAGCTTCGCATTACATACCAGGCAGCGCGAATTTGGATCAATCTTTTTACGCAGCTGAAAATGGTCAAGCACCTGCTCCACCTGCTCTTCCCAGCGCTCACTCTCTATTAGAAGGGTTTTTTTCTGAAGTGACTTTTTTCTACGGGCTTTATCTATTAGCTCGTGATCACGGGTCAAAATGATTCGCCGTTCTTTCCAGGCCAGTCCGATGATCTCATCGTCATCAATTCTTGAATAATAAGCCACATCAAACCCCAGGAGACGCAGCCAGCGGGCCAATTTCCCGACCATACAATCAGCTATAAATTTCATCTTCTCTCTAAGCCTGATTTTCTCCGGCTAAGGACAGCCGATTTGCCTTCCTCTGAATTTGTCTTTTCCACCAGAACATTAGCTTCTTCATTTTTAAATTTTTTTAATCTCATCTATATATTTATTATTTATCAAATCACTTATTAATATATTCCTCTTTTTTCTTTTTGCCAATCAGTCCACTCATTCATCGGAATTTTTATTAAGGCTTTTCCCAGGTTGGGTTGAGAATAAAGTTAGAACCCAGGAGCTGGCAAATTGCGTTCAGGATTTAGTTTTTTGTCTGAAAATCTAGTAATTAAATCGGGCCAGTTTCATACACCCAGGGATTTTTTTATCAAATCTTCAAGCTCCAGCCGGCGGCGTCCAAAGCCGGATGCATCCGCTTTAAAACTTACCTCTCCCCGTTCGATTAACACAAAGCAGGGCTCGGCTCCTACCCTCAACAACCTATAAGCCTGGCCACTGGCATCCCGAAGCAGGGGAATTGGCCACTGTTTTAATTTGATCAGTTTGTTTAAGTCTTCCACAATATCACGGCTGATAGAAATTATTTCCAGTCCTTTTTCCCGGTACCAGGCCAGCTCCTCGAACACCTCCAGGGCTGTTTCCAGACAGGCTGGACAGGCTGTGCTAATAAATATCAGGAACCACACCCGGTCTTTATCCAGATAAACAGCCTGGCCATCAAGTGTATTTAGAATCAGAGGAGAGTCTAAGCTCTCGCCTTCTGTCAGATAATTTTTCTCCTCCGCCTGGTAAATTTCTTTTTTAATCTCAGCCATTAGTTCCTGATTTGTCTTCTGGCATTCAGCTAATTTCCGTTGCCCTGTCCAACCCCAGAAAAGAGAAAAAGAAAGAAAAAGGAAGAGAACGATTGGAACAAACCACTTTCTCACCATCACTTCCCCCTGAAGACAAACCTTCTTAGCTCATAGTTATCATCTACAAGATAGAGAGCTCCATCATCACCAATGGCTATCAGTCTGGCCTCACAGGGCAAAATAATAGTACCCTGGTAATGCCCCTGACTATCGTATTTATATATTTCCCTTCCTCTCTCTATCCGCCCGTCCGGCCGCTTTCCCATATGGCCGCCCAGAAAATAATAAAAATTAAGGTCATCAATAGTCATATCCGCCATGATATAAGGCATTTTCTGAGCATCCCGGTCGCTTCTAATTCTCATCTTTAGCACGGGAATTTCGGGCTGCTCCCCTTTGTAAATAATCTCAAAATTTCTGACTTTTTTTCCCTGAGCATCAAAAACTACAATCTTATTCAAACCAAACTGGTGGCCACAGACCAGGTTTCCAGCATGGTCAGCTTTAATCACGATGGTATTAATCAACATATTCAACATCGTGTCTTCAGTCTTAATAGCTTTATAAAAGCCCTTCTCCAACTTAAAATCCGATTGATAGACGTTGATTAGAGGTTCTTCTCCTAAAGTTACGTTGCTTCCAGGAAAGCTAACTACATAGTACTTGTCTCCTATCAGACTCAGGCCACATGGGGGATAAGTCAATTTGCTAGAGGCTAAGAGTTTCCCTTGTTCATTAACTACCTGTATCCGGCGGTTTCCCGTATCAGCCACCCCGATAAGTTTCCTGCTTTGATCAATAAACAAACCCTCCGGCCGGTTGAACTCTCCAGGGCCCTTACCTCTCCGACCTATGGCCCGAACAAACTTCCCCGTAAAATCAAAAACTTTGACCTGGCATTCATCAGAATCAAGGATGTAAATCCTGCCACCAGCTACTTCCATGCGGAAAGGTCCGCATAAAAGAGCTTCCGGAGCCACGTCTACGATAAAGGATTTATCTTCAGAGATTCTGATTATTTTTTCCACCGTCTTACTTTCAGCATTCAACCCCTTAGAACCAACGATCAAAATTACCAACACTCCTAAAAATAATTTTTTGACCATTTTCATTTCACTTTACTCCATAGCAAAAATTTTAAGAGAAATAGAGAAGGGGGCGGCGCCCACCCCCTTCTCTAAGTATTTCCCGATTTTCACTTTTCTCCCCGGACTGCTTTTAATTTAAAAGAGCCTTTTTGATGCAGCGGGCCAGAGCTAGTTCACAGTCCAAGAAGTCAACCATGCCTCCCCAAAAAGAGGTTCTTACGTTCTGTATGCACTTTTCAAACTGGGCAAAGCACTTGGTGTCCTGTTCTCCATTTTGTTCAACGGCCGCCTTTAAGGGTATGGCCATGGTGCTGTAAACGGTAAACAAGAGCATCATCACGACGATGGTGTTAATTAAGCCTTTTTTTCTCATCCTAACCTCCTTGGAAAATTTTTTGCTCGCGAGCTTCGCCTTCCATAAAGGCAAACCGTATGCTAGCTTTTTTGAAAAGCATTTCCCCATAAAAAACTCACCATCGCCAGATTTAAAGTAAACATCTGTTTGCATACCTCCAGCCACAGTAAGCACCTGTTAACCGGCTTTTCCCTAACATAAATGACCTCTAAAATCGGCATTTTTTCTCATTCCGATAATAATCTTTTATAAAAAAGGTAATAATTTAGGGAAATTTTTTCTCCAGACTCAGGCATGAGAAATTTTTTGCCTGTCGTTCGTCTAATTAGGATAAAAAGCATAATCTAATTAGAGAAAGAGAAAAAAGATGGTTTCTGAAATTATCAAAATCACCTGGAAAAAAATATTAAGGACTAATTTCATTGGATTAATTATTAGTGCTGCTTTTTTAGGTTATGGTCTCTATCTCGTTTTTGTAGCTGCTTCACCAGAAGAAGCTGCCCGCCAAGCTGTCCTGATTTTTCCTCTGCTATCAGTGCTTCTGAGTGGCGGGCTAATCCGTGAGGAGTTTGAGCAAAATCAGATTTATCCCTTTTTAAGCCGCTTTCTGGCCAGCCGTTTTTTTATAGGTAAAGCCCTGGCCGTGGTTTTAATAATTTTTTCTATCTATGCCCTGCTGGGAATTTCCTCAGCAGTTATGTTTCTAGCCAGTCGGGAACCTCGGTTCGTTGTTCAAGTATTTATTTTGTTGTTTCGTGGATTTATCCTGACTTTTTACTTCACTTCTCTTGGAATTTTGCTGGCTAACAGGCTTAAAGGGGCGACAAATTTCGCTGTTATTCTGCTCGTGGAGATTCTGGCCATTATTCTGGCAGAAAAATCCTTTGGTTTCCTACGAGTCATTGAATCAGGTCAGGCTAACGACCTCACCCTAAAAAATATGTTCTGGTCACTTGTTCTCCCGCTTCGGGATCAATTTCGATCCTGGCAATTAATCATGCTTTTAGTTTTTTCCTTCTTTTTTATTATCTGTGCCTACATTCTATTTCAGAATCAGGCTGATAAAAGAAACTTGAAATTAATTGAAGCTGGCGCGGAGAGCGGATTTTTGCTTAGAGGCACCGGGCTTAAAAAGACATTTTATGAAGGGTGGTTTAAAAGAAAAACCAGAAAGGCTCTTAAAGGAGTGGATATCTCCATAAAACCGGGGAAAATAACGGGCTTTCTCGGACCTAACGGTGCCGGCAAATCAACCACGATAAAAATCATCCTTAATTTTTTACGGCCTGATTCTGGCAATGTGGAGTTTGTTCCCAGTCAGCAAAGGTTGCGACGGCGCAAATACCCGGACATTGGCTATCTACAGGAGCTTTCTGGACTTTATCCATTTCTTACCCCAAGAGAAACATTTTATCTGGTAGCCAGGAATAAAGGTCTGACCCTAGCGGAAGCAGCCAGTGAAATCGAGCGCCTGGCAGAAAAACTGACTCTCACTGAGCATCTTGACCGCCGTCTTAAAAACCTGTCCAAAGGCACGTTACAGAAAGTTGCCCTGGCTGTGGCCATCCTCGGCCATCCTGACCTTCTGATTTTTGACGAACCTTTTACCGGCCTTGATCCTATCGTCATGCACGAAATCAGGAATTTGATCTTGGAGCTTAAAGAGGAGGGCCAGACTATTTTCCTTTCTTCTCACCTTCTACCTGAAGTAGAACGACTTTGCGATGAAGTAGTTCTGATAAATGAAGGCCAGGTTGTCTGTCATGGAGAAATAGAACAGCTGAAGACTGCCTGGAGAGTAGCAAAGTTAATTAAAGAAAATCAGGACGCAGGTGAAAGAGCCAGATTGATATTGGGAGAAGAAGTAAGAGTAAAAGATTTTGTCCACCTGATTAATAGTCTGGCAAAACTTCTTCAGGATGAGATGATTTCTATGAACTTGAAACAAATACCGACTCCAGACCTGGAAAAACTTTTCCTGGAAAGCGTGATGGAAAACAGTACTGGCGTCAGCAGATAAGTAAATTAACAAATTAGCGATTTCTGACCACCAGATTTAATTCTCAGTTTCTCTGCCAGGAAGTCCAGGTATTTTAAGGCCCAGGTGGTCAGAGCAACGCCTTTAAAGCCCAAGAAACTGCACGGCTAGCCCGGAAATCAGGATGAGGCTACCGGCCAGAGCATGGGAATAGCGCTCCAGCACTCCCAGCCGGACGAAACTTAAGCCCCAGGCTGACAGGCTGATGATGGCCAGCATGGTCAGGATGGTGGTCAGACCAAAAGCCACCGTAACCAATATCACTCCGCTGGTTGAATGCTGGGCCGCCGGGTACATCAGCAACGGAATCAGAGGCTCGCATGGCCCGAAGACAAAAATCAGGAACAACACCCACGGGGTGATGCTTTTCTTTGAGCCCGCCTCTTCCTCGTGCAGGTGCAGATGTCCGTTTTCATGGGTGTGGGTATGAACGTGAACTTCACCATCCGGATGGTAATGAACATGCTCATGCGGGCGTGACCGGTAAGCCTTCCTCAAGCCCCAGACCATGTAAGCCAGGCCAAAGCCTATGAGCAGCCAGGAGGCGATAGTACCTCTGGTGGATTCAACTTCTTCCAGGTGGCCGACTGCTATCCCCAGAGCAATCCCTAAAAAGCCAAGGACCACCGAGCTCAGCACATGCCCCAGGCCGCAGAGGAAAGAAACCCATAACGTCTTTCCTAGCTTCCATTTCCTGGCCCGGCTGATCACTATAAATGGCAGATAATGGTCGGGGCCAATCAGCGTATGCACAAATCCCAAGGTAGCAGCCGTTCCTACCAGAAGCCAGATATTCTGCATCTACTTCCTCGCCAAATTATTATGGCTAAAATAAATGGTGGACGGTAGGGGACTCGAACCCCCGACCTCAGCGTTGCGAACGCCGCGCTCTCCCAGCTGAGCTAACCGCCCGCATTTAACAAACACAGGTGCTTCAGAGCAAGATAAAATTTACCATTAAACCGACTATTTTTCAACTTCTAAGGCTTTTTTACAGAAGCTTTTTTCAACTCCTTCAGAACCTTACAACTGGCTTACCCACTGATGAAAAACTTCTAAAGCGGCCAGATAGGACCTCCAGCCAAATCCAGTTATAACTCCAGCACAAACAGGTGCAGTTACGCTTTTTTGCCTGAAATCTTCCCGGGCAAAAATGTTACTTAGATGAACTTCAATTACAGGTACAGATAAAGATTCCAGAGCATCTCTCAGGGCATATGAATAATGGGTTAAAGCTCCCGGATTTATAATTAAACCATCATAAACATCTGCTGCCTGCTGTATCCTGTCTATAATTTCGCCTTCGCTGTTGCTCTGAAAAAATTCAACCTGCATATCCAGGGCTTTGGCCTTTTCTACCAGGCGCTGATTTATCTCCTCCAGGCTCATTTGTCCATAAATTTCTTCTTTTCTCCGCCCAAGAAAATTAAGATTCGGGCCATTAATTATCAATATTTTCATCAATCACCTCCTCCATGGCTTCTAACATCAATTTCTGGTCAATATTATTTTTAATAATTACCCCGGAGCTATTGCTGAACAAAACAAAATCAAGTCCCTGCTCCGTAGCTTTCTTGTCCTGGCCCATTAACATCAGTAGTTCAGCCCTATGACCATGAATCCTAATTTTCAAGCCCAAGCGAAGAAAAAGATTTTTCAATCTTTCTCGAACAGCTGAATCAGCTAAGCTTAATAGTTCTGACACCCTCAAAGAATAAAGAAGCCCTATGGCCACCGCTTGGCCATGTGATATCTGATAATTATGAAAGGCTTCCAGGGCATGCCCAAGGGTATGACCAAAATTCAATTTCTTTCTATTTCCTGTCTCGTAAAGATCTTCTTCCACTATAGTTCCTTTAACCTGAAGGGCTCGCCAGATAATTTCTTCCAGTGTAGTTATGTCCTTTTTCCAGATCAGGTCCAGCTTTTCCTCAATTAAATCAACCAGGCCGGTATCACCAATCAGCCCTGCCTTCACTGCCTCAACCAGGCCTGTAGACAGGTCTAGCGTTTTGAGGGAATGTAAAAAAAATGGATTAATGATAACTCGCTCTGGAAGAGAAAAAGTGCCAAGGCAGTTCTTAAAATCGCCATAGTTAATTCCATTTTTGCCGCCCAGGCAAGAATCAACCATGGCTAATAAAGTTGTCGGCAGATGAAAGTGCTTTATACCCCTTAAAATAGTTGAAGAAACAAAACCAGCCAGGTCGCCAATGACTCCACCCCCGACTGAAATTAAAATAGAATCCCTCCTAACTCCATTGGCCAATAACCATTTCCAAATTTTTTCTGCCTGCTGTAGATTTTTATTGACGTCAGTTGCTTCCAGCGGCAGGGCATACACCTTTTCTTCGGCAGTCTTTATTTCCAGTGCCCTGGTCACCCTTTTATCATAGACGATAAAGAGTTTTGTTTGTTTATCTTCAACTATATCTCGAGCTTTAAGGGATATAAATCTCTGCATACTTACAACCGTTTTTTGCCGTCCTTGAGTGATTTCGAATCCGTTAGTTTTTGAGGCCAAAAAACCAAGGATTTTTTCCGCTACCTTCTCTGGTGAAAGGCCCTCTATATTAATTTTATTTGGCAAGCCCTGATATAATTTTTCCCTTTCACCATACAGAGCTAAAAAGCCAGCAAGGTCAAGATTCTTTAAAAGAGGTCTATTAAACGATTTTTTTACTCTTTCCCAGCAATTAAGCGGACTGTCAATCAAAGTAAATACCACACCTGTCTCTGAGAGTCTGATAAAATTTTCTTCATCAAGCAACGTCTTACCACCAGTAGAGATAACCACTTTTCTTTCATGCCGGCATATTTCTTTGACCACTGATTTTTCAAACCGTCTGAAGTAGGTTTCGCCCCATTGTTCAAATATGCTCTTGATTGATTTACCAGTTTTAGACACCACCATCCTATCAGTATCCAGATGAAAACGACCTAATTGTCTGGCTACTAACCTGCCTACCGTAGTTTTCCCTGTGCCCATAAAGCCAGTAATGATGATATTCATTCTTCTATTCTCCAGTTCACTGCTTCGGTTTCTTTTAGATAGGATAACCAGTTCCGTTTCACCTCCGCTAATGAATCGCCTCCAAACTTTTCCAGAAAAAGACTGCCAATTTCCAGAGCGAGAACACTTTCAGCCACAATCCCGGCTGCCGGTACGACACATACATCAGCCCTTAAAACTGGGGTTTTAGCTGTGGTTAATGTCTTTAAATTCACTGAATCTACTGGATACATAAGAGAAGGAACCGGTTTTACTTTTAACTTAACGACCAGCTCCTGACCATTACTCATCCCGCCTTCCAGGCCTCCCGCATCATTTTTCGGTCTTTTGATTTTTCCCTTCTCCACCTGAATAGGGTCATTATTTTCTGAGCCAAAAGTTTTGACCTCTCCAATTTCTATTCCTTTAACTGCTGGAATAGAAAGCAAAGCTCCTCCAATTCTGAACTCAAACCGCCGGTCATAATGGACAAAAGAACCAAGACCAGCCGGTAGGCCCTTCACTTTTATTTCTGTTGTTCCACCGACCGAGTCCCCTTTAGATGCTGCCTGCTGGATCACAGCCATCATCTCTTTTTCCGTATCTTTTTCCAGGCAAAAAAGAGGAGAATCAAACCGGTGTTTTTCTATCTCCTCAAAAGAATGAGGCTTTCTGTTTTTGATCCCACCAATTTCCACCGTGTGGGAGACGAACTTGATTTTAAATTCCTGGAGAAAGCTCTTAACTATGGCTCCCAGGGCTACACGCAAAGCTGTTTCCCGGGCACTGGCTCTTTCTGCCACCAGATGAATATTTTTAAACCCATATTTAATACATCCCGCTAAATCAGCATGCCCAGGGCGGGGGGAAAAATCTTCTAATTCCTTTATGTCTCGATTCTGAATAACAACAGCAATGGGAGCTCCGGTAGTCAATCCATTTCTGACACCGCTGAGGATTTCAAATTTTTCATCCTCCAGAACCATGCGCGAGCTCCGGCCATAATGGTTCCGGCGGCATCTAAGTTCCCGGGCAATATTCTCTTCATCCACCTTTACACCAGCAATCATACCTTCCAGAATGCCCACCAGGGCTTTACCGTGTGATTCTCCAGCTGTTAGATAACGTAACATTTTTTTACTCCTTATTTCTTACTAATTAGTGAGCTTCGCACCCGAGAATTTTCTGATAAGCTTCCTGCCAGCTCTGAAATGAAGTTTTTACTCCGGTCCAGATTTCCAGAGATTTCATGGCCTGAAAGAGGAGCATGTCAAGCCCGTTAACAGCTCGAGCTCCGCAACACAACCCGATTTTCATAAAAGGGGTTACTTCTGGTTTATAGATCAAGTCAAAGAACAACTTGCCGCTGCCCAAAAAAGATGTTTCCAGCGGAAATGAGCCAGACCAGTTAGGTAAACCTACTGGAGTAGCATTTACCACTAAATCAGCCTCCTCAATTTCTGCAGCCAAAAGGCTGCTTTCCCAGCTAATAACTTTAAGTTCCAG